>OY969114.1:0-776853 GCA_963698035.1 uncultured Microcaldota archaeon | reverse complement strand
CCCTCCTCCCCAGAGCCCCCATCCCCCTCCCTCAGGAGGCCATGAGCTTGGGCTTAATTCATAGAAATAGATTTTATCTATCATATTATGTTAATGACCAGGTCCTCTTTTCGAACGTAAATGATTTCCAACAATAAGAGCAGTCACATCAGTAAAATCTTTCTCGTGTTCCGGATAAAGGCGCGCACCTTTTCGAAGCAAGTCAGTGGCTTCTCCGATTCTACCTCTATTTGCATGCCTGTATGCAGCATCTATAACATTCTGCCATGCTTCTACGGTTTGATTTTGTGGCGCAGGGCCCACGAGCTTATAAGGTATTTCAAGCCTCTGAAGCTCTTCAAGCTGTCTTCTATTTATGAAATTATCTCCATTCTCTGTACTATGTACTCTGCCTAATCTGGCCATAGCATCCATGGCTCTTAAATCAGCATCATGGCTCGAGAATCGCACGATAAATGTTTCTGCCATATCCTCTCTTCTCAATAAAAGGCTTTAAACATTACCACCCTCTCAGGACTCCCCCTTCCTCCCAGAACCAGAAAGCCCTCCTCCCCAGGCGCCTCCTCCTCTCAGGGAGATATAGGGTGTATATTCTGGGCTTAGGCTTTTATGAGCTTAAACTTTATTACCTGTGCTGGCGTTTCCGCACCAACGCTGATATTTGGATAATACTTTTGAAATGTTCTATACAATTCCTTTTGCGATGAGTATTTTTCATGGCCTTCCATGTCTTCTTTTGTAAGATTTCCAAGCGTTGTCATCTTAACGCTAATTATTGTAGCTTTTCCGAACTCCTTTCCCTCCCTATCAACAAGAACAATGATATTCCCTTCCTTCAGATCACGTACTGACAAGCGTATTGTTGTATCTTTCGTACCATCCAATATCATTGTAGGATGAAAAGACTCGCCGAATGATATTTTCATCGGTGTAGCAGCAGTTGCCAATCTATCACACGATTCTAGCTTTATTTAGATATTTATTACCTACCCTCTCCTCCCCCGCGCCCCCAGGCGCCTCCTATGGGCTTAGGGCTTTAGGCTCTTAAAAATAGTATTATCTCATCTTCTGTTTCTGCATGGCATGCGCTAGTCTTTCTGAAGCTAGTGCTTTTATCAGAGCCTTCCATTCTGCTAGCTCTTTTTCAAACGCCTTCTTTACGAACGCTCTCATGCTATCAGCTTTTCAATAATATTTTCAACTTTATCCTTATTATACTTATCCATTGCTATGTCGCTCACTAGCCTTTCAGCCTCTTTTTCACTCATCTTTATGCTCTTGCCATTTATTCTGAGAAAGGTTACCATAGCCATGAATGCTGTACGCTTGTTTCCATCAAGAAAGGCGTGAAGCGTTATTATTCCGTGCAGTATAGCAGCAGCACACCTTACAATATTTTTTGAATCTTTGATGCTAGCTAGCACAAACTCTAGATTACCCTTATTAACTAGCGCTCCGGTAGCACCCACTGCTTTATTCATTTCTACAATCTCTTCTAGGTTAAGGTGCTTCATACTTCCATAGCTCGGAATAGAAATAAAGCCTTTGTGATAGCCCCTCTCCCCCGCTCGCCCTCCAGGCTCGCTCGCCCTCCCGGCTCCCTCCGGGGCCTTGCTAGGTATCTGGTGGAGGGCTTGGCTTGGTGCTTAGCGTGGTTAGGATTCGAAGCGTCGTGGCTTGGCGCTATCTACAATCTCTCTTCGATAGCCAGCCTGTAGTTCTCCAATTACCGCATCTTTCACAGCTTCTCTGTCATCTGCTGGCGTACTATATTTATCAAATAATCTAGCAAGCGGTTCCATGTAGTGGTTTAGCTTCGTGTGCACCTCGTTAGGAGAAGAACTTCTAAAGCCATCTGAGCGAGCTTCCTTCAATGTGCGCATGAGTAGCTTTACATCACTCTCAGCCCACGATCTGCACATAGTTGATACAGAGCTAGTTGGCATATCAACAAAGCTTATGCATTTTTATGATATATATACTTTTCAACGAGCGCTTCCCACGCCCCCCTCTCCACGCTCGCCTCCCGGCTCGCTCGCCCTCCGGGGCTTTGGCTAAAAGTAAGCTAGGTTTATTATATCTTAGAGGTGCTAGGTATTATGTGATGCTATGGTAAAGTCAAGCACTGTCGAAGCCTTGCGAAAGATGCTCGGGATTAAAAGGCTTAAGAAGAAGATATCGATATCGGAATTTGAAAAGGCAGCGATAGCTAGTTTAAGAGAACAAGAAAAGCACAGGCTCATTACTAGAATAAAGCAACCAGCATAAAGGTGTCTCGTTTATGACTGTTATTGACACCAATTTGGTGCTTGAAAGGGTATCCGAAGGGAAGGCTATTCATGAGAATACTACAATAATAACAGTAATAGAGTACCCGATGATTCTGGAGTACAAGTATTTTTACGGCAAGATATTTTATCCTGAAGCGGGAGACCTCAACTTTGCTGTAGAGTTGCAGAATAAATTAAGGAAAATAGGCCGTATGAAAGGCTCGGCAGATCTTATTATAGCCGCAATCTGCATAAATAAGGACGAACCGCTATCGACTAATGATAGTGATTTCGATGACATACAGAGTGTTAGTGACCTAAAGCTCTCCTAGCTTTCTCTCTCCCGCCCTCCAGGGCTTGCTAGGGATCTGGGTGGAGGGCTTGGGCTTAGAAGCTAGGCTTAGCTAGGCAAAGTAAGAGAGAGCAATAACACCTATGACTGCAAGCGTAATGCCAAGCCACTGGTTCTTTTCTGGCCTTTCTTTGAGCAGGATAAAGGCACATATCACAGTAACAGCACCAGCAAAGCCCGATATAGCAGATATTATTGGAAGCGTTGAGCTCTTAACTTGGACTGCATACAAAAATGCTAGTACCGCAAATGCGTCTGTTACCCCTGCGCCAATTATGGGTAGCAGATAGCGTTTTGCTGGCAGGCGCATGTCCTGCTTTGCAAAGTGTCCGGTTATAAACCCGCTGGCGCTAGTTATGCTCCTCCACATTAGGCTCAGCAAAACAAAGCCTATGATTACAGTGTAAGCGCCAGCAAAAATACCAGGTGTGCCAAGAAATAGCATTGCGATTAAAGCGCTCCCCACTCCAGCTACGACCAGCTTTCGCTTATGCTTGAATGAGCTCAATCTCGTTGACACCAGTATTATTCCAACTATTATGGTGATTATGGAAGCGATCTCTACAAGAGTTAGCTTGTCTCCAAGGATTAGCACAGAGCCCAAGACTATGATAGCTGGATAGGAGCCAACTATAGGTGCAGTAATTGAAAGATCGCCAATCTTGTACGCCCTATAAGCGAAAAAGAAGCCTACGAACGCACCTATTGATGACAAAATAGCCAATAACAACACCAATGGGCTAATGTGAAGATTGATTCCAGTAAGCAACAGAAACGGCAGGAGAACTATCGTACTAAATAGCATAGCGTAAGCTGTTGTCCTATACTGCCCAAGAGCTCTTGTTGGCTTAGTAATAAGATAATCGGATAGCCCCCAAAATAGCGCAGCAACAAGGCCAGCTAGTATGGGTAAATACATAAGAGCACTTCTAGCTTACTTCTCCATAACAAGGAATTTAAGGCTTTAACCATAGCCTCCCTCCCAGGGCCATCCCGAGCCCCTCTCCCCCTCTCCCCGCTCGCCTCCCGGCTCGCTCGCCTCCCGGGGCCTTGCTAGGGATCTGGCGGAGGGGAGGGCTTGGCTACCACAAGCTATTTATATCTATTAGCGCTGTATTGATATGGTGTTAATATGGTTAAAGCTATAGTGGACATAAGCGATAATGCTAACAGGATACTTAATGTAATTAAGGCCTCGTACGGTCTAAAGGACAAGTCGCAGGCTATAGATGCGATGGCTAAAGAATACGAAACGCTCGTTTTTGAGCCTAGGATTAAGGCCTCTTACCTAAAGAAACTCGAGAAGATAGCTAGGGAGAAGACCGTGCGCGTAGGCAGCATGAAGGATTTTGACAGAATGTTCAATATCAAGTAGGTAGATTGGCATGGTAGCCTATACCTACGAAATGAGAGAACACGTACAAAAGCTCTTCAAGAAGATGGAAAAGAAAAGCCACATGCAATTACTGATTATTAGAAAGAAGCTGGCTCAGATACTAGAAGATCCTTATAGATTCAAGCCGCTCAATAAACCTATGCAGGGGATAAGAGCCGTCCATATAGACAAGAGCTTTGTACTAACTTATTCTATAGATGAAGCTAGGAAAGTCGTAATCATAGAGGATTATGACCATCATGATAATATTTATGAGCCTGGTGCCTAGGGTCTAGCCTCCCGCCCTGCTCTCCCTCTCCCCCTCCCGCCCGGGCCCGGGGCCTGGGGCTTGGGCTTGAGGCTTGAGCTCAAGCTGACTGTCGTAACCTGGCCCTAAGGAACTGCAATTGTTCCTCGATTGTTAGCCCGCGCATCGGAATCTCACAAGTGCGGAGATGAGGGGTTAAATATTTGTAGTAGTTCTCTCCGGCTAAGATTGTAAAGCGGTCTCCGGTCAAGCTTGTTTCGCTAGCTAGGCGTGCTAAGACTTTCTTAGCCCAAGCTTTTTGCACTGCTTCATCCTTACCGTCCAGTGTAACATCATAGGGTTCTATGACAGTTTCAAGCCCGAGCAGCCCGTGCTTAGCCGATAGAATGAATATCCTATCTGGATTCAATGTTCTCGCATATTGCATACTTGCAGTGAAGAGCGGGCCGATATAGAGTTCTGCCGCCTTAGCACTGTGATCTAGCTTGTGCTTGCCACAGGATACGAGTACTACGTTTGCCATGGTAAATCCGTTGCGCGTTCAGATATTTATGTTTTCGGGAGAGCTTCTCTCAAGGCCCCCACGCACGCTAGCGTGGGGATCTCTAAAGCTCCAGGGCGCCCAGAATAGCTCCCCTTCTCTAGGGCCTGGGGGCTTGGAGGGCTTAGCTAGGCTACTCAGCTTCTATGTACATGGGCATGTGGTCGGAGACCATGTCCTTCAGCACCTTGAACCTCTTCACCTTGATGTCTTTTGACACAAATGTGTAATCCGCGAATTTACCTTTCAATATATGAGTGTAAAGCTTGTTCCTTGTTGTTTTGATATTATTCTCTTTAATCAAATCCCTTAGTATTCCATCAAGCATCCCTATGCTCTTGGTATTTGGCTCTAGGTTAAAATCGCCACAAAGCACAAGCTTTTTTCTATCAACTTTGTTTATCAGCTTTATTAGCAGGGCCGATTGCTTTATTCTTTCTGGGGTATCCTTTTTGCCACCGCCTTGCCAGAGGCCGTGGATGTTTATTATATTGAATTCCTTGCCATCTTTCTCTATGGTCGCTACTTGGATCATGCTCCTAACCACGAACTTTCTATCATATACCTTGACCTTATACGGATCCGTAGCCACTTCGAGCAACCTTTTTATGGCAAGCCCCTTCCTTACAAATATTCCAAGCTTTTCGCCGCCCGTGTTGGTGCTTTTAGATGTGCGATTATCGAAGCCTTTTAGAACACGACATAGATCTTTGTAGATGTACGGTGTTTCATGGTACTTGCCACCGGAATATTTTAGCTTTTCACGCTCTATAGCTTTGCTCACTTTCTTGTTCAGCACTTCTTGGAAGCAAAATATGTCTATATCTTTAGATTTTCTTTCAATAAAATCTAGCAAATCAGTTCTGCGTCTACCTCCCCATATATTTAGCGAAATAATTCTAACACTCATAAGTATCGCTTAAAGTGTATGATAATAGAAGATTTATTCCTTAGCTTTCCAGAGCCAGACAGGCCTTCCCTAGCCCCTCTCCCTCCCCAGCCTCCCGCCCTAGGGCCTAACTTAAACTTTTTGTAGACCAAGATATTCCTGTAATATATCCTTACAGCCACCTGCGCGTTTTCTTTTTATACGCAGAATACTCTTTGCCGAACCTCTTGGCTATCACTTTTTCTTCATAAGATACTTGACGGTTAAACACCGCGAAGGCTATAATAAGTACGATCAGCATGGGTAAATTGATGACAAGCAGAAGTGCGCCCAGGAACATTAGTAGAATGCCCAGGTATGTGGGGTTCCTGGAATATCTGAACACCCCGTCTTTAATGAGCTTGCCTGGAACGTAACGCCACTCTATACTTTTATTTATGGTTAGTAGTCGCTTGAGCGACGAATATCTAAATGAAAGCCCCACAACGATAAGCACAATGCCTAGAATAAAAAGGAGCGGCGATTCTAGAGTAGGAAGTCTGAGCAGAGAATTAATTAAAATGGAAAGCAGGAAAAGCAGAAATGTTACAAATAGATAGATAATCGTGATTATAGATGGCGATGCTCCAATTCTCTGCCTAAATGTCCTAGCCATAACCTACCTTCTCTCCAAACCCTTAAAATCCTAGCCACGCCCATCCCTAGCCTCCCGCCCAGGCTTGGGGGCTTGGAGGCTTGGCGTAGAACGTTCTTAGAGAGTTTGTATACACGGCAACATTTCTAGGAGGATACGGAACTCCCTCGAACTTCCTGGGATTCTTCGCACCTAACGGGACAAGGGTTAGGACCTTTGGATCCAGCCAGATTCGGAAGTAGAAAAGGTAAGGAAATATCCACTTAGTGTACGCCTTCCCGGCCTTATTTTCATGCCCCCAGATCTTCAGAGGTTCTTTATTGACTATGGCCTTCTGGTACTCCACAGCATTAAGCGGAATGCCTTTTAACATCGGTATGGAACCGGACTGCCCGTCAGCCATCACCCATTTCCCATAATCATTCAAATACGCCTCAACTATCACGTGCCCGGCGCAGGGCTTTTTCATCTCTATGCTCTTTTTCATGATATTAATCGTCCTGGACTTTATGCCAAGCGCCGTTAGGCATGCGTTCAATACTATTGAGTATTCGACACATCTGAATCTCTTGCCCTTTCTTGCCTCATCAAGTATCGAAATCGTATCGCTTTTCTTTGGGACGTTTACACCCGAGTGTTCCCATCTGCTGTGGACCCACCTAACACAATTTTTCAGCGTTTTGTACTGGTCATTATCTACTGATGCAAGTCTTCCCAGTTTGTACTTTTTCTTTAATTTTACAAGATAAGGATTGTTAGATTTGCTCCATTTGCGACTATATCTAACAAATGTTCTATTATCGAAGACGAGACTCGAAGGAGCGGATGGTGCAACAAAGGTAGCCTTAATCAATGCGCTGTTCTTCTGCAGTTTAAATCTGATACCCGCCTTCCTCCGCGGCTTCGGATTTTTTATCTTTACTGGAGGCGTATCATAAATCAGGAACGAGCCGTTCTTATTGAGCCTGCTGAGTATGTATGGTATGCTCTCGTTCCCTTTTTTCCACTCATGGAAGGAAAGGACTGTGAATATCAAATCAAATTTGCCTGCATGTGGGATCCGGTCATTCCTGCCATCACTATAATGCACCGATTTTGCAGCCTTGGACATACGCCTTGCCTTTACTATTTCCTCTGGCGAGTTGTCTATGCCGAACAGCCGCGAGTTCGCGAATCCCTTCTGCTTGGAGAGCGTCCTTAACAGACCTCCATCACCGCATCCTATCTCCAAGACAGACTCAGCACGTATGCCCTTTAGGTCATCGATGACAAACCTGTGGATTTCAGAGGCAATGATTTTATTCGCCTTGAGCACCAGTCTTTTGTCTTTTCTGCTGAGCTTCTTTGATGCTTTCGCACGCTGCACGACAAATTTGTAGGCTCTAAGGCCTCTAGCCGACATCCCCTTTAATTTCCCCATTTATGCACGCACCTTTTCTCTTACAGGACGGACGTTGTCCGTCGCGGTAACATTAGGATTGCTTAAATTAAAATGCGTATCCCTAAACAGCGAGGTAAATACTTCCGCTCCGTTTGCACTATTGCCGGCCAGCCTGTCCCGGGCCCCTAGCCATCTCTAAGGCGCCTAGGGGCGCTCATTCCCCTATAAATCTCTTCTCTCTAGCCCTCTATGCTCTGGGCTTGGGGCTTGGCTTTAGCTTAGCTTATTTGCTTTTCCCAAGTATAGGCATTCCTCTTGCGTGTATGTCTTCTAAGAGTTGCTACTTTGGTGAAACCCAGTTTCTTGCTGAATAGATTGATTGATGGATTGTTACCCATTCTGCTTCTGGTCATAATTTTGTTCCATTTGCCTTGAACTGGTGTCTCCAAGCTTCTGGCTAGCATACTTCCAACACCCCTGCGTCGATAGCTTTTCTTGACTGCCAGCCACTCTATCCAGCACAATCCTTGAACAGGAAAATCACACACAACAACTCCAACTATCTTACCTCTATCCTCTGCTACTCTAAACAGATACTTTCCCTCTTTCATGTGCTCTTGCAGACCTTTAGCGGAATATTTCTTTAGTCCGATGTTCAGTTCCTTGGCAATATAGTAACGCGTAAGCTGCTTGAACGTTTCCTCAAAGAGTTTTGCAGCTTCTTTTGCATCAGAGTATCGCAACGGTCTAATCTTCATAATTCCACCAATATGTCTTATTTCAAGTTCCTATAAATTCCTTTTGGGTTCTCATAAGGGCCCCGCACCAGCCAGTGCGGGGATCTCTGGGCTTTGGCCACCCTACAAAAGAGATATATATCTAATACGGAGTTATAATATTAATCACTTTACGGCGGTAGATGATTTCTTGATAGAGATAACAAAAGATCCAAATGATAAGCTTTTTTCTGAGCGCAAGGAAAGAAGACTTTATATGCCTGCCGAAGAATTCTTGCACCGCTCAAGAAGATTGGGATTGGAGGAGAATGCGGAGGCAAGAACGTGGGTGCAGAACGTATATTTTGATACAGCTGATAGAGCGATGCCTTTGGGATTGGCGGCGAGGACCCGAAGATACATCGGAGAGCCAGATGAAAATTTTGTAAGCACAGGTGAAAAATTCATAGACATCGGCTACACCTCTTTTGAAGATAAAAGTAAGCGCAGGTTTAAGGGAACGGCACAGGAAGTGGTAGACAAGTTAAATGCTCAGTTTCCAATACGGGTATACGATTTCAGACCCACCGTAGCGGTTCAATACTTAAGGCAGATATTTACTAAAAAAGATGTTAGGGTGTCTCTTGATTCCGATATATCTTTGTTCAGTGTGGATGCTGACGGGATGCCGAAGAGGATAGGCATTTTGAGCCCAGCGGTAGTAGAAGTTAAGTATGCAGGTCCAGAGGGGTATGAAGTGTTTTCAGAGATGGCATCCCAGCAATACGCCAAATTGGGGCCTTCGAAGCATTATCTGCCGTACAATGCCTTATACCTTACCGATAGACCCCGCGAGACGTTCAGGCAATTAGGTTGTTTCAGCGAACTACCGGGAAAAGAGATAGAGCTAAAATTCGATGCCGTAAGCCATGAAGCATTTATGAGGTTCTACGTGTCAATAGCGAAGGGGGAGCTGGGGGGATATTCGATCTTAGAGGCGTGCAGAGAACCGCCTACGCTGGAATCAATAAATGACTATAAGGTCTTGCCAGATGGCGCGGTTGCAAGAGTGATGTATATGGGGGTCGGGGAGCCGCGCTATATTGTAAAAGACAAAGGAACTTTCACTAGTGGAAATGTGCTGATTAGAAAAGAGGAAAAAGTGGAAGGAAGCGTTGTAAGAGATAATGTCTTGGATGTTACCTCCCTGCCATCAATTGGCATCTCAAGGCGCATAAAAAGGCTAAGCTATGTTAGAAGCAATTCTGGCCTCATATACAACATATCGGTGGACCTTTCACAGGCGCAAAAAAGAAATGAACTAATCCAGGTGGAGATAGAATACATCAGGTCCGAAAAGAGTCACGAAACCCCTATGGAAACTGTACTGGATGAGATCGGCCAGCTTGGAAACCATTTGGAATCAAAGGCGCGGGGTCTGGTGAGGAGATCAAATTTGCGTAAAGAGGACTGGATATCGGGCGTGTTGAGGGGATAATTGTGGCGAAAATAAAAGTTTTGGATCATTATGTAGATGCTGACATATCAAGAAAGCGTGGCTCAGAGTTCGGAATTGTCTTGAGCCACGGCGCAAACAACAACATGAGCAACGAGTTAATAGAGATGCTATTCAGCGAATTAAAAAGGTATTGCAGCGTTTTGAGGTTCAATTTCTCCTTTGTGGATGGTTCAAAAGAGAAGGATGCCAAAACAAACATTGATGAGATTAGGGGATGCATGGACGAGCTCGGTTGCAAGAAAGTGATTCTTGTTGGGAAGTCATACGGTGCAAAGCTATCCGCAGCAATAGCCGTAGATACCCTGATGGTCAAGAAAGTAATAAACCTGGGCTATCCGCTTTACAAGAGCGAAGAACTCAACAACAAAAGCGATGAGATCGCCAAAATAAGATCCAACACTGCTAGGCTGGTGTTCATTATAGGTGCGGCTGATCCGCTGTTTGATATTGCTATTTTCAGGAAGTTGCTGCCTAGCACTAAACTGATAGTGATAGAGGGCGCAGACCATTCTTTTGGGGGGAAGGACAAAAATGAAACGCTGGCTAATTTGCATAAGGTGGTGGACGCGGTCACGGATGAGGTAAAAATAGCTATTAAAGAGTAGCCATGGTACGATCCACTATGCAACTATTCGGTTTCACTGTTCCAAAAGAGAATATAAACCAAAAATATGGGCTTGCTTTTTGGGGAGGTTTCCCCTTTCTTTACTCCTGCAGCAGGAGGAACCCGACTATATCTATAATGTTAAAAACGCTGCATGGAGAGATAGCCGATGAGAAAAAACTGGTCCCGGTCTCGCTAAAGGATTTAACCGATTCTTTTTATAATGGCGATTCTGTTATCCTTACCGATCTCAAAAGCCCTACTCCTATAGGTTATACTAGAATGGTGCAATTAAATTATAAGACTGCAAAGGGTGCTGATGCCGGAAGGGTGCTGGAAAGTACTACGTTTTTCATAGGCAAGAAATATAGGGGCAGAGGATATTCAAATTTTCTTCGGGCGGCGATCATAAGACTTAAAAGCGAGGAAATCTTAAGGCGCAAGATGATTATCGTTGGTAGCACGCAGAATTTGCCCGGCATCATCACGGCCAAAAAGGAATACAGGAACGCAGGTTTTGATGTGCGTTTCTGTGATTACAGGGAATTCCCGCGTATGGCGTCATTACTCCTTTATAGAAGGCTTAGGGAAAGGAGGCTTACTTTACACCAGCTTGAAGAGGAGTATATTACACACTCTGATTTAGAAGGAATTTTGTCAGCATTGAACTTTGGACACCGGTCTTACGAACAGCTTAAAGGCATAAAACTTCCGCACATGATGTATGTAAGCTCGTTTGCGCTAGCAAGAAAAATTGAGCGCCTAATCCTGCCTGTGAATGGGACGCAGAACTTGATTTATAAGATGCTGGGGTCTAGCTTCCCTCTCTAGCCATTGTCTAGCTTTGGGGCTTGGCTTAGCTTAGCTAGTGGCTTAGCTAGATAGCTAAAGGCTTTAAGGCTTTGTTGAGAAGCTTAGCTATGAACCTTAATATTAGATGGGCTGCAAGCAGCGATGTAAATTCACTGCTTAAGCTTGATACGATTGCTCATAAGGAATTCCCCGAATGGTGGGACCGTATTTCAAAAAATGAGCTTAAAGCAGTGATTGGCAGGTCAAAATTCAACGTAATGGTAGCAATAGTTGATGGCAAGACCGTAGGGTTTACTAGAGGCTTGCTAGCTAAATGCGAGGGCGGAAACCTCTTATTAGATGATGAATTTGTCGTCAAAGTATACAGAGGCAAGGGGATAGGCAAGAAAATGATGAAAATATTTCTCGCGAAGTGGAAAGGAAAGGCAAAGCTTGCAACATTATACACTAAAGACTTCAACGTCAAGAAGTTCGAAAGGATGGGTTTTAAAAAGAAAATGAACACTATGTCAAGAAAGATCTGACTCTGAAGGTTGACGAGTGAGAAGAAGGCAAGGGAGCCTAGCCCGCTCTAGGGCCCCTTAGAGGGGTGCTCTAGCTCACCCTCTCTCTAGCCCTTGTGTGGTTCTGTTAAGCTCTTCACTTCGAAAATCTAATGTATATCCTCCGATACTGCAGGAACACTGCTGCAATCAGGATCGCCACCGCTCCCAGATAAACGTATAGTGTTGGTACATATTCGGCAGCTATGGTGAATGTCATAAGCAGGCACATGACACCTATAAAGGCCAGCACCAACGAATGCACAGTGTATATCATGCTGAAGGCAATGCTCTGCTTGCTTGTGTCATTTTGTCGTCCTCCAACATGGTAAAACAATGAGGGAAGACTTACAAGATATGGGTATTTTTCAAATAACGTGTACCTGTATCTGATTACCAAAAGGACCCCTACTGAGACGCAGGTGAATATGAAGGGTGCTATGAAGAGCGTGATCTCGCCACTGAGCCCGTAATAATAAGCTCCTACAAACCACGATAAAAGAATAAGCAGCAATCCAACAGCGATAAGTATCTTGGCTGCACTCTCAAGTCCATATCTCTTAAGCGTTCTACTGGCCATAATGCCGTTGCGCAATCAAGGTATTTATAGCCTTTCAGGACCTAGCCTTCTCCCCCCCTTCTCTCTCCCGCCTGCTCTCGGGCCTTTGGGAGGGGGCTTGGGCTAAGGCTTTAAGCTATTTGGCTTGAAAGAACTGTGATGGCGTGGTTTCTTGATGACCTTCACGCTTTCATCTTTGCTTTGACTTTCTTACAATAAAATAGGCTAAGGCGCTCGTTACCCAAGCGATTACAAGCCCGATTCCAACTCCCCGGAAGTATGCGTTTCCTGTGAGATGTCCTACTAAAAGCATTATCACGCTAACAATAAACTCAAATAGTATGAGCGTTAGTAAGAGCGTCGCATAGTCCAAGTGCTTTCTCCATGTGCTTATTTTAAGCATAGAATCGCCTATTCTAGCCCTCTCAAGTAAAGCGTATAAATGTTCGGCCTCTCTGGGGTGTTTAGCCCTCCCGCCCTAGCCCCCCGCCAACTCTCGGGGCCCCATAGCGAGGTGCTCTATCTCCCCTTCTCTCTAGCCCTTTGCGCTTCTCTTTAGCTACTTAGCTAGGCTGGTTGACTGATTGAGGCGTTGATGTATCTTGGCTTATTTTTCGCAGTGGTACAGGAGTGAGCTCAACTTCTGCGAACATACTGAAGATACCTAAGGGTTTCACGCTATTTACCCTGCAGGCTAGCTTCTCAGCAAGTGCCTCTACAGCTTTTTGGTACGGTTCTGGCATCTGGCCTAGTTCTTCCATTGCATCCTTGAGGGCTGATCGACCCTTTTCCGGCCAGTCTATGCTAAATTTATATTCAATGCTGCGCGGATTTGGTGTAAAGATCGTCCATCTTGCTATTAGCATATCAAAAGCGCTCTGGATCACCTCGTTATGGTCTTCTCTCCATTTAAGAATCCTTACACTGTCTGGTATCTCGGTGCCAACTGGTGCTGATCCCTTTAGCTCATAAAGAGCATGATCCCAAGCCCTGTAACCGTTTGGACTTAGTATAGGATGTCCGTTGCTCTCAAGCACTGCACATGCGTGCTTCATGAAAGTCTCTAGCGAAACCTCCTTCACTGCTTGGCTTTTCCTTGCAAGTTCAGATGGTGCTTTTGATTCTTCATCAGGATGATATCTCGCTGGCATATTATCACTTTTGTTCTATTTTCTCGTTCTCAGTTGCATTAATTTCTCTTAACATGCTCATTAACTTCAATGTGACTGGAACTACATAGCGTTCAGAAACCTCTGTGTGTATAGACAGCCCAGGTCTTAGAAGAGGTGTCGCGACCTCGATAGTATATCTATTATTCAAACGCGTAGGCTTTTGTACTTCCATATTATCACTTGCACTTTCTCTATTTCTCTAGATATATAAGTCTTTTTAGAAGGTTCAGGAGGGCCTCGCAGGCCCTCTAGCCCACTCTAAGGCGCCAGCAGCGCCCAAGATAGCTCCCCTTCTCTCTGGCCCCTTCCCCTCTCGCTCTCTGAGCGTGGGCTAGGGAAGAAGAAACCATCAGATTCCTTCATAAATGTTCTTTCTGTGCCCAATCTTAGTTATTATAATCTTCCCAGTACTAGCTTGTATGTCCATCAATATCCTATAATCCCCAACGCGTAAACTATAGAGATCAACACCCTTCAAACGTTTAACGAAAGCTGTCGGGTCGACGCTTACCTTTTCTAATTTGGATTTGATTCTTGTTGCCAAGCTTTTATTTAACTTGCCTAGCTCTTTGGCCGCGCTATCCGTATAATAAATGCCGAACGGCATTAAATCCCTAGCTTCTTGTAGACCTCGCTTGCTGGGTAAACCCTTCCATTTTCGATGTCCTTGAGACTTTTTCTTATGCCCGCGATTTCTTCCTTAGAAAGAGGCTCTTCATCTATGGCAAGATGTGTCAATCTCTCTATTACAGAGTCCATAGACTCTTGAGGTGCGATTTTAAGCTGTTCCAGCTTTCTTTTTGTGCTGACCTTTACCTGCACGGTAGTTATACTATCCATAGTTATATATATATACCTATAGATATATATAGCTTGCGTTTCTGGGGCTCTAGGGAGCCCAAAATAGCTCCTTATCTCTTGAGCTTTTTGGTATCGTTAGGGCTGTGTTCATCACGGTGTGTTATATCTCCATCACTGTTCGTGGTTGTGTGCGTATGTTCATCACTACCTTTAAGGCCATAAAGATAATCACGACCACCATCTTCTAGTTTACGGACTTCGGACCATGTAGTCTTCGTCTCAATTCTCTTGATTGTTTCTGGCATTCTATCACAGAAGTGCTCACTTTATCTTGATATTTAAGTATTTCTAAGAGGCAGAGGGAGGCTCTAGGGAGCCCTAGAATTCCCTTTTAGAAACACGCTCCTCTTCTCTCCAGCCCTTATCTAGCTTCCTTGGCTTGAGGCTTGGGTATGGTTTAGCTAGGGTTTGAGATAAAGATAAATATAATAACCCAAATCATTTATTATATACATGGCAAAATGGAACCGCAGGAATGACGCAAGCAACTGGTGGTATCTTGCTGGCTTAGTGGGTGGTATAGGATCCATAATCGCGATAATCTATGTGTTGCTCTCAGAAAGCAAGAAGAGGGTTTTTTCCCTGCTTTATCTGCTAAACATACTAGGCCCTATAGTTGTATACTTCGTTTGCAAAGACGACGATCCCAAACTTGCAAACCTTTCTAAAAAACTGCTCATAGGGAATATTGTAATTATAGCAGTGGCGGTTGTTCTTGGTGTTTTTTTCATCATAGGTATAGCTCTTACAGCACTCTAACCGCTCCCCTTCTCTCTAGCCATTGTCTAGCTTTGGGGCAGTTTCTATCATTGCCTGAAGCCTTTTGATGGCGTCGTCCAGGTTCCTTGCCACTATCCCACCGGATAGTTTTATAGGGGCCTCAATCTGGATGTTCTCCGGTATGGGTCCATTATACCCCGACGCAGCGGGATCAATTCTATAGTATCCTATTATCTTCTTGCCTTTTGCATAGGCGTATCCTATTTCTGCGCCGACTCCAGAATCAACGTCTCGCCCGTCCAGGTTAGCAAGTATAAAATCGGCCCTGTCGATCATGCCAAAGTTCTCCACGCCTATCTTCATTCTTTCCTCGTTGCTCATGCATGGCGGATTGCTTGGCATGTCCTCCTCCCGCACGGCCAATGTAGATTCCCACGGATCCAGGATTTCTATGTTGCCCTGCTTTTTCAGTGCGGGCACGAGAACATCCCTCAGGTACTGCCTGCCGTCTTTTGTGATGCCCATCACGTTTGAGCTATAGACCGAGTATTTGCGATTTTCAACCCCCACAGAATCAAAACTATTTGCCAGTTAAAATATAAATCCTTTCTTTTTAGAATGCCTTTTTCAGCCAGTCCAATCCTTTTTTGTTGTTTTGCACCTCGAAGCTGCGCATAGTCTCGGCAACCTCGTATTCAAATACAACCCAGCTGTCGTCACTGACCGTGTCCGCAAAAACATCAGGTGCGCATTTTGTGCCTGGCATGGAAAGGGCAGCAGCCGTTACTATCCTCGCCTTTGGGAAGGCTAGAGCGATGCTATCCTTGACACATTTGAGAGTCTCGCCCGTGCCGCTGATGTCATCAACAAGCAATATGGTTGCATCGTCGGGTAGATTCAGAGCCTTAATCTGCTCTACGCTTGATTGGTCTATGGTGACTTTGCCGAATTTTCCTATGTCTTGGAATTTCCTTGCCCTGATTCCTATAAGCTCTTTGCAGCCAAGCCAATCGCTGAGCAATCTGCCAGGCACAATCCCTCCCCGGATTATGAACGCTATGCATGCAGGCTTGCCAAAGCGCCTCTTGATCTCTGCGGCCATCGTTTTGCAGAATCCTGCCATCTCCTTGTGGCTTACTGCTTTGTAATTATATTCTATGGTATCCGCCATGGAATTACACTGTTTATATAAGATATTTATGCATTTCTAGTCCTTGGGAGAGGGCCTAGGGGCCCTCTAGCATGCTCTCGGGGCCCCTTAGAGGGGTGCTCTAGCTTCCCTTCTCTCTAGCCCTAGTGAGGCTCTATTTAGCTTTTGGCTCTAGCCAGGCTTTTAAGCTTCGGCTCCGAGTTGAGCCTTCCCCTGAGCAGCCTAAGCCTGTCATAAACAGCACCGGCATCGACAATGCTCGCATTGACGTCTACTAAATGACCATCAAAAATCTGTTTTCTTTCAGAATTAAATACGATAAGCCGCATGCCAGAATTTGCGAAATCTAACACTCTTTTCCAGTCTACTGCTACTGAAAGAAACGCTTTTGCCTCATCATCCTTAACCCACGGAGGTAAAATAGGAGCCATTATTTCATAATCGGTACCGTGGTAGCCTTGTCGTGATGCAAGTACGCACCCAGTATCTGTTGCCGTGAACCCTTTATGGTTGATTGTTTCTGTTCTATATCCACCCTGAATCCTTCCATCACACATGACAAAAGCGACAGCGTCAATCAAATATTTTTGTTTGCCGTCACCGAATACTATGTTCCTATCTCTATAATCAAATGCTACATTTGCTATGGCGTCAATGTCTTCGGAATGCCTCATCCAAAACTCGGTCTGGAGCGGCGTTCTATCTCCTAACGGCTTCATGTTTTGGAGCGGTTTTACTTCTTGAAGTGTTTTTGAAGGGTAAACTTCGGCGCCAGCTGGCAACTCTAATATTTTTTGAAGGGGTTGATCATAATAAATATCACCCGCTGTATCTGCTACGATTACTCTTACTGATGGTGCATATGCATGGTACCAACCCCAACAATCTAGCGGGCACATAGGGTATTTCTCAAACTTGCCTTGGAAGGCAAGCACAGAGTCTTGGTACATTTCAATATAGTGTCCGAAATCTTCACCCCTGTTACCTTCTTCTAAGCCAGCTATAAGCGAGGTGACCTGGGCGTGATAGCCCTCATAACCTAAAAGTTCGATGTTGAAGCCGCCCTTCCACTCCCCGTGGGACTCAATAGCGCCACCGACCTTGGTTCGGTGGGTCATGGCCTTTTCTCTAAAATCTTTCGTTATTGTTAACCCTTCTTGAAGCGCAGTTTTCGTTAGCATGTTCTCCCAAATATCTTTTGAAAAGCAAGTGTGTCTGATAACCCAGAAGAAGTAGTGCTGAATCAGATATTTAAGCTTTTCTTAGAGCCTTCTCGACGGAGAGGGCTCTAGGGAGCCTTAGCATTCTCCCACAAATCTTTGAATCCCTTCTCCCTAGCCCTAGTGCGTTTCTCTTAGATGCTTAGGTTAGGCTTGGTTAGGAGGCTTGAGCTTAATGAAGGAATCGGAGAAAAACTAAGATTGCTTAGGCAATACAAGAACACTATGCGGTAATTGTTTGGCAACATTATCTATTATTTGATTCAACGCCTTTACCAGCTCCTTGCGACCTATGTCCGACAATGCCATTCTAACTCTGCGGTTAAGCGTGTTTATATACGCATAAGAATGCTCCTGAGCAAATTGCGGAGATAGAGCGGCGTCTATACGTTCCAGATCTTCTTCCCCTGTCACTACTCTTTTCAGGCCTTTAAGTACGCTTCTAGCTTCAGTTCTTGCGTCTACACGAAGATTCATTGTTTCTTCTATCGTCACCTCTATTACTCGGAGATCATCCTCTGAACTTTCTGGAAGCCGCGCCTTTGCTTTGGCAAATTCAGCATCAAAAAGTTTTTGTATCCTTGATGCATTTGGTCCCAACGCGACTATCCTATCAAGCTGTTCAAGGTTTAGTTCAGATGATTTACTCGCCTTTTTTGTTGGCATATTATCACAAAAGCACGCTATTATCTAGGAACAACATACTCGATTCCAACGTCAGAGAGGTCCGAAAGCGTCTTGACGCCACCAGCCAACGTTTCGGTTTCTTCAATGGCCTGGCGCAGGTCTTCGTCAATTTTGCCCCACTTGGCCCTTTCCGTCTCCCTGCCGTTCCTTAGGTTTTTAAGGATCTCGACCGTCCGGTTTAGCGCACTAGATGCTTCGTGAACATCAATATCCTCGCGTAACAATGCCTTTACGCCAGCTATCTCGGCTTGGGACCCGATTCCGACTATCCTTAGCAGGTGGGTCGCTATTTCTGGCCTGCCACCCATAAAAAGAAGGGATGCAACACTTTTCAACTCCTCCTTTTCCCTAGCTGTAACATTTGCTGGCATAGTATCACAAAAAGACTCTATTTATCATGATATTTATGCTTTTTTAGAAGGTTTATAGACGGAGAGAGGCTCTATGAAGCCCCAGCATTCCCCCCAAATTTGTTAATCCTTTCTACCTAGCCCTAGTGAGGTTGGCTTCGGTTAGAGACAAATGTGCCAACTACCCTAGTCAGCTTTTTATAAGCTTCTAAGCGTGCCGCCGCAGCAACGGCCAAGCGCCCTTTATGAGTAATACTTACGTCAGGATTAACAGCGTCTCCTCTTTCCTTCATTGTAATAAGCCCGGCATCCAAAAGGTCAGATGCGCATCTCTCAACCTCATTGGGCATCATATCCGGGGCGTAAAGTCCTCCTGAGAATTCCGTTAGCAGCAGACTTCCTGCTGGGGATCTAGTGACTATAGATTCTAGCACTCTGATGTGTTTAGGCGTTAGCACGTCTAGTATTCCGCTCTGCTCAACTATGCGTATTTCTTTCTCTTCTCTGTTACGCGCGGCGTCTTTCGGTTCTCTATCAGATTCTGCTTTCACATGTAAAAGCTCTTTATCCAGTCTTTCTGTTATCGCTCTTGCTCTTGATACGCTTACCATATTATCACAAAACCTCACTTTATTATGATATTTATGTCTTCTCAGAGCCTTCCTCCTCTTCTGGGCTTGAGGCTTGGCCGGAACGAATTTTATTAATGTTTTGTGCGTAATATATTATGTAGATTTGATGGACTTCGCAGGGCTCTCCGAATACATTTTCACGATAGGGATTATTGTCGCGTTCGTGGGGACGATTGTGGCGGTCTTTCTGGGCAGGAGGCAGTTCGGAGAGGTCCTGAAAGGGAGCGGGATAAGGAAGAGGCACCTCATACTTGCGGTAGTGATCGCTGCGATTTTCCTGTCTGCAGAGCTGGCGATTGTCAAGCCAACGCAGCTCGTCTTCTTTGACGATGTGCTATACCAGGTCGGTGCGCTCGACCTGCTCCATATGGGACAGGCGTGGGCATGCAACTATGGCACCCCGCTGGTATGCTATGCTGGAGAGGTATTTCACGAACCGGTAGGGACCCCGTTCATATTTGCGATGGGATATGCGCTCTTCGGGGTGCATCTCTCTGTCGTATACGGCACGATGCTGGTAGTAACACTGGTCGGGGTGCTGATGGCATTCCTTGTTGGAAGCGTTCTCTTTGAGGATCCTGTCGCCGGCCTCTTCTCAGAGCTGATAGTGGGTCTGTCACCGATAATCCTGATATGGGCGGTTCCGACCACGTCGGACATGCCGATGTTCACCTTCTCTCTGGTCGCTATCTTCATGATGCTCGTATTCGTGAAGAGGAAGAGCGTTTACACACTGTTGGCCGCGCTGCTCGCCCTTGCACTTGTAACGTACATGAAGGTGGATGCACTCCTCTATGTTCTGGTCATATTGCTGATGTTCCTTGTGCTCGATAAGGATGGAATAAGAAAGAACTTCAAGCTCTTCAAGAGGAACTTCATGAAGCCAGCGTTCCTCTTAGTGATACTCATTCTCGCAGTCACGATAATCCCAGAGGCCATCTATTCCTATTCGCAGCTGACAACTGGCAATTATGGGGCGTCTGGCTGGGGCAGCGGTAATATCCCTTACAGCTGCAGTGCAAATATAGGTTATATTTTCACTAACGCAACTATAGGCCTGCAGAACATTGAGGCAAATATCTGTGCCAATGCACGCTTCTGGCTGAATGCCTATGGCGGACAATCATTTACTCCCTCTACGCCGCAACCGATAATCTACACCGGGCTTGCAATAGTTGGGGTAGGAGCTCTGCTCTTCAGAAAGAGAAAAGAACTCGCAGCTATTGCCATCTGGTTCGGCTCGTTCTTCATTCTCTATGCCTCTTTCTTCGCAGGATCTGTTCAATATGGGATGGATTGGAGGTACATGCTCGCCCTGATAGCGCCAGTCAGCATACTTGGCGGGTATGCCGCATCACTCTCATTCGTAGGAAAGTCATTGAGAAGCAAGAAGAGGAGCAGGAAGATAATAAGAGGGGTGGCGTACGCCTTCATAGTCGCGATGATATTCTATCCGTTGTATGCGCTTTCGCCCATTCTGAGCGTGCAGCCATCAGCGATACAGAATGCCGCCGACTCTCGGTTCTACGAAGGATTCGTCTTCAACAACAGCAAGTCAATACCATCGCAGTGCCTTGTCTTCAGCGACGTCCCAATGCTATTCATGATAAACAACCGCACCTCCGTCCAGATGTCGAACCTATCCTTGCAGACCTACCAGAGCTACAAGGAGCAATACAGCTGCCTGGTCGTGGACTGGGGTTACTGGTGCCACACCCCGAACAATGACTGCACATATGTGCAGAACACCTTCACGCTAAACAGCATAATCAATGCGACCTACGGGCCATTGAATATTACCTACGGATTCTACTATGTAACAGGGTTGAACTCAACCGGGTAAGTCCGCATTCTTTCCCAGCCTCTATCAGCCGTACTTGAGCTTCAGTACTATAAGTATTACGGCAAGCACGTCCGACACTGCGTTCCACAGCATTACAGGAACAGAGCTTATGAAAAATCCATAGAAAGCCCATAATATGCCCCGAATTCCGCAGTCAAAAGCCACAGCATTGAGAGATCCTTCATGGACTTTGTCTTGAGCGCCTTTATCACTTGCGGAACATATGCCATTGTAGTCAAGAATCCAGCGACCAGACCGAGTATTACTAAATAATACATGCATTAGATTGAACCCGCAATTCCTATATACCTTTCCGGGGCTCTTTCCCCGGCAAGGGGCTTAAGTCATTCGCTCTTCGATTTTCACAAGGGTATCATTCTGCCGTTCTGGAACATAAAACACTTACGGTCGTGCTCCACTATCCCGGCCATGAGGATGGAATCGTCAAATGAACCATACTTGGCAGTCATATAGCGCGTGCCATAGCCGTCATGTGAAGATGCTCCTCTGACCGGCCTGAAAAAGACGTACTGTGCAACGTGGGTCAGCCGCCCCTTGCCATTGAAAAGGTTAAATCCATCGTGCAGGGGGTTGCTGCGATCGCTTATCCTTAATAGTTCATCGATGCATACTGCGCTTCCAAGCCGTATGCCCTTTGGGCACGGAATGTTAGGCCTTAGGTCTGCGTGATATTCGTAATCGAGTTTACTGCCTTTATACACTATGATTCCTATGCCTGAAAACCTCCTCCCGGCGCGCTCTGCAGCACCCCTAAGAGTCGCAGCCACAAGCCCCGGAGCGTCGAAACTAATTGTTTTTCGCGCCATGCTCATACCCTTATGTCGTGCATATGTTCGCCCGCGAAATCCAGGAACCAGAGGGATCTATAGTTTTGCCAAAGCCTCGGGCGCAACCCCGTGCCGCCATACAGCGATTCTATGGTCTTTCTAGCTTCAAGGTAGTACTCCAGCGAACCTGCTTCCGGTGCTCTCAAAGCACTCTGGCTCTCCCAGTGGGGCTGGAACACCTGGAACGTCGGGAAGGCACTGACAACCGGCGCAAGCCCCTTCAAGCCTTGCTCCATCTCTTCTAATGGATCAAGACCGACTATATAAGTGAAACTGCCCTTGATCCCCAGGTCTTTCATCACGCCAAGCACATGCGCTGCATCCTCAATTGTAAGCTTTGACTTTGTCTTTCGCAGCAGTTTTTCTCTCCTGGTGAAGCACTCCAGCGATAGACATATGTCGAGGTCACCGATCTCTTCCTTGAGCGATTTAAGCACAGGTTCAGATATCACCTCACACCCTATGTAACGAAGTTCTCCGTTAAAGCCATGCCTCCTGAAAAAGCCGTGGACCATTCTGATATGTTCAGCTGTGGCACTTTCTGAATCAAAGCACGCTGTTACTATTGCAAGCTGGACAAGGGCGGAAAAGTCAAGTTCCTTTCTAACCAGAGGCGCTGCCGAGTGGAAATGCGGCCTGGTTGCGCCCATCTTTTTTGGATCAGAGAACACTTCGGTCACGTAAGCGGACAATTGCTCCTCTGCCAAAAGGCGGTCTTTGTCCGTGGCATCTTGCCTGTGGGTTGCACAAAATGCACAGCCCGTGCAGGAGCTTCTCGAATTCGTATTTATTGTAAGGGCCGTGTCGTTCCGCCTAAAATACGATGAATCACAGGTGTCATTTTCTGCATTTAATATGGTTCCAATCGCCTCTCCCCCAAACAGAAGCTGTTTTCTTTCGGCAGACAATACGAATGGCGTGCCCTTTTTCAGCACAGGTATGCCCAAATAGAAAACATCCTCGGGGTTCGATTGCAAAGAGAGCTTGAAACGGACCCTTTGATATGACATATCCGTGCTGAGGCCGCACGCATTCAGTGCAATCAGAGTGCAGTCCACTGCCGGTATATCATAGGCTCTCGAAAGCTCTCGGACCGTCTCCGGGCTTTGCAAGGAGACGGGGCAGGCTTGTGCGCTTTTTACTGCATCCATAGACTGACCCATTTGAAGGTACATACACCATTATATTGCCCAGATATTTAAGCTTTTTTAAGGCTTTTAGAGAGCAGAAGAGCTCTCCTGGGCTTGGGCTAGGCTAGTTGGGAGCTTTGCTCATAAAGTCCAATTTTTAAGGCACTTTGTGAGCAGGTTTGATATTTTATGAGCAGAGCTCTAGTTGGGCGTAGATATTTATAATCTGGGTGTCAAGACAGAGTTATGTCGCTGAAGGTAATTGCCATTTTCGTGGCCGTTGCGGTTTTCTCGATGCAGATGGTGAGCGCACAGAGCGTTGTGTGCACCGCGCCGCAGGTGGCAAACTACTCCGGCGCAAAGCTCGTCGGGATTGTCGGGAACATAGGTTGGGTGTACAGCTACTACAACTTCACAGGCTTTAGCACAGCGCAGATAATCTCTCCCAGTGCGATAAACTACACTAAGAACTCTGCACCGGGCAGCTCATATCTCTTATATGCTGATTACAGGTTCTCCGGGCCCAGCGGCCTTACCGCAAGTCCCGCGGTGGTCTTTGTCCTGTCCAACAACACGGAGCAGGGCTGCTCAACCATGAAACTGTTTGCGTACAGCGGGGTCGTGGCCCCGTACAGCACAGCAAAGCTCATCACAGCGCAACAGGCTACAAGCGCAGCCCAGAAAGAGGGCTATAATATAACATTCGGACAGCCGCTTACCCTTGTGCCGATGACGAACCAGACGGGGATACAGATGCTTGTGCCTGGGTACAGCTCGCAGAGCTCAAATTACACAGTGTATGCGTACGCCGAGAACGGGACCATAAGTAGCACCGGGACGCCCGCCGTATCCTCAAGTCCATCGTCCGGGACAGGGCTTCTCTCCGGCGCATACACTTTCTTCGAAGGAATAATCAAATGGGTATCCGGTCTGCTGGGCCAGTTAAAGACTTGATCTGGGTCAGCGTCACTGCCTTTACCACCAGGATTAAAACGTTTACATAGTATAAGCATTATGCAATACTTATCTGGAAAGGGGAAAAAGACGCAATAGTATATCTCAATATGGCAGCCAAGGCCGCCTTAAACTCTACTTGTAATCGCCACAAATGCGGCGCTGTAATTATTAAAGACGGCGCGATAATCGGAAAGGGGTTCAATTCTCCACCACAAAACAAAGAAGAGCAAAGGAGATGCACATATTCAAAGGAATCATATAATAAAAAAGTTACGGACAAAACTTGCTGCATGCACGCAGAGCAAAGAGCGATTATGGATGCATTAAGAAATAATCCTGACAAAATCGTGGGCTCTAGACTATATTTCATGCGCCTTGACAAGGATAATAATGCCGCAAGAGCCGGGAAACCGTACTGCACAATCTGCAGTAAAATGTCCCTAGATGTTGGGATTAAAGAGTTTGTTTTGTGGCACGAAGAGGGCGTTTGCGTTTATGATACCGATGAATATAATACTATTTCTTTCGGTTATTCGGAGTAATTCCACGCAGAACTGGGGCCCGGGCTCGAAGTATGAAGAAAGACTAAGCGTCTTTTCGTTGTACTGCTTCCCTTACAGCTTCTGTGGAAATCTGCGGCGGGTGGAGTTTTTTGCCTATTGTTGACATGGAGAAGTAAAGCTCAAACGCTCGCAGTTGGTAATTTACACTCTCACTTATCTCAGTCGCTCCCATCCCGCTAAGCGCATAATGTAAGGAGTCCTTGGTTCCCCTATCAAATTTATTATCGTCTTTTCCAAAGCAGGCGCGGACATTCATAGAATCGTACTCTCTACCCACTTGAAATTCTACACGCGCTAGTTTTACCTTCGGGCCAGATTTAAACTCCTCGTTTGTAACACGAATAGCTTCTTCAACCATTTTCATCGCGTTTCGAACCGTGTCCCTTACATTGCCTTGTGTTTCAAAAGGCGGTTCTATCATGATTTCTATCCCGTTGCGTATTCTGACTGGATAAGATTCTATACGCAGTAATGAAATTGGATCATGTCCCAGAGCACCCGTAACCTCTCTTGCAAGATCTTCCGCTGGTTTTGCTCTCTGATTATATCGTACCATTTTCTCACAGCAATGCTCACTTTATTATGATATTTATACTTTTCTTGAGGTCTCTCGAGCGCTCCTTCCTTCTCGGGCTAGGGATTTGGACGTCACTTCCATTCTTCAACTGCAACAACATTCTTAATGTTTATCCATTTCTTCCTTCCCATGTGTGGATAGTTGAGAGGAAATCTATTATTCTCTATCTCGGGTATTTCCTCCATATGGAGTTTGATCCCATTTTTAAGTGTAATCGTCTTACCTTTAAATCTATTGCAAGCGCTGATAAATTCTTGCAGTTTCACCCAATCAACTTACTCTTCTTGTATGTGGTATGAATAATTTCATATCAAATACTATCAACACTATTCCGATTATCAATATTATGACGTTGGAGAGAAGTGCCAACACCCCAGAACCCGATATAAGAAGGTGTAAAATAATTGTATGCGCATATGTACTTGATGTAACTAATCTGTGTAATATAAAGTCGGTAGTTTCTGTTCGTATTATCCCATTTACTGAGAATAGTACAAATACTGCTCCTACAATTCGAGGTAGTGAGAAATGTTCCCAAAAACTTCTTCTTGTTTTCCTTGCCATTTTATCATCTTTTTTAGCGTCTATCCATCAATGATTTACAACCCTTCCACGTCTAATTCTATAATACCTTCTCTTTTCACACTGTGATTTAATGATTAAGTTGGGGGCTTATCTCGTATAGCGGAATATGCGTTGGGTGAGTGACCGTGCTGTTGGCGGAGGCTGTGTCTTCTTCTCCTCCTCTTTTCTCACTAGTGGTGGCGGCCTAATGCCAAGATCCTCCAGATGCCTGTTTATATCCTTTTGAGAAGGATCATGACGCTTTAAAATATGCATCATGGCACCCTAACAGTATTCAAGAGCTTTGGTTGCTTTCCGTTCTTATTGAAAAAATGGCTTAAATCCGGATGTTCCTTCACTAATTGGATTTTTAAAGGCTGATTTACTGAGTTGATTAATCGCAACGCGCCTTCTATTTTCTTATCCCAAAATCTTTGTAGTTTCTGCGGGGGTGGGCGTGTATATGTTGTTCTTTTCATGCAATTCGGCTCTCCGCACTTGCAACCATCTGCAAAATGAAGTTCTTCCTTGAATATCCTATAATCTTCCGTTGCCTCTTCTCCCTCTTTAATTTCTTTTACAACTATATCAAACCCCCTGCCAGACTCCATGATATTCGGATTGCAGGAATGGTTGATATACAAAAGCCTTTCATCACAATATTTCATAGGATACTCGTGTTCCATAACAAAATCTAATTTATCTTTGGGCAATCTGGCCAGTTCTTTTTTTGACCAAGTCCCGCATTTTCTGCATAAAAAGTGAACAATGGTGCCTTTGGGGATAAACTTCCTTGCAAATATGCCCTTCCCGTATCTGCCGGTTTCTTTTATATCGAACAAATCAGCGATCATGATTACACGTAAGCAATCAATCCTTATAATGCTTATCAGGCTTGGAGCTCGGGCAAACCCTACAGGCTCCAAACCTTGCTGCCCTCGTTGTCAATCTTGAAGTTGTAGCGCGCCAGCCCTTCGGAACCCATCAGAGATATTATCTTTTCACGCAATTCCTCTGGCGCCATCACTATTATTGTACCCCCGCTGCCGGGGCCCATGACCTTCATGCCCCACGCGCCCTCCTTCCTTAAAAGCCCGTCAACGTGCTTCATCTTCGCCGTAGCAACACTGGGATCCAGCGACTGCTTTATCTCCCAGTCCTCCGCCAATATCCCTCCAACTACTTCCATGTCACCCTTTAGAAGGGGCTCTGGCGTTTGTCTTGCAAGGCTCGAGAGCTTGTGGAAGTCGTCTATGTGCTTTTCCAGCCTTGCCATCTCTGCGGTTAGTATGGAATAATCGCCGAATGTGCCAGTATAGAACACTGTTGTGCATTCCATGAAGGCTTTGAGGGCTGTGCCCGTCAGGTTGATCGGATTTCTAAGCACTCGCCCATCCCCCACCGACTTCCAGTGATTTATCCCTCCAAATGTGGCCGCGTACTCGTCCTGGGTCCCGCCCGCCAAATCTACAACTCTAGAGACATCAACTGCCTTTTGGGCAAGCTCCTCCTTCTCTATGCTTCTGCCAGCGTAAGCGTATGCTGCATGAAGCGCGGAAACGTGGGTCGCTCCTCTGAGGCCGATCCCGGAATCTGTTGAAATGCTGTCAATGTATCTGACTATAACGCCTGACTCTATTCCGGCCATCTGAAGCACCTCGGCAGTGGGCCCGTGCCTAAGCATTTTGGCTTTTGACACTCTCTCGGTCTTATCATAGATCGCCTTTACTTCGCCTGGGTTGGGATTTCTCTCGACCATAACTCTGGCATAAGTGTCCACGGCAATGTTCACAACATTTCCTCCGTAGAACCTTGCGTATCCGTAAAGATCGGTCCCGCCGCCGCTTATGCTGATCCTCTGTGGCGAACGCGCGTAAAACGTTTTGCTTCCTTCTATTGTTACCATTTTTCCACCGTTTTTAAATATCGTATTGCTCTGTTTTTATCTCGCTCGTTCAGATATTTATATATTTCTAGAGCCCTTCCAGCCCACTCTTAGCTTCTCTTTGGCTTTGACACTGGCCTCTGAGTCTCAGGTTCAGGATGGCTGATGGGTTTTGAGTGCTCAGCGCAGCAACGAGACTCCTATTATAGGAAAGCGGAGCTTCCTCACTTTGCTTCTGTATTTGCTGAGAAATTCCTTCCATGCCCTGGACCATCCAACGTCATCGGATGCTATAATCCCCTTTTTCATGTGGTCGAGAGCCCACCCATACTCAAACTTCATAGTCTCATATGAGTGCTCGGAGTCGTGAAAGAATAGATTAGGGGCACAGTTTAGGTTCGGCAAGACGTTCTTCGAGTCCCCAAGAATTAGTCTCCAGTTCTTCCGCCACTTTCTTGGAACAAGCCAGCCCGGGGTTAGGTTCTTTGGTATGTATGTGGTTTCCATCATACCATCCACATTCATGCGACCTCTACTGTTCCTATTTGGAAGGTCTATGCTAATCAGCTTCCCAAACCCGTTGTCCCTCATTGCCCTCAGGATGAAGTATGTTGAGACCCCTTGGCCAACTCCCGTTTCAATTGCGAGCCTAGGCCTGAGCTTCCTTACTAGAAGGTAGAGCAGAATTTCCTTGTACTGCGCACCTGCACCGTGCGAGCGCCTGAGTATATCTGTTGTTGAAAAGTTCTTCTTTAGTTCATTTCTTATGTATGAAACATCCTTCCTCAATTTTACAAAATAATACAGTCCAAGAGTTCCGTATTTCGGACTAGCAAGTCCTAGCAGTATCTCTCTAACAAGCATCATCGAGAAGAAAACATCTTTTATAATCGGGTCAAAGGATAATTTCATGGAAAAACTGCTGATTTAACTATTATAAAACCAATGGATGCTTCAGCCGATAGCACGTAAAACTTATGAAAAAAGTCATGAGCTGACATTTTGGGGGAAAAACTCTCCGCGTAGACCCTTAGGGTATAGGATATGAAGTTTTGGGGCTTGGGCTAGGGCTTAGGCTATTAGCCGTATTTGAGCTTCAGCATTATGAGTATCACGATTAGCACATCTGACCCGACGTTCCACAGTATTATGGGAATGGAACTTATGAAGAATCCATAGAAAATCCATAATGCGGTTCCAAGTCCTGCAATCGAAAGCCATAAGATTGAGAGATCCTTCGTGGACTTTGTCTTGAGCGCCTTTATCGCTTGTGGGGCATATGCCATTGTGGTGAAGAAGCCTGCAATCAAACCAAGTATTTCAACATAATACATACATCAAATTGAACCCTTAATCCTTATATGCTTTCTGAGAGCCCTCTCCACTCCCCCTCCTTTCCTAGGCTGGAGCTTGGCTTAGGGCGTGGCTTTGATAATTAAGCCCATTTTATCAACGCTTTTATTACTTTACCAATGAATATATTACGATGATTTTATGGTAGATGAACAAAAACAAAGCATAAACTTCTTTGACACCAAGCCAATTTTTGCTGATGACGTTGCTTTAGCAATTAGGATGAAGGCAGCAAAAGACGCTAAAGGGAAAATCGAGAAAGAATGTCAAATAGAACTCATTTTTGTGGATGGAATGAAGCATCAAGCTATCGGCGAATTTATAATAAGCAAAAATACAGCAAAAGCTCTAGTCAAAATCTTATCTGAAAATATAGTTAATTTAGAAAAACAATTAGCTGATCCATCTATGCCCAAGCAACCAGAGATAAAGACGACTGCCGATACAAATATGTTTAGGTAATTAAAAGGAGAAGATCGTTAAAGAGTGGGCTAGGGCCATCTAGCATGCTCTGTAACTCCACGCTTCCCTTCTCTCTAGCTCTTGTGCACTTCGAAGTGGAGAGGCGTTCTAGCCCACTCCTAGTGCGTTTTTCTATCCCCTAGCTAGGCTTGGTTGCGTCCTTTACTGCTTGTAATCAGTTGTTATGCCTTTCATGATTGTGGCTATGACCGCGCATGTCACAAAAGAGAGCAAGAACACTGTTATCATAACCACTACAATCCCGAACACCTCAATCCCGAGCTGCCCCACCGCCACGGTTCCACCTCCGAACAGGATGCCGTTCGGGAGTGTGCCGTTGCCGGATGCCACGGCGAAAGGCGCTTGGGTAAAGAACGCAATCATCAGCACCCCGAATAATCCCCCGACAAGGTGCCCTGGAAGGAGCCCTATCGGATCGGTGAACCATTTGGACCTGGAGAAGAAGAGGTTGGCGTATATAAAGAGCGGGCCGGCCAGTATGCCGAGTATTATGGCGCTCAGCGGGCTGACAAACCCGGCCAGCGGTGTTATCACTATTAGGCCCATGAGTATGCCATTAACGCATAGGAGTAATTCGTGCCGGCGCAATTGCTTTGCTTTTATGCGCCCGACAATCAGCGTTGAGAACATGGCTGCCGCCGCAGCAAGGAAGGTTGTAAGTACTACCGTCATTGTACTGTTGTTGAAAGCCAGCACGCTTCCTGGGTTGAAGCCAAACCAGCCGATCCAGAGCAGCAGCACGGCAAGGGTAAGCCATATTGGATTGAGCTTTATCGGGACCTGTGGGCTCTGCTTGAAGCGCTTTTTCTTCTCCTCCCTCCATATCTGGTACATTATGCCTAATCCGGCTGCTCCCGCAGCCCCATGGACGACCAAGCCGCCGGCAAAGTCCCTCATGCCCATAATGTACAACCAGCCTGTAGGATTCCATATCCACGCTGCCGGCAGCGCCCATATTATTATGAAGTACACTGCCGAATACAACAGGAATGCCTTAAGCCTCATCTTCTTCAGCACGACAACCCCCACAAGGGCGAGCGTGACCGCGGCAAACGCCGTTTCGAACAGGAAATAACTGCCTAAAGCAAGGCCAGAACCGAAATACTGCGAGGTCATGGACCACCACACCCCTGCCAATAGTCCCGGAACATTGCCGTTGAATCCTCCAAGGAAAAGCCCGGTGTATAATGGGTTGCCGATTATGCCCCCTATTGTAGGCGCAAATGCAAGGTTGAACCCTACGAATGCCATGAAGAACAATGCGGAGCATATTATGAGTACCGACTTCAGCAGACTCTTGCGGTATTCCTCGCCGAGCTCGCCCATCTCGAGGAAGCCGACCGCTATGGTCATTATGAACACGAGGAGCGCTGCTATCAGCACCCAAAGGTTGTTGATCAATGATATTGAATCAGCCATTCTCTCTGGAAATGATACAATGATATCAAATAAAAAGCTTGGTGCAATCCAGCCAGCTGGGCTTGGGCTAAGGCTTAAAGCTTAGTTTTGCATAAGTGATGAAAGTATGGTAACGAGAGAACAAGTTGCGAAAGGATATAAAAAAGAAGAATTGAATTACCGAGAGGACGGCAGATTAGAATGGACATGCAAACACGGTATTGGTCATACCATATGGTATCCAAAACAGATGGGAAGGGAAGGAAGTGTTCACGGTTGTGATGGCTGTTGCACTGCACTTATGCCTTCGCCCCAATTAAGGTCGGGAATTTCCAGGCGCACAGACTAATGATTGGAGCATACTCTGTCCCTAGTTAGATTAGACTACCTTAATAGCGGCGCTAAGTTACTGATTTCTGTAAGAACAAAAGTAGTTGCGCCGAGTGCAAGGACCATAATTTTATCGCCATTAAACTTGGCCATCCTTGCTGTAATATCTTTAGGTTGCGCCCTCAAATATAGAGATGGATTGCTATCAACGGCAGTGCGATTTGCCATTCTTGCTAAATATCTCGCGTGGCTGTCAGAAACCTCGCTTCCGGCACTAGTGTCCACCCGAGACACTGTATGTTGCGCATCCCTCAATACATCTTGCGCTGCTATTTCAATCATAAAAAAGCTCACATTATCCAGATATTTATAGCTTTCTGGGGTTTTCTAGCCTGCCCCGGTGCGGTTCTTTATGCTCGCCCTATCTGCGCAATGATTAAATATTAGTGTGCGTATCCATAGTATACGGATTCTATGGTAAAGAGGGGTACTAATTCCAAGATGAGAGTTTTTGCTGCACACAGTGGCCCGGCATTGACCTTTGACGATGTGCTGCTTGTCCCGAAGTATTCTGATGTAAGGACGCGCAAGATGGTCGACACCAGGAGCCGCCTAACGAGAAAGATAGAGCTGGGCATACCGGTAGTAAGTGCAAATATGGACGTCGTGACAGAGGCCTCCATGGCTATCGCGATGGCGAGGCTCGGGGGTATTGGGATAATACACAGGTTTCTAACCGTTGATGAAGAGGTGAGGGAGGTAGCCAGAGTCAAGAGGTCAGAGAACCTCATGGTAGAAGACCCCCTGACGCTCGGGCCGGAGCGCCCGATCGCAGATGCGAGAAAGATACTCGATGAGTATGACATAGGTGGTATAGTAATCGTTGGAAAGGACCGCAAACTTCTCGGCGTGCTCACCACGCGCGACATAATGCTCCAGGACGACCCTACGATAAAGATAAGGGAGGTGATGACCCCCAGGAAGAGGCTGATAACAGCACCGACGAATGTCTCGATGGACGAGGCCTATAAGCTGCTCAAGGATAACAAGGTGGAGAAGCTGCCTCTTGTAGACAAGAGCGACAGGCTAACAGGACTTATAACATCATCTGACCTCCTGAAACGCATACAGTTCCCGAATGCCAGCAAGGACAAGAAGGGAAGGCTGCTGGTGGGAGCGGCGATAGGGGTCAAGGGCGATTATATGAACAGGGCGGGCAAGCTCATAGAGGCGGGGGCGGATGTGCTTGTTGTCGATATAGCGCATGGCCACTCATCGAATGCGGTCGACACCCTGAAAGCAGTGAAGAAGGCATACGGTGATATTCAGGTGATTGTAGGCAATGTTGCAACGCCGGAGGGTACAAGGGATCTGATAAAGGCGGGCGCAGATGCGGTGAAGATAGGTGTGGGAAGCGGCAGCATCTGCATAACAAGAATAGTCACAGGATTTGGAGTGCCGCAGCTCAGCGCAATAATGGAGAGCGCGCTTGTGGCGGACGATTATGGTGTCCCGATAATAGGGGACGGGGGGATAAGAACGCCAGGCGATATAGTCAAGGCGCTGGCGGCTGGCGCCTCCACGGTTATGGTGGGGGGGCTTCTCGCAGGCACAGATGAAAGTCCGGGACCTGTTGTTCTCAAGAACGGCAGAAAGTACAAGCTGACGCGCGGTATGGCCTCGCTCACCGCCTCTGTTGATAGAAAGAAAAGAGAGGGTGTAGATATTATTAGGGAGAAGGAGGTTACCGAGGGGATGTTAGAGGGCAGGACGCCTGAGGGCGTTGAGGGCCTCGCTGACTACAAGGGAAGGACCGAGGAGATCATAAGGGAGCTCATAGGCGGCCTAAGGTCCGGGATGAGCTACTGCGGGGCAACAACCATAAAGGAGTTGCAGAAGAACTCAGAATTCATCAGGATAACAAGCGCAGGATTAAAAGAGAGCATGCCGCATGATATACAGATGGGCTTCCAGACAAAATCAAGCTGGTAAAGGCGAAAGGCGATAGTGATGGTAGAGAACAAACAAATGAATAGGCCAACTCCTACACGAGAGTTGTTGAGGGGTGCTGAAAGAATGGGAAGCGAGACGCGGAGAGGCGACAAAGCTGAGCTTTTCGATGAGGAAGAGCCGGCAAAGCGGAGCAGGGACGAGGATGAAGGAAGGAGCCCGGCGGAGCCCGTTATAAGGCGTCCTTGGCGTAGAGCCGAGGATAGCTGGTAAACTCTTACTTGTTTTGCGGCCTTTTAAGAACAATATCACAGTATTCTCTAAAACTCTGATTGGCGTTATAGTATTGCAAATTCTTGTGCCCTTTAGGAGTAGTATTATTCGAAATTGCTACCCGCTCTCGAGTGCATCGATTATGCTGCGCATAAGCTTCCTTCTTAGCGCATTTGCGTAAACGCTACCATCCTCAAGCCTGTACTCGTCGCTCTGTACACTCACCCCGAACGCACCATTGTCAGATACGCTGGCCGTAGCTGCCATGCCTTTGCCTTCAAGTTTGTACTCCAACCTGTCTACTGGCGCCCTGCTTGTGCCGTCCGCCCTTATCCTGGATACGGGAGTAAGTCTTGCGCCCTTGGCTATCATCCCTTCCATTTTGCCTATGTCCAGCGAGGCTGGGGCCATAGTGCGCAGGCATTCCCCATCGCCCATAGGAACTTTCTCTATTGGATCGAACTTGACCTTATCCCTTCTCGCTACTTCCACTTCCATAACACCAACATTAACTTTCAGCCTTTTATGATATATAAATGTTGGCGTGCGCCTAGCGGAATAGATTCTTGCATGCGTGTGCAAGAGGGGGTTTTGTCGGAGTATAGCACAAGGCATAAAAACCCAATAAGTGAATTATCTAAGAGTATGAGGATAAGTGTGATCTTATGGCAACAAAAACAGGGCCTGGAATAGGGTTATTGCTAGCTATAGTCCTAATTGCACTGATATTTTTCTATATCCTGCCGCTTAGCGGGAGCATATTATACACCCTCCTAATCAACACCATAGTCGGATTTGTAGTAATATTCCTGGTAAATGCTATTTTTGGTCTTGGCATAAGGTACAATCTGCTCGTGATTGTCTTTGTTGCGATATTTGGGTTGCTTGCAGTGGCCATTCTGATAATACTGAATTTGCTTGGAGTAGGTAAAAAAGATAAAAAATAATGGGGTAATTTGTTGGCAGCCATAATTATAGGACCTGTTCTTTCAGAGATACTGGTAATAGCAGCGATTGCACTTATATTGTTCATTATCTTCAAGCTGGGCCGCGTAATAGTCGGTCTCATAGTAAACAGCATACTCGGCCTGATTGCCATATACGCGGTGAACACCATTTTCAATCTAGGGATAGTTTACAACCTGCTTACAATTATCGTAGTCGCAATTGCTGGGTTGCCTGCTGTAGCGATCATAATAATCCTAAAATTGATAGGGATTTCAATCTGAATGTGTTGTACATACTACTTGTTGGGATGTAAATGACCTCAGATATACCTACAAAACTCATATATTTGGAAAATTATAACCTATTAGACTGTAGGGCAAGCATTATTGGCGTTTCTAACAAAGATGGGAGAACAACCGTTTTTTTAGATCAAACTATATTCTACCCACAAGGTGGTGGACAGCCTTATGATAAAGGCATAATTCATTCAGAATTATCGAAATTTGTTGTTGAAGAAGTTCGTTTTATAGAGGGTATGGTACACCATATCGGGAAATTTGAACTTGGAAACTTTCCTTCTGGCGAAGTGGTAGAGTGTGTTGTAGAAAAAGAAAGGAGAGCATTGAATAGCAAACTTCATTCGGCAGGTCACGTTGTTGACTATGCAGTATCGAAGGTTAAACCAGATTGGATTCCTATAAAGGGATATCACTTTCCGGAGGGGCCTTATGTTGAATATGAAGGAAGTGCAGAAGAATCCGGTAAAGAAAAACTTCGCGTGGACATTGAGGAAGCATGCAATCAGATTCTCAAAGAAAATATAGTACCGAAATTATTGTTTATTAATAAAAGTGAGATGCATTCTGTTTGTAGGCACGTGCCGGACAATATTCCTGAGGATAAGCCAAGCAGGGTCGTAGTATTCGGGGACTTCGGCCTTCCGTGCGGTGGAACACACGTAAGCAACCTCGCAGATATAGGGCATGTCGCTATTCGCAATATAAAGGCACGGGGCGGCGATGTTAGAGTTGGATATGATATCAAATAAATAGAATCCGACTTCCCTCCTTCTCTCCCCTGACTCGGCTTGAGCTAAAGCTTTAAGGCTTATTGGAGGTATATTTTATGTTGTTTTATTAATTAGGGGTATTGAGATGTGCAAGCTATGTTATGAAGCGAGGGATGAGAGCGTTTTAACCGAAATTGTTTTCACCAAGAGAAAGTTCGTACAATGCTCATGCGCCTGCGAGAATGAATCTCTTACCAAGCTAAAAGGCAGGAAGGATGAAGTTTATACATTGTGCAGGAAATGTGGGCATGCCTTCTATGGTGGCGGCACCACAAAAAAGAAAATAGAAGAGCCCAAATGACTCTCCTATTCAAAGTTCATTACCAGAGGCAGGTGATCCGATATATATACCATGGGAACCCTTAGGGATTTGACCTTTACCCGCCTATTTACAAATATGTTATCAACCGGCGTCTTCTCACGGCTCAACTCGTTTCTCGTAGTTTTTATTTTGTACTTTGAGATAAGGTCGGGATAGCTCCTGCTTATCATCCTAAGCGAATTTGACTTAGGAGAGAGGTTAAAGTCTCCCGAGAGTATGGTCTGCTCGTTCTGGTCAATTGAGTCCATGCAATTCAGTATCTTTTTTGAATGGGATTCTGTGATTTTGTTTCCGGCCCTCGAGCCCCATATAAAATAGCCATGATAATTTAGGTCATTGACTATCTTGCCGCCAATTTTTATCTTGACATGCTGAAGCACTTCCACATTCCGGTCCTTTTTCCCAATAAAGCTGCTGTGGAAATCTGGTTTGCCGTGCATGTAGATTGCCTTTTTGTATATCAGGGGGTATTTGGACAGTATTAATTGCCCTTCGGAAACGAAATGCTTGGCAAATCTGCCCTCTATTGTTGGTGAGTAGAACGAGTGTCTATAATCGAGAGCTCTTTGCAGCGATTCGTACGTACTGAAGTAGTCGGTGTTGGTGGTGCCCATACCTCTAGAAACTTCTTGAAGGTTAATTATGTCAGGATCCTCCTTTTTCAGAAACTCTATCGCGTACATTTTGAGGAATCCGCGGCAGATGTTGAGTTGTATGAGTTTCATTTTAGTCACAGACCTTTTAGCTGCTTATGCTGGGCTTGGGCTTTGGGTGCAGGGCTAAGCAACGCTCTGTTCCAGCATGATGGAGTCTCTAAATAATGTTCGGGCATAGCCAGCCGCTAAACGATATGAGCGTGCTCATTAGGGCCCAGGACAATAGAAATGCCAGTGCCGGATTCACAATCCTCGCTTTCTGCATGCGCGTCATCACCAGCGCTCCAATTATGCCTGTAATCATTATTCCTAAATAAATCAAATAATACTGTGGGGGGGAAGGCAGGCAGAAGGCAACTCTGTTGCGCAAGACAGTTAACCCCAATATGAAGGGGGAATATGCGACTGCAATCAGGCATCCGCCTACTGCAGCAGCCAAAGCCTGTGAGAATTCTTTCAGCTTGGTGCCCTTCACGCTTCTGTAAACGATATCGAGGATCGGGAAGAACACGACAGCGACAAGCACGGCAGTGAAATTAAAAGTGACAAGCACTAGCGCGAATGATATTAGGATGGCTAAAATGACCGCCACAACAACAATTGCAAACATGATGGCCGGGGTGCTTCTAGCGCCTGGCATTTATCCACCAGAAACAATTAGATGCATTAGTATAAAAATGTGATGGGGCGAAACTCTTCCGGCACTCTCCTACCTTAATCTCTCTCCTTCTGCTTAGGCTTATGTCTCTGTGCTCCTTCTTCTTAGTATAGTAGGTGTTGGCCTTAGAGGTTCACTTTGTGGCGTGGTAGCTTCGCTGGCATCTGGCACCAACACCACCCAGCCATGAAGGTCGGGACCCCTCTCCCCATGAATGACGCCTAAGTACCAGTACCCGCCGTAGCCGAAGCTGACAGCCACAGGACCGCCGTATTCATTTATTTTATTTGTTAAAACCCAACTGCTGATTAGAAGTTCTCTAACGCCCTGATTCGTTCTGGAAAGAGCATCAAGCTCCTCTTCAGAAGCCACGTGGTATCCTTTCTTGCTTTTGACAGCCTCAAACCCCCGTTCCTGGGTAATTTGAGTTTTTGATATCATTACGGCCTCTGCCTGTCGGAATTCTGGATTCTGTGTAACAAGTTGTTGTGGCATATTATCACTCTAATGCATTACGCTATTTTGCCTTTAATCCTGTCCAGTTTGTAGCTTGCGGTTTCCGGCTTATCTAATCTATGGTCTATTCTTAGCACAATGTATACGCGCTTGGCTCCCATCTTCAATACCGCTTTATGCGCTCTATCCGCGGCCAAGAAGACAGCCCGCAAACTATCTGCTTCGATTACGGTAGACATCGCATTTGGCTGCAGTTTCACGCCCTTGACGCTTTTCATTGATTTGAACGCTGCCCTAACGTAGTCGCCGACACTTGTGCCGACGCCGGTCGGGAAGATAGTTATGTCTGCGATAACCTTGGGTTTTTTATTTGCCATGATGAATGAACGCATTTAAATTATTAAAGCGTATGCTTCTTCCCAGCCCGCTCTCATGCACAGCTACTCTCAGCGCGGGCTTGGCCCTGAACGTTTTAGCTCTTCTATCGGATTGAACCTATAATCCGCGCTTGTTTCGGTATAGTACGCCACCAGGGGCGCAACAGCATTCTGCGTATCGGAACGAGAGGATGGCGTCGCAAACAACCCACTCCAGCTGGGGCAAACTATCGACAAATATGGGTCGCCAAAATCGTCTACTCTCATTTTATCGCCCAGATAGAACCAATCGTAGTCGTCCCGTACTCTGCCTTCATCTCCCTCTTTGTTTTTATGATGCTTGATAAGGAAACGCGCCAACTCCTCATTTTGCAAATCACTTAATTTATCATAATCTTCCCTTGTAAACGCCGATCTTCCCCCTTCCGGCTTATTTGCAAAATCCATGGATTGCCGATAATTTGCATCCATCTCTGCAATGCGCAGATTGCCTACAGCGAAGACTATCTTCGGTGTTTGTACTTCTTCTGGTTTTCGAATTCCACTTGTTGCTTCTGACATAGCGTCACAAAGACACTCTATTTATCCAGATATTTATGCCTTTTCTAGTATGCAAAACTGCTACCAGACGTAGATATAAATATTTGATAAGCCAGTAAAGATGATCAGTCATGAATTGCACACCTTCCCGAGGGTGCGCTTAAATTGGGTGGAGGCGAATGCATCAGATTTTAAGGAAGGCACAGTCGAAAGGTGTTGATTTTGCCAGCATACGCCATGAGGTGGGTAGGGTACTGGGCATAACAGCGGATGAAGACACTGAAAGGGTGGATATAAGCGTATTGGGATTCGGCTATATGCTTAGGGTCGTGAGCGATGGGAACGTAGTTGATAGGTTCACCACGCGAGAAACAACCGCTTCTGATGTGGAGGAAGCGCTGCGTCTAAGATTGCGCCCTGGGGAAGACCGCGTGCCTTCTATGCCACCACTCAGGGACAGTTATGTTGTAAAGCCAACCCCCAATCTTAACAAGGCGCCGGAAGACAAGATGGCGGACTTGAAGGAGTTGAGGGATTTCGTACTGGAATCAACCCCCTTGATACGCAACATAGATGCAAGTTACTATGAAGTGGTAGTGGAAAAGGAGTACTTTGACACCAATGGTAGAGAAATAACTCAATCGATTCCCAACTCTTCGCTTATCGTAACAGCAACTGCAGGTACGCCAGGCAACATGGCTACCGCATTCGTGCCTGCAGCCACAACACGCGGTTATGTTTTTGATCTAGTAAGTATGGAAACTCTTAGAGACAACATTGCAAGGAAACTTGATGCCAAGCTAAAGGGCATCTCGGTAGATGCGGGCGAGTACCGGGTTGTCCTTGGCCCAGAAGCTGTAGGCACTTTCTGCCACGAGGCGGTAGGTCATCTTGCGGAAGTTGATTATCGCGGCGAGCAAGGCCTGCTTCTCAAGGAAAGGGGAAAGAAGATAGCTATTGGCTCTGTCAGCATAGTGGATGCGCCAACTGTTGATACACTGCTTTCTGGTTGCAGCATGAAGTATGATGATGAAGGAACCGAAGCCATGCCGGTAAGAATAGTAGACAGTGGGGTAGTTGAAGGCTTTCTGACGGATCTGCTACAATCTGTTAGGCTAAACTTGCCGCCTACGGGAAACGCAAGGGCGCAGGATGTTACAGTGCCGGCAGTGGTGAGAATGCGAAACACGTATATGGAAAGAGGTGACATAGCCGCCGAAGAGCTTATATCCAGTATAAAACACGGTTATCTCATAGTCGACACTTCCGGGGGGAGGTTGATTTCTCCAATGGGAGTTTCCAGTTTGGAATAGACGAGGGGTACAAAATAGTAGGAGGTCAGGTAGTCGCCAGTCTGAAGAGTGGCGCCAGTATGAATGGTTTCCTCCTTGAGGCGCTTGAGGATATAGACGGCGTTGGAAAGGACTTTATGATGCAGACCGCATTCTGCGGGAAGGGCAACCAAGAGGTGTCTGTCTCACTCGGGGGACCGCATGTGAGGCTCAGAAGTTTAAAGGTAGGTTAATGGGTGGTTATTATTCTGCACTTAACAGACTGAGGCACGAGGGCTACCAAGCCGAACTTCTTCTGGTTGACTCCAGAGAGCTATCGTTTGAGCTAGATTGGGCGATGGCGACGTCTTCGGTAGGCTCTACAGGAGTTGGCTATAGATTGGAGGTTGTAAAAGACGGAAGAATTGGTATTGCAAACTCAAACGTATTTAATAACGAGCTTGCGGAACGTGCAATGCGGATGGCTGCGGTTTCAGAGAGGGACAAGAGCCGGGGGCTCCCGTCAGGAGATAGCGCAGGGAGATCAAGTGTCAATTTGAAGTTCAATCTTGCAGACGGTGTTGATAAAATAAAACAGATATTTTTGGAGTTGACCGACACGCCTAAGTGGAATTTGACCGGAGCACAGGTCTCTGCAGGAAACTATAGAAAAAGGGTCATAAGTACAGAAGGTACTGATATAGAAGAATGGAGATCTTCCATCGCCCTCGGTATGGCTGTCTCCTTGAGAAGCAGAATGGGCGGGCCATTACCAGATGTGGGTGAAGAGATTAGTTCGACAGCATTAAACATAAGCGTTGGTGACATCAAGGATTCGGTTGCTAGAAAAAAAGAGGCCCTTAAAACTGTGGTAAAGAACGATAAGAGGTACGATGAGGTGGTGTTTACCTCCTTGGCTTCTGTACAACTGTTTGGGTCTCTATTAGCAGATGCCTTCTGGGGCGAAAATCTCTACAGACAGCGCACACCATTGGGAAAGGGAATGGAGATAGGTAACCCCGATATCTCTATTATCGATGATCCTGCTGTACGAAACAGCACGTACAGCCGTACGTTCGATGCTGCTGGGCAGAGGAAATCACCAATAACTTTACTTGGGGGTGGTGAGGTTGAGAATTTCCTTTATGATGAATATTGGGCGCGAAAGGCCTCAGCGAAAAACACAGCATCGGCGGATGGTGTCTCTAACCTTGTGATAAAGGCGAGGGAAGAGAGGGATGTAACACAGGACGCTCTAGTAGTTGACTACCTCCAGGGTGTACACGAAAGCGATACCTGCACTGGTAGGTTCAGCGTCTCCGCTGATGTTGCATGGAGAAACATGAATGGATGCACGCAGGGAGTAAAAGATGTGATAATAGCTGGCGATCTGTTATCGCTTTTAAGGGGTATAGAGTCTACATCCATCAAAAAGAGAATAGACGAACATGTAGTTGTTGGTGACCTAAGAGTAAAAGGCCTCAGTGTAGGATAGGCAGAAAATGGAGCCAGTAAGCTTTCCTCAGCGTGCTAAGAAGGCGGTGGTCATTGGGGATATATAAAGATAGTGTGCCAATATTCATTTGGGGTTAATATGCAGAAAATAGAACTTGAATTTATAAAAGACGGACCAATACTGGTCAAGAAAGAGGAAAAAGTAGAGTTTGCATTATGCAGATGCGGCCATTCTTCAAAGAAGCCTTTCTGCGACGGGGCCCATATGAAGTCCGGATTTAAGGCCGAAGCAAGCAAATTAGAGCTAAAATAATAAGGCTGCAAAATCAAGAGTTAAACTACAAAGCTTAGAGGATTCTGGCCCTTGCGCTAAGTCGCCGTTATATTAGTAATGCTTGTGTAATCCTCGGTTATCGAAAGCGTTCCTGTGTAGTTGACTGGCGGTACCCGGATGTGCAGCAGATACAGCTTGCCGGTTCCGGCTATGCAATAATCGGGGCAGACTTGCCCAGGTGCACACACGGGGCAGGGCGGTGACGGCTGCACGACAACGCTGTAGTTCAATAGGGTGAAGCCTGCGGTGTTCACCTGGAACCCGGTAACGTTAAGCAAGTATGATGGAAGCCTTGGCAATGCAGTTGCGTATACCCCGCCGTAGCTGTATATGGAGTAGGCGACTGTGGAATTGGTGTGCGATATAAAGCCGGACATCGTCTCGTTGTATGTGGTCCCGCTTGATGTGTCGTGCAAGCCCAGGTCTACGCTGGTTACATCTACTATCCCGGGCCTGTAGCTCGTGATGTATCCCGTTGCGGTCACTTTGGCGGAGGCGGATGCCCCCCTGTTTCCATGGACCGCCACACTATAGGTCTGGTTGGGTATCAGCACTATTACCGCACTGCCGACCCTCGGCCCTGCAATTGCCGCAGATGCCGACGACTCTGGCTGCACCCCTACGTTGGTGGATACCACCACGCCCACGTTCGGCATTGTTATGACGCCGCTGAAGGTCAGGTTGACAGATGCGCCCGGAGCCAGCGAGTATCCAAAACTGCCGATCTGGCAGTTTGGCATAACCGCAGTGGCATTGCCACCGCTCACTATTATAGCAGGACATGCTACCATGGCCACGTCATAAGGCAGCTCTAAAGTGCCATTGGATTCAACCATGAAGTTCAGCTGGTTGTGGAAGTCCCTGTAGAATATCTCTGCCTCATCCACACCCAAAGCTGCTGATGCGGAGAGCGTGCCGCCAGTTGTAGCTCCGGCTGGACCGGCATGCAGGTCTGCAACCACGGTTGAGTTCAGGCTTGAATTTAGTGGTATTGTTGAACCTATCCCGACCGTGGGTTCTGTATTTATTGGAGCAGAAATCTCAACTCCGGGATTGGCCACCCCCGGAGGCCAAGTCCAGCTGCCAAAGGCGGGCATTGCTTCCATGAAGCCCCTCACCACGACGTCGCTGAGCCGCACCGTGGAGTTGCCGTTGTTCTTTACCGAGATGCGCAATTGCGTCAGGTTGCCTGCTTCGGAGGCTGCTGCCAGGGTTATCGAAATGTTGGGTCTCTGCGCATGGATTGCTGTAGCCAGGTTGCCGGACAGGGCTGCAGTTGCGCCTACACTGGAGACGACCTTGCTGCTCAATGTGCCTTTGCCTATTGCGACCGCACCTACCGAAGGCACCATAACGAATATGCTCTGGTTTGCATTGGTGTACACTTGCAGCACCGTAGGCGAGAGATCAATGAGCACCCCTCCGCTTGACGCTGCGTTGACGCTGCTGTTTATTCTGGCCACTACCCCGCTGACAGCAACCGTTACATTATATGTGACATTGTTTATCGTGATGTTTGCTGACTTTATGTCAAACCTTATCATATTGAAGCTCTGGTTCGCCTGGGCCCTTATAACGGCTATGGTCTGGCTTACGTTTGTGAGGTTCAGCAGGTTTATCGTTCCGCTTACAGGGAAATCCATGAAGCCAGTGGAATTTGTCATCCCGGTCTCATGCAGGTCTACGCCAGAATACGCGACTATTAATGACTGCGTACCGGCAGGCACCGTTGGGGGGTCGGTGAGCTGTATTGATAAATTACCTAGTCCCGGTCCCACGCTTGTGATTGTGGTTGTGCTTGTTGTTATCAGAATGCTGCTCCTTAAGCTGAAAAATAGTACGCCCGCTATGATCACTACAACTATCGCAGCTGTAGCGTATTTCGTGGTATTGCTGCCCTTGCTATTTGTGTCTGCCATAATGCCCCCGTTGCTTACCTTATTGAATCAGGAGTTTAAATATTCTTTGATACTTTTAGGTTTTGCGGCTGGGTCCAGGCAATCTTCTCAGTAATTCAGCATAAGATTATTAAGTTCTTACTAGATGATACCTATTGTGGGTTGATGTGCAGGCTGCTAGGCATCCTCTCAAGCGGGGAAACCAGACCTCATGCGCAGCTGTTCGAATCAAAATATTCTTTCCTGAGGCAGGCTGAGGTGGAAGGTCATAAGGATGGCTGGGGGATCGGCTTCTACAAATATCGCAGGATATGCTTGCTTACAAGAAGCACATTGCCGTTTGCAAAGGATTATCGGGCAGCAAAAGTCATAGCCGATTTATACATGTCCAGGTGTTGGCTCTTATTCATAAGGAAAGCCAGCAATCCGAGGAATATGAATATAAGCAGGCTGATAAACATCGAGTCTACCCAGCCATTCGCTTATGGACGATACATGTTCGCGCACAACGGCACGGTAAAAATACCAGACCAGATGAACGAGAGGCTCGAGGGATTCAAGCTGAAGCCTGCCAGCCTCAATGACAGCGAATCCTACTTTATCGCATTCATCAAGAGCCTTGAAGAGAACAACGATGATGCTGCGGCCGCGTTTAGGGGTGCCGAGGAGTTCATCAATATTACTTACAGCAGGAGCAAGACCAAGGCCGAGGGGCCGTTCAGCAGCCTGAATGCCATCTTCACAGACGGCAGGAGGATGTATGCGTTCAACAGGTATGAATATAATGGCAAGGGTACAGTTTCAGATAAAGCAAGGGAGGTTTACAAGATGTGCTACCGCGTGGAGAAAGACAAGGCGCTGATAGCATCAGAGCCTATGGATGATAATCGTGGTTGGAAGGACATAGGGGATGGCAAGGTGCTTGAGGCAAGAGTAGAGAATGGCAAGGTGGTGTGCAGTATAATGTAAATTCCTTAGCCAAACCCACTACCCCCTCTAGGGCTTGGAGAGGGCTCGGGCTAAAGCTTTAATTCTTTGTAGAGAAAGCTGCGTGTGGCACCTGGAATCATAGTAATAATACTTGCGTTTGCAACGCTTGTTTCAACGCTGATAGGAGGCGTTACAGCGATAAAGCTCAGGAGAGCACAGCCCTATTTCTTCGCGTTCGCATCGGGCGCTCTGATAGCTGTTGCCTTCCTTGACCTCCTTCCAGAGGGACTTAGCATAGCGCAAGCCAATGCAATACCAATAAGATACCTGTTAATAACCGTCGTGCTCTCCTACCTGTTCTACAACAGCCTGGAAAGGTTCCTGCTAACCCATCACTTCCACAATCAGAATGAGGAGGGCAAGCATATGATGGGCCCCGTGGGCGCGGGCAGCCTGTCGATACACAGCTTTCTTGACGGCGTTGCCATAGGCACGGCTTATCTGGCAAGCCCGGCTATAGGCATTGTGGTAGCTTTAGCAGTGATATTCCATGACTTCACAGATGGAATAAACACGGTGACAGTAATGCTCAAGAACAAGCAGCGGTTGTCCAGGACCACTCTGTTCCTGGCTATCGATGCGGTGGCGCCGGTGCTTGGGGTATTCACCACATTTGCGGTGAACATGGGGGTGGTGCCTCTTGCTTTCCTGCTTGCCATGTTCTCCGGCGAGTTCCTGTACCTTGGCGCTTCGCATCTTCTGCCGGAAACGTTCAAACATTCTCAGGCTAAAATGATGCTGCTGATATGCGCCGGCGCCTTCCTCATAATGCTGCTGACATCGTTGATAAATATATAGATTAGACTGCCAACTACTTCTTAGGACTTGGGTGGCTTAGGCTTTTCCTTGCTAGGGCTTTGATCCGGGGTGCTGGTTGTAGTTTTAGGTTTATATTGCTCTCTCGTCATTTGGGTCCTGAGGAGCTGTGTTGCTTCAAAGATATTTGCAATCGCGGCTTCGTGCCTAACAGCCTGCGAGTGTATGGCTTCGGGAGTGTCCAATGCTGGTGCCTCAGACTTCTCTGCTGGAACGCTGCCGGTTGTAGACTCTGGGGCAGGCCTCTCTCCCACGAGCCCCGCCCTTCTACGTTCCATCATTTCTTTTGGCGTTTCTGGCATAGTATCACAAAAATATTCATTATATTTAGATATTTACGCTTTTCCCTGTGTTGCGACTGCTCTTGACTCCCCTGCTCTCCTTCCCGGTGCTTGGGCTTGGCTTAGAACTTTGAAATAAGAGTATTCATTCGCTTGTTCGAATCCAAATTTTCTAAGTAGGGCTACCATCGCAACCTCTTGTGTGTATACTATAACAACTGCCACGCTTTCTGATGCACAATCATCCAATACTTTACTTAGTAATGCACTACCTATACCCTTGCATCTATACAAGTTCTCTTTTTCTCTAGTCATTAAAGAAAACGGAAAGAACGAATCGATACCTACCGCTTTTGCATCGGCGCCTACTCCCCTTTCTGCCAGCATTTGTATCGTATCTGGCGGGGCTATTGTCGTTCCTTTGAATGTACTTGTCTTGATCGGAACGACTATTCCGTGTGCTAGTTTTATGTGCCCCATCTCAATTTCTTTTTTAGATCCATCGTTTGGGGTGAAGTTTATGTGGTAGTCTGTTTGATCCCATACCTCAATTGATGCCTCGTTATGCGTGAGATTCTCTGAATGCACAACATCATGCACAATCTTAAGATTTAATGTCCCGGCAGCCAATTTTATTACACTCTGCTCACTATCCATCTGCCCATGCGTTTCGGGTTCGGCGGTCCTTACTAATTCTTTAGCATTAGAATAAATCCTTTTAAGAATTGAGACATGTGCGGGAGTGGCCTGACTAATTAAAGGCACTCTTTTGTTCGAGCTCGGATCTAATGTTACATCTGCAGACATACCTTCACAAAATCACTCACTTTATCATGATATTTATGCTTTCCCAGGGCTTGAGGCTGTGAATCATCCATTCTCACCCACGTGGATTTTTGACACGGGCCCTATGGGCATGGTTTTCAAGTACTTCAAACCCGCATTTCTGAAAAGCACTCTGTATTCTTCAGTGGAATACAGCTTTACGTGACCCCGATCCATCATTTTGGCTATCGTGTCCGCCATTCTAATGATCAGCATGTCTGCAGTCATGTCCAGCAAATAAATTTTCCCTTTCGGCTTCAAGACACGACATACTTCCTTCAGGACTTTGTTAGGGTTGTAGTAATGGTGAAATGCATTCGTACAGATTATCAGATCGAAAAAACCACTTTTGAAAGGCAGTTTCTCCGCATTTGCCTTGCGAAAGCTTATGTTACTGTGACCTGAAAATTTTTCTTTAGCCTTCTCAATCATTTTCGATGAAATGTCTATACCATAGTATTCTCCCCTGCCCTTAACAAAGCCAGGGGCATAGCGTAGCGCCCGGGCGGTGCCGCAGCTGAGATCTAGAAGGCGCACGTTTCCAGTCAGATCTAACAGCGAGACCACTTTTCTTTGCCCTGATGATAAATAAAAGGCATGATATTTGGTTTCGTAAGTTTCCGCTATTGAATCCCACTTCTTTTCGTTCAATCTAGCATTTTCTTTCGCTTCGATTGACATTCAGATGCCCAAAAATAACTCGTTTGTATTGTATTTATGCCTTCCCTCGGTTTGCCACCGATTCCAGCTGCGCTGCTCCTAGTACTCTGCTCTCTAGCCCTAGTGCGATTGTCTTAGGCTTATTAGGCTAGCTTGGGGCTTGGGGGACACCTCTTATAGGTATCAATAATAAAGTTAGCCGTTGAACTATTCCTTATGAGTGGCTATCAAAAGTTTGTAATTTCTGGATTTCATATAGCAAGGCTTCTTAAGTCTGCGCCAGGGAAAACAAAAATAAGTTTAAATCTCGGTATTACGACTGAAGAAGTAATTAAATCCGGAGAGGACCTGCTATTTCCTGATGGGCAGCGCATAAAGTTATCAACGCTGCAAACTGCAAATAAAAAAAGGCACAATGAAGATTGCTTTCTTATAGAAAATGACACTTTATTTTACTTATATAGTTTTGAAAATTCACGGGCATATAAACTCTACGAACCGCATATTGACTGGCCACCTACGCTGTGGATAAACGGAAGCGTTATGCATGCGGTATCGGTTTCTAAACCGACAGAAGAGGCAGAAAACAAGGTTAAAGCACTGGGGCATGTCTCAGGTAAAGTCTTTGATACCTGTTTCGGTCTTGGGTATACTTCGATTGAACTGGTCAAAAAAGGTGCAGCAAAAGTATACACGTGCGAATCGTCAAAAAGCGTGATTGAAATTGCCGAGGTTAATCCCTGGTCAATAGAAGCTTTCAAAAATAAAAAGATAAACCTGGAAAATATTGATGTGATTAAAGCGATTATGAAGATTGATGACAATAAATTTGATTTAATACTGCACGACCCGCCAAATGTTAAAATAGAAGGCGATCTTTATTCCCTGAATTTCTATAAGGAACTGTATAGGGTATTGAAACGCGGCGGAACTCTCTACCATTTTGTAGGGGGAGGGAGAGTGCCACATGAATATAAGGTAGATTATACTAAGGGCGCTATTAACAGATTACTAGAAGCTGGCTTTAGAAAAGTTAGCAAAAGCTACAGGGGCATCGTTGCCTACAAATAGCTGCCTCCTTTCTTGCTGCAGCAAACTCACGGTATGTTACTGGAGACAACCTGCGCAATCTGTGTCAGATTCGAAACAGCTCTATTTGCCTGCAGGTATGCCACTGAAACATAGCCGTCCTTCCATCCTGCAAACATCCGGAAGCTTCCGGAGCTATTGGTGAAGTTCTCATAGGTGTAGTTCATTCCGTTTTTCTGCCCTTTGATGATGGTCGGAGGCGAAGAGAGAGTTAATAAGAATTCCTGGGCAAAAAGCGTGGATATTAGTGGTGCGCTAGCTGTTTGAATAACGAGATACTCTATGCTTGCGTTATTCTTGCCGGTGCCGAATGCCACGGTCACCCAGCCATTGGTGACATTGCCAGACAGGGTAGGCACACCATACTCTAAGGTTGATATGTTCAACGGAAAAGTGAAGTTGTATAGGCTTGTAGCAGTGTAATTAGAGGGGTAGTTTATTATTGGCGACCCGAGGAGCTCCTGCGCTTGAGGTATGCTCATGTATATCGGTGATGAATTTGTCAGTGGTAGGATCGTTGTGGTGGAAGCGCCCCCCGATCCGAATGCCAGAAACACTAGTGCGACCACTACTATGACTACCGCACCGATTGCTATGTAAATCTTCGTCCTGTCCTTTTTACTGCTGCCTGAAGCATCCTGCGTTGTTGAGGTTGCCATAAAAACAAGTATTAGTTGAACTGTGTTAAATAAAAAGGCATCTGTATGATTTGGTTTTCATACTATTGGGAGGGCTCGTATCTGCCACTTTAGACAAAGCTGCTATTCTGTTGTGCGCCCGTCAAATTCCTTATCCTTGGCTATTGCTTCGGCCTTCGTGTGGTGAACTATTTTATCCACATGGTCTGGCGGCGAGTAAATCGTATAAAACTTAAGACCAAGATGCGTGGAAGTATTGATTACATTGTGTTTTGCACCAGCCGGCACGATGACCCCGCTGCCGTCTTGAACAACATGTTTAACACCGTTAATAACCACCAATCCCTTTCCATGCTCAAACCTGAAGAACTGGTCTATGCCCTTATGGATCTCCGCGCCTATCTCCTCTTTGGGCTTAAGACTCATAAGAACAAGCTGGCTATGTTCTGCGGTGTATAGCACATGCCGAAAATAGGTATTTTTCCTGGTCTCCTTTTCAAGTTCGACTTTGTACCCTTTCTTGGTTTTCATTTTCACCACCAATTGCAATAACTTATCGAAACACTATTCTTTATTTCTTTCTTCCGCACGCTTAGGCTTATATATTTTGCATGAAATGCCTGTATACAAGTGAGAGAATGGCGCTAGAGCTTTTCTTGATATGGTATTTCATAGTGGGATTCCTGCTAGGTAACGGTGTGCCGCATTTTATATTTGGTGCAGCAGGAAAAATCTTTAGGAGCCCATTCGGCCAAAAATCACCGCCCAAGGTCAACATGTTTTGGGGCCTGTCAAACTTCGTGCTTGCGACAATAATTGCCATAGGACTGGTAGTACTTAACCTATATGGCAGCTATGCACTGCCAGCTCTGCTAATTGGGTTTTGGCTCACTATGCTGATGTTTGGATTAAGCATAAAGAGATTCATGAACTAACGTGTGAAACTGATATGTTTGGTGAATAGTATGGGATTGATATATGCGAGCATAAGGACGAGGAACCTAAATAAGTCCGTCGACTTCTACACTAGAGCCATGGGGCTCAAGGTCGTAGACAGAATGAATCGCTTCCCTGGCGAGAAGACCGTCACGCTGGAGGATAGGGGAACTGGGCAGAAGCTAAGGCTAATGTGGTATGGCAAGAACTTCCACCTGTACAAGCCGTATGAGAAGGGCGATGAGATGGACCACCTCATGTTCAAGGTGAACAATGCTGAGAAGGAGTACCGCAGGCTCACTCGCAGGGGTGCGCCAGTCGCAATGAAGCTTTTCAAGAACGATAGGATAGCAATGGGCTTCGTAAAGGATCCTGACGGGATCTGGGTCGGCCTAATGAGCATGCCAAAAAGGAAAAGCAAGAGATAAGGGATTGCCCAGCTCAAAGCTCGCTTGTTTTAGTGTAATATTGCTCCGTCTGCTGTATTTGTGACAATGTTTATGCCGTTCTTGGAGCGCTTTGGCTACTCTGCTAAAATACCTGCTTTTGTGCATGAAGCCAATCGACCTTTGCGTTAATCTACCTCATGCACAAAGCCAGGTAGAAAGTATTCGATACTTTAACAGTACCGAATAGCTTTATCTTGCTGCCCTCCTTCTCGTCCTTCTGTCTTCGGCTTCCCTTTGCGCTGCGATTGCAACGGACGATGCGCTGAGTCTTGATTCCTCTCTCTCTTCGCTGGACTCTACAGACCTGGCTGCTAGTTCGAAGAGCCTCTCTTCAACCACTGCCGCTGCGGTCTCTACCGCTGTGTCATCGACGTCGGTCGCACCTGCCGCTCTAAAAGCAGCCTTTAGTTGCTCCCTGTCCACAGCCCCCCTACCCTTCCTTCTTGCAGCAGAAACCCTCTGGTCTCTACTGTCTTCTCTACTTCTTATATCTGCCATTCCATCCACCCGTAATACTATAACGTCGGTCCAGATATTTATGCTTTTTCTTGGGGTAGATGTCGTAGTAAAATAAGGTTATGAATGCCTGAATAGGCTAATTGGAGTTCGAAGACTATCAATGCTGATAGTTGGTGCTATTTAGGCTTCGACCCTGTAGACCTCGGCTCCCTCTCTAACTTTTCCAGATACTTTCAGCCCAATCTCGCTGCCCGCCTCGCTGCTGTCTATGTTTACGTGGTTTAGCTGCATGCTGTCCACTCTCTGCACAAGCTTTGTCTCTCCCTCCCCTATCTCTATGCTATCGCCGACCCTCAGCGCCTTGCTAAGGGAGATTGTAACCACGCCTATTTTGCCAAAGTAGTGCGTTACCTTGCCCACAAGCTCTTTTGCTGCCATGAATACACTTTACATCATATATTAACAAATTTTGTGTATAATTATGTGCAGAGCAGTATAATGCTGTTATGACTGTTGGCTCGGGCTTACACTCGCGGCTTATTCCTCCTCTTCTTTGCCATTTTACTCCATAGCCCCTCTTCAAGTCCATAAAATGCAATAAAAATCCAGACTACATTTACCGCCACAGATGGATAGGCGCCGTATGAAAGAGAGTTTACTATGATCCCGGCTGCACCTAATAAATTCATGAGCTGGTAGAGCTTTGATGCTATTTTGAGCTTATTGGTAGTAATTAGAAGATATGCCGATACAACAAGCACTGCACCCACCCAACCAATTATATCAATAAAAATATTCATTTGAACATCGGTAGTGTCATGCATTCTCCTCCAAGACCCAGAATAGACAAATAGATATAAAGTTTCCCTTTAAATAGGTATCCGGCAGATTTTGGTGGGAAAGGTGGGGAGGAAGAAGTTGATAATAATAGGGGCCGCTGGAAGAGACTTCCACAACTTCAATGTTGTCTTCAAAAACAACAGAGACTTCGAGGTGGTGGCGTTCACAGCAACGCAGATACCATTCATATCCGATAGGAAGTACCCCAAGGAGTTGAGCGGGCCGCTCTACCCAAAAGGCATACAGATATACGATGAATCTGAACTCGTAAGGCTCATAAAAAGACTGAAGGCCGACGCGTGCATATTATCGTACAGCGACCTGAGCTTCTACACCGTGATGGAGAAGGCCAGTATCGTGAATGCGGCTGGCGCAGATTTCTGGCTGATCTCACCGGAGCACACCATGATAAGATCGAGCAAGCCGGTCATAGCCGTCTGCGCGGTAAGAACGGGATCCGGCAAAAGCCAGACCACCAGATATATATCGTTGCTGCTGCGCAGGCTCGGCCTCAAGCCCGTTATAGTAAGACACCCGATGCCGTACGGTGACCTCAAGAAGCAGGCGGTGCAGCGCTTTGCGAAGCTGAGCGACCTTGACAAGAACAAATGCACGATAGAGGAGAGGGAGGAGTACGAGGGACCCGTAAGGAATGGCTTCGTGCTCTATGCCGGGGTAGACTATGAAGCGATTCTCAGACAGGCCGAGAAAGAGGCCGACATAATAATATGGGATGGTGGCAACAACGACGCGTCGTTCTACAAGCCGGATCTCATGATAACGGTAGCCGATCCCCTTAGGGCGGGAGACGAGTTGACATATTATCCTGGCGACACCTGCGCCAGGATGGCCGACGTGCTTCTGATAAACAAGGTGAATTCCGCAACACGGGAGGAAATCGAGAAAGTCACCAGAAATCTCGGGTCAATAAACCCCGGTGCAGTGGTAGTGAGCGCCAACTCTATTGTGAAGGCGGACAATCCCGGGCTGATTAGGGGCAAAAAGGTCCTCATAATAGAAGACGGGCCCACCATAACGCACGGCGGCATGCTATTTGGAGCTGGAACGGTGGCGGCGCGGCAGTATGGAGCCGCCGGATTCGCCAACGCAAAGGACTACGCTGTCGGCACAATAAAGGAGACGTTCGACAAATACAAGCGGCTGTCCATAGAGTTGCCGGCAATGGGCTACAGCCCAAAGCAGATAAAGGACCTTGAGACGACCATAAACAGGGCGGAGTGCGATTCGGTGGTGTCGGCAACACCGATAGACCTCAGGCCGCTGCTCAACTCCAACAAGCCGATAGCACGGGTCTCTTACGACCTGCAGCCCATAGGAGGCGCGTTCGATAGGTTAATAACCCGCTTTGCGGAGAAGGTAAAGGCAAGCAAGCATAAGAAATGATCGCTGGTGGATTGGTGCTTGCCAAGGACCGCTGTATGACAGCTCTTTAAATCTTATCACTTACAGGTAGCCAAGAACCTGCAGGATTATCACTATTCCTACACCTAGCAACATGATACCAGCAAATAGGTGTAGCTTCTTTATGTTCTTTTCCTTGAAGTTTTGTGCCTTGTCTACGCTTGTGAAGCTGGCATACACTAAAGCGGTTATTATGAGCATCGGCAATATGAAGATAAGGTTGTAATAGGCGAGCCATGCGATAGCCGTGCCTATTGGTAGATTCTTGAGCAGGCTGCCTGCTACGAAGTAGGGTCCCGTTATGCAGGGAAGTAAGAAAGCGGTTACTATGACTCCTGCAACGAATGCAGCAGGTATGGATGCGAATTTGAATAATATTTTGTCCATGACTCCGAACATCTTCGGTCGCCAACTTTTGGGCACTTCCATTGCGACGCCACGACCATATGCAAGATAATCCTTGATATTCCATAAACCGAGTATTATCGCAAATGCCCCGAATGCACAATAGACATATATGCTCTTCAGGTTCGTTATAGCTAGCACGGACTTTATGCCGAGCAGCAACAGGACGCCGATTATGATGTAAAATGCGAATATGCCTAACGCAAAGGATACCCCGGCAAATAGTATTTTGCGCCGGTTATTCGGATTCCTGATAAACAATGTCGAGAGGAGGAATATCAGCACTGCGAATGCGCAGGGATTAATTGAATCTACAAGTGCAAGTACGGTCAATTCGGCGATAGACAGATTTCCTAGATTGCTAGAGCCACCAGGCGACAGTTGTGGGGTCCCATTCTTTGAGAATGCGCCGATGTTTGCTGCTAAGAATGATTCGCATGGCGTATCTCCTGCGCAGTAGGTATTGTTTACGATGAGGATGGGGACAGCACCCCAATCGTTCTTCGAGATATTATAATTGTTGAGATACTCTGCTAGTGTGGTCTGGTTGGTCAGAGCGTTTACATAGCTCACTCTTATATCGTAGGTCTTACTCAGGTTCGCTATGTAGCTGTTGAGGGCTTCGCAATGCGGGCAGCCCTGTGCAAAGATCAATACCATATAGATGGGCTTGCCGATTTTGCCTGTTGAATTGACAGTTATATGGCTTATAGTAATATTGGATATGGTGCAGGAACCATTGGAAACGTTGCACGTTGAATTATTTGCCGGATATGATAGGCCTATCATTCCGAATAAGATTAACGCTGCTATCAAGATTGTAAATTTCAAAGTCTCACACATTATGCTGAAGCTGGTGCGACGCCTACAAGGAACGCGCCGCCTTCCTGAGCGCGGCTGCCTTGTCCGTCTTCTCCCATGTAAATTCTTTCCCCTTCCTTCCGAAATGCCCGTAGCACGCAGTCTTTCTGAATATGGGCCTCCTGAGTTTTAGGTCCCTCATTATGGCGCCGGGCCTCATGTCGAAATTCTTTTCCAGTATCCCCGCCAGCCTTTCATCGCTTATCTTGCCCGTGCCGTAAGTGTTTACGTAGAAGGAGACCGGCCGTGCGACCCCTATCGCATATGCGATCTGGACCTCGCACTGCTTCGCCAGGCCTGCGGCCACCACGTTCTTCGCTATGTACCTTGCCAGATACGCTCCGGACCTGTCGACCTTTGTTGGGTCTTTTCCGCTGAAGCATCCTCCTCCCGACTTTCCTATCCCGCCGTAGCCATCCACAACGGTCTTCCTTCCGGTCAAGCCAGAATCTGCAAGCGTTCCGCCTATAACAAACCTCCCAGTGCCGTTGACTATAAACTTTGTCTTCCTGTCCAGCATCCGTGCCGGAATCGCCTTCCTGATGACCTTACTTATTATGTCCTTCCTCACTTGAGCGATGCTCACGCCGCTTGCATGCTGCGCCGCGATTACAACAGTGTCTACCCTCTTTGGGACTTCGTCAACGTACTCAATCGTAACTTGTGACTTCCCGTCAGGCCTCAGGTAGGGAATAATCCCTTTTCTCCTGCACTCCGTAAGCCTCATGGTCAGCTTGTGCGAAAGAACGGCGGGCATCGGCATAAGTTCCGGAGTTTCTGAGCATGCATAACCAAAGACGAATCCCTGGTCTCCGGCACCCATGTTTAGCCCTTGCCGCTCGTCAACACCCTGCGCTATGTCTGGCGACTGCGCCTCGATTGAGGCGATTATTCCACACGTGTCCCAGTCAAGCCCGTCTTTCGCGTTGTCGAGGCCTATTTCCTTCAGCGCGCGCCTAGCTATATTTGGTATGTTAACATGAGCTTTGCTTGTTATCTGACCGGTAAGCACCACCATGCCCTGCATTATCAGCGTTTCGCAATCCACATGCGCGTTTGGATCTTGGCTTATTATTGCATCGACTACCGAATCCGATATTATATCCGCAACTTTGTCTGGATGCCCTTCCGTAACGCTCTCAGATGCAACTAAACGTTTAGACATTATTTCACCGTTTTCGTTAACAACAAACAGCTTTTTAAGGTTTTGTCTCTGGCAGAGTCCTGCCGCTTCACTTTTTGCATTTTTCTTCAGCAAACGTCAGCAAATATCGTTGAAAGTGGGTCTTATCCGACTCAAAGTAAAGCTTTATATTTAAACGGGTACTATAAATTATGGTAAATCAGTCCTTGTCCTTGGCGAAAGAATCTATACAAATAGTTAAACTTAACATAAAGGACCTGATGAGGCACGAGGAGGTATCACAATCCCGCCTTAACAGGCTTGCGCGCAAAATAGAAGAGGATGGTATGCAAAGACGCCCGGTCGTAGTGCATCGCGTCGGTGAAGGGTTCCTCATGCTTGATGGACACCATAGAGCTGGCGCTCTTGAGAAGCTCGGATATCCGAGCATATTGGCAACAGAGATAGGTTTCTATCTCACCGATTTTGTTTCTGTTAGGAGTTGGAGAAGCAACGGATTTTATGACAAGACAACGATTATACAAAGAGCATTGGATGGAGACTTATATCCGCCGCATACAACCAGACATATTGTGAGCTTTGACGGTGGCCAATGGAAATCTTTCCGCCACAATGATGTTCTTGAGCCTAAAAGAAATATTAGCTTAAAGAAGCTGGAGCGACCAAGCAAAACGCCAGCTCCGCCTATGCAGTTAATCGGAACCCAAGGAACCTTATTTGTATTTATGCCAGTTGTGCCTCCCCAGGTTTCCCCAATTTATTCATTAGCATAAGGGAGCGCATAACAGACCTCAGGTCCTTAATGTCATCGGTTACCAGACCCATGAACAGCTGCACATCTACATGCGCGGCCAAGTTGCCGCCTATCCCGACGCTGGAGTTGTGGTACCCGACCGGGTCTATCACCTTGGTCCTTGAACCGGCAGAATGCGCGAGAAGCATGTTTTGGCTGGTGAAATCCCCGTGCGCCATTCCTTTTGTGTGTATCCTTGCTAGGTATTCTATCATGTCTGTCGCAGTGCTGACCATTTGCTTATCCCCTATTCCGATAGCGGTGCTCAGCCTTATTCCATCCACCTTCTCCATAAAGTATCCATCCATGCGGCCTGCCACGCTAAGGACCGTGCCAAGCGGCCTTGGCGTGAACTCGGGCACTATCCTGTATAATTCTCTCACTGCCATGTATTCATCAAGTATTGTCGGGTAAACGTCGCTGCACCGCCTTAGAGGTATGCATCTGCTCTCCCGGTCGCCGTCAAGCTTGAAGAAGAGCCTGCACCTCTGGTCAGAATTAAGCTCCTCGAGCGCTTCCCTGCCCGACTCCCTCCTCAATATCAGCATGTACTGCCCCGACATCGGCTCCATGCTTATTCTTTCGATCTCCTTGTTCGGGATGAAGGACTTTGGCGTTACATTTTTGCTGGACCTCATGGGGTTCACTTTTCTATCAATAAATAGCCTGGCCGCCCGGGGCGGCATAGGCTATATTATTCCTCCTCGTCAAACTTCAGCAGCCTGCTTCCCAGCCTGTCAATTGTGAATGGCCTTTCCTGCATCCCCTCCCCCTTGAGAAAATTCCTAACGGCGTTGTGGGAGCTCGGCGGCACAGCCAGGAGAAGGTAGCCTCCCGCTCCCGCGCCTATCAGCCTGCCTCCGGTTGCGCCTTTTGACATGGCGCCCTTGTATGCCCTATCTATCGACGGATTCGTTATGTTATGGTCAAGAGTCTGCTTCAGCTTCCACCCCCTGTCTAGAAACTCCCCGATGAAGTCTACCTCGCCGGACTGGAGCCTCTTGAAGGTCTCATCTGCCAGCGCCCTGATTTTGAGCAGCGCGGAGGCGTTGCCGCCAACGCCCGCGGCCTGCCTCTTGAGTATCTCCTCGGCAGACCTGTGCGTGCCGGTGTAGAAGAGGTGGAGCTGGCCAAACAGTCTTGTCCTATTCTCAACGCTAAGTTCTATCGGAGTAACGTCCACGCTTCCGTTGCTATTGTACCTGAAATAGTGGATCCCTCCGAATACGGAGGTGTACTGGTCCTGCTTGCCGCAGTGATAGCCCAACAGGTGCCTTTCGAGGTAGTATGCTTCCTCGGCAAGCTCTTTCTTTTCCTCGACGTCTAGCCTGCCGCTTGTAAATTTGTCGCCCTTGAATGCGTGCAGCGCAAGCAGCAGCGATGCGCTGAACGAGGAGCTGGAGCCCAAGCCACTTCCCCCCTTGCTGTATGAGGTCCCCGACTGACTCGTCAGCTCGAATCCCCTGTTCACGCCTACGAGCCTGGCAGCCTCCCTTATGTACCTTTGCGCAGGGTCCTCACCGAGCTCATCTATGCTATTTACCTCCGATGTCCTTGAGTACCTTACCATAACGTTGCTGTCGTCCCAGTCCCTTGTCGTCACTGTGACCTGGCTGAACGGCTTTATAGCGACTCCTACGGTTGCGCCGTAGCGATGGGACTTGTAGAATTCCTCCATGTCGGTGGCACCGCCTGCAAGGCTTACCCTGTGTGGAGTGCGCGCCATTGATATCTCGATTGCCATTGAATGCCCTATGCTATAGATATTTCCAGGTTCTTATACTTTTTGAGGTTGCTTATGCACCTCAAAGTGCGGGAGCTCTTCGCTTCCACCCGCAGACACAATCTCGTCTCGGCTCATCGTAGGGTCGAATCTGCTTGAGAGTTTTGTTGCCATGGTCTATCTCTGTTTTTCCAGATATTTAAACATTCTTGTTTAGGTGGCTTTGCACTTTTAAGTCATAAATATGAATGATAAAAATGCAAGATTGCTATTAAAAGTGCAAGTGCTACTTTAAGTGCAAAGCCTGTTTAGGTTGCTGTCGACAAACCCACATGCCAATATTTGCGGGCTCGCCATTTCCTGGCTGTACAATTCGAAAATGAAGACGCCCGGGCTATACCTTCACGGTCATCTTCTTGAGCGGCAGTTCTGGGGTCGTCAACAGGTGTTCGAACGCTCTTATCTGCTGGCTCTCCTTGAGATAGCCTCTCTGCTTCAGCTCGGGTATCGTGATGGCTTCCGATGAGAAAGCGAGCGGCATCTTGGTTACGTTGCTGTAGGTCATCTCAACGAATGATGCTCCCCGGAGTGAGGGGCTCACCGGTATGTATATCGACTGTGCGTACGTAGTTTCTCCCTGACCGTGCAACCCTGTCACCACAAAGCGGTTATCTATGACCTGGTCTTCGTGCTTGTGCAGGTCTGCCTTCATCTGCAGCCACTCCGGCGCGTTGAGCTTTGCCACCAGGTCTTCCGGCGTGCCCTTGTGGGAAAGCCTTATCTGCGGGGCATCCCCGAGCTTTGCGGTCCCCCATCCGTAGTCGCCGCCGCCCCTGTCCACTATCTTAACCTTGCCCCTCATGTGCTCCGGCAGGACCGCGTCTATCGCGCGCTTGAGGACTCCGGCTTCTGTCATGTCCTTTTCCTTGAATGTCTTGTTCCAGTGGTTTCCTGAGACTATTAGCACTCCGGCAGCCAGTTTCGCAAGTTCTGCTATCTCATTGGCGAATATGTCTGGCTGCTTATCCAGGAACGGGATCGGCGCCTTCTTCTGCAGCTGGGCGCGGTATTTGTCCATCTCTGCCTCGAACCTTGAATCAGTTTTAGGTATCCCGTTCACCCTGAGGAACTTTGCATACTCGTACATGTTTGTCGGGTCGTTCTCGGCATTTATCTCGTTCTGGATGTATCGGTGTTTGCCCTCGATGTTGTCCCCGAGCAGCACCAAGTAGAACGGCGTCTTCACGTTGTCCTTCACGTAAGCTGTCAGCGCCCTTAACAGGTCGAGTTGCGAAACTCCGATACCGGGGTATCCGACGTGCTGGTCCGCCACTATCAGGAACGAGACCTTTTCGGCAGTGTGCAACGGCGCCCCCGATGGTTCTATGTATTTTGAGAGGAGTGCAAGCGGTGCCGCAAGCTTTTTATCGTCGCTATCGAACTTGAGGTGCTCTATGTGATCGGCAAGCCGCTTTCTCAGCTTGGTGTCGTCGGGGTCTACGCCGGCATGTAACAGCAGTATTGTCATCCACTCCCTTTTCCTGAGCTCGCTCGGCAGCTTGTGTGTTACGTGAAGCCTGTCCCGAGCGTCCATCACATAGCCGTCCGGGGGCTCCCAGGGCACGAGCTCCCTTATCTCCTTTGCGAGCGTCATCGCCTGCCTTCTTTTCTCCTTGTCCGCGCACACTCCCATGTACTCGGAGGTAATAAATGTGTGCTTTACGTGGCCGCTACTGGGGTTGTAGTCAAGCTGGTCGAAACCCGAGCTCATGTTGCCCTTGCCAATGGCCTCCGTGAAAGCCGTTTTTATCTTCCTGTTCCAAACCCCCTTCCCCGCCTTTCTATCTATGAACGGCGGCGTTGTCACCAGGTGTATGAAGTCCTCGCTGCCATTCTGCACCGGCACTATGGTGTACCTGCCGTATGCGCTTCTTGCGCCAATCACCATTGAGAACTGCTCGCCCCTGCTCAGCGCCAACAGCCTTCCAAGCTCCCTACTGTCATCCTTGGTAAACATCCCGGATGTGTTTGAGGGTTTGTTGGTCAGCTTTACGTGGAGGCCCTTTACATCCACAACTGCTGAGTTTTCGTCAACTATCTGTATGGTTCGTCTCCTTCCATAAACGTCCCTTATGTTCGCCTTTATCGTGTCGAGCGCTATGCGGTTCGCGAGATCAGCGAGCATTTTCGTGCCTGCTATATTGTGCGTGATGTGCGACGTCGACTCTATCCCCTTTTGCGCCTCCCGCTCGGCTTCCTCTCTTGCCTTATCCAACCCCCGGTGCTCAAGCTTTGTCTTTACGTTGCCCAGCCCCTGCACCAGCTCGGTCAGGTGTTTTAGCCTCGCGCTCTGGATCGGGTCGTCCTTGTCGATCTCCGCTATCTTCTTCCTGTACGCCGCCATGTCCTCATCGATCCTCTTCTGCCACTCCACAGCGGCCTCTTTGCGCACCTTCTTGCACTCCTTCTCGCATTGTTTGTAAAGGTCGTAATCATCAAGTATTAAGTCACCAAACTTATCCTCCAGCACGTGTATGTTGGTTATGTTGTTGTCTTTTATCCACATTTTGAACAGGTCTGTATACAGATCAAGTATGCCCCCGTAGTCCTGGCGCTCTTCCCCTATCTCGGCCACCTTCTCTCCCATCCGCCTTATGTCCCTCTTGTAGTTGCCCACGCCTTTCTGCAGCACGGGATGCTCGCTTCCCGGCAATTTCGCGATCTTCTCCTCCAGACGTTCGAGCTCGCCCCGGTACTTTTGCTTGGTTTCCTCTATGCTACTTATTTTCAGTTCGAGATCTTCTGTAAGGCTCCCGTATTTGCTCCTCATTGTGAGCAACTGCTCTGGCGCGGTCTTGAACGCCATTATTACAAGATCATATTCCCTTAGTATGTTCTGGGTGTCGCTTTGATCCATTATGTATGCTATCTGGGTGTCAAGGTCCCTCCTGTTCAACTGGTCCATCATCCTGCTGAAATAGGGCTTGGTCGCGACGACCGCCTCATCGAGCGTCGAGACGAACCCCTCAAGCGCAAGCAGCTTGTGCATCCCGCCCCTTGTTACGAACATCGGAATCTCTGGAAGTATCCCGCCGTTCTGCGCTATTAGATGGGGCGCTGCCCCGTTTGATATCCGGTCCCTCAGGAAGCTTGACAGGCCAATCATGTTGTCTCTGCCGAAGTAATCCGTACCCCCTCCGGAAGGTCCTACCGACCAGATCCTGATAAGTTTGGTTTGAGAGCCCGCATGGTTTTCAAAAGAAGTTTGCTGAACTGCATGCACAGGAAGAGGTACAACCTGAGCCTCTGCTCGAAGAGGTACGACTTCTGTCGCCTTCAACCCCATGGATTGGATTAATGCAGCCACATATTTAAATCTTTGGAAATTCATATGAGACAAAAAGAAACGAAAAATAATATATTTGGATTCGTGAACCAGTCGCTGGGAACTCCCTAGAAGTTAAAACGACCTGCAGAATAAGCAATCGGGAGGCTTTCCCATACGAGATAACAGGGTTAGCGATCTCTGTTATTTATCATTTCTCCTATAAGTTCGGTAGCATTTGCAATATCGACCATGAAGAGCGCGTTCTTCATTACATCATTGTCGGTGATTATGCCCACAAGCTTCTTTTCCCTGTCCAATACGCAAAGCCTTTTTATCTTGTATTTCATCATCAGCCTTGCTGCATCCTCAAGATCCTGTCTCTCTTCTATATATCTTAACGGCTTGCTCATTATATTCTTTGCTTTCATCTTGTATATGGCTCCCTTAGGCTTTTCGGCAACCCTCTTTATTATGTCTCCTTGCGTCACGACGCCAGTGGGCTTTTCGCTATTGTTTAGTATTACGACGCAAGCGATGTCGTACTTTTTCATCTTGGTTGCTATGCTCTTGAGATCATCGTCCTCGTGAGAGGTAATAACAGGGCAACTCATTATTTCGTGCGCCTTCAGCATCGTGTTTCCTTCACTCATTCCTGTCCCCTATTTTCATCTACACTTTCTGTATATTTATATCTTTCATTGCAGGGATTTCCTAGAAGCGCCCGTTGTGATGAAATAAGGTTTCAACCGCTTATTTCTCCTTTCTCTTATAAGCATCAAAGTAATGCTTTCCGCGGAGAATGAACTGCTTTTCTATCCTCTTCGGCTCAAAATACCTTTTGGTAAATCTTATTGCTTTTTCTTCGCTGTAGGCCTTGCAACTGTATATGTCTATGCTTATGAAGTTCTTCTTCGACAGGGTGTGGATTACTATTGAGGAGTCTGCCAGCGGCACCCATCCGCTTAGCCCGGCTTTGTCTGGGAAGGATTTCCTATCAGTCCTGAAGATAGATGGAGGCGACTGTTTTTTCATGCCTATGAAATCAACCATGTTGTTCAGATAGCTGTAGCAATGGTCAAGATTGCCGCATACTTCGGGCTTGCAATCATAACAATCAAGCAGCAGCTCATAGCCGAATACCCTTGCCACTTTTTTCTCCACCATATGTTGGAATGGGTAGTTGTAATTTAAAACGATTGTGGTTCACATTTGTATGCTTCTTATGAACGTGCGAAGGTTTATAGCGTTTTGACAACATTTCATATTATGGAGAAGAAGAGGCTGAAGATTGGATGGTTTTCCTTTACCTGTTGCGAGGACAGCACCATGGTCTGGATAGAGCTGATGAACCAGAACTTCTTCAAGTGGAAGGACCTTATTGAGATAAAGCACGCAAGGGTTCTCAAGAAGAACAACGTGCTGGAAGACATTGACGTTGCGTTTGTGGAGGGCGCGATAACAACAGAGAGCGACGCGAGAAAACTGAGAGAGATAAGGAAGAACTCGAAAAAATTGGTCGCCATTGGCTCCTGCGCAATCAACGGCATGCCGGCTGCACAGAGGAACGTGTTCAATGACGAACTCAAAAATGAGGTAGAGTTCCTGATAAAACGATTCAAGCAGACGGATAAAGTCAGGAAGGTCGGCGAGATAGTGCAGGTCGATGATGTGGTTGAGGGCTGCCCTATGGAAGAGGACATGTTCCTGAAAATACTAGACAAATATTTGAAAGAATTTGGTGTTGTGGGTGCATAGTACTGATGATATAAGACTTGATAACATTTCCAAGATCGAGGGCCATGGTAGCCTGGCCATCAAGATAGAGGATAATAAGGTGAAATATGTCAAGCTCAAGATCCTGGAAAGCAAAAGGTTCTACACACAGGCGATAAGGGGCAAGTCCGCAATCGCGCTGCCGACAATGACGTCGAGGATATGCGGGACCTGCAGCATCGCGCACCTCTCTTGTTGTTCTGAAGCTGTCGAGAGGGCCTTTGGTTATGTGCCGAGCGACCAGACGATCACGCTAAGAAAACTATCGATGAACGGCATGATGATACGCGACCATGCCATGCATCTGTACCTGTTCTGCCTGCCTGACATCTACGGCAAGGACTCTGTTCTCGATTTTGATGATTCGCAGCAGGAATTGATTAGGAATGCATTCGAAGTTAAGAGCGCTGGGAACAACCTTTCAAAGGCGATAGCGGGCAGGGCCATACACGCAACGTTCGCGGAAGTTGGAAGGTTTGCGCACATTCCCACAAAGGAGGTGGTTGACGCCACCATCAAGGAGCTCAAGGATGCCAGGGGGCATGCCCTAGATTTCATAGGAATATTCTACAACTGCGGTTTCCGCCTTGAGCGTGATACAAATTTCGTATCTTTGATAAATGACGACTACTCCTTCATAGGCGGCCATGTGGAGGACTCAAAAGGCGAGAGCATCAAGGAAAATGAGTATATGGATTACCTGAAGCAGGTGATCATACCCTATTCCGAGGCCGCCGGATACGAATTCGAAGGGGAAGAATTCATAGTCGGCGCATTGGCGAGGATGAACCTGAACAAAAAGAGCCTGCACAAGGACACGAAAGGCGACGTGCAGGAGTACCTTGGGGCATTTCCATCAAAGAACATCTACCATAACAACCTTGCACAGGCTATAGAGGTACTCAATTGCATAGACAGCTCCATCGAGACCCTTGAGACGGTGGATTTCAAGGAGGAGAATGCGGCCCCTGTGAAGATCGGGGCGGGGAAGGGTGTTGCGCTCCTGGAGGCGCCAAGGGGCACACTATACTACATGCTTGACATAGACAATGCGGGGAAGGTAGTGGACGGAAGGATAATAGTGCCGACACAGCAGAACCAGATCTGCATGGAAAAAAGCGTAGGCCAGGTTGTGGAGCAGAACCTTGATAAGGATAAGAAACAGATAGAGTACGAGATAGAGAAAGTGATAAGGGCGTACGACCCGTGCATGAGCTGCGCAAGCCACTTCCTTAAGATAAATTGGCGTTGATTAGTTCCCTGAGCTGCCTGAGCGCTTCCTCTTTTTTAATCTTCATCGGCACCCCGAATACCATCACTCTATCGATGTAATTGAGCTTTTTTAGAAGCTTCAGATTGTATCCAAGGTCAAAGTCGTGCATTGTCAGTATACGATTGATTTTTATCGAATCTATATCGGTGATAAGCGTGACCTTTTCTATACCTTCTACGGTGTCTATGATATTCATCTCTCTCCCCTCATTTTCCATGTTTTCGTTCGGATCAAACGCCTTAAACTCTATGTATGGGAATTCTTTTGCAAGATTGCTAATTAGTCGCAGGGGCATGCTGTCGTTCTTCAACAGTAAATTCCCGAACACAAGTATCTTATGCCTCTTTTCTATGGCCACTTTTCACACCTATGAGGAAGTAGGCACCGACCAATATTATGGCGGAGCCGACAAGTTGCAGCGCCTGGGGATACTCGTTAAATATTATTATGCTTGCGATGAGCGATATCACAGGCGCCAACAGAAATAATACAGATGCTTTTGATACGTTTATAATCTTTATACTCCAGTACCAGAAAAGAACGTATCCGAAGAGCAGCGCAGTAGAGATTAGTATGTTGGTCCACTGCTGGATAGAAAGCGTTAGCAGAATGCTGAGCTTCCCGAAAAGCAGCACAAATCCGAATAGTATTATGCCGCCGAAGAACATCCTCGCAAACGAGACCACGAAGTTTGTTTCCCCGAGCGACATAGCCTTTTTGGCAATGACGTACTCCACCGCCCAGAGCGCAACGGCGGCTATTATCAAAATGTCGCCGAGTTGGGGGTTTGGCCAAAACTGAGATGGGGCTACCTGTGATGCATAGAGTATTATTACGCCTGCCAGCATTGCCGCCATTGCGTATGCCATCTTCTTGCTTATCCGTTCCCTCAGGAATATGAAGGCAAGGAGGGTCGTAAATAATGGCAGCGTCCCATCATGGAGAAACGCGGCGGTGCTCGCCTCTGTCAGTTGCAATCCGGTGAAGTACAGTAGAAACGCGAACGCCCCACCCATCACCCCTATCGCAATAAGATATTTCCACGGTACGTGTTTGAACTTCTTGTAATCAAATCCTGACTGGAATGTGACCACGGCAAGGAATATGGCGCCTATTATGATCGCTCTTACGGCTGTAAAGACCGTGGGATCGAGGTTCACTATGAAAAGCTTATTCAGGGGTATCGAGATCCCGCTTATCACCGCAGCGAGTATCGCGAGGATTACCCCCTTCTTCTCCTTTTCCACAAAGTCACTTGCTCATTCTGCTTACGAACTCCTCCGGCGCCTTCTCTATCACAAAATTCCAGTGCACAACAACAATTCCCCCTTTCTTTACCTCCTTTACGAAGGTTGTCCTGTATCTTCTCCTTCCAAGCTTGGTTTCGACTATTGCAGAATCGGCCGTTACTTCAATCACTTTGCCTGAATACGTTTTGCAGTCGGCAGGGTTGAAATCCCCCATAAGTGCATACCTATCATCTACGACTTCGCTATGCTCAAGCAAAAAGTACTGCCTTATCACGTCGCTGTCAATTTCCTCCTTTCCCATTCTTCTCCCTATGCTCTCGCACATGGCATTGGCGACCTTGAACATCGATTCCGCACTCTCTTCTGGTACTTTCCCGCTGGACACGAGCTCCACAAGGCTATCCACGTACTCTTGTGAGGCCTTCCCCCTCTTGACAAGGGTGCTTGCGCAGGGCAGCGCGTATTTTAGAAACAGCAGCCTGTCCTTGCTGCTTGCTATTTTCATAGCATGCTCCCCAGAATCTCTTGGGCTTCCTCCGGGTCGATCTTTTCTATGGCTATATCGACAGAAAAGAGGACGTAGTCGCCCCCGCTCACGTTGGCGAGCTTTGACCTAAGCTCCCTCCGCTTGCCCCTATACTCGACGACCAGCCGGTCTTTGTCTACCGCTACCACCTTGCCAACAGGCGCTTGACACATGTTTCCACTAATTATTGATTGTAATAACAGGATAAAAAGGTTTCTGGTATTGATATAGGAGCAGAAAGAAACAGATGGACAAGTCTAATAAAACTTAGTGCAGACGTATAGTTAAGATGGCATGATTTCAACTATTGCTTTGCTTTTTGCAGCCGCATTGGTAGGCATATTGCATATGTCCGCACCGGACCACTGGGCTACTCTGTCAATATTAGGAAAATCACGGAAGTGGGAACACTCTAAACTCATCAAAATTAGCACCATAACAGGTATAGGACATGTAGCACTTTCTATAATTCTGGGCTTTACAATAGTTTCGTTGGGCCTGCTCTTTCCAAAATCGCTTTTTGTTTATATGACTTACGCAATAGGATTGATAATGCTTATTGCAGGGAGCTTGTATTCCATAAAAGCTCTCTGTACAAAAGAGGATTTTGACTACAAAAAACACGGGGAGGAGCGTCTAAAGAAAGGAATTAGTTATTTTGCTGTTCTTGGTGCAGCACTTTCTCCAGACCTTTCCATACTTCCAATATTTCTCCTTGCAATACCGGTAGGATTCAACTTTGCAGTGTCCACCGCAATAGTCTTTGGCATAAGTTCGCTTACTACCTTACTTATCATGGTTGGATTAGGGCATCTTTTGGTAGAGCATTCTCGCTTTTCCAAAAGGATTGAACATATGCACCCTAAATATAATGATGTACTTGTAGGAGTGGTTATAGCCTTAGTAGGAATTTATGTCTTGGTTTTTGGATAATTCGTTGCTAATAAAATATTAGGTTCAGGTAATGAATGCGACGAAGGTTATAAGATGAAGTCAGGTGGGGAGTTAATTGACAATACCCATGATGCAAACATTTTTATATCATGAGCTACGATATAATACTACGTAAGAAGGAAGGTATAACATCTCTAATTCTGACGTAAATAAAACAAATAAGTGAAATACATGAATCAAGACGAAGGTACGGGCGGCTACTATGAAGGAGGCCGCGGAGGAGGCAGAGGAAGGGGAGGCTATGGCGGGTCGTCAAGCAGCTTCGCACCGAAGCCAGTGAAGGTAGGAGACGAAGTCGAAGTGAAGATCGAGGCGGTCGCATCAAAGGGAGACGGCATAGCCAAGAAGGACGGTTTCGTGATCTTTATCAAGGGAGCCAATGAAGGCGACACTGTAAAGGTCAGGATCTCCGAAGTCAAGGAAAGGTTCGCAGTGGGAGAGATAATCTCTTAAGCGATAATTTTTCCTATTCTAATTTTTCCAAATAGGGTAGCGGCAGCTATGGTCTTTTAAGATTGCCTGCCGTATACCGATTGGTTATATGAAGGGACTTGCTGGAAAGACTGTTTTTGTCACCGGCGGTGCGGGCTTTGTGGGCAGCAACATGTGCGAGCTTCTTGTGCACGCGGGCGCCAAAGTGATCGTATATGACAACCTGGGCAGCGGCAGATATGAACTTGTAAAGCCGCTGGCCGGAAGGAAGAATTTCCTGTTCCACAAGGCAGACCTGCTTGATAGAGAGAGGCTCTCGAAGGCGATGGGGGGCAGCGAGATAGACCTGGTGATACACCTGGCGGCAAACCCTGACGTGGCACTGGGGACCAAGCAGACCAGCCTGGACCTAGAGCAGGGCACGATAGCAACGTACAACGTGCTTGAGGAGGCGAGGCGGAACGACATTCATGATATAATGTTCTCATCATCGAGCGTCGTCTACGGGATTGCCGACGTGCTGCCCACGCCTGAAGAGTATGGCCCCCTCCTTCCCATATCGCTCTATGGCGCATCGAAGCTCGCGTCGGAGGCGCTCATCACCTCGTTCTCCCACCTCTATGGCATGGACTACTACATATACAGGTTCGCCAACGTCATCGGAAGGAACGCCACCCACGGGGTCGTCATCGACTTCCTGAGAAAGCTGAGGAAGAACCCGAGGGGGCTCGAGGTGCTAGGCAACGGGAAGCAGAGAAAGTCCTACATAGACGTGCAGGACTGCGTCAACGCAATGATGGAGATATACGCAGGGTCAAGAGACCGGGGCAATGTCTACAACCTTGCTACAAAGGGGCAGACATCCGTGGATTACATAGCGAAGAGGCTTATCAACAAGGTCGCCCAAAGGGCCAAAATACACCATACCGGAGGAGTGCAGGGCTGGCCTGGCGACATAGCGAATACCTATTTGAGCAACAGGAAGATGTTGAAGGTGGGGATCAGGCTCAAGTTCCAGGTATCGAACGATGCAGTTGACAGTTACATTGATTCGGATGAAGTCGTACTCTGATTATAGACCACGCCCCCGCACCCGTCATGCAAACCGTTATAAACTCATCTTTCGAAGCAATATATGAAAGTGATATAATGAAAGGAAAAGTGAAGATGTTCAATGCCGCACGCGGCTTTGGATTCATCACAGGAGAAGACGGAAAGGACGTGTATGTGAACGTTGCCTCGATTGAAGGAGGCGCGACACTGGCGGTCGGCGACGCTGTTGAATACGAGGTAGCGTCGGGCGAACGTGGACTGAACGCACAGCACGTAAAGAAGATTTAAGGGCGCATCCGAATCTTGGAATGCTTTTCTTACATTCGTACCCTAGCTTGAGCTTTGCAGCGCAATCTGATAATGTAAATTGTCTAAATCAAATATCAGATCCTGGGTGGAGGGAGGATCCCGTGGTAGGTTCTCGCTTTCCTCACTAGTCCGTGGTAGCCTGTCAGTTCGTCCCTCAAATCCTTCAGCATTTCAACCATGCTCGGATCCATCTTGACCCTTATCTCGCCATTCTCCAGCTTCGTAAGCATCTCGCCGATTAATTTACGCGCGATGCCGAGTGCGACCGGGCGCCTGGGGGCATTGCTGAATACCCTCTTGTACCGCCTGCTTACCTCAGCGACTTGGCTGTGCTCCACGGGCTCTATCGCTTGCAGCAGCCTCTTTGCTAGATCTGGGCGGCTGCCCGCATACAAGTAGCCGACCGCGTGGATAAGCTCCTCCTTCTGGTTCACGCTCTCGCCCAAGATGGCAGCGCGTATGTCCTTCATCATCGAGACCTCGAGCTTGCCCCTACGGCCATCGAGGAAGTTGGTTGTGGAGAATTCCAGGGAATCCTGCCTGATCTTGACGTTCACCTCCGCGTCCTTTACCAAGCCGTGGCTCCTGCTGCAGGTGAATATGTCGCGGCCCGTCTCCACCATCGATATGCCGAGGCCGTCCTTGGCTATTATTCTTTGGAGCTCTTTCATGTTTATGTTTGCACTGAAGGAGAGGCGGAAGACCCCTCCCTCATCTGAATTTTTAATGGGCGTGGCTACCTCTGCGCTATATTTTGTTGTATTATCCGGAGATCTTATGGCTTCTGGCATCTGACTACCTTCACTACATCGCACTTAACATTAGCTTTCCAAATATTTATACTTGCCTAAATGCCGTAAACAAAAAGCAGACCAGATGCTCGCACAGCTAAACGGCGCGCTGCGCTAAGGCAGCGGCTACGTAATCAGCCCCCTATCCTGAACATCTTGGTGCCGCAGACCGGGCAGGTTCCTGTCTTCGCCATCTTCCCGTTCTTCATGGTGACCTCCGTTGGATCCTTCATTTCCCTCTTCTGCCTGCACTTTACACAATATGCTTCTGCCATATAACCGCCAGAGTATATATCCTAATCCCTTTTTAAATACCTTGCTTTGCTGCGCTGAAGAGGCATTACTGCCTTAGGGCGAAGCTTCAGGAAGGGGTGACTATTGGCCTGCGAAGAAGCTCTTGCTCTTTGGCGCTGAATTTGGTTACATGCTTCTTGAGGCTGAAGTCGGTTATAACCTCGAATTCGCGATCTCCGTTCGCCAGCAGGTAATCCCTGATCACAAAGTATCTTCCAACGCCCTTTCCATCGCATGCGCGGTACACACCGAGGTTGCATTGGCCCGGGTCGCTCTCGGAGAATTTTGCATATGTTATCCTCTCTTCAACGCTCCACATATGGGAACGGTACTGGAATGCCTCAAGCTGACCTGCCCTCTTGCCGATTTCTGGGACGCAGACGGTGCTCTCCAATCTTGTAAGTTGCGTTTCTACCATGTACACACCTATGTGCCAGTTGTCACCCTTTTAGATATTTATTTCTTTTGGAAGAGGTATTTAGAGTGCAAAGCAACCTTTTTATTCGTAGTATCCCATTCCTTGATTGCATGCGTTGCCCGGTGCGGCTATGGACAAGAACTACGACCATGCAAAAACAGAGGAAAGGATACGCAGGTTCTGGGCAGACAACCGTATATTTGATTTCGACCCGGACGGCACAAAGAGGGTATATGCGATAGACACGCCGCCCCCCACTGTGTCGGGCGACATCCACCTGGGGCACGTCTTCTCGTATTCCCAGTCAGAATTCGTGGCGAGATACAAGAGGATGCGGGGCTTCAATGTGTTCTTCCCCTTCGGACTAGACAACAATGGGCTGCCTACCGAGCTTCTGATAGAGAGGATATTCAACACCACCTCGGAGAAGGAGGGCAGGGAGCGGTTCGTCGAGCTGGTGAAGAAGGAGATTGCCCCGTACAACGAGAAGTACATAGAGCTCTTCCAGAGGCTCGGCATCTCTGCAGACTGGAGCCTCCTCTACCAGACCATGAGTGATGACGTCCAGAGGGCATCGCAGAAGTCCTTCCTCGAGCTGCTGAAAATTGGGAGGATTTACAGGAAAGAGGCGCCGGTGATATACTGCCCCAATGAGAAGACCGCGATATCCCAGATGGAGCTGGAGGATAGGGACTTCGACGCCACTATATACACGATAAGGTTCGCAGACGATGTTGCCATCGCGACTACGAGGCCCGAACTGCTGCCTGCCTGCGTCGCGATATTCGTAAACCCCGACGATGAAAGGTACAAGCCGCTGGTCGGAAGGAAAATAAAGATACCGGTATTCGAGACGGAGGTCGGGGTGCTTTCCGATTACAGGGTAAGCAAAGAGTTCGGCACAGGCATAGTCATGTGCTGCACCTTCGGCGACCAGACCGACATAGAGTGGTACAAGTCGTACAACCTGCAGCTCAGGATAATAATAAACAAAGATGGGAGGCTTGATCACCCGTATTATGGGACAGTGGCGATAGACGAGGGACGCGCCAAGATTGTGGAGGACCTGAGGAAGCGGGGCCTCATCCTGAAGGAGGAGAAGATAAGCCAGGTGGCAAATGTGCACGACAGGTGCGGCACAAAGGTGGAGTTCATAGTGAAGCCGCAGTGGTACATAAAATATCTCGACCTGAAGGAGAAGTTCATCGAGATGGGACAGCAGATAACCTGGTACCCGCAGTACATGAGGATACGCTTCGAGAACTGGATAAACGGCCTCAAGTGGGACTGGTGCATATCGAGGCAGAGATACTTCGGCGTGCTCTTCCCTGTCTGGTACTGCAAGGCGTGCGGCGAGCCCACATTCGCGCAGGAGAGCGAGCTGCCCGTAGATCCCTTCGTCCACAAGCCGGGGCAGAGCTGCAAGTGCGGTTCCTCTGATTTCACGCCCGAGACAGACACGATGGACACGTGGGCGACATCATCGCTGACCCCCCTGATAAACGCGAGGTGGGCCACCGACGGAAAATACATGGAGAAGATACTCCCAATGGACCTCAGGCCGCAGGCGCACGACATAATAACGTTCTGGGCGTTCACCACGGTTGTAAAGTCTTATTTCCATACCGGCAATATTCCCTGGAAGAGCATCATGATATCCGGGCATGGGCTCAACCCCGACGGCAGCCCGATGCACAAGTCTACATCAGCATCCGGTCCCGAGCAGTACCTGGAGAAATACGGCGCAGACCCGGTAAGGTACTGGGCGAGCTCATCCGTGCTCGGGCTCGACACTCTTTTTGAGGAGAAGGCGCTGGTGACCGGGAAGAGGTTGGTCAACAAGATGTGGAACCTGGCAAGGTTCATAGAGCAGGCTGCGCAGGTCCAGTCTGTGGCAGGCGCACCGAGCCAGAGCATATTCGACAACTGGATACTCTCAAGGCTGCAGTCCGTTGTCAGCGAGGCGACCGCTAAGTTCGAGGAGTTCGACTACTTCTCGGCGAGGAGGATATCTGAAGAGGGTTTCTGGGAGTTCGCTAACGACTACCTCGAATTCGTAAAGTCGAGGGTATATGATGGCGATGCAGCCGCAAAGCATACTGTGAACGTCGTCTTCCTCAACTACCTGAAGCTGCTCGCCCCGTTCATGCCGTTCATAACCGAGGAGCTCTACCAATCAGGCTTCGCAGGCAAGGAGGGCCTCGGAAGCGCCAAGTCGATACACATATCGGAATGGCCGGGCCAGATGGCGTTCAATTCGAAGCTATCGCAGGCAGGAGAGCTGGGCGCGAGGATGCTTGTCGAGGCAAGGAAGATGAGGCACGACAAAGGCATGCCCCTGAACAGCGACTTGAAGGAGATGGTGTTGTTCACCAAATCGCGCGACGCGCTCGACCAGAACGCATTGGAGGAGATCAGGAAAGCGGCGAAAGCGGAGAAGATCTCATTCTCGGATGCCAAGGCGAACGGCAACGGGGTTAAGTCGGTGGAGCCGAAGGCCTAGCCGGCGAGGTGCGCGGGATATTATGCCTCATTACACAAAAAATAGAGACGATCTGGACATACAGGAATCAATGCCTGCCCAGTGCGGGGGCTGCGGTCGCAACATAATCGTGGACTACGGCACAAAGCATCCGCTCTGCATTACCTGCGAGAAGAAGATGCTTAAGAGGAAGGACTTTGATTCAGGTTGATAGCATGGATAATATGGAAATAATACTAAGGTGCGGGTGCAGGGTCACGGCTGAAGGCAAGTTCATCGTTGGGGATCTCTGCAAGCAGTGCGACGAGTGCACCCTTCTGGAGAACCTGCACCCGTTCGGGAGCATGAGGCTCAGGAGCGTAATGTGATTTGTACTACCGATCATCGACGCTTCTCCAGAGATAGAGGGAGGCTATCGTGCCGTAGGGCGTCCACTTCTCTGCGAGTTCTGAGAACTTGCTGCCGCTCGGGTGCGACTTGAGCCCGTACACCCTCATTATCGCGTTCTTTATCCCCAGGTCATCCCTGGGCACTATGTTGGTCCTGCCGAGGCTGAACATCAGGAACATCTCTGCGGTCCACCTTCCTATTCCTCGCACTTCGTCCAGCTCCTCTATTATGTCCTCGTCATCCATGCTCTCAAATTTGCTGAGCTCCAGCTTTCCATCCTGTATCCTTGTGCAGAGGTCCACGAGGTAGGAGTACTTCTGCGGTGATACGCCCGCGCCCCTGACCTTCTTCTCGGGAGTGGCCAGGAACCTCTTTGGCGATGGTATCCTGCCGTTGTAGAGGCTCCTGAACTTCTTCAATATCGAGTCGCCGGCTCTGCCCGATATCTGCTGGTATATTATTGAGCCAACGATGTGCTCGTAATAGTCATCTGGCGGATCGACCTTTATGGGGCCTACCTTTTTTATGACCCTAGCAAGAACACGGTCGCTCCTGGAGAGGTGCCCTACGCCCCTGTTCCACAGCGTCCTGTTGCGTATTGTATTGGTCTTATGCTGCATATTACCATCTGGTTGGGTGAAAACAAAAAGCCATGTGGCATATAACAATAATAATATAGCATTTTAACCGTTTCGCAGGCTGCTCGGCCGCTGCAGCGGACTTTGCGGCAAAGCTCGGGCAAGATAAACCCAACCAGCCTTGAAAGTCTCGGATATATACACCACATATAGAACCTCCCAACCAAGCCTGGCCAATAGAACCGCACAAGGGCTAGACTGGAGGGGATTGCTAGGCCTCTCTGCCTCGTGAACCTCCCAGAAAGCTATAAATATCTGGATAAAGTGAAGGGCTTTGTGATGTTATGCCACAGATACAAAAGGAACAGAGAGGTGGGATTACAGTAAGATACATTGATGTAGGAATGAGTTCGGTCTCTTCTGACGAAAGATTTACAGGAAGAAAGATGAGGGTGTATCTGTTACCAGGCGTTCCAATGGATGCTGGCGAAATACCAAAAATGCCGGATGTGCCAGATCTAAAAGATACCATAAACGAAATGTTTAAGTCGGAGCACAGGGCAACCGCGGAAAGAATAGGTAGAGAGTACTCTGGAAGACAGATAGATGCGCTTTCCATACTAAAGTATGCTGAGGGACAAGGTAGTTTTAATGAGTTTGCAAAAAGACTTGACGATGAGATGAAAGGGAGCATTACATACATGCATCCTGATATAAGGTATGCAAGGACAGATGTTACGGCATTCTTCATGGAGCTCTATGCCGACCTCGGCATAGCGCCAAGGGCCGAAGCTGTGAAACAGAGAAAGATTGTAGATGATTATGGAGCCGGATTGGTGATTTTAGTAGATCAAGAAGGTCCCAATCAAAAACCAGGAGGAGGAAAAACTCCAAAGAAACCCGCTTCTGCACATTTGAGAGGAAAAAGACCAGAAAATGAAGCTGAAAAGACTTTGCCTAAGGTAAGCGTAGCAGACTTTAGACTTGATGCACTATTAAACGGGGAGATAGAGGCAGTCTATTTTAGAACCGAATCTGGAAACATCTATCATATAGACAAAACAGGCAGGATGGAGGGATCCGCAGATCGAAGTAGAGGATGGGAACCGATAAACGTCAATTTAAATAAAGAGGCTAGAAATAGAATTGTTGTCGGAGAGCGTTTTCATGTCTCTGGATATGACGGTGAAGAAAAAGTGGAAGAGGGACGCAATACAACCGAAGTTACAGAGATTGTATATCTTGCAATAACTGATGTTGCAGGACCGGCAGCTTTGGTCAGACCAAGCAAGCCAAGCATAGTGGAAGATTTCAGGCAGGAGATGGTGGAAACGTAAGCCCCAGCTTGGGAGGGGCGCCCCAGGGCGCGGGCGGGAGTCCCTAGACTCTCTAGAGCAGTCGCAACCTAAAGTATAAATATCTAAAAGGATTGAGACCTATCGTGATTAAATGCCGGATGTATCGAGACCTGCAGATAGACAAGTGCCATTAGATCTTTTGAAGATTATTGAAACAAGATTGAAGAGCGCGACCGGTGTAGACGTAAGAACATCTGCTGTTCTTGATGCAGCAAAAAGGCAGGCGCTTTCAGAAAAAGGCAAAGCAAACGGAGAGGTGCATCTCTATGAAGATTCTAAGATGGGCATAGTGTATATAGGCCCAGCAGCTGGAGATACACGTGAATATGTCCATATTGAAGTAAAGGTAACAGAATCGACCTCGGAACCAACCGGGCATGTGCTAACTGCCTGGGGCAGAGAAGGTTCTTGGCATACAGTACAGTGGGTATGGGGAAGAGAATCCCACAAAATTGAGGGGTTCAATCTAAGAAAAGAAACTTCTCCCGTGCCTGGGTTGAGATTGACTCCGGCTTAAGCATTAGAATCCTAAGCCCCTAGATCCGGAGAGGGGCGCCCGCTAGGCGATGGGGCCGGGCCGAGCATGCATGACGGTACGGCGAGGTCGAAAGGAATTTAATATTATAGTGAGGTAGAAGGATATGGAAGCAAGAATTACCCACGTAGTCATAAACGTGAGCGATATTAAGAGATCTATGAAGTTCTACAGCAAGATACTGCCATTTCTTGGGCTTAAGAGAATACCTAATTCTCCTGCATACTGGAACAGCACATTCAGCTTCTGGCTCCATAAGAGGAAAAAGACGGACTATTCCATGGAGCGCATAGGTTATCACCACATAGCCATAAGCGCCAGCTCAAGGAAGCGGGTTGACGATATGCAAAGGCTGTTGGATAAGAACAAGTTCAGCACTCTTTACAGGGCAGAAGAACACCCAGAGTATGTGAAGGGATATTACTCTGTCTCATTCAAGGATCCCGATGGATTGGTGATAGAGCTGCTGTACCTGCCTAGAGGAAGAGGGTACGGGTAAACTTAAGCCCCTAAGAAAAGCATAAATAAACTGGTTCATATCAGGTTGTATGCAAAAGGTAAGTATCAGATATGCTACAGCAAGAGATTTCGCGCAGCTAGAGAAACTGAGCAAGACGGCCTGGCTTGATTGGTGGAAGGAAAACCCAAAGTTCGGAGAGGAGTATGTAAAAGACCGCATCAAGGGAAAAAAGACCCTTGTTGCAATTGTCGATGGTGTAACTGTCGGCTATCTTGTCTATGGAAGCATATGGAGCAGGCATTGGCACATTGAAGACGTTTACATAAAGCCGAAGTACAGAAGGCTTGGCCTGGGATCTGCCTTGATGGAAAGGCTGATTGTACTGGCAAAGAAGAATGGCATTAGGAAACTTGTAGGGGAAGAGGATGTCGGCAACAGGATCGCCTACAAATACAACATCAAGCACGGATTCAAGAAAGCTGGATATGTCAAAAGGCTTTGGGGAAATACTGATGCGTTTGTTTTCATTAAGGATTTGAGATAGTTGATGTTATGTCAATCAAAATACGCACTGCAACAATGAAAGATTTCGGCGCGCTATATAAGATTGGATTGGGGATTCCAGAGCTGAAAGTGAACAATGACGAGCCATTCATGAACACCTCGGAGTTCAAATGGTCCATAAAGAACCCGTCCGGCATATTTCTTGTTGCGGAGGACCGGAAGACCCCGGTAGGTTTTTTCTATGCGAATACCAAAAGCTCAGATACGCGCAGGCCAAATGGCGTGGCATGTTTTGTCTACATAGCGATACCTAAAAAGTACAGGCACATGGGCGTTGCACAAATGCTCCACTCCGAGGCCTATCGCAGGTTGAAGCAAAGAGGCGTGAACTACATTTACCTTTGGGCCAACGCAAAAGACAAGACGGCCATAAGGTTCGCTGGAAAGCAGGGATTCAAAAAGGGAAATGCTTTTTTCTGGATGAGTAGGAAGCTCAAGCCTTAAAGTCCAAGCCCCTGGGCCCTTGAGCAAGGACGCAAGCTAGGTCCCAGGAGGTTTGAAAGGGTTTTAAGGCTTTGGTGAGAAGGAAGTTCATGAAATTACTTTTAACTTCCGCAGGGATTACGAATAGGTCATTGGCTACCGCGCTAAAGAGGATGGTGAAAGGGAAGATAAGGATCGCGTTCATACCCACAGCGGCAAACGTAACAGAGGACGAGAAGGACTGGCTCATTAAAAATTATAACGAATGCGAGAAGCTCGGCCCCGTTGACATAGTAGACATCTCAGCATTAAACAAGAAAATATGGCTACCAAGACTCAAGGAGGCTAACGTCATTGTTGTTGGGGGAGGGGATACAAGATATCTTATGAGCTGGGTGATAAAATCTGGCTTAAAGCGAGAGCTTCCAGCTCTATTAAGGAATAGGATATACGTTGGTATAAGTGCAGGTAGCATAATCACAGCAAAAAGGCTCTTTTCAAGTTCTGAGTTCCTGTATAGAGAAGAGAAAAGGACCACACCTGCCGGACTTGGCTATATAGATTTTAACGTGCGCTCGCATTTTAACTCTCCCTATTTTCCTAAATTAAGAGATAGATATCTTAGGAAGGCTGCAAAAAGAGTAGAGGGCAGCCTGTATGCACTCGACGACAATTCAGGAATTGTATATATTAATGGCAGAATAAAGGTTATTTCTGAAGGGAAATGGAAGAAGTACTAAGCTTCGAAGCTAGCCAAGTCCCAAGCCTCCCAAGCCCAGGGGATGAGGGGGGAATAACTTAGATGTTTTTGTGCCAAAGATAGTAATCTTGTTTATACCAAGCCTTTCTGAATGTTCCAAGCTTCTTGAAACCGAGCTTTTTAGCCAGTTTTATGGATTTGTGATTGTTAATGCGGGAATCCAGCCATACCGCATGCTCTCCATGCCGCTTTGCAAAGGCAAGAACGTATTTCGATAGCGCAGTACCCAAACCTTTTCTCCTGTTAGAGCCGCCTATTAGGATCCAGTCGAACCATCCTACTCCTGAAGCTGATGGGTAATAATTTGAAAACCCAATTATTTCGCCGTTTTTGTTCTTTACTACAAAAGGCGTTCCGTATTTAAGCTCTCTGCGCAAACCGCTAGGAGACATTTCTTTTGAAAACACAGCCCTGGCTTGTTTGTTGTATACAGTAAGGGAGTTGATTATGTTTTGTACGAACTTGGAAGTTTTGGGCAGGTCTTTGGCTTTTAGTTTTTCTATAGTCATGCCTTTAAATTTCATAATATCCCTTTTAATTGTCAATTGTATTTTAATAGCTTAGTGCTACTTAGCCTAGCCCGAGCCCCAAGCCTAAGCCCTAAGTCCGCGGAAGCCAGGCTATCTTTTCGGTTTTCTTTTTCTTATGCCGACTTTTTCTCATGCCGAAAAAGTAAATTATCGGGAACGCTATGGCAGACCAGAATGAAACGTCTATTGCCATACCAAGCAAATCATAGTGGGCCGAACCACATGCACCAAGATTGATTGTGCCCGAAACCGGTATCGGGCATGGAGACATTGCTATCACAAATGGATATCCTCCAATATCGGATAGGAGTGAGATGGGTGGCGAGGTTTGTATTCCAGATCCTGGTATGCCATATGAGACAAAGGTCATCAGGACACCGAAGATTACAGACACTATCACAATACCCTGCATCGTCATAGCTTTCTTGGCCATAGTCTAAGCTTCTCACCTAAATCTTAAAGCCTTTATCTAACCGGCAATCAAGCCTCAACCCTAACCGGCCTGAGAAGTCCCGAATATCCACACCATATATGCAACCCCCAACCCTGTGGATAGTCTTCTTTCTCTCGACAAGATACCAATGGATATCCACTAGATGAGGGAGGGGGTGTGGATAGTATTCTAAGATTGTTTTAGTGGAATTTCTCCTTTCAGACACTCATACTGATTATTAGTTAACCTTTCTATCTCTTCTCTGATTTTATTGCTATATGTAACAAATATTAATTCGATATTCTGGTCCTTTGCCTTTTCTATGCATCCTTCTATCTCGCTTCTTATTGCGTTTATCTGTATCTCGTATGCAGTAATGTTATAGTAGTCCCAAGAGGAATTTAACTAAGATTATAATATACTAGGGTCGGTTAGCCATAAGGGATCTTGGTGAATTGGGAAAAGCACCAAAGGGAAGCTATTTATAGTTGATTGGCATAGCATTTACTCAGCAGGTCTGTGCTTGACAGCTTTGTGGGGGTCACAAGGGTCACACCAATAAACCTGCATGTGTGATGGCTGGTATCAAAGAGTTCGGGATTATACACCAAAAGCAAAAGTATAAATATCATGATGAATTGATGCCTTGCAAGCTTAGAGCAAGTATTCAAGCATAAGACCGTGGGGGTCATTATTTTGTTCGGGGGAAAAAGCAGACGTTCGGTACTATTTCTGTCCTCATTACTATTCCTAGGAATACTCATAACAGGCCTGGGAATATTCATAGCGAGTATCCATGTTCCCCAGACATTGACAGCTGGCGGCAGCGCAATGCTAAGCTTCCAGGCGGCACCTAACAATACAGCATCGAACACAACATTGTCTACAACAAGCACCTCAACAACGGTAACTACGGTAAACCAGACGACTCTGCCGACCATCACAGTAAATAATAATCAGACAGCAGGTAGCAATCAGACAGTAAATAGCAACCAGACAGTAAATAACAATCAGACATCTTCAGCAACAAGCACAACAACAGAAAGCACATCGGCAGCAAGCACAATAACAAATGCTTTCAATGTTTCTAATTCTACAGCCTTCCAGCCTTTGAGCATATCTGATCCTTACGCTAAAATAACAAGAGCAAGTGCAACCGAAAATGTAACAAACTACACAGTAGTGAAGGGACAAATCACTACAATAACCATTCAGGACAACGGCGCAGGTGGTGGAACTCCGCCCTATACTTACCAGTGGCTTGAAAGCTACAATGGAAGCACGCCCGCACCTGCGGTAGACTGCGGCTCGGGAAATAGCCAGTCTGTTGGAGTGGTGGCCCCGTGCGTTGTCACAGTAACACCTTCAATGTCATTAGGAAAATACCTATTCCAGATAGAAGTGACGGATGCTTCAGGCACCACAGTAGTTGATGATGGATTCACACTGGACATAGTACTAGCTGGATTGTCGGTTAACTTGAATCCCCCTATTATAACTAATACTACAGGAAGCGCCATATTTAACGGAACAGCAACCGGATCTCCAAGCGGCACATACGACCTTTCCTGGTCAGTTAACGGAACATATACAAACGGAACAGCAACTTCCTGCACATGGTCATCCTCCCAATCGACAAGTTATACCGGAATTAGCAATCTGACCCTTACAAGGGGAGAGACTCTCGGCCCTGATTCAAGGGGTTGTTCATTCGTCCTCAGTGACGGTACTTACAATGTGACATTCACTGCCGCCGATGCTGCAAACCTTGGAGACAACAGTTCTGCATCTGCAGTGCTTATTGTTGACTGGCCCTCTGGAATATTCTCAGGCACTCCTCCAGGTATTTCAGGCACTACAATTGATTCGGGGTCCTCTACGGTACTAACCGTGGCATGGGCAGACTCTGCTACCTCTTATAGCGTAATTCTATTCAAAAGTTCGAGCACCAGCGCATGTGATAAAACAGGTTCGTCATTAGGAACAAATTCAATCGTCGCATCATCTTCACTTGGTGACGGCAGCCAAAAATATGCCCACCAGACCACATTTACAGTATCACCTAGCACCACTACTACTTACTGCGCATATGTAAGATACTACAGTTCGGCGACACAGAACTCTGGAACTCTTGAGGCTAATGAAAGCACAAGTCTTCCTATAACAGCAACAGTGACAGTCACCACTTCTCCATTAACGGCCCCAGTTATATCAGCTAGCCCAACAGCTATCGACAGCGGGCAGTCCTCAACTCTTTCTACTACCACATCATTCGGCGGTGGAACCTCAACATATACATGTCAGTGGCTCGAAGAGGCACCGAATGCGGGTGCATACAGTGATCTAGATAGTTCCTTTACCACCGGCTGCACCACCACTTCAAAACCAACCATATCTACGGGCACTCTATCAACTTCAGGAACATGGAAATTTGAATTGCAAGTAACGGACAGCACGCCCAAAACAGTCACCTCTGCCCCAGTATCCGTGACAGTCAATCCAACATTATCAGTTTCAGTTGCACCACCAAGCCCAATAATAGACAGTGGCCAGACACAATTACTTACAGCAGACCCATCCGGCGGGTCGGGAACTTACTCATCATATTCGTGGTACCAGACAACATGCAGCGGCACTCCATTGCAAACAGGTACATCAGCATCATATACAACAACTGCACTTACATCAACGACATCATACTGTGTAAAGGTTACTGATTCACTTTCTGGTACTGCAACAGGATCGGATGTGGTGACAGTCAATCCAACATTATCAGTTTCAGTTGCACCACCAAGCCCAATAATAGACAGTGGCCAGACACAATTACTTACAGCAGACCCATCCGGCGGGTCGGGAACTTACTCATCATATTCGTGGTACCAGACAACATGCAGCGGCACTCCATTGCAAACAGGTACATCAGCATCATATACAACAACTGCACTTACATCAACGACATCATACTGTGTAAAGGTTACTGATTCACTTTCTGGTACTGCAACAGGATCGGATGTGGTGACAGTTAACCCGCAGATAACGATAACAGGCGCAATCGCACCATCTTCTGCGGTCATTGGGCAACCAATTTCCCTCTCTGCAACAAGTGCATCGGGAGGCAACGGCCATTACACAACCGAACAGTGGTACCTAAGTAGTGGTACAAACTCTTCGGGAACACTGGTTGGTGTAGGAGGATCACTGAGTGCAACTGACACCGAATCAACTGTAGGCACGTACTATTATTACCTTGTCGTATCTGACGGAAACACTACCACACAGGCAATAACACCTGTGTTTACAGTGACGGTTAACCCTGCAAAAATAATAGACGTCACAATGACGGTAACGAACGATGAGGATTCTGGAAACTTCGGTTATTGGGCACTTGACAACTATGTAAAGACCATAATAGTGTGGCAGACAGGCCCTAACACGTTCAATGCAAATGTAACATATGATGGAACATGGCAAACATTTGCAGGTGCATTAAGTCCAGGTTATGAAGTAACAGAACCTGCCGATGGAAGCGGACCAATGATTGCTAACTACAATGCAGTATTCACGGGCACATTGCTTACCACACCAACAGAATCAACAACCGGAGACCTAGGGTCCTTTAACTTTGGCGGTACAGAAGCAGATATACTGCTGGGCACATATGGACTGCAGAGTGGAGACGCCTCCGCCACAAATTGGGTATCATTCTACTTCGAAAATGCAGATTCAATATATGATGGCTTCTATTCAGATCCATCGCAATTCACATACACCTACACAGGCTATCCTCTGATCACAGAGACCTTTGTGAACGCATTCGCAGCTCCGAGTAGCGGAGACATAGTAACATACCTTCCACCCACAGTCGCGATATCCCCTTCATCCGCAATTCTTGACATAGGTCAGTCACAGTTAATGACATTAGCTCCATATGGAGGCACAGGAACCTATACTTCATACGGTTGGAGTGACTCAGTTACAAGTGGTTCATGCACGTCATTCCCAATATCTTCAACAGCATCAACATATACATTCGTTCCAACTACAGGACAGGCAAACTGTGTGTTTTCATTTACAGCGACTGTAACAGATAGTGGATTAGTAACGTCAGTTGCTTCTTCGCCAAGTGTGATAACAGTCGACCCTGCACTTAATGTTCCAACTGTACATTCATCTGCAACATACGATGTAGGACAAACTGCAGCGGCGCTCTATGCCGATGACGGTTCTGCGGATTCCAACCCAGGACTGACATACACATGGTACACTGGAGACTCTTCATGCAGTTCAGTTTCGTTATCTCCATCAATCGGAACGGGACTTACATACACGCCATCGACCGGATCTGCAAGCACGACAAATTACTGCGCAAGCGTAACTGACGGAACCGATGCAGCAGCAGTATATTCCACAACTCCCGCCACGGTGATGGTCAACCCAGATCCATCAATACTGACAGAACCTACATCAGTAACTGTAGACCAAGGACAGACCGACACTATATCTTCAACAGTCCAATATGGAACAGGTCCATACACGTGGCAGTGGTATGATGGCAGCGGCCCAATATCGGGAGCATTCGGAACAGGAACAACCGCAACATATTCTGCACCATCTACTGATACCGGACTATATGTAACATTCACGGATTCTGTAACAGAAACTGCGACTTCAAGTCCAACTGTATCAGTCACAGTCAACCCGACACCTGCAGTAACTCTTGCATCGCAATATACTGCAGTGGACAGCGGGCAAACAGATGTCTTTACTGCAACGATAACACAACCAGGAACAGGATCTGACACTTATACATGGACACTTCCAGGCGTTGTTATTCCAGTATCGGGCTGCACATCATCATCAAGCACATGTACAATCGCGCCGAAAGTGTCAACACAGACACTAGAACAGGTATCGGTCGCCATAAAAGACTCTGCACCGACCCCGGTGACATCATCTCCTGCATCACCCGCATCAGTAACATACAATCCGCTTCCAGCAGTCTCTGTAAAATCCCAGTATCTCATAATAGACCAGGGTCAGACTGACGTGTTCACGGCAACTGGAACTCCGGGTACAGTACCACTTACATATTCGTGGAAAGTACCTTCAGGATTAACTATAACAAGTGGCTGCACCACTTCTAATACCTGCACAGTCACAGGGACAGCAACTATACCATCTACATATTCGGTCAGTGTGACAGTAACAGACAGTTCACCGGCAGGTGCAAAGACTTCGTCGCCTTCATCCGCGCCATTGGAGGTCAACCCAGACCCGACAGTCAGTGTATCTCCTACAGGACCATTGACCTATGATGTAGGTCAGACCGCATCATCCCTTACAGCAACAGTGGCATACACAGGACCAAATACCGCATCAGTTAAATGGTATAGTTCATCAACATCCTCATGCAGCGCAAGTTCAGCAAACACAGGTCACTCAGGACCGACATACACACCGTCAACAACAACCGTAGGAACAACATACTACTGCGCTGTGGTCTCTGACAGCGGCGTATCAGGATACACATCGGCCTCTAATGCGGTGGAAGTAATAGTATCCGCAACACCGACAATATCGATATCACCATCATCCCAGGCAGAGGATGTCGGCCAGACAGTAACACTGACTGCATCGGTAACGAATCCGAGTTCAGGTACACCTGTAATAACATGGTACAATGACACATCTGGTGCGGTACTTACAGGTCAGACAGGATCCACATTCACACTCACCGCAGGTGCAACAACAGGGACATTCAACTATTATGCGGTTGTGACCGATTCAAACGGTGGCACGGGACAGTCCAACACAGGATCTGCGGTAGTATCCGCAACACCGACAATATCGATATCACCATCATCCCAGGCAGAGGATGTCGGCCAGACAGTAACACTGACTGCATCGGTAACGAATCCGGGTTCAGGTACACCTGTAATAACATGGTACAATGACACATCTGGTGCGGTACTTACAGGTCAGACAGGATCCACATTCACACTCACCGCAGGTGCAACAACAGGGACATTCAACTATTATGCGGTTGTGACCGATTCAAACGGTGGCACGGGACAGTCCAACACAGGATCTGCGGTAGTATCCGCAACACCGACAATATCGATATCACCATCATCCCAGGCAGAGGATGTCGGCCAGACAGTAACACTGACTGCATCGGTAACGAATCCGGGTTCAGGTACACCTGTAATAACATGGTACAATGACACATCTGGTGCGGTACTTACAGGTCAGACAGGATCCACATTCACACTCACCGCAGGTGCAACAACAGGGACATTCAACTATTATGCGGTTGTGACCGATTCAAACGGTGGCATGGGACAGTCCAACACAGGATCCGTGACAGTCACACAAAAACCAACAGTAACTGTATCACCACCATCGCAATTTGAGGACGTAGGCCAACCCGTATCATTGTCAGCAACGGTGACAAACACAGGTTCTGGTGGTGATTCATATCAGTGGTACAACGGATCATTATCAACTCCGATATCAGGACAGACAGGACTGACATACTCTACTACTGCGGGCGCAACAGGAACATTCAACTACTTCATAGTAGTGACGGATTCAAACCTCGGAACAGGGCAGTCCAACACAGGATCTGTGGCAGTATCACCAACACCGACAATATCAATATCTCCATCATCTCAGACAGAGGATGTCGGCCAGACAGTAACACTTACAGCAACAGTAGGCAACGCAGGATCGGGAACAGACACAATAACATGGTACAATGACACATCTGGTGCGGTACTTACAGGTCAGACAGGAAGTACATTCACACTTACGGCAGGTACAACAGGGACATTCGACTATTATGCGGTTGTGACCGACTCTAACAAAGGCACTGGAACATCAGGAACTGCATTAGTGACAGTATCTGATTTGCCAACAATAACCGCATCAACAACAACTCCGGCAGTCGACACAACCCAGTTAATATCCCTATCTTCAACAACGACAAATATTGGTTCGGGTGGTGATTCATATCAGTGGTACAACGACTCGGGTTCCACGCCAGTTGCAATTCTGGGTGCAACATCACCAACATACTCAACAACCGCTGTTGCGATAGGAACATTCAACTATTATATTGTAGTGACCGACTCTAACAAAGGCACTGGAACATCAGGAATCGTATCAGTTATAGTAAACCCAGCCCTGTATGTGAAGCCGATAACAGTAAGCCACTCAAACGTGGATCAGGGCCAGCTATCGGTCTTGACTGCAGATGCGGGAGGAGGCACAACACCATATAGCTACCAGTGGTTTGAGCAGCCTGGAAACACAGATGCTTGGAATCTAATATCTGGAGCAACAGGCTCCTCCCAGTACATATTCGTAACCAACGCCACTACACCTATAGGCAACTGGGAGTTTAGTGCTTTAATAACAGATAATGGAATACCCCCAGAGTCAGTCAATAAGACAACTTTAAGTGGCGTTTCAGTGTATCTGCAGCTATCAGCTACTGCATCTGCAAGCCCGACGAAGATTTCGCCTGGCAACACCACGGTGCTTACAGTAAACATAGTAGGCGGCAACTCTCCAAACGAATGTCAATGGTATGAAGAGAGCCCGGGAAGCGCGATATTCATGCCAATCTCCGGTGCAACAAACTGCCAAACCTACAACTTTGTCACTGCTCCTGGAACCCAGCAGGGTAACTGGCAGTTCATGGTACAGGTAACCGATACTGGCACAACTGTTCCAGACACAATTAACTCTAAAACTACTACGGTCACAGTGGGGCAGTTTGGCGTAACGCTTGGTTCTTCCTCATATCCGCTTGCGATTGACAGCGGCCAGACAGAAACACTCACGGCAACAATAACAGGAGGGGTCGCTCCATACACACTGACATGGACAGGCAGCGGCACCGGCTCTTGCACCACTTCGACATCCAGCAAAACCGTAACGTGCAATATAGCGCCTACTGCGGTTAATCCAACAACATTCCCATATTCTGTCAGCGTTACGGATTCTGCAGTTAACAGCTCGTTAGGCTCTGTAGACGTCGTAGTGGAGCCAGCACCAACAGCAACATTCGCGCCAATGTATAGTGTGAGTGACACTGGAGAAGTAGAGACATTCCTAATCGGCATAGATGGCGGGGCGGGTCCGTTCCATGTGGTCCTCTACAATGACACAAACACAATCAACACCCCAACAGCGTACAGCACAACAATACTAAGCCCTGGAAGCTCAGGTGGAATATCGATTGTAGCAAATGCGATAGGCAACTTCATCTACAGCGCCCAGGTAACTGACGAGGGAACAAACCCACAGTATGTATTCTATTCGAACTCCAATACCGTGACAGTCTACCCAGCTTTGGAGTCGCTCTTGACAGTGGTACCGCCAGCAGTTGATGTAGGAGGAAGCGCTGCACTTATAACCGCCAGCATAGCTGGAGGAACCGGTGCGTATACATACAACTTTACAATATTCAATGGTATAAACAATGTATTCGGCCAGATAAACGGTCCAATCAACTCACTAACAAACTCTGTATCATACATAGCGGCACCAGATACAATACTGGAAACATATAACGTGCAGGTGCAGGTAAGGGACACGAGCAGGGGCCTATCAGGTCCATGCACTGCAGCGAATGGCTGTGAAACCCTAGCAAACACAATTATAGTAAATGCGGCACCAACAGTGACGATTAACCCGCCAAGCCCGGTAATTGACTCAGGCCAAACAGAAACGCTTACAGCAATAGCATCTGAAGGCAGCGGTGCATATACATCATATGACTGGTATTCAGGAAGCAGCTGCACAGGCACAGCAGCTGTTCAGAGCGGAACATCAAATACATTTATAACGCTTGCTCTCGCATCACCGTCAACATACTGCGTTGAGGTAATCGATTCGCTCGGAGGCACAGGAACAGGCACTGATAATATAGGCGTGAACAATGGACCTACTCTGACGCTCATGCCTAGCGCAACATCTACGACGGTGGGCAACTCTATTATATTCACAGGTGCAGCATCCGAAGGCACACAGCCATATACATTTAACCAGCCGTTCGTCGTAAACAAACCTGCGAGCTACTGGTTGTACACTGGTGACAACACAATAATGTTCAACGTTCCAGGAACGTTTAGCGTCTCTGAGAATGTTACAGATAACGCAGATGAATTCGCTAATGCTATAACTACAGTTACTATAGACTCTGCGATTAATGTATCAGAGAATACTATCATTACTCTACCAGCTAACTTCACATGGAACATAACGATAGGTGACCCGATAGGCATCCTTTCCCTCAGGTCCGACAGCAACACGATACTTCATGTATCTGTCTTGAATTATACTGGCGCACCGTTGGTATCAAACTCGACAGACAACTTCGCCGCACTCTATCTCCTGCAGGTAAATGTCACCGGAGGGGCAAATGTAGTGACGGTGGGCGTGACAATGTACTACAGCTGTGGAAGCAATGTTGTGCCTTACATGCTGGTCAATGGTACCTGGACACCTATAACACCACATAGCAACAGTACGATTAACGCTTCAACATGCGGCCTACTATTCAGCATACCAGCTGATCCAATATTTGGAATATACTCGTATTCGACATTATCCACAGGCAGCTCCAGCAGTACCTCAAACAGCAACAGCAACACAGGCGGCAGCGTTAGCGGTGCCGCAGGCGGTGGAGCGGGAGGCCCAACGGTAACGCAGATTAACAACAACGCATGCTACCAGATAAGCAACTTCACCCAGGACAACCAAGAAACCATAACGCTGTACGGGACGCAGTTCAATGTAGTGGACAACTTCATAAGCCCGAACGACACCGGAGTGAGCGTCAACAACGTTGCATACACATTGTACCTAAATACGCAGGTCAGCCTACCAAGCAGCAACACCGCCAGCTACACAATTGATCTACAAAGCCTTTCATACACGCCCATACTTAACACAGTGACGCTACTACTCTGCGGAAGCAACTCCACAACCGTGCCAGCAACCACTACAGTTCCAGTAACTACACCGGTACCCGCCACTACAACTATACTAATAGCACCTATAACTGTCGCGCCCACAACCACGATATCTCCTCCAGTTTCAGCTGCATCCGCATTTATTGCATCCACCATCGGGATAGTGGCAATAGTCGCTGTTATTATAGTGGCCATAGTTGTTGCCCTGCTCTACACCAGAATGACTAGGAGGAGGGCCAGCAGAAACAAAAGATGATGCGGGCCGCTTATAAAACGGACTGAGCCTTCTGTTTGGTATCTCGTACCTATCCCCTTTCTCTTTGCCTGCTCGATATCTAGCAGGGCATGCCGTCACTTTCTTTTCCATCTGATAGAGATAAAATACTTCCCATGATAACCTTATTGGCGATCGGATGGAAGGCAGGCGGTTCCACTTTGAGATACCGTGGACCACAATCTACATAGCGGTGCTAATAGCGGCGGTCACCTACGGCTACTTGCATATGCCCGCATCAATTAAAAATAACTATACCCTGTGGGCTACATCCCCCTTCAACATAAGTTACGAGCTGTCCAACAACGGCGCATTCTACAACTACGTGCTTGTCGTACTCATCTACCTCTTTGTGGAGCTCTACAGCAGGAACATAGCCGACCTCAAAGGGAGGGAATCGCTGATCAGGAACGCAGCGATCTTCAGCATTGTGTCGGCTTACGCCGCTTCAGCCATAGTCTGGCTCCTGGTAGGCATGCCATCAAGCGGCAGCTCTATCCTTGCATTCAACGTGCTGCTCTTCTTCGCCTTCGAGACCTATGACTCCGAGCTGATAAAGAGGATGTCGGAGAAGAGGATGCACCTGCGAAAGACCATTGAGATAGTATCCCTGGCCTTTGTGTTAATTCTCATAGCTGCATCAATGGTACTGTTTGTATACCTGAACGGGAATGAGTTCTGGTATATACATATACTTGGCGGCGCAATCTTCGCACCGATATACTTATTTTACCTTTCCCGCCGGGTCAGGCCCAAGGTCGACAGGTTTGAAGAAGTACTTGAAAAGGATGTTGAGAAGGACCTGAGCGACGTGGGGGCCGATTTGGAGGGCGGGGTGAAGAAGCTAGAGAAGGGCATAGAGAAGGAGGTAGGTGTAAAGTAGCCGGAAGGCTGAAGAGATCTGATGAACGGCAGGATTGCGGTGTTGGTTTCTATTTTCGCGCTATTGGCAATTGTCGCGCTTCCTCACGCTCAGATTGTCCCATATAGCAACTCTACACAGGTTGGTTACCACATAATAAACATATCCACATACGACACAAGCGGCGTCGTAATCGGGATATATCTGGAAAACTTCACTCAGAACTATATAACGCCTAACGAATCCGGAGTTACGGTGGACGGTCACAGCTACTATCTCAACCTCAACACTCCGATGCCGCTATACGACCAGAACAGTAGCTATATAGTGCTGGTAAAGGTCAACTATATACCTAGGCTGCATACCGTTGATTTCAACATATACCAGCTGCAGCCTGTGCCTATGACAACCACTACGACATCGGTGCCGACCATAAGCACCACCAGCATAGAAACGACCACGACTGTGCTGCCGGCCAATACAATCACATCGGCATCATCCACGACCACGATAGCGCAATCTCTTGGCGTAATAGGCAGCGTATTCCAGCAGATAATATCCTTCCTGCAGAGCTTGCTCTCGCACATATAGCGCTAGAGCACGCTCCCACCCGCGAATATGCGCGGCTCCTCCTTCCTCACGAGCAGGAAGCTCTCTCCAGGATTGAGCGCGAGGGGCGCGCTCAGGCTTATCTCGTAAGACCCGTTGGATTGCGCGACCTTGCAGATGCTCGACCTGAAGCCGCTCACCAGCCAGAGCTCGCTGTAATCGAATCCTTTCTCCTTCACCATCCCGCTTATTTTTATCTTGGCGGAGATGCTCGCCCTCCTTTTCACCTCTGCCTTTGAGAGGATGTCGCCCTTCTCTATCTCCTCAGGCTCTGCACCCCTTATCGCCAAGCCCACTCGGGTGTTTACCCCTGCCTCCTTCACATCCTGGTCCTGGCTCTGTATCGACCTTATGCTTATGCTCTTGCCCGAACTGGAAAGGAGCTCGTCATGCACCCTGACGGTCCCTTTCTTCACTATCCCCAGAAGGACTGCGCCGACCCCCTTTACGCTGAACGAGTGATCTATCTCTATTACGGGGTCACCCTCGCTGCCATTCTGCTCAGAACCGAAGTAGTCGAATAGCTCCGATTCGTTCAACGTCTTTGATTGGACCCCCGACTTCTGCATTATTGCTGATGCGTCCTGGTCCGCGGTCAGCACCGCGCTCTTGCCGAGCAGGCCGCACCCTATTATCGACTCGCCGAAGAGGCGGTCTATGTTCCTTGTGCTTATCAGTATGTCATCTGACAGAGTCAGTACCTCGGCAACCGCATTGAACTTCGTCGCCGGGCTAGAGGGCGTTATAATTACAAATACGTTTTCCCCGACCTTCCTGTTGTAGAATGTTACGCCATTGGCTGAACCCTTTTTGCCTAGCTTCGCAGCGAGCTCCTGGTCGTTCGGTATGGAGATTAAGGTGTGCCCCACCAAGCTCACTTCTTCGCTTTGGAAAGCGCGTAGAACTGGTGCTTTGCGTCGAAGACAAGGGTGACTCCCTTGTACTTCTTGACCATCTGGTTTATGTGTTCCTTGTAGAACCTGAGCGCGTCTATATCCCCTTTCGCCGCCTCCCTCTTGTATACCTGGCAGAGATCGCAGTTGTGCGGCCTCTTCTCGAAGCCGCCGGATTTCTTGTCGAATATCTTAAGCACTACCTTGTCGACTTTATTCGCCACAGAATCACGCGCTATACTATATGGGTTTTAAGATATTTATGCCTTCCTCAATCATCAATCATCAGAAAGGATTGGAGAGTTCGTACCTCCTGCCGCGCCACTCTATCTGCCTCATCCTTGACGCAGCGACGAGGTTGGCGAAGAATACGAAATTTATGACCATCGATATTGGTATCGCAGCAATCCTTTTCGACGTGGCCCTTCTGTAGTTCTTCCATACTCCGATGGCGAAAGGCAACAGCAGCACCAAGAATAGGGGGGAGATTAAGAGGAAAAGTGCTATTCCAGACAGGAGCAGTAGTATCTGCCCGCCATAGAATGCGAGACCGTAGTAGAGCACTCCGCGGTTGCCGAGGATGGAGAGCGCAGTCTGCCTGTTTGACCACTCCCAGAAGGAGCTGAAGCTGTCACTCGCCATGACCTGCGTGGAGTTGCTGTCTATGTATGCTATTGAGAGGCCCTTCCTCTTCGTGAAGTACGATATTGCCATGTCGTCAGATAAGGCACCCTCAAAGATATCAAATTCCTTCCTGCCGATGAGCCCCTTTCTGAATGCCATTGAACCGCCCCATATGAAGCGGGTCATGCTGGATCCCATCATGCCGTTGCCTACAAACCCCCAGACCATCTTCACCGATGACCAGAACCCAGAGACTGGCACGAAGTACGGGTATGCTGTTGAGGCGCCCACCTTGCCGTCCTGGAGGGGGGCTACGAGCTTCCTTATGTGATCCTTTCTGCAGCGTACATCGGAATCTATGTTGACGTAAATGTCGTATGTGGGGTATTTCCTCATTGCAGTGATGATCGCAGCCACCTTGCCGCTGCAGTTCCTGTACCTCTTTGACGAAAGTATGTACCTGATCCCCGCCCTCTTTATCAGTCCAATCGACCTGTCGGTGGCGCGGTCGACTACTGCGACTAGGTCATAGTTTGGGCAATCTTGATCTTTCAGCGATTCGAGGTTCTTCTGTAATTCGATGTCCTCTCCTTTACAGGGGACAATCACAAGTACCCTGTCCTCCCGCTTGCCAGGGCCGTACTCTCTCTGTTTCTTTCTGAAAAGCGGCGAAAGAGCTATCAGCATCATACCCAGCCAGACCAGCGACAGAAATATGACAAAGAAGTAGAGAGCGACGCCCATTTGAATACCTAGCCGTTTCTTTTGATAAACCTGATGTTTGCATCGATCGTCTCTATTACCTGCTTTATCGCCAGCTCGATGTCTTGGCGCCTGTTGCTGCTCTTGGAGAAGAGACGCACCACTCTGGCCCTCGCCATATCGTCATGCTGGAGGCCGAGGGCCTCCACCATCCCTACGAGCATCTCGAGGCTTGGCGGATAGAGTTTCATCAGCCTGCTCCAGTTGTCGGTTATCCACCCGAGCATCAGCTTGGCTGCAACCGGATTTCTTGATACGAGCTCCGGCAGGTAGGGCGAGTCCTCCAGCCTTACGCTTTTGGAGAATGAGAAGGCGAGCACCTTTTTCAGCAGTTTAACGTCTTTAAACTCACTCAGCGACCATAACAGGGCCCTCTGATCCATCGGCAGCCATGCCTTCTTATACAGCCCGGCAAGCTCGTCGAACTCCCTCTTTCCGCCCCAGGCAGCTATCGACATGAATGTCGCATTCTTGAGGTTCGGGTCTATGCGTACGCCCTTCTTGTAGAGCTGGAAGAGCCTCCCGGCCCTCTTCACGGCTCTGGGATGACCCATCAAGCCCAGCCTCATCATCGCATCGCCCCTCAGCGTCTTGTCTGCCGTGCTGTCTCCTTTCCTTTCGCTCCAGCCAAGCCTGTCGAGAAGCGCAAGGTTGTATTTTATCGCAAGCCTTTCGACCTCGCCGTGCCGTTTTGTATAGAATGAAATCAGCCTGAGCCCATCCAGGTGCGAGGATATGTCGGAGGCCGCCGGGTTGCCAAGGTTCATGCAGTAGGAGCTTATGAAGCCTAGATAGTCAGACAGATCTATAGCCCCGCAGCGCGCAAGTATGCTTAGATCATTTTCTATGCCCCAAGCATCGACAGCGCTGATCCTTTTTTCCTTTATCGCCATGCCAAGTGAATCCATCATGCTTTGAGGATACCTTACCCTGTAGAAGCCGAACTGCCCGGAGTTGAGTTTTATCCATTCCTTATAGCGCACGCCAAGCCCCACCCTGCCGCCCTTCATCATAAGCAGCTTCTGGGGCTTCCCGTCAACAGAGTAGTTGATAGGGATGGGCCATCTTCCTGGCGCGGTGATGCCGGATATGGTAAACTTTTTCTGTGCAAGAACTAGCCCACCGCTTTTCCCTGACACCTCTATTACTGGATAGCCGGGCTTGTCTATCCAATAGCTCACAATCTTGTCTACATCAAGGTGCTTGCCTGAGGGCTTGGCAGCCTGCTCGAGCGCGTCCCACAGATTGTGCCGCGTCGCATTCGAATACTTGTGCTTCTTGAGATAGATGTTAAGACCCTTCCTGAAGATCTCGCCGCCCAAGTAATCCTCCAGCATGCGGAGCACACTGCCCCCTTTCCTGTATCCGATGTCGTCGAACATCTGGGCGATCTGGTGTACATTCCTCACCGGCTGGCTCACCGGGTGCGTGGCTCTGTACCCATCCGCAGCGTATGCGCGTGTCAGCTCGAGGTTTAGATAATCCTCCATAGCCTTCCATTTTGGGAAGACTGCATCCAGCGCCTTGTAGGACATGTAGGTAGCAAAACTCTCGTTTAGCCACATGTCATCCCACCACCTCATCGTTACAAGGTCGCCGAACCACTGGTGGGTCAATTCGTGCGAGACCGTCCCCGCAATCCACTGCAGGGTAGAGGTGGAGGTCTTCTTCGGGTCGCAGATAAGTTCCGCCTCGCGGAATGTGAGCGCCCCCCAGTTCTCCATCGCGCCGGCTGCGAAGTCGGGAATTGCAAGCAGGTCTAGCTTCGGGAGCGGGTACGCTATCCCGAAATAGCGCTCGTAGAACCTTATGAAGCGTTTTGCGTAGTCCATCGCGGTCCCGGCAAGCGCCTTCTTGCCCGGCACGGTTATCACCCGGATCTTCAGCTTTCCGAGCCTGGATTCCAGGAAGTCGTATCTGCCTACGCCGATATAGAGAAGGTAGGTGGACATCCTCGGAGTAGTCCCGAACGTAACAACCTTCTTTGAGCCGCCGCCCCTTGTCGACTTTATCTCCATATTTGATACCGCATCTAGCTTTTTGTCTATAAGGAGGGAGAGGTCGAAGGTCGCCTTGAACTCCGGTTCGTCAAAGCAGGGGAAGGCCGCCCTCGCGTCGGCTGGCTCGAACTGGGTGGTGAGTATAAGGTCCTTCCTGCCGTTGTGCTTGTACCTGCTCCTGTAGAACCCGTAGAGCCCTTCGTTGTGTATCCCGCCGAAGCTTATCCATATTGATGCCTTTCCGGATACTCCCTCGCCGACTTTGAGCTCTATCTCCTCGCTGCCCCTTATGGCCCTGACAGAAGCCTTCTGCTTCTTCCCCTTCGATGTCACTGCTGCTCCCTTGATGACGAGTTCCTTTGCATTGAGCCGGATGCGGGAGGTGGGCCTCTTTATCTCTACGCTTATGGTCTCCTCTCCAGCGTACTTGGGCCCCGACGTGTTCGGCTCTATTCTTATCCTGTAATTAAGGGGCAGGACGTTCCTGCCGAGCGTAACGTGCGAGGTTTCATCCATTTGATCGCCTCTCATCTATTATGCCTGTGCGGTTCAATATCAAAGGACCTCTTTTCCATCCAGTATCTCTGCTCTTCAACATATCCGTCGTAATGCGCGATAAGGCGCACAGGCCCGTCGTCTTTGCGGAACCCGAGCCCTTCGAGCAGTGATATCGACCTTGCGTTGAACCCGAGGACATTCGCGTATATCTTGTCGATGCTGAGGCTGCCAAAGCAGAACGAGGAGAGTAGCGATACAGCCTCCCGCGCATATCCCTTCCCCCAGTGCTCCCTCCCAAGCCAGTAGCCTATCCGGCAGCTTCTATCTTCCGGGTCTATCCTGAGCACGCCTGCGGCGCCGATCAGGGTACCGTCAGCCATGCGTATTCCGAAGTGGTAAGCCATGCCGTTCTTCATCGAGGACTCGGCATCCTCTATGAACGAAAGCGCATGCTCTCGGCTGTAGGGGTGCGGAAAGGTGCCGAATGACGCTGCATTGTATGCGATCTCGTAATCGTTCGCGTTGCGGGAGAGTGCATCCGCATCATCTGCAGAGAGGGGTTCGAGGAAGATGCGGAACTCTTTATTTTGTACTTTTATGGGCTCACCACTATAATATATAGAGCTTCCACCCAAATATGTTTATAACTTATGCTCAAACTATCGTGATTTAATGCGAGTGCTGAATGCGATGCCGCCGTACAACCTTTTCGGTCTGGAGAATCAGGATTATGAGAAGGCGAAAGTGGTGGTGCTCCCTGTGCCGTACGATTCCACATCAACATACAGGGCCGGCTCTAGGGATGGCCCACACGCGATAATCGAGGCGAGCAGGCAGATGGAGCTCTACAGCGAGGAGCTAGGCGCGGACATAAGCAAGAAGATAGGGATATACACCCTAGAGGAGCTGGAGCCGAACCTGGATTCGCCGAGGAAGACGGTGGACAGGATAGCGAAAGAGGTCTCTATAATACTGGACGATTCGAAGATGCCGCTACTTCTCGGGGGCGAACACACCATCGCTGTCGGTGCGATAGTTGCAGTGTCAAAAAGTTTTAAGGATTTCAGCGTGCTGCACTTCGACGCGCATTCCGATTCAAGAGACGAATTCATGGGAAGCAGGTACTGCCACGCCTGCATAATGTCAAGAGCGAGGGAGCTGTGCAAGAGCTGCTACAGCGTCGGAGTGCGCAGCACCGACGAGCAATCAGCCAAAAGGTATTCGAAGAACACTCTTTACATGAAGGACATTGGGGGAATGAGCACGAAGCAGGTTGTAGACAGGATACTCAAGAACACAAAGAAAAACCTTTACATAACAGTCGACCTTGACGTCCTCGACCCGAGCGAGATGCCCAGCACCGGCACGCCGGAGCCTGGGGGCATGATGTACAATGACATAAAGGACATACTGAAGGGAGTCCTAAAAGAGAGGAAGCTGATAGGAATCGACTTTAATGAGATGTGTCCCATTCCGGGGATCACAGCCCCCAACTTCCTCGTTGCGAAGCTGATATATTTGGTCCTGGGATACGCATTCCATAATACATTGTGAGAACGGGCACCTTGGCTTTTGGTAGTCTCCACACCTCAGAGTTTCACAAAGGTTGTTATAAGGGTAAGAAGCCCGAGCAGGATAACCACTATCCCAATTATCTTAATATTCCTTTTCAGCACCATCTTATGGGTTACCCTTGGCCCTAGCTGCGAACCCATCGCTGCCCCAACAAGTATCCCAATCACGGGTGCATATGAGCTTATCTTTCCTGAAAGGAGATAGAGAGCAAATGAGAAAAGAGTGATCACAGCCACAGAGAAGACAGCAATTCCTACGGAATTCTTTATAGGTTTGCCCGAGATGAGCAAGCCAGAGGTAACAACAGGCCCATACCCCCCGCCGCTTATCGCTTTGTTAAAGCCGCTTATCAGGCCTATTGGGAAGAGTTTGCGCCACGAGAATTTCCATTTTGGCGCCAGTATAAGCAATACCCCCATTGCTACAACGAGCAAGCCTATATATGAATTGAGATATACTTTTGGTAAGCTTATTCCAAGTAGGACCCCAACTATTGCACCCAGGAGCCCCATCCCCACAATCACCATCGTTATCTTTCCATCACTGTGCTTTATGTTAAGAACATCGGCATTCTTGAGTTTCCTATGTGCTATGCTTCCCAGCGACGACGAGACAAACTGCGAGATGAGGATTGCAGGCACTGCTATTACAGAAGAGATACCAGCTATCAGCAGTACGGGTGTGCCTATTGTTCCATATCCCATACCCATAGACGTGTCAAGTATTGACAGCAGAAAGCCAAACACCACCAAAAGGGAGACAGCTATATTATCTGTAAACACATACAACAAATATGCGATGATGAGCATCACTATTGTAAGCCCGATTGTCAGCCCCTTGTTAAAACTCAATTTTGATTTTGCCATCAATACCATCAGATTAATTATACATAGTTAAAATTATGTATAATTAGATATAAAAAGCTTCTGGTTTAATATAAGATTTGTATGCTGGTAAAACGAGGGAACAAGATTGCATACCGCTTCTATCTCTTCGGGCTTTATCTCTAGCAAAGTATACCCAATCGTAAATGGCCGCTGGAGCGGGTTATTTCGGCGTATAATTTAGTATCTTGTAAAGCGAGAAGTTAGATTGCCTGCCGCTGTTTTCCATTGCTACTACTTCCAGGCTGTAATTTGTGGTGTAAAATTTGCATACAGTAGTATTGTACGGGCTCACTGTGCACCAGGAGTCATAGTCAAGATAATAGCAGCCGTAGCTGCTGTAACTTGCATTTGTAAATACGTCAGTTTCGGGCCAGAGTGAGGAACTCCTGTTTAGCATAAACCACATCGAAGGCACCCCGGACAGCACTAAGCAACCTGGCGGCACTAACTGGTAGTTGCTTTGGATAAAATCTGCTGACATTTTGGCATACTGGGTTGTATAAGGGTTTAGGCCCTGAAGCTTACCGGTTACATTGTTCACCGGGAAACCGTAGTAGTTGAATGAGGGATTGGTCAAAAAGGGCGCAACATACACGAATGGTACCACGAAAATCAGCGATATAAGCACCGCATATATCAGATATCCTGTCCTTTTCCTTTCATGACGCCTGCTTCTATAGGTAAGGCTCAATAGCCAGTCGCCCAAGCCCAAAACCCCGAATGCCGCCAACATGGAGAGCGCGGGGTATAAAATAAGGAAATATCTCACGTCATCCGCAACTAATACTGACCCTGCAAAATAAAACAGGTAGAATATGAAATAAATGAAAAAGAAGCCCAGAAGCAGCAGAAGTGTTGCCAGGTTATTTTTGTATTTCCTGTTAAATAATAAAAAGAACACGCCGAGTGCTGCGAGTACTGTTATATTAGGCAAAAAGATGATTGGATAATCCTTTAGCAATCCAGCCAAAAAGGATAGATTTGCCGATAGATTGGGCAGGATGTAAGACGAAGAGAAAATTGGAGTATTTGGATATAAATAAAATGCAGCGTTTGCCTGGAGTTCGGCTGTAGTTGCAATCGTGGTATAGATCTGCGGCTCAATGAGGATTACTGATATCAAGATGAGGAGCAAAACATTCGTTTCGGAAAATAATTTTGTGGACAATATTTTTATCCTGACCTTGAAAGTTTTTCTTGCGCTGTCATCACTTAGTGTGAGGAACACTAGGAGGAAAAGGGGCACAAGGAGGATTGCCTCCACCCGCAAGTATATTGTGAATGTAAGGCAGAATGCGAATAGCAGAAGCGTCTTTTTGTTGCTCTTTTTTATGAATATTAAGAACAATAGCGTGGTAAGTGCAGCAAATGCCATGAATGGCAGGTCGGGGTTTGCGAGTGTCTTGGACCAAATGAACAGTTCCGGTACAAGCGAGAATATAATGGCGCACATTGGAGCAAACTCTTTCCTCTCGATTAGAAGGCTGGCAATCATGAATACAGACACTATTGAAATGGCTCCCAAGAACAGCTCGAGATTATATGATGCGGCGTTGCTAGTCCCGAAGAGGCCAAACGCTATGGAAATAAGAAATGGCCACCCGGAAGGGTCAAAGCCAAGCTGATTTAAGAAGCATTTTTGCACGTATGGTGTACCATACCAGCACTGAAGCGCATTTCCGTTGTGCAGTATGTTCAGCGCAACGCCCTGGTATATGTTTTCGTCAAAATAGACCAGAATTGTTTTCGGAAGAAGAAAAATTGTGAAAAGTAGGAAAAATATAACTATCAAAAACAGCAAAATCAAGGAATACTGGTTTAGGTTCCTGGAAAGCACCTGCTTTATGTCTCTTCCTGCAAATAACATGGAGATGGCGAAGGCAGCCAATGCTATCGCACATGCTCCTGTTATTATATATCCTATGGAGTTCCCAAATGCACTTATTATCAAAAATGAAAGGAGAATTATTGTAATGGATAGACCAAGTACTGTGTATAATTTCAGTGACATCCTCCTCGGCTAAAGCCCTAGGTTTCCTCCAAGCCTGTCTATTTTTTATAATTGTGCACGAATGCCCAAAGTATAGAATGATTGAGCATAAGATGGAAGTCCTCAATCCTCCCCATGGAACTATCTGGTATTATGAGCGCTATCTTGGCCATCTTTCCAAGCTTACCTCCATTGGGATTCATCGCGCCCGTTATCCCTATGGTTGTATTACCGTGCTCGTTTGCGTACTCTATCGCCTTTATGACGTTTGGGGAGTTGCCGCTGCCACTGAGCCCTATTACAATGTCGCCCTTTGTTAGGAAATTCTTCAGCTGTTCCACGAAAACGACATCATACGACACATCATTGGCCCAAGCCATCATAACCGGAACATTGTCGTTCAGGCATATCACCTTGAATCTTTTCATAGGGTCCGGTATAGCGGACTTGTTAAGATCGTTTGCAATATGCGATGCCGTGGATGCGCTTCCACCATTTCCCATTATGTAGATGTTGCTGCCATTCTCCCTTGCTGTATCCATGGCTACTGCTATTTCCTTTATCGTATTGGCCATTCCCTTGAATTCCTTCGTTACCTCAGAGCTTCTCTCTATATACTCCTCTATGTCCCTAAGGAATCTCTCTTGATCCATTGCCACACCGAATGATTGTCTGAAATATCTATGCCAAATAGGCTTTTATATGCTAATTGACCTACGAGATTGCAGATTTTAAGAGTTCCTTCACCCTGTTGATACCTATCGCGGTGATCAGCTTTCCAATCCTTGGGCCGTCGCTCTTCCCTATCAGCGCGCTGTAAACGTCCTTGAATGCGTCGCTTACCTCTATGCCATTGGACCTGGCCACGCTGTACACTAGGTTGTGCACATCAAGGTCGCTCATGCCGCTCTTTAGCTCTGGGATGAAGAGCTTTATGAAGTCCTTGCGGTCCACCTTGGACGGCTTAAGGGAGAAGCTGTACCTATCCGGAGCAAATCCCACCTTAAGCCATTCTGTTATATATGGCGCAAGATGGTTCACTCCATCAGCGTCGCTCAGCATCTCTCCGACCCTGCCCCAGTTCCTGTATATCTGGTAGTAGAGGAGGATGTCGGTGAACTTGACATGCCACTTGAGCTTTCCAATCGCTATCCTGTAGGCAGCGAGCTTCTTCCTGTCTGCGTCGTTTTCTGGGTTCTCCAGCTCAGACAAGCGCTCCAGATCCCCTATCAGCCTCAAGAACTTCTCGCCATTCGGGTTTATGTCCTTGAAGTCCGGAAGGTTAGGCTCGAACAGCATATACTTTACAACTTCTGGCGGGATCAGCTTCACTATGTCTAAGACGCTCATGCCTTTTCCTTTTGACTTGGAGTACTTCCCTCCCTCGAAAAGCACGAACCCGTACTTGAATCCGACCGGGGGCTCCCTCTTCAGGATCTGTTTATGTATCGCGACCGCCGTGTCCCAGCTGCCCCCTTTTGTGAAGTGGTCCATACCAGCGCCCTCTGCGGATGTATTGAATATTGCCTGCCATGCGGGCCAGTGCAGCCTCCACTGGAGCTTGTACCTATGCTGACTAAGCTTTCCCTGCCCCGTGTAGCCGCATCCTTTTACATATCCAACATCCATGTCGTCGGCATACGTGTAGTTTTCACTGTCATGCGAGGTCACCCTCACCGTTGCAATCCTGCCGCATTCCTCGCATATCGGCATTATCGGACTCCAGTTTGCAAACTCCTTTATGTCCCTGCCGGATATGTCTGCTAGAAGTCTCTTCACCTTCTCTTCTTTCGCCAGGAAGATTATTGCATAGGGATCAAACTTTCCCTGCGAGTAAATGTCATTGACCTTCAGGACCTCTATCTGCAGCTCCAACCTTTCCATCACGGAGCATGCATCTGCAAGGTAGTGCTCCCCAAAAGATTTGTGGCAGCCCAACGGATCGATAGTCTCCACAAGGGGCTTCCCAAGGTCGCCTGTCAATCTGTCAGCATACTTCTGCATCTCTAAGGGTATGCTGTCGAATGCATCCATTATGTCCGCTATGAAATAGAAGTCGGCCTTATGTCTGCGCCCAACCAGCCTCTGCTTCAGGGTCGCGGGGTAGAGAAACTCGCAGACTGTGCCGAGGTGCGTCGGACCGCTTGTTGTGAGGCCGCCGGTTATGATAAAGGGAGGCTTCTTCTGCTTTTCTACAGTATCGGCAAGCTTGTCAACCCAGTGATATGTCTTGTCGTGCAATAGTTCACCAGAGCATGGGCCATCGGCCAAATCTATATCCTAGATATGCAAATTAACTTTTATAAGCAGTGTGTATGGGCTCAGCTGCCGGCGTAACCGTAGAGGGTTGCGCTGAACTTGACTCCGATTGCGCCATTGCTTGGGTTCTCTATGTAAACGCAGTTGGTCCCTTTGTTTATCGGCAACTGTATCGAACCGTCGGCGTTCGGGTTGGCCACAGAGTATTCTGACACCGCATATGGGCTTGAGGACTGCGATGAGCAATTATTGCTCAAGACCTGGAGGCCGTTCGGCGAATTTGAGGTGTAGTTTATCACCAGATAGCCCGATTCGGGCTCGGTGAGGTTGAAGTTGTAGTAAGAATAAGAGGCGTTGATGTACTCTAGCGGCGAATAAGGCGGGTACTTGAACGAATTGTAGTATATGTACGTCTGCGTAGGCTCGAAGAACGCAAGGTAGCTCACGTTGTACCCCTTGTCTACGAATGATGGATAGAGTATCGACTGCAGAACCAGGCTCTTGCTCTGGTATATGACCATTGGTCCGGAGATGGCAAGCGCGCCTCTCAGGGTTATGTATGCCGTGTAGGTGTTGTTGAAGCTCACCTGGAGCACCGTATACTGCGTCTCGAGCGACTTATAGTTCTGGGCGAGCGCGGTATTGTTCGCCCGGAGGGCGTTCACCTGCGATTCCAGCGAGGCGGCCCTTGCAGAGGAGTAGTATGTGGCGCCGGAGTAGACGGCTATGACAACTATGACGGCTATTATGAATGCGAGTATCATGTGGTTCCTGTACCTTCTCGGTGTAATTGGTCGCGCCAATGGGTCACTCTTTAGTGATTATACTATAAATAGCAAAGCTTAAAAACGGAAGGCGTGGCGAGGCTTCATACGCCCTTAAGTATCTGCTTTAGGTCACTTTCATCCAGGCCTATACCTGCGCGGCCGTCCTTCCTCGCAATAACCTTGCCGCCCATGAAGAGCATTACAGTCGGTATTACCTCTATGTGGAACTGGTCCCAGAGCGGGTTTTCCTCCTCGTTCAGCTTGGCCTCGGCCATCTTCGCCTTTGTCTTTCCCACGTATGAGTAGAAAACGGGCTTGAACTTCCTGCAGAAGGGGCACCAATCTGCATGGAAGAGCACCAGCGTCGGCTCCTTTCCGGAAACGAAACTGCCAAGCGTCTTTGGGGTCAGCACATCCATATTATCAGGATGCAATTGCCTTCTGCCTATTTTATTCTTTCGCTGCGGTGCGGAATGCCGACTACATGCATAGCATATATTAAGCTTGTGATTGAGTATCTGTGCGGCGACTGAATGATATATCTCGACGATTATGCAGTATCACTTGACAGGAAGGAGCGTAATTCGGATATGGATTTCATATCTCACGCGCACAGCGATCATACCTCCGCCGCGAAGTCGTCTAAGAGCGTTATTACGAGCAAAGAGACCGCAGAACTGCTTAAGGCGGCAAACGGCATAGAGCTGAAAGGGTTCAGGAGCTCCATGGAGGGCGTTGCGCTGATGGATGCAGGCCATGTGCTCGGTTCGAAGCAGATACGTATAGAGAGCCAACAGGACGGCGTCATAACATATACGGGAGACTTCATGCTGCAGAAATCGCTCACCTGCAAGCCGATAGAGATTCTCGAGACGGATACGCTCATAATAGATTCAACCTATTCTAGCCCGGAGATAAAGTTCGACGACAGAAAGGAGGTCGAGGGGGCGATAGAGCTGTGGGCGCGCAGGAAGCAGGGGCAGGGCATAATACTCTTCGGTGTGTACGCGCTCGGGAAGGCGCAGGAGATAATAAGGATACTCAACAACGCTGGGATAGTCCCGATAACGAGCAGGAAGATAAGCGCGATAAACAAGGTCTACGCGTCGAGCGGCATAGACCTGCAGTATGCCTCCGCGTATGATGAGGCAAGCGGCTACGAGTCGCTACTGGGGCACAACTTTGTCGGGGTTTTCGAGAGCCACAAGCTGGACGACCTTGCGATGACGCTAAGCAGGGTGCACGGCAAGAGGGTCTTCAGGGCAGTAGCGACTGGGTTCGCAAAAATGTTCAGGTTCAACACAGATGTTCAGTTCCCGCTGAGCGACCACGCGGACTTCGGGCAGAGCATCTACTATATAGAAGCGGCGAATCCGAAGAGGATACTCACGTACGGATCCAATGCTGCAGTGTTCGCCAGCAACCTCGCCAGGCGAGGATACAACGCAGAGCCCTTCAGGAACGAAATCGGCCTCCAGTACAGGCTCATGCAGGGAAGCCAAGTTTAGTCATTGCCCTTTTCCTATGCTGTCAAGAAGGAGGTTGAGGTGCCTGTCGACCGCCACTATGTGCCTCTCGCTGCGCGGCAGATTCGAGAAGGCGGTCGCCGCGAAATTCGTTGAGAGCTTGAGGACCTCGGCATGGAGCTCCCGCATCCTCTTCGCCTTTATCTTGTACAGGTTGTTGAGCTGCATGACTACGAGCTCACTATCCGAGTAGAGCATCACGGCGCAGCCCTTGTGCGAGGGTATGTTCTCTGTGCACCATTTAAGCGAGAGTACCACTGCATTGTATTCTGCGACGTTGTTCGTCGCCTTGCCGTTGTATACGCCCTCTTTGGCAACCTGCCTGCCATTGAAGTAGACAATAAAACCGGAGGCGCTGCTGCCCGGGTTGCCACGCGCCGCGCCATCCGTGTATATAGTTATGTGGTCCATAAAACGCAACTGATATTAAACTGGGCATTTATCCTTTAATTAGGATATACGCAGGTATTTTTATGCATGTCTATTCTGCTGATGAAGGAGAGAGGCTTGTCAAAGCTGCAAGGCGCACAATAGAGCTCTCGGTGGGGAGCCCGCGATTCAAGATAGAGCTTGTGGCAGATTCGGTCAAAGGGCTTAAGGAGTACGACGGGATATTCGTAACGGTCGAGAGCTATCCTACGGGCGCGCTTCGGGGCTGCATAGGATTCATGAGGGGGGTAGCCCCCGTGGGAGAGGCGGTTGTGGAGGCGGCACACGCAGCAGCATTCGAGGACCCAAGATTTGCGCCGATCTCAGACAAGGAGCTCGATAGGATAACTATAGAGGTGAGCGTGCTCACCTCCCCTGAGGAGATAACCGGCGCTGCTTCGCAGAGATACAAGAAAATAAAGGTCGGAAGGGATGGCCTTATCGCAAAGTATGGATTCTATGAGGGCCTGCTCCTCCCCATCGTTGCAGTCGAGCAGAAATGGGACGAGAGGCGCTTCATTGAGGAGAGCTGCATCAAGGCGGGCATATCTCCAAATTCGTGGACGCAGCAAGACGTGAAGATGTATAGGTTCCAGACGCAGATCTTCAAGGAGGAGAGGCCCGACGGGCGGGTTTCTGAAATAAAGATGTGAATTCTTATATATTAAATGGGTTACACTAATAAATAAAAGGGGCTCGTAGCTTAGCCTGGTTTGAGCATCCGACTGATAATCGGAAGGTCAGGAGTTCAAATCTCCTCGGGCCCACTCTGTTTTCGGCAGGAAAATGGAGTTAGAGAGAAGATGACGACCCAGCCGACAGTCGGCAGAGAAGCAATAAATATCTGCTGACTTATTAAAATTAACGTATAATCTATCAGTGATATAGGTGGCAGAGAGCTCAGGGGCAAATGTAAATGGGGTGGCCACACCGTCGCCTGCGAAGCCGAGCGACGCGGCTGTAGAGCACTGGAAGAAGGGGGCAGCTCTTCGAGGCAAGTCAGATGCAGGAGGCGGTGAACGAGTATAGCGAGGCAATAAAGCTAAATCCGAATTATGCGGATGCATATTTCAACCGCGCCCTGACTTATAGGATACTGCACAACTATGACCTCGCGCAGAAGGACCTTGAGGCGGTAATGAAGCTGCAGCCCAAGATCCCCGACGCGCCGCTGTTGATGGGGGACATGGCCGAGAGCAATAATGACTTCCTCGGCGCGCGCTTCTGGTATGAGAAGTCGATTGCGATAGACCCGAACTATGTGGAGGCGAAGAACAGGCTGGAGCACATAGATTCGCTGATACACATCGAGAACGTGCCAACTAGCGACGTAGGAAAGAAGGTTGCCAAGCCCGGGGGCAGGTCCATGCAGGAGCAGGAGGGCACCGTCATAGAGGAGGGGCAGATAAAGAAGCTTGCTTTCTACAAATCGAAGATGAGGTTCGACAGCGTCATAGGGCTTGACGCCGTGAAGAAGTACCTTCATGAGAACATTGTGCTTGCGATACAGAGGCCCGACCTCTTTGAGAAGTATGGAAAGAGGAGGGGCGTAGGCCTGATCCTATATGGTCCGCCTGGCTGCGGCAAGACACACATAGTTAACGCAGTTGCGGGCGAGGCGAACGCGAACGTCATAATCGCGCAGATAAACCAGATAGTTGACATGTATACCGGAAACACAGAGAAGAACCTGCACGCGGTCTTCGAGCAGGCAAGGAAGAACACCCCCTGCATAATAATGTTCGACGAGCTTGATGCTATGGGCACCAAGAGGGGCGGGGATGGACCAGGCGGGGGCGGGGAGAGCTCTGCGATGAGGATCGCTGTCAACCAGTTCCTTGTCGAGATGAACGGCCTTGAAGAGAATCCCGAAGGCATCTACGTAATAGGCACTACCAACCAACCATGGGACATCGATCCCGCGCTTAAGAGATCTGGGAGATTCGGCGATAGCGTCTACATGAGCCCGGGCAACTACGGGGCCAGGATCGGGATGTTCAAGTTTGAGATGAGGAACAAGCCCAGGGGCTTCATGAACTGGGGAAGGCTCTCCCGTGCAACTGCTGGATACTCGCCTGCTGACATAAAGAGGATTGTGGACAAGGCGGCGATGAGGCCCCTGCTTCATGAGTACGCGCACAAGATCGAGAGGAAGCTCGACATGGGTGATGTGCTCGCCGTACTGAGGGACAAGGATGAGAGCGGCAGCACGCTAGATGAATGGTACTCGATGGTGAAGAAGGACGTCATAAGCAAGACAGAGACGCAGATAGTAGACGGGAAGAAGCAGGAGATAGTCAAGGAGGGCAAGCTTGACGCGCAGGAGAAGGTGCTCTACAAGAAGATGGTGAAGGACATAAAGAAGAACACGAGCGGCTTCCGCATTGAGACAAAGAAAATGACGCGGTGGTGGGCGATTCACGTATTCTGATTATTTATTATTTAATTAGTAGAACGGGCTGTTTTTCAAGCGAAAATAATGCTTAATTCTCGGGCGCTAGCTGTTCATCAGCGTATATTATGCGCCAGGAATTGTAGCCCGTTCTTATGGTCTTGATCGGACGGTCGTCGTTCGATTCAGACACAGACCTCTTCTTGATAATCCTTGCAATGTAGGTCTTTATCATGTATGCCACTTGGTTTATGGGGAAGGCGTATGGCATTGCGCCACACGCCCGGATGGGTTTGGGACTTCTTAGATGTTAAGAAATCAGCGTCAATCTATAACGGCGCTATACGCCTGCTTCATACCTGCATACTATTATGGCAGAACTCATATATATACTATTCTTGTATGGAAGTGCTATAATGTGCAGTAGCTATCGGTGATAAGCTCATTAATATCGTATATAAGCTAAAGTAGTATATAAATGAGCTTAAATGGATAAGATATAGAAAGACATTTATATTTATATATACGCTATATTACTATGGCGAGGCGAGCAGGGGGCTATCCCGAGGCTATATCGAGAACGCTGGAGGAGCTGAGGAGGAGCAGGAAGAGCAAGCTCTCCATCTCTGTGATAAGGGGAAGGTACTGCGTCTATGAATACATCTACATACTCGACTGGCGCAGCGGCGCGAGGAGGAAGCGCCAGTTCTACATAGGCTGGATCGACAAGGACGGGATGATGACCCAGGCCCTCCACAGGTCGGACAGGACCAGGGTGAGCGGGATTGAACAGTACATTGAGGCCTCCTCAAAGAGCGAGGGGGGCGGCGCCCACGCAGCGATACATCCGGACAGCACAGACAGGCGCATACTCACCGAAATCAGCATGGACTCGAGGATATCCGCCCCGGAGATCGCCAAAAAGGTGGGGATAAGCAGGAGCGCGGCATCGTACAGGCTTGAGAAGCTCGAGAGGGGCTATGGCATAAGGAAGACGATTGAGCTCCTGCCGGAGAGGTTCGGCTTTACCCGCTACATGGTGACGGTGAAGTTCTTGAAAGGAAGGCCAGACATCCCTGCGATGAGGGCGCTTTTTGAGGGTGAGCCAAGGATCCAGTTGGTGCTGCTAATGCGCGGCGATTACGATATGTTTATCTACGTAATAGCGGAGGACACAAAGAAGCTCGACGATGTGATATACGGGTTCAGGTCGGACAGGCTCTTCGCGGGCGCCGAGTCTGTTTGGCAGGTAGGCTACATGATAGAATCGTATGGCTTCGTGCCGCTGAGGAGTAGGTTCTTCGACCTTCTCGAGGAGAAGATATGGAGCAAGAGCCGCGATTCGCCCAGAAAGGGAGTCGGCCAGCTGCTGCCGAGCGAGTATGCGACCATGAAGGAGTTGAACTTAGATGCAGGGATCGATTTCGTTAAGATAGACGAGAAGTACGGGCTCCACAAGGGAAGCGCGCAGTACACCTACCATAAGCTGCTCGAGAAGAGGATCATAGAGAGGTCTACGATAAACATGCAGAGGCTGCCCATCAAGTACTGCGGCTTCATCTACATGAAGCAGACCGACATAAACGCTTTCAACATTGTCGGTAAGGAGCAGCTCATGGAGATGATAGAGGAAAATGACACGCCTGCAAACGGATATGCGCTTGTTGCGGATGTGTCGTCGCCATACGGGATTATTTTCATACCTCCGGTGTTCGAAGGCAGTGTAGAGTCAATAGTGGAGAGGCTGGGCGCACGCTTGCGGGGGATCGAGGTTGAGACGGCGGTAGTGACAGAGCAGCTTGTTGGCTATTTGGGATTGAGAAGATTTGAAAGCAATAGGGCGGCAACGGACTGACGCGATGAAGCAGCACAAGGACTGCTACGCAATAACTAACTTGAAGAGTAGACCCTAGCGTATGCCTATGTGGCTGGATGTTTACCATCGGGCGATGGCTGCGAAGTTCCTCCCACGTAAATCACTAATCAAAATCTCTCTACTAACATTTAAAAGGCTTTCCTTAACATCCTACTACACTACTCTAACCCCTTGGTGCGGCCATGGAGAACCGAAGCAAAGATTACAAGCTTAGGCGAAGCACACGATGGATATACACCACGCTGCCTGCCAGCATAGCCGTAGGGCCGCTTTCGAGCGTGATAACGCTCTACATACTGCAGTTGGGTGGCACGGTGATAGATGTCTCGTACGCCATAGCGCTTGCGAGCGCGCTAGCCATACCCGCTGCGTTCTTCTGGGGCTCTATCAGCGACACCTTCCAGAAGATGAGGGCGCAGATAGTGCTCTCCTATCTGGGCCTGGCCGTCCTGCTCCTCGCGTTCATGCTGCTCGGGAGCGTACTGGGGGTGATACTAACATATGGGCTATACGCATTCGTGACGGCTGCCAACGCCACGCCCCTGAACCTGCTGGTGATGGGGACAAGCCCAAGGCAGAAGTGGGCCGCATCGTTCTCCAAGCTGCAGACCGTGGGGAGCCTAGGCACCACCATAGGATTCGTAGTGGCGGTCATAGTGGCAGGGCTCCTCTCGCTAAAGGAGCTGATGCTCGTCTTCTTCGCACTCGCTATCGCCTCTGCCGTGCTGACAGTCATATTCGTCTATCAGCCCAAGGAGAGGTTCTCCAAGCTCAACTTCTCGAGGAACCTCTTCGCATTCATGTCCAGGATATTCGTCAGCCCGGTCATGATAATGAGAACCCCAGTATATCGACCATCAAGAGGCTCTGGCACAGGTTGTCAAATCCGGTCGACGGGTACAGGAAGATAACCATAATATACGCTGCTATATTCGTCTTCTCGCTGGGCTCTGGTGTCTTCAACACCATGTATCCGGCGGGGTTGAAGGGGGTGGGGCTCGCCGAGTCGAGCATCTTCCTTGTGCTGCTTGTGGGCATGGCGGTGCAGGTCGCGGCCTTCTACCTGCTCGGCAACTCATTCAAAGGGGGGGCGAAGATATCAACGATAACGAGCTCGCTCGTGCTGAGGGCCGGCTCCTACATAATGATAGGCGTGGCCTTCCTGCTCTACAGCAGGATAGGGGCCTTCATTGGAGGACTGATCTTCTATCCGATAGCATCCGGGATCGCGTACGCATTCTACTACACTGCGTCGAACACCCTGGTCTTCAACTCGTTGAAGGGGCCAGAGAGGGGCAGCGCCTTGGGCGCCTACACAGCGCTGATGGGCATAGGCACGTTGATAGGCGCGCTCGCTTCAGGCTACACCGCATTCTATCTCGGCTACTGGGTCACCTTCGTCCTTGGAGGGGCACTCATACTGGTGAGCGGGTATATATTCTCGAAGGCGAAGCGCAAGCCCGCTATGTCGGTTGCGGTTGCCTGACCGAGTTAGCGAGGCACCTGAACTCTGCATTGCTTAGCTCGGCTGCCTTTTTGTCGCCGATAGAGGCGAACCTGGCTCCGAGAGCCTTATGGGCCAGTTCTTGGGACTCGGTCTTCGTGAACCTTCTATCGAAGAGCAGTTTGCCATCGTTCCAGAATAGTTCGGTAAGCAGGTTCTTTACCTTTTTATCTTCGTTTAGGAAGAGCTTCCTGAAGAGATAGCCGGTTATGTCCTTGGGCGCGCCATCGGCTAACGTAATCCTGACGCATTCGGATTTTACCCTTGGCGGGGGGGAGAAGCTGCCCTTCCCTATCTCCATCAAGACCTCTACCCTGTAGAACCCGCTGAAAAGCGCGGAGAGCGCGCCAAAGTTGCGGGAACTGGGCTGGGCGGTGATCTTCGCAGTAAAGCCATGGGGCACTACAAGCACCGCGCACTCGAAGTTGTATCTCCTCTCCTTTACGAGCCTGACGAAGAATTGCTGCAGTATCGAATATGGGGTATTGGATACTATTTTGTTGAAGCGCGGCAGGCCAACTTTCAGAATATCGCCGTGTATGACGGTCACTGCACCGACACCATTGAATTTATCCTCAAGCAATTTGGCGTATCTCTCGTCTTTTTCTACTATAGTCAATTTGCCGCACTGTTTTGCGAGCCGCTTCGCCAGGTTGCCGGGACCGCCGCCTATCTCAAGAACGGAATCCTTTTTGTTGAGGGTGGCCAGTCCTGCGATAGCATCAAGAAGCGCATCGTCTATCATTATGTTCTGGTCATCCCTGACCTTCATTTTCCCCTGCATTTTGATCATCGGCAATCGCTGCCATTATAAAATTAAGAGACATGTAAGAAATTAAAGGCCTTAGCCGGGGGTCGGACCCGGTCTTGAAGGTCCACAGCCTTCCGTGCGAGCCGTTACACCACTAAGGCCACGATGTAGAAATAACTGTTGTTCAGCTATTTATAAGCTTTTGCCGGCCTTTTCGGTTCCCAGAACCTCCAATCCTTATCGCGGCTACTATCGTATACAAGGCATTTGCATGTGATCTATAACCATTGCGATCTAGCCTATGTACAGCCCCTCTATTCTTACCTGCGTGCCTCCCTTCATCTTGGTAAGGAAGTTGATCAGCCCGCTGTGCCTCCACTGCAGCATGCACAGCTGGGGCTGGAACCAGTACCTCATCCCGATCTTGAGCTCCTTCTTCGACTCCTTGATTATGCCTTCGTACGCCTCCGCTACGTAGTAGCCCATGTCCTTGAAGCCCTTTGACCTTGGCTGCAGCGGACCTGTGACGCACCAGACTATTACGCCAGTCCTGTGGTCAACGTCCATCACTATGCCGGAATGGGTTATCGGGCAACCGCACGACATTCCAAGGGGCCTGCCCACAAGTATGTCGCCCTTCTGTATGTCAAGCTCCTTGGTGAGCGCCGGGTTGTGGGGGAGTATCGTTTCCCTGGGCCCGGGCTCGCCTGGAAATATCTCAAGAACGAAATCGTACTCTCGGCCGAGGAAGTCCTTCCACGTCCTTCCCTCCTGCGAACCAGGATAGACGGCGCAGCCGACGCATGCGCTTTGCTGCGAAGAAATGCTGGAAGAAATTTTCTGCGTGGTTGCGCCCGATGGTTGAGCCCCGCCCCTCTTTATCACTACGCAGTCCTCGAGCCCAGCGGAGTTGTCCGCTATCGCAGCGGCAAGACCAGCACAGCCGCCGAAGCGGCAGGCGCCGCAGTTGAGTCCGGGTAGCTGCTCCAAAATCCTCTGCCTCTTAATTTCTTTGTCATCCATTTTATACACCTAATCTAGTAGACGAAAGAGGCCTAAGCGAACTGACGACGTCCGACAATGTGTCAACGAAATAGTCCGCCTCTTCCTCTGTGTTGAATCGCCCGAGGGTGACCCTCAGCTGACCTCTTGCCTCGACTGGATTCAACCCTATCGCAAGCAAAACATGAGAGGGTTTCCCTCTCGGCTGGTTTGCTGAGCACGCGGATCCTGTAGAAACCGCTATGCCCTTTGAGTCGAGATCGAGGAGTACCCTTATCGCCTCGCCTTCGAGACCGTGGAAGCAGAAGTTGACGTTGTTCGGCAAGCGCTTTGTCCTGTGACCGTTCAGGTATGCCGCAGGCAGTTTCTCCATAATCTTATTTATTATCTTGTCTCTTAAGCCCGACTGCCGTTTTGCCTCAGTATCCAGCTCTGATGCACACAGCTCCGCAGCCTTCGCAAATCCCACTATGCCTGCGATGTTCTCGGTGGAAGACCTCATCCCGTGCTCGTGGCCGCCGCCATGCTGCCACGGCGATATCCTTGTGCCATCCTTTATGAAGAGCGCGCCGACTCCTTTCGGCCCGTACATCTTGTGCGCGTTTATGGTTGCCAGATCGATATTGAGGCTGTTCACGTTGAACGGTATCTTCCCGAATGACTGGCATGCATCGGTATGGAAGTAAATGCTATGCTCCCTGCAAAGTTTACCTATCTCATCTATTGGTTCTATTGTGCCTATCTCATTGTTCGCATGCATCACAGAAATAAGGATGGTACTCGGCTTTATCGCAGATTCTATCATCTCAACATTTACAAGCCCGTCGTGGTCGACGGGGAGGTATGTGACCTCGAACCCCTGCGACCTGAGCCATTCGCAGGAATTGAGGATGCAATCGTGCTCAATCGAGGAGACGACTATGTGCTTGCCTTTGTCTGAATTCGCATAAGCTATTCCTTTTATAGCAAGATTATTTGATTCTGTACCGCCAGAGGTGAAGACTATCTCCTCTGGTTTGGCCCCTATCGAGCTTGCGATCCTCTCCCTAGATGAGGCAAGCGCCTCCTTCGCTTCCTCGCCGTACGAGTGCATGCTGGAAGCGTTGCCGAATCGCTCGCTAAAGTATGGAAGCATCTCCTCAAGCACCCTGGGGTCGACCCTTGTAGTCGCACCATTGTCTAAATATATCTTGTGCAGCATGGAATCACTCGCCTCGGTAGAACATATCACCCTCGAGTGGTCTCACCACGCCGAAGTGTTGCTGCCACCCAATCTCTTTCTTTCCCACACATATGGTGCATACGCCGACCGGCGGATTGCCCCTCAGGAACATCGGGCTCTTTGTCTCAGGGGCAGCCTCTATCTTCTTCACAAGTCTGTCGATGTTGATCCCGTGAAGCGCGTCTGTCTCGATTATGTACGCCTTGGCAGATAAGGCAACGTTGGCCCTGAACACCTCGCGTTCCGCCTGGGAGACCATGTCTATCTTTGTTATCATAACGATGTCCGCGAGTGAGAGCAGCGGGCCTATCTTGCGCGGCAGGTTCATTCCGCTCGTAGCCTCAAGCACGGCTATGCCCAGCGAGCCCTCCATGTAAGGTGAGCAGCGCAGGCAGAGACCCGCGGTCTCGACAAATAGTATATCTGAACCAAGCTCTTCCGCCCACTTCACGGCGTCCCCCAGGACCATTACATTGCAGTGGTCCGGGCATATCTCGCCAGAGTAGACCTTCTTCGCCGGTATCCCAAATTCGCGCCTGAATATTTCGTCCTCCTCAGTAAACTGGACGTCTATCTTTAGGTATGCCAGCTTGAGCTTCTTCTCTTTGAGCCTCCTTGCTGCCTGCTTCAGTACGGTAGTCTTTCCGCTTGATGGCGGTCCGGCACAGATTATAGTTTTCATTGTATCCCTTCTAAGAAATGTATCCAATCGCCTTCAGCTTCTTCTTAATCTCCTCCTCGTCAAGTTGTTCACCGGCTCTTATCTTCATCCTGTAATCTGAGAGGAGGTCGTCCATCTTCCTCAGTTCGTCCTCAACACGCTTCTCCTTGTCCTCTCTCATAATCACCTTCTGCATCGAACCGCTACTCATCGCAATCCTGAAGTCGGACAGCAACGCTATCCTTGGGTCGTGAGTCACGAAGATAAATATCTTCCTGTAACCCTTCAGAAGCTCGAGCGCCTTTGTCCTGTGAATGCCCGCATTCTCTATCTCGTCAAGCAGTATTATCGGTGAATTGCCTATCACTACGGCATCAGCTATGAGCAGCGCGCGGGTCTGACCGCCCGAGAGCTCCGTCATAGCGCTCTCGAGGATTATCGATTCTCCAGTCAGCTTGTTCGCAAAGTCGATAGTGTTAGTAACAAGCGCCTCCAATTCCTGGCCCGATAGGTTCTGCCTTATTCTAGCATGCGTCTCAAGGAATTTGTTGACAGGCAGGTCGGAGAGGAAGTTGGTATGCTGGGTTATCAGTGCGACTGGATTCTTTGATGGGTCGCCGATGAAATCGTCAGGAGCGACGTCACCATCTATCAGCACCTGGCGCATGGAGGGTGTGTTCTTGTTGGCGAACCTCTCAATGTCGTTTATCAGTTCGGTCTTGCCTGAGCCAGTAGGACCCACTATGCTGATTATCTGCCCCATCTTCATCTTCACTTTCGTGACGGGCTCGCGATCGCCAGACTTCCCGCGTCCTCCCATTATGGTCAATTCTTTTATCTCCATTACACCACCTATTAATTACATATAATTAGTGTAACTATGTATAATTAGATATAAAAGGCTTCCTGTATGGGATGGATACCGCAGTTTGTCACGCTGTTGCCTCCTGCGCAGCTTTTCAAGAAGGCTGAGCGAGATTGTGCAGTTTCCGAATGCCAGTCTATATACTATCCGTGTAATATATTTATTACGGTAAATATATTTATATCTTGGTATACATAAATCCACATGTGTAAATAAGATGGGCTTTTTAAGCATGCCACCAGCATTGTATGGAATTATCAGTTTGTGTATATTGGGGCAAGAAACTGGCTTTACTACAAATGTTTATAAACCTTTATTATGAAGATTCAGATATGGCGAAGGGGGAGAAACCGAAGGATGAAATCTGGGCGCTCAGGAAGGCGATAACGCGCCCGAACTACGCAGTCATGGAACTCCTCCTGAAGAAGTCGCCAAGGACAACAAGAGAACTCTACTCGGTGCTCGAGAAGCGCTTCACCAGGAAGACGCTCATAATAACACTCAGGGAGCTCTCACTGGATTTCAACGTGATACAGCCCACCCATATAAGAACAGAGAAAGGATACGGGCTTGGCTACAGGCTCAATCCAAAGATGAAGGATGTTGTTAAGAGCGTACAGAGGCTCGCCGGCATAATAGAGTCGGTAATACAGGAATAGTTATAGGATGTTCAGCTATCCTCCACCCTGACCCTCTTCTGATTGTTGTACATTTCCTCTACTTCCTTGCTTGTGGTAGCTTCTTCTGGGCTCTTGTCGCTTCTTATCGCCTCGTCGCTTGCCAGTCTGGGGAACCTCAGTGCGAATCCTGCTTCTGTGCCGTCTTTCTGCTGCTTACGCCCGCAGGTGTGCATTGGTGACACTGTTATCTCATCTGCTCTTACCATTACCACATATTTTGGATACACCCAAAAGTCTGGCTCGACTACCGAGTCAACCCTCGCAGGCTTCGTCTTCACAACCTGCTTCTTCAGCGTCTTCTCCAGCTCCACCATCTGCTTCTCGCTGAACCCTGTGCCCAGTCTTGACACGGTCTCGAAGAGGTCCCTCTTCTGATTGTACGCCGCGCAGAGCAGCCCGCCGAACTTGAACTCGCTCCTCATCCCCTTTCCGAGATAATAGCCGACTATTACGAGGTCGAGGGTGTCGTTCAATTCTCCTCTGTAGCTCCTCTTCAGCTTTATCCAGGAGAATTTTCTTGCTCCTGCTATATACTTTGAGTCAAGTTCCTTCGCCACTATTCCCTCTAAGCCGTTCTCTACCGATTTCTCGAAGAACTCCTCCAATTGCTTTGGCTCCGTCGCGATTATCCTAGTGGAGGGCCTTATGACCGTGGTGCTCTTGAGGATCTTCTCCAGGACCTCCCTTCTCTTGTGGTAGGGCTCGCTCATCAGCTCCTCACCATTGAGCATCATTATGTCAAACGCGAAGAGGTGGAGCGGCAGCTCGAGCACCTTCTGCTCTATCCCGTGCTTTCTCTTCCTCTGTATCGTCTCCTGGAATGGCAGGAACTCTCCTGTGGTCTCGCTGTAAGCGAGCGCCTCACCATCGAGTATAAGGCGGTCTGCTTTCAGTTCTCCTATCACAGCCTTGACAAGATCCGGGAACATCTCTGTTGTGTCCTCAAGCCTCCTTGAGAATATCTTGACCTTCTTCCCATCCTTGTGTATCTGGCACCTGAATCCGTCATACTTCTGTTCCACCGCGGCCTTGCCGTGCATCTTCTCAAGTATCTGCTCAGCGGTAGGCAGCCTCTCCGCGAGAGCCGGCCTTATCGGCTTGAAGAGGGTCACCTTGAACCGCTCTATGGCAGCTATCCCTTTTGTGGCGATTGTCTCTGCAACCATTCCAAGGTCGCTGCAGAGGTTGTAAGCATTCTCTAGTGCAGCCTTCTTCTCCCTGCTGCCACAGTATGCGAGCGATAGCGCCTCCAGCATTGTCGCATCGCCAAGCCCGAGGCGGAGGGCACCAACGGGATACTTTGCTGCGTATTTTGCCTCTATGGGAGTTGCAGCCGCGATTACGCTGGCGAGGGCCTTTATCTTTGATTCCTTACTGCCCGCTCCTGAGATTGTGGCGATCTTTCTCATCGCCTCGTAGAGCGAGTTGACCGTGAGCTTGTTGTCCCTCATGCTCCTTAGCTTCGTCTTTCCCTTTATCTCCTCTGCGGCGAGGCCCATGTCACCCTTCTTCCTGTACTCCTTCGTGACCTCCTCCTTTGAGAATCCTGTGGCTATTGCTATTGCCTCTTCGACCATCTTCTCTGCCATGCCGAATTCGACACCCTCATATGGAGGAGCGAGCACCCCTTGGGTTATGTAGATTATGTTCTTTATCTCGTCCTCCATGGCCTTCTTGAAGACCTCGGCCATCAGGTCTATCATGCTCAACCTCGACGAGATGGCGGAAAGCCTTTCATAGTACTCTGAGAGCTCCTTGAAGAGCATGGTTTCACCAAGCTAGTGGCAGGTTGCGCTCGACGCACTTATCCAGCCGCACATGAATTCCGAGGAGCACACGTTGCCACCATTGTCATACGCCGCGCTGCCAGACTGTGACCTGCCTAGGCACTCGATCCCGAAGAGCGTACCGTTGAAGAGATTGTTCTGGAAGCTCGTGTCTGCTGAATTGTTTATAAGCATGCCTATGCCGCTGCCGGGCAGCGCCAGGTTGTCAGTAATAGAGAGGCCGGAGACGTTGGAGAGGGCGTATGCGGCTGAGCCACCTGAGACCCTGTTGTTGCTGAGCGCGCCGAAACGCGTTGAGGATAGGTAGACGCCGTAGTATGGCGAGCTTATGTTGTCATAACTTATCAGCGGGTTTATGCCGCCTGTGACGTTTATCGGGGTATAATAGGAGCTGCTCGAGTTTATGTCGATCGTGTCGTTCACCAGCGATACGCCGGTTGAGTTTCTAGAGAGCACTATGCCGTAGAAGCCCTTGAGCAGGCAGTTTTCGATCTTTACTGTAGCGTTGTTGGCGGAGACGAGGATGCCCCCGTTCGTTGCGATGACCGTGTGGCCATTGCAGTTTATCGTTGTTGCGTTGCCATAAACTGTATAGCAGGTTGCCCCGAAGCTGTAGACCTGGTCGGCGCTGAACGAGAAGAGGTTTGAAGAGAACGATGCGGAGCATTGCATGTTTGATAGCGGCGTCAGCACCGCGAGCCAGTTGCAGCCCTGCTTGTTTGCTCCGTAGTTGACACCCCCGTACTCGGCGTTGATCGCACTGCTTGCAGAGGAGCAGACGTAGTCGTAGGTGCCGCTGCCGGTCTCGATGTTGTCGTAGATGGTGTTGTTTATCGAGCTGCCGAGCAGGACGAGGCCGAAGTCGTTGTCGCTGCCGAAATCGTTACTCAGAAGATTATGCCCGGAACCGTTGAGCAGTATGCCTATTCCCTGCTGCGTCGAATGCGATGTATTGTCCCCCACCAGCGTGTCGCTGCCAGAGTTGATCAGGGCTATGCCGAATGCGGAGACACCTGTCACGTTTATGTTAGATATGATGGAGCTGTTGACGCCCCTGAAGACCGTTCCGGAGATGCCCGTTTGCTCTGTTATGTTGGTTATGGTGACCCTGTTGGAATTGGACGCGTTTATCCCGTACGCATAGCCGTCTATGTCGCAGCCGTGCACCGTTACATTTGTGGCGTTGACTATGCTTATGCCGTAGCCTTGGGCGGCGGCCGCGGGCTCTATCCTGTATCCCCTGCAGTTGAGCATGACATTGTTCGACGCTATCTTTATGCATGATGAGAAGGTCGTGACTATCGAACTTGTAAGCGAGTAGTTGCCGGGCCTGGTTATTGTCATGCAGGAGGTCACTGGGGTATAAATGAGACTGGCTGTTATGTGGCTCGTGCACGGCGCCCAGACGGCGTTCGTGTAGCCGCAGGTGGTCGACGTCATGAGGTTGTATGCAGTGTTGGCCGAGTCTACGGTAGCATAGATGTCGAACGAGCTACTGTTCAGCGCCCTGCCGTTGTTGAAGATGTTGCCTGTTGAGTGCGCCACGTAGAGTCCGTAGCTGTCATTGAGCGCGTTGAACTTGTTTATTGTGTCGGTGGTTGAGTTGAGCATGTAGAGCCCGTAGCTGTCATTGATAATGGTTATGTTGGTGAGGAAGTCTACGCTTGAGTTGTCAAGCAGTATTCCGCTTGCGGCTCCATTGGCGTAGATGTTGTTGAGCGAGGAGTCGGTCATGTTGTAGAGCTCTATTCCTGATGCTGATGCATATATCCTGCAGCCGTTGAGCGTCACGTTGTCCTCCTTTGAGGCTATTATGCCGACCAGAGCGTTGGTTATGGCAAAGCCGTTGCAGTTGAGAGTTACGTTGCCGGAGTTTATGCGTATGCACGGGACCGAATAGCCTCCCGCGCGGGCGCTATTCACGTCTATAAACTGGCCCACGTTTATGCCCCGCTGCAGATTGTATGTGCCCGGGGAGTTTATCGAGCCGCAGCTACTGACGTTGCCTGATAATGATATCTGAGATAGGTTCGTCGGAACGTTGACGCCATGACATTCGAGGAAGCTGCAGCCGGAGTTGTTGAAGCAGGTGTTGCCGGATGCCTTATTGCTGCCTCGCAATCCGCTGTTTACGCTGCAGTAGAATGAATATGAGCTCCCGTTTAGGTAGTTGTTGTAGAAGGAGTTGCCGCTCGCGTTTATTACGATGCCGTAGATCTTGTTGGAGAGCAGCGTGTTGTTGTACACGTCGTCTAAGGTCGCGCCATTGGTAATGTATAGACCGCCCTGAAGGCTGACCGCGCCAGACAGTCTGTTATTGTACACCTGGCTGTTCTTGACGCCATTGAGGTATATGTTCGAGACGTAGTTGTACAACAGGCTGTCGCCCGATATTGTCAGGTTCGAGGACTGCTTTGCGAATATCCCGTATGAGAAGTTGCCTATGGTGCAGCCATTCACGGTATCATAATTGCCGGATAGCTCTATGCCGTACGTGAATGGGGGCACGCCGGAGTATGGACCTGAGCCGCGGAGCGAATCCTCGGAGCAGAATATCTGGACGTTGCTCGCGGTAACGTTTATGCATGCACCAGAGCCTATGCTGGTGGATATGTTGGAGGCAAAGGTGTAGCTTCCTGGCGAACTTATGGTGCCGCATGCGCTTATCATGTTCCTGTTTGACTGTGATACTGTGGTGGTTGTGGTGGTTGGCGGAAGCAGCACCTTTGTGAAGAGGACGGCCGTGGCAGCCAGTGCCACAACGATTACTATTGCGACGATTATCAGGGTTGCATGCCTCGGCCTGCGAAGCGTGATCTTGGGCCCCGCCTTGGAGGGTGACGGAAGAGGCTGGGACACGCTGAATACCGGCGGTTCAGGTTGCGGAGCCACAGGAATCGCACTTCCGGGCTGGGGTGCAAGATCGCCGGGTATCTGTGCATATAGTGCCTGCCCTGCCAAATTAAACATCGCCATTACCTTTATGATAGCTCCTTAAGGTTTTAATAGTATGCGTAAAATATTATCATAGCCTCGGTAGCTCAGGGGTAGAGCGACTGTTTCGTAAGCAGTAGGTCGGGGGTTCAAATCCCTCCCGAGGCTAAACAGGCGAAAGTACGATCCCTTTTGCTTTTCTGCAGGTTTTATTGACATTTGAAAATTGAAAAGAGAATAATTAAGAATTCAACTTCTTAGTATCATAGTAAGTAATACGAATGAGGTGATTATATCAAATCAATAATATCATTTGCGGATATTCCCGTTGGGGAATTTTATCCGCTGCTGGACCGAGCGAAGGGGTTAAAGGCGGAGATAAAGTCCGGGAAAAGATTGCACCTTCTTGACAACAAGGTAGTGGGACTGCTGTTCGAGAAGCCATCAACCCGCACGCGGGCGTCGTTCGAGACGGCGGTCCTGCGCCTAGGCGGCAGCCCGATGTACCTTGCGGGGTCCGAGCTCCAGCTCAGGAGGGGCGAGCCCGTCAAGGACACTGCGCGCGTGCTCGGCAGCTATTTTGACGCCATAGTGGCGCGCGTATTCGCCCATGATACTGTCGAACAGCTTTCCAAGTATTCCGGCATACCTACCATAAACGGTCTTAGTGACTTGGAGCACCCGACGCAGCTCGTGTCCGACATGCTTACGATATACGAGGTGAAGGGAAGGATAAAGGGCCTTAACATCGTCTACATAGGAGACGGCAACAACGTTGCTAACAGCCTGCTGCTAGCTGCTGCGACCGGAGGCGCCAATGCGACGATTGCCTGCCCGGAGGGATACGAGCCTAATGCCGCAATCGTGTCGCAGGCCAAGGCGCTTGCAAAAAGGACAGGCTCCAGAATAGGCGTGGTGCACGACCCGAAGGAGGCGGCAGATGACGCGGACGTGCTGTATACGGACGTGTGGGTGAGCATGGGCGAGGAAAGCGAGACGCAAAGGCGCATGAAAGCATTTAAGGGCTACCAGATAAACGCAAAGCTGCTCGAGCACGCAAAGAAGGACGTGATAGCGATGCACTGCATGCCGGCCCACCGCGGCCTTGAGATAACGGACGACGTGATGGAGGGCAAGCAATCTGTCGTGTGGCAGCAGGCGGAGAACAAGCTGTACGGCGCTGCAGCGGTCCTCGACATCACCATAAACGGCAAGAAGCCGAGGTAGTGTCTCTATGAACATACTTATCGCCTTGGGCGGCAACGCGATACTGCGGGCGAACGAGAAGGGCACGTTCGAGGAGCAGCAGGCAAACATCATTAACACCGCAAGGCGTATCATAAAGATAATAAAAAAAGGTCACAACATAGTGATAACTCACGGCAACGGCCCGCAGGTGGGCGACATACTGCTGCGCTATGAGCTTGCGAAGGCGCAGATGCCGGTGATGCCCCTGCACGTGTGCGGTGGGGAGAGCCAGGGCATGATAGGCTACATTATAGAGCAGGCGATAACGAACGGGTTGGGGAGCGCGGGCATCCGGAAGGATGTGGCATGCGTACTGACAAGAACCGTTGTCAGCGGCAACGACCCGCATTTCAAGAACCCATCGAAGCCGATAGGTCCGTTTTATGAGAAGGGTGCTGCCGACAAACTGGCTAAGGAATATGGATGGACGCTGGTCCGCGAGGGCGGCAAATATAGGAGGGTGGTGCCATCGCCGACCCCCATGGAAATCGTAGAGCTCGACACCATACAGCGTCTTGTGTCGGAAGGCAAGGTGGTCGTATGCGCCGGCGGCGGAGGCGTGCCGGTCATAAGGAGTGGATCGTCCTTGAATGGCGTTGACGCAGTCATCGACAAGGACCTTGCGTCGTCCCTGCTCGCAGGAAAGCTGAAAGTCGACATGTTCATGATACTTACGGACGTCAGCCATGTCTTCCTCAATTATAAGAAAAAGACCCAGAAGATGCTTACGCGCGTAGACGTGCGCCAGTGCGAGGAATACCTTGCAGCGGACCAGTTCGAGAACGGCACAATGAAACCCAAGGTCCAGGCAGCCGTGAACTTTGTCAAGTTGACCGGCAACAAGGCTGTGATAGCCTCATTGGAGGATGCCGACAAGGCAGTGGGGGGTGGCACAGGCACCGTTATCGTGCCATGAGAAGTTCGGGCGATGGTGGCAAACGGGCTTGGTGTAAGGACAATAAAATGTTGATTTTACAATCAGCTGGATGGCTCGAAGTGGCCTTGGCGCCTCTGATGCTTCGGCCTGAAGCCTGCTCTATCGTGCCTTGGCCCGTATCTCTCACTGCTTCCATGCTGTGCGCTATACGATCCGCTCCCTCTACCATGCTGCGCACTGCGGTCACCCCATCTCCTGGGCGGTCCCCTGTCGTATTCGCCCCTAGATGAGCGTATGTACTCGCCGAAGTTTATATTGCTGAACTTCCTGCTGTCGATGTTTACCTTCTTGAGCTCCACTCCTGCAAACCTCTCTATCGCACCTATGAGACCGTGCTGGTCTCTCCCGAATATGGTGAATGCGCGACCGTTCCTTCCCATTCTTGCAGACCTGCCGATCCTGTGTATGTAGAGAGTAGGCTCCTCTGGTGCGTCAAAATTTATTATATCGGTTATGTCGGTTACATCTATTCCCCTTGCCGCAACGTTTGTTGCTATGAGCATGCCGTTCTGGTTCTTCCTGAAGTTGCCCATAGCGATTTCCCTCTTTGCCTGAGTGACGCCTCCATGGAGCAGCACAGGATTGTATCCTTGATCCTTCACCAAGCGGTATAATATGTCGGAGCTCCTCTGCGTCCTCGAGAATATGATCGACTTCTTGGGCTTGTATTCGGCCAGATAAGCAAGCAGTGTGGAGAATTTGAAGGAGTTGTCCACCACCACGTATAGGTTCTCTATGGAGGTGACTGCGAGCTGCTCCTCCCCTCCCACCCCTATGCTGACAGGGTCCTTCATGTAGCCGTTTGCGATTTCAACTATCTTTCTCGGTATCGTCGCCGAGAAGAGCATGGTCTGCTTGGTTCGCGGGGTCTGCCCTATTATGTACTTTATGTCATCTATGAATCCCATGTCGAGCATTATGTCCGCCTCGTCGAGCACGAGGAACTTTATCTTGCTTATGTCGAGCTCGTTCCTCTCCATCAGGTCTATTATCCTGCCCGGAGTGCCGACAACTATGTTGGCCCCCTGCCTTAGCCTGTCAGTCTGTGGCCTTATTGAAACCCCTCCATAGACCACTGTGACCTTCAGCCTTGTGAACTTCGTTATCTTCATTGCTACGTGCTCTGTTTGAAGCGCGAGCTCCCTTGTCGGCGCAATTATCAGAGCGCCCACGCCTGCTGCATGCAGATGACATAGCATCTGCGAGATCGGTACCATGAAAGCTCCGGTCTTGCCGGATCCTGTCTTGGATCTGACCACAACGTCCTTTCCCTGCAGCACCAGGGGTATGATTTCATCCTGCACCTCTGTCGGGGTGTCAAACTTCATTTCTGTCAGCGCGTCCGCTATCTCCTTGTTCAAGTTGAACTTGTCAAAACCTGTCATTCAATCACTTGTCTATTACATCTGCTGCTTTAACTAGAGAGCAAATCTGTTTTAAAGGCCGCAATTCTTTGTAGAATAAGACCTTTGCACATATATACTTGGGGCGCAAGATTAAAAAGCCTTGCGCAAAACTTCAGCTGGCTTAGGCGGCAGGCGGCAGGCGGCAGCCGAGATAGCTATAAATAATTTGGCTGCAGAGAGATACTAGAGGAGCATGTTGACGAAAAATGATATTGTGCAGGCGCTCTCCCAGTGCCTGGACCCCGAGTTGGGAGCCGACATAGTGTCGATGGGCCTCATACAGGGAATAAAGCTTTCTCAGAACAACGAGGTCAAGGTGACGTTGACTATGACAAGCGCGATGTGCCCTGTTACGAGCATAATACTTGCTGACGTCCAGCTCAGGCTCGAGGCTCTGCCGAACGTAGGAAAGGTGGAGGTGGATCTCGCCTGGGACCCGATGTGGACTCCGGAGATGATGAGCGACGAGCTGAAGTACAGGAATTAGTAGAGCAGCTTCTCGTCTGCCCTCTTGTATTCGGTTATCTCTGGCTGCCTGAACCACACTTTGATTTCTCTTTCTGCGGTCTTGGTGCTGTCTGATGCATGGACGATGCTGAAGGTGATTCTGTCTTGCTCGTCTGCGCGCTCGTATGAATCCGTACAAAACATTCCCCTTATTGTCGACGGGTCGGCCCTATTTGGGGATGGTACCCCAACCATCTTGCGCACCGATGCGACAGCATCGTTGCCCTCCGCTACCAAAGCGATTACGGGGCCGCTTGCCAGATGGCGCATAAGTCTGTTCCTCACCCTTCTGCCCACCTGCAGGGGAGTATCGGTAAACTTCTGGCCACGTGCTTCGTACCCCTTCTTTGTGTTGCTCCAGAGGTTCTTTGCCCATTCCATATCAAGCGGATAGTGGAGCTCAATGAGCTTTTTGTCGGGTCTTACCATCTTCATTGCTATCACCTTTATTCCGGCATCTTCTAGAATAGAGATTATCCTGCCTACGAGCGCCCTCTGGACGCCCTCCGGTTTAATTAGCACTAGAGTCCTCTCAATCATGACAGCACCCTTCAGAATTGTATGCAAAGATTAATATCATATTAAGTTCATGCCGGCAATCTTGATTATGCTGGGAAAATTATAAATATCTGGACAGCGAGTAGTTTAGGGGATAATCGGTAATCTGATGAGGGCATCAAAAAGCTTGGAAGAGAGGGGGGAGATTCCTCAAATGCCAAGCCTGAGGCATGGAAAGGAGGCTGGCGAGGAGCAGGAGACCCGAAGCTTGAAACCACATTACATTGATAGATCGGCGTACGCTGGCCAGAGAACCGGCATTTTGATAGACAGTGTGAAGGAAGAGGAACTTCCTGCAATTTTCGAGAGAGTGACAGAAGACTGGAGGTTCAGAGAGGCGTTTGGGAGGGTGCTTTCGGAGCGCGAGGCGCCTGTAGCGTTGCCAGGTTTCTACACGAAACTGCTGAAGTCTGTGGAGCAGGATACCTATTCCACATTTGCGCACCAGGCGGCGGTGCATGTGGGAAGGGTCTTTCACGCTCTGACTAAGGAAGAGAAAGGTGCATATATGCAGAGCGTTCTCACCAAGCCTCAGATGAACAAGTCGCCATTTGCCAAGCAGTTTGTCGGTGGACTGCTCAGCCACAGCCTTAGGCATTTTAGCACGGAAGACCAAGTTGACTTCCTAGAATTGGTTGAGGGTAACCCCAAGTCCACGCTCTCTGCGGTGGCCCTCCTCGCACTTCCGGAGAAGTTCAAAGACCTATCGGAGAGTGCGCTCTTCTGGGTCGTGAAGCAGGTAGGGGAGCGCCCCGCATCTAACCTAAATGTTATTTTGAGGGGTGGCGTGCTGCCCAACTTCCGGAATATAGGAAGCAAGAACCAGGGAGTTCTGCTTGAGGAGTTTGGCAGGAACCCGAACTCGGGATTGGCAGGATTTGCTGGCGGCTGCTTTGGCATGTGTTACTACGCCCTGGAGCCTGAGTTGCGCGCCAAAATAGAGAGTATTAGTGAACGGAACCCAGACTCGCTCTTTGCAAAGAAATTGGGCGCCGCGGGGGAAAAGTGGCCCATAGGAAGGGTGAATTATCATAGGAACCCGCGCTTGGATGCCCCAGTGCACCGGATACCAACGCAGCCGTGAACGCAGCCGCCCGCCACCCATCTTTTTATATCTTTGAGCCTTAAGTATATCTAATTCTGCTTTTGTGATGGAGATGATAAGGCAGCCTATAATAGTGGTTATGGGTCATGTAGACCACGGCAAGACCTCGCTACTTGACAGGATACGCAACAGTGCCATAGCTGCGCGCGAGGTCGGAGGCATCACCCAGCATATCGGCGCCAGCGAGGTTCCGATAGATACGGTAGAGAGAATCTGCGGGCCCATGCTGCATGCGACGGGCACCAACATAACCATTCCAGGCCTTCTTTTCATAGACACGCCAGGGCACGAGGCTTTCACCAACCTCAGAAAGAGGGGCGGCAGCGTCGCAGACCTGGCGATACTCGTTGTTGACATAACGAAGGGATTCGAGCCGCAGACGATTGAATCGATTGCGATACTTAAGGAGTACAAGACGCCGTTCATAATCGCAGCTAACAAGATAGACCTGATAACTGGATGGCTCAACACGAAGTCGAAGAGCTTCCTAGAGGCGCTCTCCAAGCAGAACCAGGGCGTGGCGGCTGCACTTGAGAATAGCGTTTTCGAGTTTATAGGCAAGCTTAGCGAACTTGGGTTCAACGCCGAGAGGTTCGACAGGGTGAGGAACTTCCAGAGGGAGATTGCGATAGTACCGCTAAGCGCCAAGACCGGCGAGGGGATCGCTGAGCTGCTGATGGTGGCGACAGGCCTCTCGCAGAGATATCTTGAGATGCGGCTCAACATAGAAGTGAGCGGACCCGGAAGGGGCAGCATACTGGAGAAGAAGGAGGTCAGGGGGCTCGGGACCACAATAGACGTCATACTCTACGACGGGATGCTGAAGACGAATGACACCATAGCATTTGCAACGCCAACGGGCATAGCGACCGCGAAGATAAAGGCGCTGCTCAAGGCAAAGCCCCTGCAGGAGATAAGGGATAGCACCAGCAAGTTCACCTATGTGGACGAGGTGAGCGCGTCCTGCGGGGTTAAGATAAGCGGGAACGGTCTCGAGGATGCGATGCCTGGATTGCCGGTTGTGCAGGTAACCGAGGATGGCAGTTATTCAACGCAGATAACCGCAGAGATCGGAGAGGTCTTCAGAACCGACAGGACGGGGGTTGTCCTCAAAGCGGATTCTATTGGCAGCCTCGAAGCGATATCGAGGCTTATGGAGGCTGCGGGATTTACGATAAGCAAGAAGGGATTGGGCGACGTGACAAAGCGGGACGTGGTGGATGCGTTCTCGCAGCTTGCCGTTAATCCCACATACGCGGTGGTGCTGGAGTTCAATGTACAGGTGGCGAACGACGCTTCGGAGGCTTCCTTCGACAGCGGCATACAGATAATCGGCGGGGACATAATATACAAGCTGCTTGACGACTACAAGCTCTTCGTGGAGCAGAGGCAGAAGAGCACGATCAGCAAGGCGGAGGGCAGGATAATCTTCCCCGGTAAGATTGAGGTCCTCCCGAACAGCTGCTTCAGGGTGTCGCACCCCGCGATATTCGGGATAAGCGTGCTTGCCGGCAGGGTGAAGGTTGGATGCCTACTCATGAACGATATCGGAGAGGTAATCGGCAAAATAAAGGGAATACAGACCGAGAAGGCGCCATTGGAGATGGCGAAAAAGGGAGACAACGTCGCGATATCGATGGACGAGCCTACATTCGGCCGCCAGGTAAGGGAAGGGCAAGCGCTCTATACTAGGGTGACCGACGAGGACGAGCGGCTTCTTAGAGGGGAGTTCGAAAAGCTGATAAACGACGAGGAGGTGGACCTCCTAAAGACCATATCAGAGATAAAAAAGAATGCGAGATGATGATCAGCCGGTCAGGCTCATCTCAATCTGGACTGTGTCCGGCACCGGTATTCTCATTATCTGCCTGAGCGCCTGCTCGCTGCTGTCTATCTCAAGAAGCCGCTTGTGGAACCGCATCTCCCATTTCTCATAGGTGTGGCTGCCCTGGTGGGATGGAGACTTCCTTGTGGTCTGCGATATGACCTTGGTAGGAAGAGGAACGGGCCCTTTGCACTTTATGTTTAGGGACTGCACTATGCTCTTTATCTGCTGTGCAATGGTGTCGATGTCCTTGGCCTTTGTGCTGATGAGCTTGATTATCGCAGTGCCCATCGATTCACTTCCTTGGGGTTATTTCTAGGATGATGCCTGCCCCGATTGTCTCTCCCATGTCCCTTATTGCGAACCTTCCCAGCGGCGGGAAGTCGCTGAACTTCTCGCACGCTACGGGCTTTGTCGGCTTTATCTTGACTATTGCGACGTCTCCTGTCTTTATGGTCTGCGGGTTCTTCTCGACCGTCTGACCGGTCTTCGGTCCTTCTTTTCTAGAATGTCCTCGAATGTGCATGCGATCTGCGCCGTGTGTATGTGGAATACGGGAGTGTAGCCCCTTGCTATCACGTTCTGGTGGTGCAGCACCACTATCTGCGCCGTGAACTCTGTCGCAACTGTTGGCGGGTTGCCCACCGGGCCTACCACGTCTCCCCTCTTTATGTCCTTCTTCTCTATGCCCTTTATGTTGAACCCGATATTGTCGCCAGGCTCTGCCCTCTGCAGCTGCTGGTGGTGCATCTCTATGCTCTTGACCTCGGCCTTGATGCCGCTCGGCATTATGACTATCTGGTCTCCTGCCTTCATTACGCCGCTCTCGACCCTGCCTACCGGCACGGTCCCGAATCCTGATATGCTGAACACGTCCTGTATCGGAAGCCTCAACGGCTTGTCCACCGGCTTCTCTGGCACCTTGAGCATGTCGAGCGCTGCGAGCAGCGTAGGCCCGTTGTACCATGCCATCTTTTCTGGTTTATCCTTTATGTTATCTCCAAGCTGTGCAGAGTAAGGTATGAATGGTACCTTGTCGATCTTGAATCCCATAGTCTTGAGCATGTCGCCGACCTGCTTCTTCACCTCCTCGTACTTCTGCTTGCTGTATTCGACCTCATCCATCTTGTTTATACCAACTATGACCTGCTGCACACCAAGGACGTTTATCAGCTGCGCGTGCTCCCTTGTCTGCGCCTGGATCCCGTCCTTTGCGCTGACCACAAGAACGGCAGCGTCTGCCTGGCTCGCCCCCGTTATCATGTTCTTTACGAAGTCCCTGTGGCCCGGCGCGTCTATTATAGTGAAGTAGTACTTCGCTGTCTGGAAGTCCCTGTGCTGTATGTCTATCGTTATTCCGCGCTCCCTCTCCTCCTTGAGGTTGTCCATGACGAACGCGAACTCGAATGTGGGCCTGTTGAACTGGGCGGTCGCCTCTTTGTACCTTGCGATGTCCCTGTCAGTTATTACTCCTGTTGCGTATAGAAGCCTGCCTACCGTTGTAGACTTTCCGTGGTCTACGTGACCTATAAAGATCAGGTTCATGTGTGGTTTGTCTGCCATCTTATCATCTAGATTAGTGTGTTTTCCTAAGAGTGAGCTTGCACTCACTTTGCCGTCATAGACTAAGCAATAGCCTCTGCGACGCAGCGTCAAAGACGCATATAGTATTTTCCACCATCAAATATATAAAGTTAGCGTCGTTGGGGGGAATCAGAGCTGCATCGCAGCCGCATGCCCCAAAACCTCGGCTTTGTGCAATAATGCAATTCTGTCACTGCGGCTTGCTTCTGCAAAGCCACGCCGTTGACTCCAGATTTGTCGAAAGGTTTTTATACCAATCTGTTAATAAGAGAAAAGGCATACCACCGTGTATGCAGATGTGAGCAAATGATAACGCCGATGCTATATATACTGAATTTGGCTGAAGAAGGAGAGGGGGACGACGGGGACGACGATGGAGAGGAGGAAGACTGGGAAGACGACGAGGACGACGAAGAGGACGAGACGGAGGAATGAGCGCAATGACTGGCATTCTCTTCATGCCCGCCCGGCAAGCTATTAAAGATGTTTGCGCCACATTATAATGCGGCTTTCCTATTTCTGGAGGGGTGATCCCAATGGTAAACGGAATAGAACTAACTGTTGCTAGCGCACTGGTAACCGATGACGGCAGAGGCATCGCCAGGATGGATTCCAAGGCGAGAAAGCTCCTGAATGTCGTGTCTGGGGACGTGATTGAGATAAAGGGCAAGAGGAAGTCCACAGCTGCGATAGTGATGGCAGCGCACCCCCAAGACGAGGGCCTGGACTTCGTCAGGATCGACGGCTGGATAAGGCAGAACATTGGGCGTGGGGATAGGCGACAGGGTATTCGTGACAAAGGCGGAAGTAAAGAACGCGGAGAAGGTCATACTGGCGCCGCCGCCGAACCAGAGGACCCCGATATCGCCAGATTTCGCATGAATACGCTAAGAACAAGCTTGAGGACAAGCCGCTTGTCAAGGGGGATGTAGTCCCGATACCGATGTTCGGCTACGTCTTCAACTTCGTTGTTGCCCAGGTCACGCCGCACGGCGTGGTGAGGGTCAACAAGGAGACGCGACGTGGTGGTGAAGAACGAGCCGGTATCCGAGTCCATGGTGAGGATAGGCGAGGTCCACTACGAGGACATAGGCGGGCTCAAGACACGAGATACAGAAGATAAGGGAGATGGTGGAGCTGCCGATAAGGTATCCGGAGCTCTTCGAGAGGCTTGGGATAGAGCCGCCCAGAGGGGTGCTTCTTTACGGATCGCCCGGAACGGGAAAGACGCTGCTTGCAAAGGCGGTGGCGAACGAGAGCGATGCGCACTTCATATACATATCCGGACCGGAACTGGTGAGCAAGTTCGTGGGGGAGAGCGAGGAGAAGCTCAGGGAGATATTCAACGAGGCGAAGGAGAAGGCCCCGACAATAATATTCATGGACGAGATAGACGCGATAGCGCCGAAGAGGGAGGAGGCCACAAACGAGGTAGAGAGGAGGATGGTCTCGCAGCTGCTCACGCTCATGGACGGCATGGGATCGCGGGGCCAGGTCATAGTGATAGGCGCGACGAACAGGCCCAACGCCATAGACCCGGCGCTCAGGAGGCCGGGCAGGTTCGACAGGGAGATAGAGATAGGCGTGCCGGACAGGAACGCGAGGAAGGAGATACTCCAGATACACACCAGGAACATGCCGCTGCAAGGACGTCAACCTCGACGAGCTCGCCGACCTAACGCACGGATACACCGGCGCGGACCTTACAGCGCTCGCAAGGGAGGCGGCCATGTGCACCCTGAGGGTACATACTCCCAAAGATAATAGACAAGAAGTCGGTACCGAACGAGATACTGATGAACCTCAACGTCACAAGGGCGGACTTCATGGACGCGTTCAACGGCATACAGCCGAGCGCGCTAAGGGAGGTCTTCGTGGAGAGGCCGAATGTCCACTGGGACGACGTGGGCGGGCTTGACGACGTAAAGGCGCAGCTGAAGGAGGCCGTAGAGCTGCCGATAAAGAACCCGCAGGCGTTCGAGAAGATGGGGATAAGGCCCATGAAGGGAATACTCCTTGTTGGGGCGCCCGGAACCGGGAAGACGCTGCTTGCAAAGGCGGTGGCTACGGAGAGGGAATCCAACTTCATATCGATAAAGGGGCCGGAGCTGCTGAGCAAGTACGTGGGGGAGAGCGAGAAGGCGACGCGGGAGATCTTCAGGAAGGCGAGGATGGCCGCGCCGTGCATAATATTCATAGACGAGATAGACTCCATTGCGGCGATGAGGGACAGCAGAGGCGGGCGACTCGATGGTCACGGAAAGGATAGTCGACACGCTGCTCACCGAGATGGACGGTCTCCAGGACATGAAGAACGTGGTCGTCCTTGCCGCGACCAACAGGCCGGACATGATAGACCCGGCGCTGCTCAGGCCGGGCAGGTTCGACAAGATAATAGAGATACCCATGCCTGACGACGAGACCAGGCTTGCGATATTCAAGGTGCACACAAGGAGGATGCCGCTCGCCAAGGACGTGGACCTCGGTGAGCTGGCAAAGGATGCGGAGAACTATACCGGCGCGGAGATAGAGAACGTCTGCAGGGAGGCGGGAATGAACGCCATAAGGCTGGACAGGACATCCGTCACGAAAGAGGACTTCGACACCGCGTTCAATGAGGTGAGGCCGGCGATACCGAAGGAGCTCTCCGAGAGGATTAGGAAGTTCAAGCAGGAGCCCGAGAACATGTACAGATGACGCCTCTATCATCTTTTTAATCCTTCACACCAATCTATTTTGCAGGAGGGGTAGCTCAGCCTGGTTAGAGCGCTAGACTCATATGCAAAGCATTATGAGTGACGAGCCCTGTGCTATGACGAGAAATCTAGAGACCGCGAGTTCAAATCTCGCCCCCTCCAAGATACGCCTATTGTTTGCCACCGCGGTCGGTGTACCATTTCGGCCCGTCGGGGGTATCCTCAAGCGCTACGTGGTAGCGCTCTTTAAGCAGCCTGCGCAGCTCATCAGCTCTCTTGAAGTCCTTGGAGGCTCTTGCAGCCTCCCTATCATCTATCATCTGCTTTATCTCCTTATCTAGAGGCCTTTTCTTAACCTTTACATGCTCCCCGAACCTAAGGCCGAGTATCTCGTCTATCTCCAGCAATGCCTTTATCACCGCCATTGCCTCCTTTCTGTTCAGTTTGCTTCTAGAGTTCGTCGCGGTTATTATGGCATGCATCTTGGCCAGCGCCTCGGGCATAGTGAGATCGTTGTTCATCTCCTTGAAGAATTCCTTCTTTAGCGTGCCGATCCCCTTCTTGAACTCTTTTGCGTCGTCGGCGTCGCCTTTGTTAGTGTTCTCGGATAGCCTCTCTACGAAAGAATAGATGCCGTTCAACGTCTTCTCCGCATTCGAGAGCGCCGCGAATGTGAAGTTGAGCGCCTGCCTGTAATTTCCAGATATCAGGAAGAACCTGACGCCCATTGGGGAGTAGCCCTTGCCAAGGACGTATTGCAGGTCGTACAGCGTCTGGGCCGACTTCGACATCTTTCTGCCGTCGACCTCAAGGAATCTGTGGTGCACCCAGTAGTTAACGAACTTCTCGCCGGTGGCAGCCTCCGACTGCGCTATCTCGTTAGGGTGGTGTATCTGCAGATGGTCTATCCCTCCGGTGTGTATGTCAAAATGATTGCCTAGATATTTCATACTCATTGCGCTGCACTCGAGGTGCCATCCTGGGAATCCCCGCCCCCACTTCGAGTCCCAGACCATCTCCTTTTGGTCGGGGCTTGCAAATCTCCACACCGCAAAGTCTGTCGCGTGCCTCTTTCCCTCCACCTTCTCAACCCTTGCACCCTCCTTCAGCTCCGCATTCAGCCTCTCTAGGGTCATTCCTGTAAGCATTCCGTAGCTCCTGAATTTGGATGTGTCAAAGTATATCCCATTTTCTGCCTTGTAGAGATAACCCCCTTTATCAAGTTTGTCAAGCAGGGCCAGCATCTCTGGTATGTGATCTGTAGCCCTGCACATTATATCTGGAGGTATTATATTCAGCAGCTTTGAGTCGTTGATGAACATCCTTGTATAGAAATCCGCAACCTCCTTCATGCTCTTGTGTGATTTCTCCGCTGCAAGCCTGAGCTTGTCGTCCCCCGTATCAGCATCGCTGACCAAGTGTCCGACGTCTGTGATGTTCTCTACATGCTTTACTGTATAACCATCGTGGACCAGCAGCCTCTTCAGCACGTCATCCTCCAGATACCGTCTCATGTTGCCTATGTGCGGTGAATAATACGCTGTGATGCCGCAGGAATACATTCCAACTTCGCTGTCGTTTATCGGCCTAAACCTCTCCTTCTTCCCGCTAAGAGTATTGTATATGAAGAGCGTCTTCTCCTGGCTGTCTTGGGGCATTCCATTACACCAGCAGCTTATAAAATCGAATAAATATAAACATTCTGCATCATAATTTTATCCATAAATTGGGCGCCCAGTGAAAACATGGTTGCAAATGCTATAGAAGTTACCAAGCTGGTCAAGAGGTTCGGGAAGTTCACCGCAGTGGACGGCATCTCCTTCAAGGTCAAGGAAGGCGAGATATTCGGGCTTTTGGGGCCGAACGGGGCCGGAAAGACGACTACCATATCGATGATAACCACGACACTCAGCCACACATCGGGCTCGATAAAGGTGTACGGCATAGACGTGCTGAAGGACAAGAACCGTGCGAGGCAGATGATAGGCATAGTCTTCCAGGACCCTTCGCTTGACGACGAGCTCACAGCCCGGGAGAACCTTGACTTCCATGCGAGGCTCTACGGCGTGAAAAAGAACAAGAAGGAGATAATTCAGAATGTGCTGAAGCTCGTGGAGTTGGAGGACAGGGCGAATAGCCAGGTGAAGACCTTCTCCGGTGGAATGAAGAGGAGGCTTGAGATAGCTAGGGGATTCATACACCGTCCAAGGGTGCTCTTCCTCGACGAGCCGACCCTGGGGCTGGATCCTCAGACGAGGAGAAAGATCTGGGACTACATAACGAAGCTCAACAGGGAGCAGAAGCTCACAATAATACTTACGACCCATTACCTTGAGGAGGCGGATCTGCTCTGCGACCGCCTGGCAATAATAGACCACGGGAAAATAATAAAGTTCGGCACCCCCGAGGGGCTGAAGAGCTCGCTAGGAGGGGATGTGGTCAGGATCGGCGTTGAGAAGAAGAAGGATCTCTACGAGCTGCTTAAGAAGAAGCCGTTCATAAAGGCGATGAAGGAGACGAGAGATGGCCTTGAGATAACAACCCGGAACGGTGCGAAGGCGCTGCCGAAGATAACGAAGATAGCTGATTCAAAGGGGCTGGCCATAGATTATGCGACTGTTAAGAGGCCAAGCCTGGAGGATGTTTTCATAAGCCTTACAGGCAGGGAGATAAGGGAGGAGGAGGCGGACAGCTCAGCTGCCGGCCGGACCAGGTTCGGTGGTAGGAGATGACCAATACATTCGAAGCGATATACACAATATGGCTCAGGGAGATGAAGAGATTCCTGAAGTCGAAGTCAAGGATGGTGGGCAGCGGCGGGCAGCCGCTCCTCTGGCTCGCTATAGTCGGGGTTGGCCTAGGCTCCGCATTCGCGCTGACGGCAGGCAATGGGATACCCTACCTCACCTTTCTATCGGTCGGCGTAATCAGCATGACCATACTCTTCAGCTCTATTTTCGCGGGCGTGAGCGTAATATGGGACAAGCAGTTCGGCTTCCTGAAGGAGATACTCGTTGCGCCGATATCCAGGGCGGCAATAGTCCTCGGGAAGACGGCAGGCAGCTCCACCATATCGGTACTGACCGCGTTGCTGATACTCGTCATAGTGCTAGTGTTTGGGATACTGCCGCTCTCCTACATTTCCGTATTGGGCATTGTGGAGACCCTGCTCTTCATGGTGCTTGCGTCTGCCACATTCGTGGCCATGGGTCTGATAATAGCTGCGCTTATAAATAACATAGAGAGCTTCCAGGTCCTGATAAACTTCCTTATGATGCCACTCTTCTTCCTGTCGGGCGCGCTCTTCCCAATAAGCGCAAGCCTGCCCGCATGGCTGAATGGGCTCGCGCACATAGACCCGCTCTTCTACGCGACAGATGGCATGCGGGGGGCGCTGCTCCACTTCTCCACCTACTCTGTAACAGTCGACATGCTGGCGACCTTCGTCTGCGCATTCATATTTATTGGCATCGCCTTCGTCCTCTTCAAGAGGATACAAGGCCAGTAGTTAGACAGGCGTAATAGGCATTAGATATTGTTAAATATCTGGAATGAAGATATACTGATGCGTGATTATAATGGGTAGCTTTACAACTCAATCAGTTCCCACACCAAAAATCACTCCGAATGTATCAGAGGTAGAGGAGGTGCGAAAATTTATGAGATGGGGTTATGACCGTCTCTTTAAGTCGTATGTGGCAGCGCATAAAAGAGACGTGGGAGATTTGGTAAGCCATGGGTGGACAGAAAAGGAGGCAGAGAGAAGAGTAGTGGAAGAAGAGCGAGATGTTGCCCTACTGTTGGATAGGGGAGTTAGAGATATTAAGATTGGGGAAGAGGCGTCGCGTGACCTTCTAAGAAGAATTATGACGACTCCGCTTTCAACGGGGGTGGTGGAAGCCAGTAGGATACAGATGAAAGGGTTTGCACCACCAGAGTTCAACAGGTTTTCCAGGATGTTTGCAATGAGACATCCGCCACAGGATTGACGGGCCAGTTCAGCAAGGAGTCTCTTGATAACTTATAAGTAGCCGTCACTTTCTTATTTTGATGTTAGTGGCGGGCCGTAGCCCTCCTTCTGTTTTATGCAGCATTAGACTGAGCGGCGATAACGCCTTGCATACTCACTGCGCATTTCCCCGGCGCGTTTCATCCATTCCCGTGCGCTCGTAGTGTCATTGCTTTGTGCACGTTCATGGTCTCGTTTCTGTTCCGGATAAGACCTTAAGCCATATGCGCTCTGTATGGGAGGAGCTTCCTCCTTTCGGTTAGCTGCTCACCCGCCACCAATGAATTATATTGGATTTTCAAGTTAATATAACTTGCGATGCCACATGTCGACTGTGCTCTTCGGGCTTCCGCGGTGGGCACGATGATAGTACTGAAGCTCTTCAACATACCTATCTAGTATGCAGCAAGGCTTATGTCCGAGCCTTCAACGGTCTTCCTCTTCGCGTGCTTGGCGAACTTCACAGCCTTCTGCGCGACCTCGAACGCGTACCTGTTTATGCACTTCTGGAACTCCTGCGTTGCGTCTGCGCTTACCCTCGTGGCCCCTGCCTCCTTCAGTATCTTCCTCGCCGTACCGTCTGATACGTACATGTAAACCACATATTAGTGGGCAGAAGGATTATAAAATCCTATAGCTGGGAGAAGACCTTCTCCGAGATCTCCTTGCCGAGTATGCTGGCGACCTTCGTCCTGTTCTGCCTTATGGATTCTATGTCCCTTATGCCGTTCGAGTAGAGCATCCTCGCCCTGACCCTTCCTATCTGCTGCAGCCTGACGAGGTCCAGCAGCTCTTCCTTTATGCCGTACCTCAGCCTCACTCTTGTCTCAACAATCTTTCTGGTTGATACCTTGACTATCTTGGCGAGCTCTATAGCGGAGTATATTAGCCAGTCTGCGTTGCTTATCTTTGTGTAGAGGGCGCCCGGTGTAGAAGAGTACTTCCTGACTATGTCGGGTTCCTTCATCTCCTCCATCCAGTCGTTGAGCATCATCGCGGTGCTGAATGCGCCCTCGGGGGCGTAGTTGCCGTAGTCTATGGAGTTGAACTCCCTGAGCATCAGCTTCCTGTGGGTGTGCATGTATGCTGCGAGCATCTCCTCCGCCTCCGGGGTGACCCTAACGTACGGCCTCATCTCGAGCGTATTCGATATCGTGAAGAGCATGCCGATTGTGTCTACCGCGTTTGGCAATGAATCAACCATCCACTTCGCCGACAGCGGGTCTATGTAGAGCTCGCTGACCCTGCTGCCGAGCTTTGTCGCAGCATAGATCTCGTCCTCTTCGGTTATCATCTCCCATCTCCCGAGGTCCTGGAGGACCTCACTTATTACCCTGTTCAAATGTTGCATGTTGCCGTACTGCACCCCATAGAAGCTCCTCGAGAAGAACTTCTCAAGAGATTCGGCTCTGTTAACAAAGCCTGTCGCGATCAGCGAGAGTATGTGCGACCTGAGGATTGGCACCACGGCAAGGCTCGAGTCGACCGGCTCCGGCTTCGCGATTATGTAATCCCTGTAGAGCTCGCGCATCCTATCCATGCTGCTGGCTATCAGCAGCGCCCTTCCTTCGGTGTCGTACTTGGGGCGCCCCGCCCTGCCGAAGAGCTGCGTCACCTCGTTGACGCCCATCATGCCGCTGCTTGAGTTCTCATACCTGTGTATGTCCCTTACAAGAACGGTGTGCGCAGGGAGATTCACGCCGAAGCCAAGAGTCGTAGTAGAGCATATCACCTTTATCATGTTCGACTTGAATGCATCCTCTATTATCCCTCTCTGCACGTTCAGCAGGCCGGCGTGGTGGAACGCAACGCCCGACTTTACGAGCTTCGAGAGCTTAATGCACTGGTCCGTCGGCCTCTCAAGAACCTCGAGGACGCTCTTGCTTACACTCTCTAGCTCGGCTCTGTTGCCCTTGGATACGGTATCCCCTAGGGCAGCGGCTATCCTCTGCGCGCCTGCCTCCGCATTCCTTCTTGTCGAGTAGAATATCAGCGCCTGCTTCTTCTGTAAGAGGGTATCCTCGGCAATTCTTATTTCCGGTATCCTGCTGCTTCCGTTGAGTATGGAGCTCATTTCGGGTGCGTCCTCTCCGTAATAGACCGTGCTGTTGCAGATTATTCCCTTTGTGAGTTTGACCGGTCTGTAGTCGCTCTCTATGAGCTTGGCATCCAGCCACTTCGATATTTCCTTGGCGTTGCCTATCGTGGCGCTGAGCGCGATTATCTGGGCCTTGCACGAGGACATCAGCTTCGTTATAAGTATCTCGAGGGTCGGACCGCGCGACATGTCGCCGAGCATGTGCACCTCGTCGAAGATGAGGCAGCCTATATTGGCGAGCCAATCGACCCCGTGCCTTATCAGGCTGTCGAACTTCTCTGTAGACACGAATACCATCTCGTAATCGGCAAGCCACTGGTCTGCAGAGTCGAGGTCCCCTATCGACATTGCGCACTTTATGTACGGATACGCTGCCCTAAACTCGCTGTACTTTTCAGAGACAATGGCACGCATCGGCGCAACGTATACCGCCTTCATCCTCTTTGATAATATCGCGTTGACGCAGCCGATCTCGGCTATTAGGGTCTTTCCGCTGGCGGTCGGCGCAGCCACTACGAGATTTGCACCGTCCAGAAGGCCTGCCTTTACAGCCAGCTCTTGCGGAGGGGTGAGTTTCAATATGCCCCTCTTCTCCAGGGACTCTATTATTTCAAAGGGCATCCTGCCCTTTAGGGAGCTCGGGTTCATGCCATTATACCGTACTCAAACTATTTATTGCTATTACAGGGCCGCTGGGACATTATAAATAAATTACGATTGATTTATATCAGGTTTGATGGGGGGAGAGAAGAAGAATTCTGACAGACCGGTGGCGCGATCGCAGATCGCGCTCGAATTCATGATAGTGTACTCCATCGTGCTCATAATTTTTGTGGTAGTCTTCGCGGTGATAGCAAATGAGAGGTCGGTATCGCTTGCGCAGCAGCAGTCGGTGCTGATGCAGCTCATAGCGCAGAGCGTGGCAGGCTACATCAACCAGGCGTTGCAGGCGGGGAGTGGCTACTCCATAATTGCACCGTTGAGTGCAGGCATAGGTTACATACCATATAATATATCGGTATCGACCACGGGGCTGATCTTCGCCAACACAACCGTAGGGAAGGAGAGGATAGTGGGCGAGGCGGCCAGCAGCGCCAGGAACCTCGCAGTCAATGGGACGCCGGTTTCAAGCGCTAACGGCATAGTCCTCTATGTATTGCCATTATATGCTGGATACCTGACCATCACAAACGCAGGCGGCATTATCTACATAGACAAGCTGATGCCCTCGCTGCCTTCGCTTGCAGAGAACCTCTCTCTCTTCCAGCAGGCTAGCATCAACGCGCCGCACTTTACAGCGAGCAGCAGCAGCGTCGTGGTAGTTGCGAATTCCCCGACGTTGAAGGTGCCCAGCAGCATAACCCTTGATGCGTGGGTATACATGAGCACCATACAGGCGTACCCTGCCACTGGCCAGGTCAACGTGGCGAACCCAATAGTGGGTGAATTTGGGCATTCGTCCCAGCCTTTCATGCTCGCCGTGACAAACTATGGGGCGCCCTCCTTTGTGACAAATGACGGCAACAAGATGCTGCAGGGCAGCCCCGACCTGTTGTCCACGAACATCTTGTACAACATAGCAGCGACATACAACAGCTCGGGCTCAACCGCCACAATCTACATAAACGGGAATCCGGTCGCATCGAACACCTTCTCGGTGGGAGGTTTTGAGGGGCCTTCGAACCTCACCATAGGTGGGGCGCCTGCGAACGGGACCTACTTCAACGGCTACATATCTGGCGTGCAGGTCTACAACGCATCGCTCTCGCAGCAGCAGATTGCGGCCATATATTCAAACGGCCCCTCTTCTGCTCCTACCAATCTGGTTAGCGGACTTGTTGGGTGGTGGCCTCTCAATGGGAACTTCAACGATTATAGCGGCAAAGGCAACACCGGCACACCGTACAATGCTCCGCTCACATCGGTAATAGCCTTGCAGGCGAGGGTGAGCAGCTTCGGCGGGTATCCCCTCTCTGGCGTGCCTCTCGGCTTCTGGAGCACGAACGGCCTGCTCGGCAGCTACAACTCGATTGCAACAACGACAGGAAGCAACGGGCTGCAGGATACCCTGCTCGTCTCTAACGGCATTTCGGGAAGATTCCAGGCGCAATCAATATACTTCAACGGCAACCTTACGACAACATACAATTTGAAGGGCTGGTGGCCGCTTGACATAGGCAACTCTAATACCATATATGATTACAGCGGAAGCGGCGACAACGGAACATTCACCAAGGGCGCATATGGCTACCTCCCGAATGAGAGCGCCACCCTGACGGCGCAGTTCAACGGGGCAAGCAGTTCCATCTCGGTTGCGAACGCGCCTGGACTGAGCCCGACAAACGTAACCATAGCTGCATGGTTCGAGCCGACCACGACGAGCAGCGAGAGGATCGTTGCGAAGCCTATAACTGTAGGAAAAGGGGATGATTATGACCTATATTCCTCTAGTACCTTCTTAGGTTCTAGGCTAACCACCTCTAGCGGCACCAGTTACTATCAAGCAAGCACAGCCATATCGCCAGACACCTGGTATTTCGGCGCTGCCGCCTACCAGTCATCGACAAACACGATATCAATATACATGAATGGGAAGCTCATTGGAACGTCGAATTCCGTTGTCTCGGGGGCACTCAGCTCATCATCGAATTCGCTCACCATCGGCTCGGGTTATTCCACCTATTGGACAGGGAACATCTCGGACGTACAAATATACAACACAACGCTATCGGCATCGCAGATAAGCGAGCTGTATTCTGAGGGGATGATCGGGACACCTGTGCCAAACGAAGGGCTGGTTGGATGGTGGCCGATGACAGGCAGCGGCGCCAACTACGCCGCACTGCAGAGCCCGTACTCGATAACGTCCACAGGGGTAGTTTACAACTCTGTTGTATACTCTAGCTCGCCCAGTGCACAGAGCCCCACCCTCCTCCCCCTCTTCAACGGAGTAAGCAACTACATTTCGTTACCTGCAGTAAGCACTCTTAAACCAACAAACACAGTAACACTAACAATGTGGGTTTATGAAAGTAGTTTATGGGCAGGTAACTTTGTCAATGATGGGTGTAATTTTGGCGGTTGTTACGATATGATTTTGGACCATGGCTATTTCGATTGGAATATCTGGAATAGTGGAACTAGGTACGAGATAAGCGCTGGAGGTATTTCCGCTGGTGCTTGGTATTTCCTTGCAGGAACGTTTAACGGGTCAGATATGTATTTTTACGTAAACGGACAGGGAGTGGGATCGCCCATTCCAGCTACTCTTTCTTACAACTCGCCATCTTTTATTATAGGCAAACCTAGTGGTTCTGTGCCCCCATATTCAATCGTAGACTTTCAAATCTACAACACATCGCTCACCAACGGGCAGATAGAGCAACTCTACCAGCAGGGTTTCCCAACGCCTACGATAACAAACGCATCGGTAGGATGATTGCATGGACCGCCAAAGATACATCGGGAAGGGCTTCGGGGCGCAGTTCTGGAGCTTCGACGCGATCTTCGCCATAATAATATTCATGTCAGCGATAACCATACTGTCGATAGCGTGGCTCGATGTGAGCAACCAGCTCTCAATAGCTTCGGGTGGCACCTCGTACATAATGCAGCTGCAGGCGCAGGGGGTGGCGCAGAACCTGCTCTCTGCAGGAAGCCCATCCAACTGGCAGGCGATAGTGGTACTGCACTCGGTAAGCGCTTGGACTAGTGTTGGAATAGGGCTGGCCTCCTCGCCGGGCTCTTCGAGCCTCTCCGGGGCGAAGCTCTATGCCCTGCAGTCTATGGTGAACTACAACTACTCCGGCGCCGGACAGGCACTCGGAACAACATACAATTATTACATAACCATATCTGGAAGCTCGCTTAATATTACGCTTGGGGAGAATCCCACTATGAACGGCGCGGTTACAACATTTTTAAGCAGAAGGAGCGCGTTCCTTAACGGAGCGCCTGTACAGATAGAGGTGTTCGTCTGGAGCAGCAGTACGGGCTCAGTGAGTTGATGCTATGAAAATAAAGGGATTCATATTCACGGTCGATGCGGTCTTTTCACTGATAGTGGCGACCGCGGCCGTAGGGATACTCGTCTACGCAAATTTCACAGAGCCGGCGAGTTTCCAGGTTACGACATCGGAAGCGTACAGCGTGGCGCAGACACTGATGCAGACAAATCTGGCCAGCTTTGCGTCGCAGTATGCAGTCGCCGCGGTAAATTCGAGCGCAGCATATGCAACCTGGCCCTATTTCGCGGGAGGCGGCCCTCTTGCGGCTACATCCGCGAGCGGACCGATGCTGCCGATGCTCCTCTTTCAGTTCAGCGCTGCGGCGCCGATAAGCACGCCGGTGTCGGTTGATTCCGGCATGGCGGTATTTGGGACAGGAAGCACGATATACCTGGTGAATGCGACCACAGGAAAACAGATACTGAGCAAGGGCATATCCGGGAGCGTTCTTTACCCGATAATCTACAAGGGGTCCGTAATCTATGCTAACTCTACAGGCTACCTAACAGCCATTCAGAAAAACGGCAACGTCATCTGGAGATCGAGTGTGCTCTCATTGGCGGCGAGCACACCGCTCACTATTGCAAATAACTACATCGCGTTTGGCTCTGGCAGCAATGTCATAGTGGCCAGCCCGCTCAATGGAAACATTATATCGACGCTCCCTCTTGCTGCACAGGCTACCGTGCCGGCTTATATTTCGGGGGAGTTGATTGTGAGCACCTCAACGGCAGGCCAGAATTACCTGTATGCATTCTCGCTGAACAGCGCAGGAATAACGCAGGCATGGCAGAGGGCACTCGCCACTGGGACTACGGTGAGCCCATCGGCAACAGGCAACATGATACTGGTCGGCAGTGGGAACCAGATTTTTGCAATGACAACTGGAGGCAGCACCCGGTGGATAGACACCATATCCACCGGAAGTATCACCGGCGCCGGCTCGATACTTGGCGGCAATGCATACTACACCTTCAGTAACATTATATGGGAGATAAACTTCAGCTGTGGCTGTGCAACAAATGAATTTTCCATACCTGCCACTGCCAATGTGATACCATCGACGACGCAGACGCAGCTCTACACGGTTGCCGGTCTTACAAATTTCGTCTCGTACAACATCACCGGCAGCGACCTGCAGCGTTGGAGCATAACGCTTCCAGCGTCGACAAACCTCGCCTTTCAGGACGTGCCGCTCGCATACGGCAACGCTTACCTGACGGGCGGAAGCACCCTATATGCGTTCGGCACGTGCAGCGCGCCGGGCGGCGAGAGCATACTGCAGGCGATAGGGGCGATGTACCTGAATGGGGAGGGAGGATGCGCAACGCAGCTCCTCAACAGCTCATACAGGTCTAGCAACCTTGGGATATTCATAAATGGGAGTTACGCCCCGTCTCTGGGAGTGGCAAGCTTCAACGGGAAGAACAGCCACATAAACTTAGACAGTGAACCAACATGGCCAACAGCGCTAACAGTAAGTACATGGTTCAATACACGCAGGCCAACTACTAGTAATGGAGTCGCTCAAGAATTATTCAACAACAACCAAGTCTTTTTGCGTTTGGAGGGTGGTGCCTCGGGAGTAGAAAATCAAATTAATTGCTGGGTCAAATTATCAGACGGTTCAGTTGAGCCACGTGCAAGCAGTGGTATAATCGCGCAGCCAAATACCTGGTATTACACGGCGTGCACATGGAATGGGAATACATTAAGCATTTACGTAGATGGTGCCCTTGCGGGAACCTCATCAAGGCCAGGCAGCCTTATTTCGAACACTGTTACTGCACAGATAGGAGCTGGGGAGCAGACAGGTCTTAATGGGCATCCTTTTAACGGGGTGATAGCGGACATGCAGCTATACGATGGGGCGCTGAACGGCAGCCAGATTGAGAGCAAGTATCGTGGCGGCATGGCGGCCGTGCCTGTCCAGAACACCAGCTTGGTCTCTATTATTGCGTGGTATCCGCTCGACGGCGACGCGAATGACTACAGCGGATTCGGCAATGTTGGCTACCCATCTAACGTGGTTTATGTGAGCATGCCCTTCAGCCCGATACCGCTCATCAATTCGTACGAGGTCAGCGCTGCCTCGTTCCCGCTCAGCCTGAGAAACGTAAGCAAACTCTACAAAGTCGGGGTGGTGATATGGAGATGAAACCGAAGACAAAGAAAGGCGTTCTTCTGACACTTACCATGATAGTGCTCTTCGTCTTGATGCTCGGGGAGCTCATAACATATATAGTGCTTGGCATAAGCTACGACCAGCTGGGAGCGAACGGAAGCGCTGCCCTAAGCTCGGCGGGTCTGGTAAGCCTCCTTAATTCCGGGTCATCAGCGTTCCTGTCATCGAGCCTCAACAATGCGCTCAATGCACTCGCGATTTATGAGGGAACGCCGAGCCTCAGGTACTCCACCTTCGTGAACAACACACAGTATGGGCTTGAAAGCCTGATGACGAACGGGACTATTTACGGCACAAACATGTCGAGCTACATGGGCGGCGCAACACTGGCCCAATATGTGAGCGCGGTGCTTAACAGCCCTGGGGCGCAGCAGGGAGTGCTCACCCTGAGCAACCTCAGCATAAGCGTATACCAGACAAACCCGTTCGTGGTGACCGCAAAGCTGACCGGGCTCGCCACGCTCAACTCGAGCTACGGCTATGTTACCTATGGAATATCGGCGGTTGCGAATGTGAGCATAAACGGAACGCAGGACATATATGGCGCTGAAAGCGACAACCCCAGCACGATAAAAAGCATATCTAAATATCCCTACCCAATCCTGATAGCCAATTCTCTTGCTATAGCTGGAAGTAGGAGCCCCTTCATGTTCGCATACGGCACTCTAGTTTACCTAGGAGGGACGCCCACATCATGCTCCAATATGCCGACGTTGCCGGCAAATTCCTTCATACTGGTGACACCTAACGCAGCGAACCTGGGGCTGACGGCCTGTGGTGCGATAGGCCTTGTGACGAATGCGCTGCCGGCCAGCGGAGTCACTGTGTCCTATCTAATCTACACCGCGAACCAGCTCTCCGCGAACGTGATACCCAACGGGACGATTGCGCTGCTCAATGGAGCCTCGCTCTCGCTTTTGGACCTGACGCCGCTGCAGACAGCGATACAGAACGGCTACTACTTTGCATCCAACTACTCCCCGAACTACCTGCAAAACGTACAGCAGTCGACCACCAAGGAAGGGCCTGGCGGACTCTTCTCTTTCAACCTGTTGAACAGGCAGGATGCCAGCTTCAACGGAATAAGCGAAATTAACACAAACACAGTCATTATATCAAATACACTCCAACAATTTACGATTTCAGCCTGGGTTAACTTGGCTACACTATCCGGCATAACACAGATTGCCGGAGAAGGTGGCTGCAATATCGCGGGCGTGACTGGGCTTGGAGCGGGAGAAGACGGTCCTGGGGTCATATATTTTGGATGTGTCGGGCATGGTAGACTTAGCGCAACTATACCCTTAGCAGCAAACACGTGGTATCAGGTAGTTGGGGTATATAATTCGGGGAAAGCCTACATTTATATAAATGGCAATAATGAGGGTACGGGCAGTTTTACCCTGGGTGGGAATAGCGTTTTCACCATAGGGGGCGACTCGGGGGACTATTATAGCGGTTCAATCGCAAACGTTCAAGTCTACAGCACATCGCTCTCGCCTGCGCAGGTATCGAGCCTATATACTAGTGGGCTCTATGGCCCACCAATATTCAACTCTACGCTCGTTGCCTGGTATCCACTGAACGGAAACGCGAATGACTATTCGGGATACAACATCAACGGCACACCTACAAACGTAGTATACTACAACCTGCAGGGCTATACGATGGACCCGATATTCCACAACCTGCTGAACGGCTACAACTCAAGCGCTGTGAAGGGGGTGCTCAACTGCGCGAACCTGCAGCAGTGCGGGAACAGCTCCTACAGCCACCTCTACCTTGGATCCAGGGCGCTTGCCGTCTCCAATAGGATAGTGCTAAATGAGACCGGCGCCCTAGGTCTCTATAATGGGATAGTGCCGCAGGGCATCTCCTTCAATGGAAATGGCATTATTAACACTGTATCGAGCCTTTCAGGCAGTAACTATCCATTCGCAATAGCGATGTGGATTGACCCCACAGCATTTAACTTCGGTTCAAATGATGTAGAATCCCTTTTCTCCTGGACCGGTTACCAATCATTTGGTCTTGCTGCGCAAGGCAGTAATGGGAACTTGTTTATCCATCGGTGCACCTCTGCAGACACAATGGCATCCCCTGCAGTCACACCGAGCAATTTGAACAGTTGGATGTTTGTTGCATTGTCTGTGACACCTGCAACTGGCAACTACCTTTTCCAGCTTAATGGTCAGCAGCAAACCGTCATAAACACAAACAGCTTCTCAACCGCTAATGGGATAGGGATAGGGCTTGGCCAAGCATACTGCGGTGATGGAAATTTCATAGGTGAAATGGCAGACGTGCAACTATACAATGCCCCGCTTTCGACTGGACAGATGGAGCAGCTCTACCAGAACAATACGGTTAACGGGATAACGCCGGTAGATTATTGGCCGCTAGCCTCTTCGTACAACGGGCTGTTCAATCAGACTCCCGATATAGTGAGCGGCAGCACCGGGCTATTCTACAGCAGCAGCGTGATCTGCACCAGCGCCAGTGTTGTCTACAACACATGCAAGTTGCACTTCATCGTTACATGATCATACGCCAGCGCTCAGTCCGGAGAAGAGCCCTGACAGCACTTTTATCACGACGAAATAGATCCCAACGCTGCCAATTATGAAGAGAGGTAGGTACCTCACTCCCTTAACAGGCGAGCCGGTGTTTATTGCCGACATTATCAGGCTGGCGAACCCGGTTATTATCGCAATCGCGATGATCGAGAAATCCTCGTACTGTATGGGGGTTATTTGCGGAGGGGTCGGTTTGAGGAACGAGACGCCTGTTGTAGGCAGGCCTCCCGGATTGGACGCGAGTATGCCCTTCCAGACGGTGTCGGTCACGGTTATCATCTGGCCGGTGAGGCCGTAGAGCACGGGCGCGGCTACTACGCCTGCAAATGCGATGAAGATGCTGTACATGAAGAGCTGGCCCGCTACCTCCTTCTGGACGGTCTGCTGGCTGCGTATGTCCTTTGAGAGCTGATCTAGGAGATCTGCCATTCCTCCGCCATATCTTATCGACTCGAGTATCATCCTTATGGCGTGCGTGAGCTGATAGGAGCGGTACTTTGTGCTCTCCGACCTGAACGCATTCTCGAGTGTCTCGCCGCCGAAAATCCTCCTGCTCATCTCCTTCATGTCGTCTGAAAAGAAGCCGAACTCCGGCCTTGCCGCGAGCAGGAGCGCCCTGTCGAGCGCCATTCCGCTCCTCAAGTTTGCAGATGCGATCTGGAAATAGTCAGGAAGTATCACCTCCAGTGCGGTCTTCCTTCTGTCAATTAAATACTCGAGGTAGACGTAGATGAAGGCTATGTAGCAGCCTGCGGCAGCGAACCCTATCAAGAACGCCTCTAAGAACTCGACCCTTACTATTATCGAGAGGGCGAAAGAGGTTATTATTAGTATGACAAGCGCGCCGGTTATCGCTATGCTGAGCAGCTTGTTCACACTGCTCTTTATCCCGGCGAGATCCATCTCGTTAGAGAGACGCCTGGCCAGGTCCCTCGACACCAATCTCTCGAAATTTATCTGCATAGCATCACATTGCGAATACGGGCCTTGAGCTCCTTATCATCTGCAGGAATATTATCTGCAGGAAGACCAGCCCAACAAGCGCGGCTTCCAGGACTGCAAAGTTTATCGTGATAATTGATATGAATGTAGTAAGTATCGTGGCGATCGCTATTCCCATGCTGGGCAGTATGATGCCGAAGAGCATGTAGAACATCGCTATCGCATTGAGCCTCTGCCCGTATCTCCTCAGGGCTATCACCCTCTCTTCGGACAGCTGGTCTATTATGCTTTGCAGGGATCCCACAACGTCGGCCCCCGCCTTTATGCTCACCGATGCCTGCAGCATGAGCCTCCTGAAGGAGGTGCTCTTGCTCTCAGCTATCGTCTGGTCGATTGCATCCTCGAGCGACATGCCGAGCTGCACCCTTTCCGTTACCTTGGTGAACTCCCTGCTCGCGTCACCGTACCCGCTGCTCACAGAAGCTATGGCGTTGTAGAGCGGCATTCCGGACCTCAGGGATATTATTAGGTCCCTCGAGGCAAAGAGTATGTCGCGCTCTATGTTTTTGGTGGACTTCGCCTCCTTCCTGAGCGGGAAGTGGAGGAATGCCCTGAACGAATACTGGTATATCGCAAAGCCCAGCGCTACTGCGATGACGGCTGCAGCTATGGGGCTTAGCTTGAGGTGCGTGAGAAGGACTAGCAGGGTCGCCGCGACGACCACCGCGACTATCATGGCAGCTATAGTCATCCTCTGTATGAAGTCGTAGACGCTCTGTTTTATTCCGTGCTGCTTTAGAAGTGCCTCAAGCTTCCTGTTCTTCATCTCTATTTTCTGTATACGTCTGTGCCAGATTCCCTGCTTTCCGGCTGACGGCCTTCTCGCACCCTGCTTGGCCTGCAGGGGTGGTGTCTGCATCTGAGCCGGCGCCGGCTGGGGTTGCATGGCAGCAACTTGCGGCGACGGAGATGCGTTTATAGAAGTTGGACCCTGCACGGGTTTGTCCGATTGCGCCTTCGGCTTCCTGCTAAAGAACGAGCCGAACCCTTCGCCCTTCTTGGGCTGTAGCTCTATCTGCTTTCCGTCTACGGTTATTATGCGCGGCCCCTTCTTCTTGAAAAGCAATGGCTCACCCGTTCCTCCTCTGCTGCAGCAACACTATCGCAACCGTCAGCCTCTGGTCTCTCAGGCTCCAGAGCTGCGCAGCATCCTGCTGGAGCGTCTTCCTCTTCTTAAGCTCAGACTTCTCCTTTTTGACCTGCTCGGCAAGACCGTAGAGCTCCTCCTCCACGATCTCCCTCTCATCCCCCATGAAAATGTTAGCCCTCAATCCTTCTATTATCCTCTCCAGCTCGGAAACCTGGTCCAACAGGGACAGGTTTGGCAGCACAAGGTCAGAATTTACCTTCTTTATTTTCTGCTCCTCGAACATCGGCATCTTGATCGGCAATGCCTTTGTCAGCTCGGCAAGCTCCTTCTTCACCTGCTTCTTCGCGCTTGCGATTGCGAGAGCCTCTGCAGATACAATAACCTGCTCCTCTGCTGATGGCTGCGCTACCTGCTCGACAATCTGTGGCTGCTCCTCTGCTGATGGCTGCGCTACCTGCTCGACAATCTGTGGCTGCAACTTCTGTGGTCTTTGGAAGATGCTTTCCTTTCTCTCTACCTCGCTTATCAGGTTTATGAGGTTGGAATAATCTACGTTGCCCCTCTGCGTGCTCCCGGAAAAACTCTCCGATATGTTAACGCTGCCGGATTCTGGCTTCTCAGAACTGCCCTCAATCTCCACAATCTGTTTTACAAGCTGTGAATATAGGGTCGCCTTCTCTTGGTCTGCCATTCGTACCAACCTTATAACGAAGGGAAGTCATTAAAATATATCCCTTGCGAACTTGACGCCGTTCCTGACTATGTCGAGCACTTTGTCCTTCCTTCTGTAGTAGTTGGCAACTACAAGACCAGCATCATTGACAGACATCACGTCGTTCTTCACCATCCAGTTCAATACCTCAATCTTCTCGGCTATGTCATCGTTTATCTCCTGGAGTGTATAACCGGAATAGAGGATCAGCGTATCTGCCAGCCTCGTCATCTCGCTTATCTGGGTGAAGGTGTCATCACGCATGTTCCACTTGTAGAGAACGTTGACGTCCCCGCTCCTCAGCACCTCTCCATATTCCAGTATCCTCCTTATTCCTCTCATCCTGTGTCTGAACGCGACGAGAATGCCGCCTAGCGCATTGACCATCACCTTTGATATCGCTATCGGGGGGTTTGTCAGCCTTATGATGGTGTCCTGCGCGTTGTCTGCGTGGAGCGTCCCGTAGACCGCGTGGCCGGTGTGTATAGACTCGAAGAGCGTCTCCGCATCCTTCTGCACCCTTACCTCGCCGACCACCACTATGTCTGGCCTCTGCCTCAGCGAATTGATCGTGAGGTCGTATAGCGTCACCTCTCCCTTGCCCTCCGGGTTAGGCTGCCTTGTCACCATGGGTATCCATTGGAGGAAATCGGGCAGCGTCAGCTCCCTCGTCTCCTCTACAGATATTATCCTTCTGTTCGGCGGGAAGAATATGCTGGCCGCGTTGAGCATGCTAGTCTTTCCGCTTGCCGTGCCCCCCGATATTAGCAAGCTGATCTCGTTCTGTATGCAGAGCCAGACGAGCGCTGCGAGCGACGGGTCAAGGGTGTGGTTCTTTATCATCGCGGGCATGGTCCACGGGTTCTTTGCGAACTTCCTTATCGTTATTGTGTCGCCTACCTCCGATATCGGGTATAGCGTCGCGTTGACCCTCGAGCCATCGGGCAGGACAGCGTCCATCAGGGGTGACAGGTTGTTTATCTCCCTCCCCACTCTTCTGCCTATCTGCTCCGCATAGTCGTATATCTGCTCCTCGGTCTGCGGCGTTATGTCGGTCTTGCACCAGCCAAAATCCTTGTGGAAGACCCAGATGCGGTGCCCTGCGCCGTTTACCGCAATCTCCTCAAGATTTTCGTCGGCGAGCGGACCCTCTAGGTCGCCGAGTCCCAACATCATGTTTATCACATACGCAATAAGCAATGACTTCGTGCTCTGCGGCGTTCCTGGAAGATACCTATCGATGAGTAGGCTGCTCGCATTTATGTACTTTTTGTTTACCTCATCAAGGTATTGCTTGTCCTGTATTCTGGTTGTGTCGACAGAGACCATGGGAATGAGCTCGCTCCTGAGCGACATGAGCAACAGCTTAGTGGCAGCCGCCATCCCCGGTATCGTCACTCTGTAGGTGGGGGTGTAATCTATACCCTGCAAGATCTCTATGTTGACCGGCATCCCATTGGCGTTCAAGCTGTAGCTTGCCATTACGTGCCCCGCTTCGCTATTTGACTGCTCCATCAGAATCATCCCTCTTGCTGCCCCTCTTCCTTCTTGCCTATCTCCTTTGCCCCCTCCGATACATTCTTGACCTTGTTCCTTATATCGCTGACGTTTGATGCAGCCTTGTCCACCATGTCTTTGATGCTATTGATGGTGGCACTCTTCTTGTCAGGCTGCACTTCCGTAGATTGGATCTTGTGTATCTGCGTGAGTAATTCCTCTATCTCCCGCCTTTGCGCGGCGATATCCGATTCTATCGATGCAAGCTCGCCCTTTACCCGCGTTATCGCATCATCCATCATCGCCGCCTCGCCGAATCCCTTCTTTATGGAGTCTACCTGGTCGAGAAGCGCCTTTGAACTTGCATCGAGTTCGCTCTTGCTCTTGCTTATCTCCTCCCTGGTCTTCGCATATGCGTCGTTAAATTCCGCCCTTACCTCGTTAATCCTACTTTTTGTTTTCTCCTTCTCTTGCTCGAATTCCTTCGACTCCTGGACTACAGAGGTGGCTGCTCTCGCCCTGTCCCTTAACTCGCGCTCGCTTTCGGAAAGCAGCCTTGAATACTCTTTCGTCTTCGCCTCGAGGTCCCTCCCGTTTGAATCCATCTGTTGGTGCAGCTGTTTCATCTGCTCCTCCATACTCGTCCTGAGCTGGTTTATTGAATCGCTGGTGTTCTTGCTCATCAGCGCAATCTGTTTGTCTGCATCAGCCGCTTCGCCCATGATCTGAGCAATGTTGTGCCTTGCATCTTCGATGCTCTTGCTGTTTACGGTCGACTCGATCTGAGAGACCCTCATGGCGAGCTCTGCAGCGCGCTTGTTTATCGCATCATAGAACTCGTTCGCCCTCTTCTCCGTCTGGCCGACTGACCTGAGCTTCTGGTCTACAGCTTCGGATATGGAGTTTATCTGCGAGAGCGCCTTGCGCATCTGCGGCATCTGATCGGATTCCAGCTTCTCGGCTGCTAATATGGAGGTCTTTATGCCCTTGAGCGTCTCTGAAAGATTGTCAAGTGAGAGCAGCTCTGATGATACGGTAGATTCTATCGAAAATGCCTTTGTTTGCATCTCGGCCTTCACAGCGGTCTCCTGCTCCGGTGTAAGATTGTAGGGAGTTACGAACATCTTGCCCACTTCGTAGCTTATCTTGACAAGATTGCCCTTCTCGAGAACCTTTGCCCAGTTCTCTATTATGCCCTGATCTGTGTCCAGAGCCATTGATATTTGGGCGATATCCGTCTTGCCTCTGCTCTTCAGGAGCTCTATCATTGCATCTATAGTGGTCCTAGTCTCGGGGGCCATCGCGTCCGCCATTAATACCATGCCTGACTATACTGTCGCTAATAAGTCTTTAATACCTTTCTTGTTCAGAACGCCCTCCTGTAGAATAACGAGAAGAAGAGAGCCACAATCACCATCAGTATGATGACGTATATAGGGATGGGGGTGAAGAGCATCATCAGCACGAATATGATGCAAATCGTGCCAAAGTAGATTGGCTTGTTCCAGGCGAGCACCTTGCTCCCGTCGAGCGGGAATATGGGAAGCATGTTGAAGAATGCAAGCAGTATGCTTATGAATAGGGTGAGGGAGAGCGCCGTGTAAAGATATGAGGTGGATGCAGGCGCGAGCACGAAAAAGATTGCGAGGCACGCGCCAAAGATCGCGAAGTTGGTGAGCGGACCTGCCAGCGAGACGAGCCCGTTCTGCCTCTTGTCAAACGAGTGTGCATATATCATGGTGGCGCCGGGTATTCCTAGGAGGAAGCCGCAGGCGCCTGTGATCAGCGTGATCATCAGGCCCATCGTGTTCGTCTTGAACCCCGCTATAGCACCGTAGTGCTGCGCCACGAACTTGTGCATCAGCTCGTGCAGAACGAAGACAAGGGTAGCAGCCACCGCGACTATAGGGATGTAATATACGAAGCTCCGCACGAAGCTCGAGGGGTTACTCGTTATGCTGAAAATGCCCCCGCAGAGGACGAGCGTCATGGCAAGTATCAGTACTGCATCTGCAATCACTATGTCCCTTATCTCCTGCATGAGGAAGGTATTCTCGCGCATCATCATAGGATTTTACGCAACAAATATAAAATAGGTTCCCTCAATACTATTGTTTAGCTCCATCGTCTAGTGGTCATTGCGCAAAAGCAACCAAAAAAGGACACCAGGCTCTGGACCTGGGAACCCCAGTTCGAATCTGGGTGGAGCTAAATCTTGATTGAAAGGGGGATAGGTTTCAGCAATCTGCCCCGCACACCAACATCAGAGCCTATTAAAAGCATTCTTTTCTAATATGAAGCGGGAGCATGGCTGAGAGAAGGATTGAGGCGAAGAATCATGTGATAGTCTGCGGCTATGGGGTCGTGGGCAGGAAGATTACGGACATGCTCATCGAGCACAACGTAGACTTCGTGATAATAGAGGCCAACACCGACATAGCGAAGAGATGCGAGGAACTCGGCTACAAGACCATAAATGCCGATGCCACATCGTCGAGGGTCCTCAAATCTGCTGGCATCGCTAACGCTAAGGCTATAGCAATAGTCATGGACAACGACGCGAAAAACCTGTTCGCTGTGCTAACCGCCAGGGACCTCAACAAAAGCATATTCATAGCGACAAGGTCCAACGACGACTTCGTAAGGGAGAAGCTGGTGGATGCAGGCGCCGACTACATAGTGATGCCGCAGAAGACCGCGAGCAGGGAGATTGTCAAGGAGCTTATGAAGTAGGTGGGCGCTTGGTGAATGTGCCGGAGCTTGAGAGGAGGAGCATCGCGGGAAAGACGCTCATCTATCTTGCGATAGCGGCAGTGATACTCGCCCTGGCCACGCTCTACATAGTCTACAACATATCGCACAACCTCTATGTCTCTGCATACTACACAATTGGCTCGCTCTTTGATGCGGTAGGGATAAGCGTCGCATCTGTGCTGCAGGCAAACGCGCCGCCATTCGGCGCCGCCTTCTACCAGCTCATAATAATTTCGGTTATAGACGGAGTCGCCAAGATAGTTGCGGTTGGCCTCGCGCTTGCCGCAATAATAGAGATACTAACGGGCACGGAGCTGCTCTCCAAGGTGAGCATACTCTCTGCGAGCAGGATGAATAACCACATAATAATCTGCGGCTATTCGAGGACCGCGGAGCGGCTCTGCAACGATCTCTCTGAGGAGAAGATGAAATTCCTAGTGATAGATAGGGACCCTGTGACAATAGAGATGCTAAGGGACCGCAACTACACGGTAATAGGCGGCGACTTCGCCAGTGAGGAGATATTGAAGGAGGCGGACATAGTGAAGGCGAGGGCGATAGTCTTCGCAACGAAAGACGACCTGGCCAACCTGATGGGCATAGTGACGGCAAAGCACCTTAACCCTAAGGTGAAGATAATATCAAGGGCCGCTGATGAGGACACAGGCATAACGAAGATGCAGCGCGCCGGCGCGGAGATGTGCATAGTGCCGGAGATACTCGCAGGCGTTGAGATAGGCAGCGCGCTGCTGGAGAAGGTGAGGAGATGAAGAGAAAGAACATGAACTACCTGGTGCTTCTAATAGCGCTTGTGCTCTTCGCCATCGCGGTAGCGCTTACGGCGATCGCGGGCGTGGGGCTCGGCATCTCCCTCATATGGAACCTGCTTGCATCCCTATACGTCTACTACGCGCTGATACCGGCGGCGCTCGTGGACAGTCCCCTTGTATTGACCTCGAGCCTTCTCGATGCTTTTGTCTTCGCACTCTTCGCGGTCTTCCTTGCTACCTGGTTCATCAGGCTGATACGCAGCATAAATATAACTGAGTACTTCGTACTTGCAAAGGTGAAGAGGCTGAATAAACACATAATAGTCGCCCCGTACAACAACTTCTCGAAGGTGCTTGTTGAAGAACTGGCAAAGGAGAAGATGAAGTTCGTGGCGATCGTGCAGGATAATATGCAGGCTGCGCGGCTCTACAGGCAGGGAATGCTCGCAGTTGTCGGGGAGCTGAAGAGCGAGGAGGCGTTCAAGACCGCTGGAACCGAGAAGGCGTCGTGCATCATCGCGTGCGATGACGAGGACGTGAAGAATGCCCTGATTGCGATAACAGCTAAGGACATAAATCCAAATATAGACGTGATATCCAGGGTCATAGAGGAGGAGAACATGCAGAAGCTCGCGAAGGCTGGGGCCTCGAGCATAGTGCTGCCCGAAATAACGGCTGGGGCAAGGCTCGGCGAGGAGATACTGAAGAGAGTTGCTTGATTATCTCTCTAGTCCTTTTCCTCTCTCAATTTTCGCTTCAGCGCGCCGCCTGTGCCCTTATAGAATGACCATATCATTTGCCTTCTCGTCTGGGGAATTGGTGCACTCGCCCTGTGACCGTATATCCAGCTCATTTTAGAAGCGGGCTTACTCAGCGGGAGATAGGCAGAGCGGCGCAGGGGCTTAGGCACTCGGGAAGGATTGGTTTTATACTTTGCCGCCTGCATTATCATTTGGTGCGCCACAGGACCTGCATGCTGCCTGTATGCCGCGATGGTTGCAGCGTGTTGCTGACTAGCGACCCATGATGCTGCTGCAGCACTACGACTTTCCGCCCTTGTGGTGCGCCAGCTCCCTGCCCTCGTTCTCCATGTCATAATAGAGAGGGGGGCGGGCACCTGCATAGTCAGAAGAGGGTTTCCCCCTCTTTGCGTTCGCGTGGTGAATACATTAGTTGATCTGTTCCATCTGGAGGGAGGTTTTGCTCCGGGGAATGGAGGAGGTGGTGGTGGAGAGGATACGGCGAGGTTTACTATACCCTTACCCTTGCGGGATTGAGAGGCAGTTGCGAAAGCTGCTGCGCCCGCAGCCACAGCTGCCACGGCCTCTGGGTTACCCTGTTTGGCTAACTTGTTTATCATGGCTGCTGCTTCTGCATTCGTAGAGGCTTTCTGTGCCGCACTTGCTGCGAGAGTCCCCGTTACTTTCTGCGTTTTTCCAGCGGATGTTGCTCCAAACCCCGCCAACTTCTGTCTTGCTTGCATTTTCGTCATAGTCGTCCCGCCGATGCCTGTTCCAGCCTTGCCTGCTCCTATGTTCTTTGCGCTTGCCATCCCCACCAGGGCCTCTATCCCGAATAGCTCGAAGATGGTTGATCCCCTGGTCAGACCCACTGCCGCGGCTATCAGTATTATTATGATTACAAGTGGTATCAGCGCGTATATCGCCCCTATGCTCAGCACAAACAACTGCAGCATGTTCTCACCATTAATATTATCTCTTTTTACATATAAATAACTAGTCTTTTGAGCTAAAGCGGTCCCTGAGCAGCAGGTAGCAGAAGATCCCCGCGACTATCGATATGCCGAGTATCGAGGCTATTTCGCCCAGTGAGAGGTAATAGCTACCTATCTGGATAGACTTGACAGTGGTGTTCGGCGCTATGGAGTAGTTGAACTCCGGGCTGCCTACAAGCGGTACCGATGTCCCGCCAGCAGAACTTAGCGATGGCCTGGTCTGCAGCGGCGTCTGGAAGAAGAGCTGTGGTTGGTTGACAGGGTAGCCGTAGTAGCTCGCCTGCAGCCTTGCTGTGCCGGTACCGCATACTGTAAAGTTGTAGCTGAAGTTGCCGTTGATGCCAGCAGTTGCGATGTCCATCAGCCCGAGCTGCGTAGTCAGCACTCCCGTGCCATTTGTATAATCCGGTATGCAGTACTCGCGGACTCCCTGCGCCGAAGTGCCGCTGGTGGGAAGCCCCCATTGGTTTCCTGGGTATATGTTGCACTCTGTTGTATTGGGCGCGATGAGCAGGCTGTTTGGCTCTGGCGAGCACTGCCCCGTGGTGTTGAACTGCGAGTGGAAGTTTATCGTCTGCGCCTGCTGGAGACCTACCGGACCCTGGCCGAGTGGTGGCAGTGTCATGAGGGAGGGGTCGGCAAAGGCGCATGGGCCGCTCACGCTGCCGAATGCGCACTGCAGCGCGTATGTATAGTACGCGTCAGGATTCGACGACGGGTTGAGGCTCTGGTTGTAGAAGTTTATGTTTGTGTCATAGTACAGGTATATCGGGCTGCCCTCCGGGATGGGCGACGGAGTGACGCTGAAGAAGCTGGGGTAGTACCCGGCTATGCCCTTCACCTTCACGAATGTGGAGTTGGGATTGCTAGAATTTATCACGCTAGACACGTTCAAGGTTATCAGAGTTATGTTCGCCAAATCAACATCCATGGGCATGTTTATCGTGTTGTTGAACTGGTCTGTATAGCTGTAATTAAGCCGGTTGTAGCCGAGCACTTTGGCGTTGTACAGCATGCTTAGGTCCAGGACGTCAAGATGGGTCATCACCTTGAACTGGCTGAAGAGCGCTACCAGATTCGTCTGGAGCGGGCCGCTGTGCGAGAGGCTGTTGTTGCCGACAAATAGGTTCGCAGGATTGTAGTAGTAGGGGAGCGTGCAGAAGCTGCATACTGCGCCGATTGCCTGGGGGTTGAGCTGCAGCGCAGCCTCTTCAGAGAACCCAGGAGCCACGATGCCGCCGCCATACATCTGTTCGAAGTTAATCTGCGAGTAGTTGAATGTATGGGTCGCATTTATCACAACGTCCCCAAGGCTTGCGCTCGATCGGACGATTAGCTGCGGGAATATCGGGATGAGGGTTTGGATGGGGTTCATGGCGTACGCCTCTATACTATAATATCCTGGCGGCAGGCAGGAGTTAGAAGAGGCGCAGATAGTCAGCGCTACAGAGCCGCTGCTGGAGGTTGGGCTGGCAGCCACCTGGTTGCCATTGATGTTGAGGACATAAAACCATAGGGCGTCCCCGGCTGTTTCACTACCGGCGTAGAGCGTTATCTGGTCTGGGTAGCCCTGGATTACAGGGTCTGCAGCTATGAGGATGCTTCCGTACGAGCTGCCTGTAAAGGATGAAGGCCCATTCCCTCCGAGTGACGGGCCGCGCGGGTTCATACTCTGGTTTATGTACATTTCACCGAATATCCTGTTCGAGAATATGTTGAGGAAGATCTGCGGGGGTAGTATCAGACCGGCATCAGACAGGTTCGCTTCATAGTACTTATTGTTGTTCTGATACTGCCCTATCACAAAGCCGCTCGCCAGGCTCTCGTTGAGCTGGCTCTCTGAAGCGGACTGAAGTACATCCGTATGGACCTGGAAGCTCTGGGTGGATTGGGCAGGAAGCGATATGGAGCCGCAGGAAGAAGGGTCACCGAACGCTGGCAAATCCGGACTTGGTGAGTAAGATCGGGTCAGCGAATATGTATAGTTAATTGGGACGAGGATGTATCCGGATATGTCGCTCTTCAGTTTGGATGCAGCAAGCCCGGCTGGTATCGAAGGAATACTTATTGATATGCTGTTCCCTATCACAATGTTTGAAGAATTGCTGAGCCCTGAGGAGGAAGTGACTGCAAGGCATTGCCCTGCAGAGTTTAGGCCGGTAGTTATATCATTGGCATAATAGTAGCAGAATGAGCCTGCTGTACCTGGTGTGAATGTATCGGTAGCGGAGCCTGTGCCTATGGCTATCTGCGTTCCTAAGTTCGGGTAGTCTATTGCGCAGTTATCTGTGCTTGGTTGGCAGGTTGCACTTATTGTAACGCTTGTGCCAGTGGAGATTGTGGTGGGGGAGATGGCCAGAGTTGGTTGTGATGGAGGATCGGCGCCACCATACAAGCTTGGGTACAGTGTAGTTAGCGATAGCGGCCCGGATAGGTACGCGCTCGGGCTTCCAAGGCTTTCCGCATAAGAGAACGGATCGGGGATGCCAAGGGCCGGGGGCTTCTGCCTGCTGAGGTTTGCAACGGTTGTGCAGGTGGTGCCGGAAGGGGAGGAAGGTTTGAAGATGTTGGTGGGGCTTGTATTAATGCCAAGATAGCACGCATATGAGATCTGCGGGTTGGCCGCGATCCTAGTGTAATTCTGCGGGTTGAAGTGGATGCCTGCCAGCTCTGCGTAGAACTGGCTGCATGATGAAGATATTGGGGGGGCTGTTACTGGAGTCTCGAGAGTACAAAAGGAGGTAGGATATGCATACGCCCAGGCATTGAGATAGAGGGTGTTGTTTAAATCCGCAGTGAAGGATGCGAAGGGTATCACTAGAGGATTTGTCCATGCGACAACCTTTCCGGGGGTGGGAGGCGACTCCGCACCCAAAAACGGCCCTACCGGGGGCGAGCTATTTGTAATCCATGAGTAGTCTGGAAGCAGCGCGTTGTATGCGGGCTGAGACCAGCTTGACAATGGGCTGTATGTGCATCCATAGGCACAGTAACTTAGGTATGAGTAGTGGTTACTGCCTAAAGATTTCGGCACGGAGAAGTTTGCAGATATCGGCAGCCCGTACGGAGGATAGAGCTGTCCCGCTACGTATCCAGTACCCAGGTTGAGGTAGCTCTTTGGTATGACATCGTCGTAGGTAGCTGCATCGATAGGTATTTCGGTGCCATTGTAAGTGAACGCCCGAAGCATTAGGATGCTTTCGGCTGCGGGATTACCTCCCGCATCAAGCGGGGGCTCGCCGATGAACCAATCATCAAGAACGTAGAGGATGCCCTGCGATTCAGCGAGGCCTATAGGCCAGTGCGATGAATAACCGCTTGGCGCAGTTGGCGTATCATTCAAGTTTTTCAAGTTTGGAGAGCCGGGTGCGTACAGACTCTTCAACGCGCTTGAGTTGTATGGGCCACCGCCTCCAAGGTACTTGGTTATGCTTAGGTTATATGCGGGTGTGGAATACGATAGGTTTATGGCCGTTAGATAGGTGGAATTCAGCCCGTTGACGACCTTTGCAGTATATATGAAGACGTAGGGTATGCTCTTCGTGCTCACGTAGAGGTACTGCCCGGTGGGCGAAACTGTAAATGAAGTGTTTTGGGGAGAGGAACCAAATATTATAGAACCAAGCCACGTGTTATATTCCGGACTGGAGGTCACATTGTCGAAGAGTACTTGCCCAGAGCTGGATATGTAGAAAAGGTCGAAGCCGTAAGCGCTGCACCCATTTCCTGAACCATAACAGGTTCCCATAACGTTTGCCGCCAACACAAAGAGGTCTCCACCTGCATCTGATGCCATTGCTATTGGCTTGGGGTACGTATAATATGCAGGATACCACAGCTTAGTCACATTGTACATGCTGGTAATGTAGTAGCCTCCCTGCTGCAGTGAGGATACATTGCTGAGGTAGGATTCCACATTGGCGCTGTAGGCAGTGGCAGAGGGCGCATTCGTGGGAGCAGCCTGGGAAGGAGTCCTATCGGGTGTGCTGAAGTAGCCTGCAGGGAAGTACTGCAGCCTGTATATGTAATACGCATTGTTAATAAAACAATTTTCGTTAGCAGGGTTAGAACTAGAACAGATGCTGATGTTGCTCAGCACAAAGAAGTTGTTGTTCGACGCCTCAGCGAAGAGTATAGCATTTGTTATGCTGGCTATGGAATATGATGGCCCTATCGCCTGCGCGTTGCTAAGTCCGTAGGTACTTGCTATTGTTGCGTTCTGCTGCACCACAAATGAGGTAGCCTGTATCTGCAGCCCGTTGTAGATCGGCGATGTGGGTGATGCCGCGGGATTTCCAAAGAAGGTTGGTGCCGAGAGCTGCGCGAGTACCCCATTTACGTTCATAAATATTGATGATCCGTCTGAGGTCCCGCCTATCAGGAATGGGTCTAGGAAGTTGCCTGGCGACTGTAGATTGTGCGCCGAGTAGAGGTCATAGGAAGAGTTGAGGAAGCTTTCGGTCGATCCCAGCGTCTGCACAATGGTGGGGAGCGAGATGTTGTACAGGAGGTAGGGCAGCACAGAGCTGTCGCCGAATGAGAGGGTGTTGGCCATTACGTATCCTGTTGTTAGGGTACCCCCGATAACGTTCGCACTCCAGTATTCTGGCACGTTGCCGTACTGGTAGACGCAGACAGGGCTCTGCGTGCTGCCCTGATAGTTCATTGCGCCGCTGGTGCTTACTAGATGCCATTGGGTCCAGAAATTGGGGAGGTAACAGGAGTTCATCGCAATTGCGTTCGCCCCGTACTGCTGCCCTGTTGTAAATCCAGTGTATGTTACATTGTTGAACGATAGGTAGTCTCCGCCGGAGGTGGATGGTGCCACAGGTACAGGCGCCTCCCCATTCTGCAGGGAGCTAATCGATGCCTGCACCGAGAGGTTATAGTCGTACTGACACGCATCTCCGCTTGAGTCTTTTGTGTTATAGATTAAGTTTATCCAATCGGATTGGGATAGCTGGCTGGTATTTGCCAGAGAGAGGTTCGCTACCTTGGCGTGCCAGCTCCATACCCCGCTCTGCTTTGATGAAGGCACGCCCTGGAAGATGTTCGACGCTGAGTCGTAGCCGCTTGATATATACGCCTGCGGTAGGGAGATGGTAGTTGTGGTGGAGGAGGTAGTGGTTGTGGTTGTGGAGTAGAGTGTGGTGGAGTAGACCGGTATACAATAGGCGTTTTGTTTGCCTTCGCTGCAGGGTGGCTGGACAACCTCCTGGGGGCACGATGCGGGGCAGATGCATTGCGCCACGCCGCAGCTCTCAGACTGGTCGCCGCAGGCAGCGCATGTAGCTAGCTTGATGGTGGTGGTTGTGGAGTAGAGGGTGGTGGAGATGGAGGTGGATTTAAGGGTGGTGGATTGGTAGACGGTGGTGTAGGTGGTTGTTTTTGGGATGACCGCGCGGGGAAGGTGGAGAGTGGCGGAGACGGTGGTGGTAATAAAGGTAGTGGTGGAGGAAGCTAGAGGGGCGGAGTCGCTGGGGGGGTCGGTAGTGGTGGATGCCTCGCAATGAAAAGTATAAGCATTTGAGCCACACTTTGCCGTCTCCGTGGATGGGCATGAGCCGGGGCAGGGGTGGCATTGCGCTACGTCACAGTCGATGTCTTCCTCGCCGCAAGTACATGCAGGTATCGTAGTGGAGAAGAAGGTAGTTACGGTGGAGACGGTGGGGACTGAGGTGGTGGTAGAGGTGCGGGGGCCGGTATAGTTGTAGCTCTCTCCCGAGTATGCAAGATTACTCACCGAAAGGTTCGCCAGATTAGTGCCGCTGACGTTTAGGATGACGTTCGCGAGTATGGTGTCGCTCCAGTTCACTATGACATTGAGGCATACCTTGGAGCTTAGCGGGGTTGAATTGGTGAGGCACTCGTCCCCTGCGATAAACTGCGTGTTGGGTGAGTTCAGATACTCAAGAGTATCTGTAGGATTTGGGGCTTTGGGGCAGGTTATTAGCCACTGTGCGTTCTGGCTGTCATATGAAATTACGTTAGTAGTCACGGGCATAGTCTGGGTCGTATTTATCTGTTGCAAGAAGCCCCCACTTCCCCCATATTTCTTGAAGGGGGTGCTTGTTTGTATGTTTGTGCATATTGTTATTATGTCAGGCTGCGGCACTATGGTGGTGGTGGAGAGGGTGCTTATGGTGGAGGTTGTGGAGGAGACGGAGGTGGAGGAGATTGAAGTGGAAGAGATGGAGGTGGAGATGGAGGTGGAGAGGGTGGTGGAGATGTGTGCATAACAATAGGCGTTTTGTTTGCCTTCGCTGCAGGGTGGCTGGACAATCTCCTGGGGGCACGATACTGGACAGGTGCATTGCGTCACGCCGCAGCTCTCAGACTGCTCGTTGCAAGTGCATGTAGGTAGGGCGATAGTAGTGGTGGAAGTGGTGGAGGAGATGGAGGTGGAGCGGAGGGTGGTGGACTGGTAGATGGTGGTGTAGGTAGTTGTTTTTGGGATGGCTGCATGGGAACTCAGAACCAATGAGAAGAAGAAAAGCAGTCCAAATAGTGCAGTAAGCATATGTGCTGTGTAACGACCCCACCCAGTTCCCATTGGCACGCCCAGCAATTGCATTTTATAAGATAACTACCCCAAAATTTATATCTTTGTGTCTGACTAATCGTTTTGTACCTGAAAGTGTTAAATTATTTCGCTGTGAAAAGATGCTGTGATTGGATGGAAATAAACAAGACATTATTCTGGATCGGGCACGCAAGCTTCTACATAAAGGGAGACGGCTTTAACATATTCGTGGATCCATTTAGAATCAGCTCTTCAATAAAGGAGAAGGCCGATTTCGTCCTGATAACGCATGCCCACATGGATCATTGCAGCAAGGATGACATACTTAGGGTGCTGAAACCGGATGGTGAAGTAATCTGCCCGCAAGGATGCTTTGAGAAAGGGACTTTTAAGAATTTCACGCTGTCAAAGCCGGGATTTACCACCAAGCTTCGCAGCACAGGCGTGGAGGCGATACCCGCGTACAACATTAAGAAGGAGAGGCTGTCGTTTCATCCGAAGGAGAATAGATGGGTGGGTTACATAATAGACATGGTCGGCTTCAAGATATACCATGCGGGCGATACGGACCACATAGAGGAAATGAATGGATTGAAAGGAATAGGCGCATCGCTGCTCCCGATGGGAGGCACCTTCGTGATGGACGTTGAAGAGGCGATAGGGGCGGCGAATGCTATAAAGGCGGAATACTCTATACCGATACACTACAAGATGCTGTTAGGAAAAGAGGATTCTACAAAAGCGGAGAAGAGGTTTAAATCGGGCGTGGGAAGCGCACTCATAATGGACGAGGTGCAGCCAGCTGCATACTCGTTCTAGAGCATTTTTGAAAGACGCTTCGCGGCGTCCAGTAGCTGCAGCGGCTCCATCTTTGAAGCCCTCATGCCGGAGCACTCCATCGAGTCTGCAATCTTCCTTGCGGCAGGCTTGTCGAGCCCCAACGAGGCCGCCGAGTCCTCGACCGCATTCCTCATCTTCTTGTTCTTGTGCTCCATGACCAGCGATATTATCTCCATCTCTTTCTTCGTTATGCCGGCAGCCTTCGGCTTCAGGTAGACCAGCGAGGATTGCACCCGCGGCACGGGGTAGAAGCAGCTGGAAGGCACCTTCATCAGCCGCGTAGCCGAGAAGCGCAGGGAGCAGAAGACGCTCAGCCTCGAATAGTCCTCGGTGCCAGCCTTCGCAAGCATCCTGTCCACGAATTCCTTCTGGAGGCAGAGTACCGCAGGCAGCTTCCTTTCAACAAGCCAGAGCAGCAGCCTGCTTGAGAGGTGGTAGGGCACATTCGAAGCGAGTATGTCGATGCCTTTCAGCTTTGCCGGGTCAACTGAGAAGAAATCTGCCTTGATAAGCTTGAGGTTACTGTGAGAGGCTGTCGATTCTAGGAATTCGTAGAGGTCAGGGTCTATTTCTATCGATATGACGGACTTCGCCACCGCGCAGAGCTCCTCGGTAAGGATGCCAAGCCCGGGGCCCAGCTCCAGAACGTTCTTGCCAGCGCAGTGCGCAGCCTCTGCTGCGGCAATGCGCCTGCTCAGCAGGAAGTTCTGCCCAAGCCTCTTGTGGAGCCTTATCGACTTGGCTATGCCCCTGTAGTAATCCTCGTCCATAAGCAGGACTGCTCCTGCACAATATTTAAATCTGCTTTGAGAAGTTCGGCGTATGGAGCAGAAGGGCCAGAGTGCTGTCGAATTCCTTTCGGTCTACTCTTTCGCCATAATAATCATGACAATCGCAGTCGTACTTGTGCTTATACTCTCATCCTCATCGACATCGATACTGCCTCAGGAGTGCAGCTTCTTTGGAGGCTTCTCCTGCTCGGACGTGGTATACGCGACCTGGAATGGGATAGGCTCGCAGCTCTTTCTGATAGCGACCTTCACGCAGCCCGGAGAGGTTAACGTGAGCAGCTTTAACGTGATTATAAGCTCGACTATGAGCATCAACGGAATCTGCACGCCTAACATAGTTTCTGAGGGTGAGACCGTCTACTGCACGGCGAAGCTCAACTTCGCTCCAAGGATAGGCAATACGTATACCGGCTCCTTCGCAATATCGGCAAACTACTGCGCAGGTTCGAGCTTATCGCTATACAGCTACAGCTGCCCGGCAAACGGCAACTACATCTATACAGGAACTCTGCAGCTTCAAGCGGAGGTGCAGAAGCTGTCCGGGGGACCTTACTATTACGTTCCATTCTCGGTTAATAACATTAACACCACAAATGCTACACAAGGTGGTCTCCAGATAATGGTCACGTTCAAGCCAAACACATTCTCCTCATACGAAAGTCCGAACTTGGGCAATATACGCTTCTATGACAGCGCAAAGGAGCTATACAGCTGGTGTGAAACAAACTGCGCATCAAGCTCCACTAGCAATGTAATCTTCTGGGTGGTGATGGACCGCAGCATAGCCCCAAGCGGATCTGCAAGCCTGTCGATGTACTTCCTGCCAAATAGCATAGGGTACGATAGCCTCTATGCCGGCGAGTCGCCGCTGCAGAGCAACACGTATGCGCAGTATGACAATGGCCAAAACGTATTCAACTTCTACAGCAACTTCGCGGGCAGCACCCTCAATTCGACAAGTTGGAGCAGCTGCTCGTCATCATTCTGCAAAGTAAGCAACGGGGTTACGGTCACGCCGCCCGCGGGCGGCCCTTTCATTACAAACTTAAACTCGGAAAGCTCTTTCGGTGCCGGCGTAGTCGACTTTTACGGCGTGGTACCCTCAAGCACAGGCTGCGGTACTTACTGCCTTGCAGGCATAGGGCTTGCGAACTCCCAAAACATCAACTACAGCACGGCGATGGTCTACGTATATGGCAGCTCCTACGGCCTGCAGACCTCGAATAACCGGTCAAACACCGTAAGGGTGGCGGGGCTCAGCTTGGGCTCCAATACTGTCTACTCGGTCATGCTGCCGAGTGCCTCGCCAAGCTCTGTATCGGCATTAGCCAACTATGGGAACTCCATAACAATCGGAATTGTTAACGACCTGCCGACACTGCCACAGTCGATAGCCTTTATAGATGAGCTCAATTCCGGATTGAGCATCGGGCCGATTTACTACGTAAGAGTTAGGGGTTATCCACCGGGTGGGGTCCTCCCGGCCGTGACGCCGGGGAACGCGATGCAGGTCCCATAATGAAAGCTCTATATATTTTTGTTGAGAGGCATTGGTCATGAGAGGTTCTGGTGATCTTGAAGACGCGATGCGCGACGCTGAGGAGAGGGAGCGGAGGGATGCGGCTGCAATGCAAGGAGAGGGAGGCGGCAGGTTGCACATAGGCACGGTTGAGCACTTCTTTGACAAGATAAGCGTCGCTGCAATAACCCTGAATGGCGACCTGAGGGTCGGCGACATGATTGAGATAGACGACGGCATGGGACTCATGCTCACGCAGGAGGTCACTAGCATGCAGATAAACAGGAGGGACGTTACCGAGGCAGGGTCGGGCGATTCTGTAGGCATAAAGTTGGACCGGGCGGTGAGCAGGGGAAGCGAGGTTTACAAGCTTACTACGCCCAAGTAGCTCAGTGGTAGAGCGTCTGCATGGTAAGCAGAAGGTCGAGGGTTCAATTCCCTCTTTGGGCTCTTTACTCAAGGTTATAAAATTCGGGTTTTAAGTACTGTGAGCAGGGATTGTAGACCGAATATTTAAAAAGGGGAGTGTGTGAGAGAGATTAATAGGGCTGTGAAAAGAAGGAATAAAGAGCATTCTGTTGCAATAGTCTACGTGTAATCATGGATGTAGAGACAAAGCTTGGGCTAGTAAAGGGCTTCGCGGAGGAGATAGTGACGGAGACGGAGCTAAAGCAGCTCTTCGAGACCAACGACCATCCCGTAGCATACGATGGGTTTGAGCCTTCTGGGATAGCGCCGATACACTTCGGGCTCCAGAGAGCCAAGAATCTTAAGCTCATGCTGGCTGCGGGGGTAAAGTTCAAGCTTTATCTTGCGGACTACTTCGGCCTGATAAACAACAAGCTTGATGGTGATCTTGATAGGATACAAATGGCGGGCAGGTACTTCGTGGAGGTGTGGAAGGGCTGCGGTATAGACGTATCAAAAGTTGAAATAGTCTGGGCAAGCAAACTAATGGACGGGATAGACTACTGGGATAGGTTCATGCGGGTGGGGAAGGCAACGAGCTTGGAGAGGATAAAGAGGGCGGTCACAATAATGGGTAGAAAGGAAAGCGAGAAACTCCACGCTGCACAGCTCTTCTATCCCGCAATGCAGGTTACCGATATCTTCCAAATGGACATAGACATCTGCCAGCTTGGAATGGACCAAAGGAGGGCGAACATGCTCGCACGGGAGGTTGCGCAGAAGTACGGGTGGAAGGTTCCGGTTGCTGTGCACCACCCACTCATGATGGGCCTTGGAGGGATACCGGGGGGCATAGAGAAGAAAAGCGCGGATGCGCTGATAGAATACAAGATGTCAAAATCGAACCCTAAGAGTGCGATATACATGCACAACTCGTATGCTGAGATAAAGTTAAAGATAAATAGCGCGTATTGCCCCGAGAGGGTAGTCTACGGAAATCCACTGTTTGATTTCCTCAAACTTGCGATACTTGAAAAGATGGATGAACAGATAGTCATAGAGAGGCCGCAGAAATTTGGTGGCACAATAGAGGCGCAGGGATACGACGACCTCGTGAAGATATACAAAGATGGAAAGCTTCATCCTGCAGACCTGAAGAGCTACGTGGTTGAGAGACTTGAGACCCTGATAAAGCCTGTGCGCGAATACTTCGATAAGAACAAGGAAGCTAGAGAGCTTTATGAGACAGTAAAAGAGTATGAGATAACGCGCTAGCTCTCCGGAAACTTCCCTTTCTTGTAGAAATACTTTAGCGTGACTGCATAGCTGTCGATCTGCTTCTTCTTGCTGTACTCTGCGTCTATCTCTTTCGATAGGGTGTGCAGCCTTTTTTGCAGCTCGGGGTCGTTGAAGTACTTCTCTATCTTCCACCTAAGCTCCTCTCTCTTGTATGGGTCGAAGGTGTAGAGCTCCTCCCCGAACCTCTCAGCTATGTCCTCGTTTATGCTTGATGTAGATAGCAGCAGCGATGCGCCGAAGTGCGCAGCCTCTATCATTGTCGCATTGAACGCCTCCCATATGGACGGTAGCACATAGAGACCTGCCAGCGAGTAGTAGTAGGCAAGCATGCGGTCGTCAACCCTTCCGACCACGGAGATTCTGCCGTCTCCCTGCGACATGCGCTCGTAAAGCTCCTTCGATTTGCCATCCCCCACTATTAGCAGCCTGATCTTGGGGTTCTCTATCGACCTGAACGCCTTTATCAATGTCCCTATATTTTTCTGCTGCTCGGATAGCCTGCCCAGGTAGAGTACGACCTTGTCGCCCTTTTTTATGCGCAGCGACCTTCTCAGCGCCTGCATCTTCGGCGTGCCCACCTTTGTGCTGCGGATTAGCATGCTGCTGTGTATTATCGTCACGTTCCTGTTGAACCTCTTTATCGCCCTGAACTGCTCTTTGTTTAGCGCGACCACGCCGTCGAAAAGGGAGAAGAAGCGCTTCTTCGCGCCTTCGAGCCCCGCATACGGCCCGGTGCCCAGGGTGAAGCCTAGCTTGTTGTATTCGAGGGAGCTGCCGTAGCTGCCAGACAGGTTTGCGTGGTCTATGTATATCAGTTTCGCGCTTCCGAGCTGCTTGGCGAGCGACTTGAGGAGCAGGTAGTCCTGCACCGAGCTCGCTATAACTATGTCGGGCTTTGCCCTTGAGACCCACCTCTCCATCTCCTCGTTGCTGTGCTTTGTCATCGAATAGACAGAATAGTAGGCGGCCCTCGCAGGCCAGCTCTCTGCCAAGGAGCGCAGGCCGCTATTTATGTACTGCTTGGCTTGCCTCTGCGTCCAGCCTCCGCCTCCCAAAAAGAATGTATTTTTGCCCTTGCTTATGTAATCGCTTTTCTGCCCCAGATAGTATGTCGATATCCCCTTCTTCCTAAGATCGTAGAAGAGGCTACTCGCAACCCTGGAAGCACCTCCGACCCCTCTTAGTCCAGGGCTGGTATCTACTATCAGCAATTTCATTCCATCAGCTAGAATATTGGCTTGTAGCGCGCGTCGTTGTGCGCAGCAAATCCAAAGTAGCCCATTATCGTGGGCTCTATGTTGTATACGCTGGGGCGCTTCCTCTTCATCCTCGCGTAGTCAAGCTTTCTCCCGTAATCTATAACGCCGAATATGCCGTTTGGCAGGTGGTCGCCGCTCTTCGCGATCTCGGGCTTTGCAAAAAGACCTCCGCTCTTCCTGTAGCCCGTGGGGTCGAGTATGTAGCCCTCGCGCGCCTCGGCCAGTATGTCAGGCGCTATGAAAAGCCTTGTTCCTTCATAGTAGTCGTCCCCGTCATAGACCTTTACTATGAGCTTCTTGCCCTGCCTGTCCTTCAGCTTAAGGAGCGCGGACATTATCTCCTTCTTGAGCCTCTTCTTTTCATCCTTTGCCACTATGCCATTCTCGAACCTCTCGTCGTTTATGAAGACCAGGCTTACCGGGCAGTTTGTGAGGCTGGCGAACGCCATTGTTCTTCCCATGTCATAATCAAAATCGTGAAGCTTGGTGTAGTCCTCAGCCGATGTCCCTGTGAGACCCTTCTCGAATGCGCCTTTGGCAGCCTCCCTTACCGATTCGGGCAGCTTGTAGTAGAGCTTCTTCCTCAGCCCGCTCGTTATCATCTTCTCCCTTATGTTGTACTTCAGGCCACTTATGCCCGACTGAGAGCGCATCGCTTCCTCGAGGTTTTTCTTGAGGTACGCGATGCCGCTGTTTATCAGCCACCCGTTCATCAGGAATTTCTGCCTTATCGGCTGGGATCCATGATCAGAGACGACCATGACAAGCGCGTTCTCGCGCTCTGCGCGCCTCTGCACCCAGACTATGAATTCGGATATCGCCTCGTATAGCGGCAGTATGTAATCCTTCCACTTCGGGTCACTGAGAGAGAAGTGCGACATCCTGTCTTGCTCTGTGAAAGCGACAAACGATAGGTCGTAATCGTTCTTCTCTATGAGCTCCTTGCTCAGTTGGCTCCTTAGGTGTATCCCATCCACATAAGCTGCAGAGCACTGCGTGAAGCTCATCTCGCCGCTTCTCATCTTCCCCTCGATTTCGGGTTCTCCGCTGAATGCGTAGCGCTCCGCTATTTTCCTTATCTTAGGCGAACTAAACCTAGCGGGCAGGGGGAACCCAGATAGCGTGTCGATATTTGGGCTCTCGCTCGGCCTTACGAGCATAGGAGGGGTTACGAGCAGGCTTTTGAGGCCGTGCTCTGCAAGCCTCTCCCAGAACGGCATCTTTATCTTTGGATCGTAGTAGACAAGCGTCTTGGTGTAGCTGGGCTCCAACTTGAAGAATTCGCACACCCCGTGCTCGCCCGGCCGGAACCCAGTATATATGCTCGGCCATGAGGGGCCTGTCATCGGCGGAAGGGTGGACTCCAGGTTCATCAGCGCCCCGTCCTTTATCAGGCTCTCGAATCCCTCGAACTTGCGCCTTTTATAGAAATCCTTGATTATCCAGAGCGGGGCCGAGTCTATGCCTATAAGATATAATTTTTTCTTCTTGGCAACTGCCATCCTATTACCTTGAGACTAATTAGGATAAAATATTATTTAACCCTTGGTGGGGCGCCGGTTCGCCGCTTATGAGAGCAAAAATCGGAACCAGTAACCGAAAGGTTTATAAAGCTGCCAAAAATCGAATAACAAAGCATAAATATCACTCTTCGACATTAATGCTGGTTGCGACTATCGAATGTCAACTAGGCAAACAATTATTTATGTTAGAGTACTAAACTGGAGTGTGCAGGGATGGCGGAGCTTGGTCAAACGCGGCGGACTCAAGATCCGTTGGCTTAGGCCTGCGGGAGTTCAAAAGCAGTGAACAAATCTCCCTCCCTGCATCTTCTATGGAAGTGATGTTATGGCAAAATCAAGCAAGAAGTCAAGGAATGCAAGGCGCGCACCTGCAGCTGGTGCAAGGAAGAGGCCGAAGATGCGCGAGGCAAAAATATTCGAGATACCAAACTATGCGCAGACGGAGCAGTTCACGAGCTCCGCAGCGTGCGCACTGATGGTATTGAAGTACATAAACAATAGGACGCAGCTCAAGAAAGAGAGCGAATTTGAGATTTGGCAGCAGGCGGTAAACGGCAGTGTCTGGCACGGCTCAAGGTACGGGCTTGCATACGCGCTGGCAAAGAGAGGAGCGAGGACGCAGATAACGAGCAATGTGAAGGATGAGGGCTATGAGAGGAAGCTCGCCGTCTACGAGGGAATAAACCTGGACACGCTCACCGCCTCATTCAACGAGATAAGGGAGAAGGCGCGCACCATGAAGATAAAGGAGAACTACGGCATTGCGAGCGTGAATTCAATAAAGAAGGCGCTCAACGGCGGTAAGATACCAATAGTAATAGTGAATGCGAAAATTTTGAATCCTTACCTTGAATCTTCGCCGCACTGGGTCGTTGTAAAGGGCTACGACAAGGACACATTTTACATAAACGATCCTTACTCGGACAATACTATAACGATGGAGCCGGATGCCTTCAAGGCAGCGCTCGGCTACGAGAACGAGTTCCACATGATTACGGTCGACTCAAGGCGCAGATAAACTTTATTTGGACTTGGGATTCTGTAATATCTGCCTGGCGATATGCTGCCTTATTTTCCTCATTGCATGGTCATCTCTTTGAGTGCTTCCTGCAACTACTCTATTTACCTTTAGCAATCCCCTATAGCAGCCGACGCACGTGAGCCTTCTCGAGGTAGGCAGGACTGTTGTCCCATAAGCTGCTGAGGGAAGAACAATCTTTGCCTCGCTCCTTGAAAAGGTCCTCCTACATATGGAGCATCCTGCGGTTTCTCCGGAGCGGGCTTTATCCATATAGTCCTTCGTCTTGCCCAACCTAGTTCCGATATCTCTCCCTAGTGCCATCCCATCCAATTCCCTCACCCATCCTAGACCCCCCTTGGCGTCTATCCCACTTCCCCTTCTTACAACTTATTTCTTTTTAGATATTTATATGTTGTCAATCCTGAGAATAGTGGAAGTAAGCCGACAGAGTCATCTGGACAGTTTGCGTATGCAGCTGTTGATGACGTTAAGGCTGGCGTCGCTTTTTATGCCACTGTCATCGAACTGCGTCCTTGCAGCCGCGTATCCTTTTTTTTCCAGCGCATCCATTAGATCTGAAGGTCTAACAGAGGGGAGATGCAGACGCTTTGTCATCTTTGGGACAGAATAGAAAAGGGGGATATCCGGCTCGCCCTGGATTGCCTCAAGGATCCTCGCTTCCTTTCCTGCAATGCCCATCTTCCCGGTCCTTGATACAATATCGTCCAGCATCTTTCTTTCATAGAGAGACCCGAGCCACATCCTGCCGTATGCAGGCATCCGCAGCTTGCAGCTCCTGCAGGTGCGCTGCCTTGGGAGTAGCCTCTTCTCTGTCTCATAGAAACCACAGTTGGCACAGTAGTGCGCATATCCGGTGCTGCCTATCGAGGCCATTGCACTCGCGTTGCCGTGCAAGAGCCTGAGGAATATCCTCATGTAGTGTGCATAGTAGAGCGAGAAGAGAACATCGATACCAAAATTGAATTGCGCAGCGACGGATACTACATAGTTTATCATCGTCCTTATCCCCGTCTCGTGGCAGAGCTCGTTGTGCATCGGCTTCGAGCCATAGAGCCTTATACATGCGTTAGGATGAGCGCCGCAGAGGACCGCGGCGTCTGTGCAGGTCAGCATAAGGCAGGTGCCGTCCTTTGAGACCTTCATTATGTCGTATATGTAGGGCGATATCCCTCCGAACGGGTCAACGTCTATGAAGTTGAAGCGCTCTGCTGTAGTATTTGTGAACTCCTGGACGCTCAGGTTGAGCATCTCAGCTTTTACCTTGTTTGCCTTGATGTTGAGCGCTGCCGAGCGATAGGCATCCCTGTTCATGTCCAGCATTGTGAGGCTCTTCGACTTTGTTTCAAGATAATATCTTATGCCCCTTATTCCGGTGCCCGCGGTTGCGTCTAGTATCTTGCTGCCCCTTGTGGCGATAGAAGCCACGAAGGCGACACTTGTGTCGCGAAGGAACCTCGCCTTCGGATTGAGGAACGCGCTTCCCTGTTCTATTCTTGCCTTACCCTCTGCATACAACTCAATCGCCCAGGAGTCCCTTCACTGCATCGAGTATGCCATGCGCATATGATATGCACGAAAAGGAGGTGTAGAAATCCTTCTTTGCGAGGTAGCTCTTCGCGTCGCTCGCGTACATTCTCGCCGTATCTACAAGCTTGCCAATCTTCCTGTCAGCATTCTCCAGCTTCAATGACCCAAGATTCGAGTAGAACATGCCTATGTCCTTCTCTATCCTCTTCTCGATATTGGAATTGTCCACGCCGGGCATGCTGTCACATTAGATTTATTAGCCTTGGCTTTAAAGCTATAGTGGTGTTGGAATGGCAGAACTGTGGAGCGATTATACGGACGCGATAATAAAGGAGGTTGACAAGCAGGTGGGCGGCAAGTTCAGTTTTTCAATATCCGATTTCCTCAACGACGCGCCCAAGTACGCCTCTGAGCGGGGCATAGAGGTAACGATATCAAACATGAGGGAGGCGGTCAATTCGCACATAGATGAACTTCTTCAGGAGCTTCCTGAGCAGGTCAAGGCGCTGGACGACAGCATAGCAAAGGCAAATGCCATAACCAGGCAGCTTTCGCAGAACATATCGATACAGGCGAAGCAGAATAACGTGCCGCTCATCAAGCCTATGCAGATAGAGAGAGACGCTGCCAGAGAGGAGACCATAACCATAAACTCTGTTGACGATCAGACGATAAAGCTGGCGGGAAAGCTTATCTCGACCTCCAATCTTGTGGCGGACTTCAGCTACCAGTACAAAGACAGCCGGATAGGTTCCTGGTTCTTCAGCGGCAACAAGGACTATACCGTAAGCGTCTATGTGCCTCCTAGCGATGCCTTCAGCCTGGAGCTCTCGAGGATTGAGCTAAATTCCCTGTTCGATGCGGCTGCAAATTACATCAGGGGTCATTGAAATACAGAAGAGACTCGTCATCGCAGTGACCGGAACCCCTGGGACGGGCAAGAGCCACTTCGCAAGAAAGTTGGCTGGGCTCTTGGGCGGCCTACGCGTGATAGAGATAAATGACATTGTGGAGAGACGCAGGCTCTTCACCGGATTGGACGCGAGCGGCACCAAGATAGTAAAGATGAGCGAGTTGCGCAAGGCGTTGCAGGCCGAATTAAAGAGACGTGGGGGGACGCTCATTGTTGTAGGTCATCTCGCCGCCGACCTTGACCTGCACTACAGCATATGCGTGGTCACAAGGTCGAACCTCTCGAAACTTTCCGCGATACTCAAAAAAAGGAGGTACAACAGGGACAAGATACGTGAGAACATATTAGCCGAGGGGCTGGACTATTGCGGCTTGGAGGTGGAGAGGAGGTCTGATGAGACATACGAGGTGGAGACGCAGAAGGAGAAGCGGGAGGTGATGCTCTACATAAAGCGCAGGGTTGAGGAGGGAAGGGCCAGAAAGCCGAGGGCCAGGCGGATAAGCAAGATGAGCGAGTTGCGCCGCAGGATAATGAATGGTAAAATCTAGGTCTAGGATTTGCGCCCTATGAAATCCAAGATGGCAGATGCAACTTTGGCGGGCTGGTCGTAGTGGGGGATGTGCCCTGCCCCGTCTATAATCTTTAGCTCGCTGCCCTTTATCTTGTCTTTGAACAGATTGGCGTATCTTACCGGGATCAGCTCATCGTTCGAGCCCCACAGTATCAGGACCCTCCTCTTTATCTCTGAAAGCGCCTGTGTTGTGAGCAGGTCTACATCGAAGTTTGAGTAGATTATGCTTCTCATGACCGCTTCGTTGTTGCCCTCCCCGAGTTCCAGTCTTAGCACTGATTCCTTGTGCTTGTCCGCCTCGCTGCTCGCGGACAGGTCATTGAAGAGCTCGCTCAGACCTGGCGAATCCTCAAGTATCAGCCCCTTGTATGCACAGGGCTGCGTAGCGTAATATGCGGCAACCCAACCGCCGTAGGAATGGCCGCAGATGTAGCTGTCTCCGTTGTTCTGCAGCGCTATGAACTCCCTGAGGGCCTGGAACTGCACGCTCACCGTGTAATCTATGTCAGGTGCATCCGACTCCCCGTGCCCCAGCAGGTCAATCAGGAATACGTCAAGGTTGTCGGGCAGGTATTCCATGAGTCTTTTCCATACAAGGGTGGTCCCGCCCAATCCGTGTATAAATATTATCTTCTCTTTTGTCCCAGGATGATGCTTGAAGTGTATGGCGCCCAGAGAGGTGTGCGAGAAACCATTTTCAAAAGTATCATAATCCATCTGAGCACTACTTGTTCTGCTTTCCGTAGAAGAAGTGTATGCCGCGGCCTAGAGCCGCCTCGGCCGCTTCCTGAATCGCCTCGCTGTACGTTGGATGTGGATGTATCGTGTCGGCGATGTCCTCCAATGTGGCACCCATCTCTATGGCGAGAGCTGCCTCGGCTATCATAGAGTTGGCGCCCTGCGACACAATCTCTACACCCTTTACAAGGCCGTCATCCTCGTACGCAATCTTGACAAAGCCATTTGTAGAGTCGAGTGCAACGGCCCTTCCTAGAGCTGTGAACGGGAACTTCACCACCTTAACCCCTTCGGTCTCTGCAATGCTCCCCGCTATTGCTATTTCAGGGTCTGAGAATATCACCGCAGGCACGACTATGTTGTCATATGAGGAATCCTGGCCTGCGGCTACCTCACCCGCAACCACGCCCTGCCGGATTGCCTTGTGGGCTAGGAGGGGCTCGCCGATTACGTCACCAACGGCCAATATGTTCGGGTCAGAGGTCTGCATCTTGTTGTCAACGGTTATGAATCCCTTATCATTTAACGCCACCTTCGTGTTCTCAAGGCCAAGCTGCTGGGTGTAAGGCGAGAGGCCCGTGGCGACTAAAATGACCTCCGCGTCTACCTGCTGCCCGTTGCTCAGCGTTATGGTATTTCCGCTTCTTGATGTGGGGTTCACGCCAGTTATTATCTTTACGCCAAGCTCCTGCATGCGCTTCTTTACCAAGGAGACAGCGTCTGCATCGAAATGCGACAGCACATCCGACCTTGCCAATACTGTTACGCTTGTCCCTATTTTAGCATAGAGCGTGCCAATCTCAACAGCTACATAACCCGCGCCTATGATCAGCATTGTTTTTGGTATGTGATCGAGCATGAGCGCCTGCTTGTAACCGATTATGCCCGAGCCGAACTCGAACCCTTTCAATACGGTGGGCTCGGACCCTGTCGCGATTATCGCCTTCTTGAATTCCAGCGTCACGCCGTCTGTCAGCTGCAGGCTGTTCGATGAGAGGAACGTTGCGGTGCCCTTGAACACATCTATGCCGTTCGACTTGCACAGGAAACCAACACCGGCTTCGAGCTTGTTCGATACATCTATGCGCCAGTCAAGCATCTTCTTGGCATCTATTGAGACGGACCCCACATTTAGGCCGAACTTCTGCGAATGCTGCGCATCATAGAAGAGACTGGCAATGTGTATCATAGTCTTTGATGGTATGCACGCATAATTCAAGCAATGGCCGCCGAGCTTTTCTTTCTCAACGAGCGCCACGCTCTTGCCCAGCTGCGAGGCGCGTATCGCGGCAACATAGCCGCCAACGCCGCCGCCTATCACGGCAACGTCAACCTGCTCTGGCAGAGACCCCATCACCATAAAGAATCACATTGCTATCTCTACGAGAATATTTAAATTTGCTATAAAAAAGAACGAGCGTAGGCAGGATAAAGGTAATACTCTTTGATGTGCGGCGCGATCAGCACGGATGCACATTATCAAATACTCGAAGAAGAAAATGTTGAAAACAAATCTAAACGTATCCAGCTTTGCTACAATACCCTCGGCGATAAAGAGGCTTAGCGATAGTTAGTCTAGCATCTCAAGGAATTCGGGATCCTCGAGGCATTCCTTGAAAGCGTTGCCGAACTTCACAGCATCTGCACCGTCAACCACCCTGTGGTCGAATGCAAGAGAGAACGGCAGCATCTTTCCGATCCTCACCTGACCCTTCTCGACAAACGGCCAGTCTATTATTGAGTGTATCCCCAATATCGCCACATCTGGAGGGTTTATCATCGGCAGTGAGAGGAACCCTCCCCCCAGGCTGCCTATGTTGGTTATGGTGAAGGTTGTATCCCTCATCTCGTCTATTGTTATAGTCTGGTCGAGAAGCTTCTTGTGCAGTTGCTGTATCTCCTTTGCAATCTTCAGTATGTCCTTATTGTCAGCATCCTTTATCACAACCACCTTGAGGCCGTCGGGCGCCTCTGCAGCAAGGCCGATGTTGTAGTACTTCTTCTGTATTATCTCGCTCTTCTCTGCATCATAGCTCGCGTTGAAGTTGGGGTTCTGTTTCAAGGCCTCAATGGTCGCCTTTATTATGAACGGTAAGAAGGTAAGGTGTATGTCCTTCTCCTTCTGCACCCTCGGCTTCTCCTTGGACACGAGGTTGAAGAGCTCTGTTACATTTATTAGGTCCATGTGCGCAGCCCGAGGTATCTTAGCCGACTCTTCCATGTTCCGAGCTATCGCCTTCCTTGTCATCGACAGCGGCACCCTTTCGACAGCTTCTTCGTGCTTTTCCTCAAGAACCTCGGAGTACTTCTGCTGGAGAACCGATGCCGCTACGCTCTTCGAGGCAGCAGCCCTTACATCGTTTTCTACTATCCTGCCTTCGGGCCCGGTTCCAACAATTAAATTGAGGTCGGCTCTCAAGTCGCGGGCAAGCTTCCTCACGGAAGGAGTCGCAATTATCTCCTTCTGCGGGGCCGCTTTCTTGGCCTGGGCAGGCTGGGCTACTGCAGGCGCGGGTACAGGTTGCGCGGTCTGTTTTGCTGCGCCTTTCAGCTCATCCGGCGTGCCAATGTAGGCCAGGACATCACCGATATGCAGCGTGGCACCCTCCTCTATGTTTATCTTTATTGCTCCGGTTATCGGAGCCGGGACATTTACCACCGCTTTGTCGGTCTCCACCTGGACGACCGGCTGGTCCTCCTTGACCTGGTCTCCGTCCTTGACCAGCCACTTTTGTATCTTGCCCTCTGTTATTCCTTCACCAACATCAACAAATCTTATCTCTTTCATCTTATCACTGGGACATTATCTTGTCTATAGCCTGGGATACCTTTGCCTCGTTAGGTATGTAGTACTGCTCGTATCCAGGGTATGGATACGGGAGGCTGTCCGACGCTACCCTCAGTATCGGTGCGTCGAGCTCGAAGATCGCCTTCTCTGCTATCCTTGCGGCAACCTCCGCACCTGCGCCGAAGGAGAGTTGCGCCTCGTGCACGATCATCGCCCTTCCGGTCTTCTTCACGCTCTCTATTATTGTGGCCTCGTCCATCGGGTTTATCGTCCTGAGGTCTATTATCTCTGCGTTCGTGCCCTTCTTTTCTACGGCATTGCTCACTACTGAGACCATCGTCCCCCATGTTATTATGGTAAGGTCATCACCCTCCTTCATGACGTTCGCCTTTCCTATAGGTACCTCGTACGACCCCTCCGGAACCTCCTGCTTGAAGAGCCTGTAGAGCTTTGTGGGCTCGAGGAATATGACAGGATCGTCCATGTGCGAAGCCCTTATCAGGAGCCCTTTTGCGTCGTAGGGATTTGACGGCTCCACTACTACAAGTCCGCCAACATGAGAGTAATACACCTCTGGGCTGTCCGAATGGTGCTCTAGCGTCCTGACCCCTCCGCTTACAGGGGTCCTCACCACCATCGGGACGCTCCTTGCCGACCTCGTCCTGCTCCTGTACCTTGCTGCGTGGTTTATGAGCTGGTCGAATCCCATATACATGAAGCCTGCGAACTGTATTTCGGGGATGGGCCGCATTCCAACAAGGGCCATTCCTATCGACATTCCAAGTATCCCGGATTCAGCTAGCGGGGTGTCTATGACTCTCTGCCCTCCGTATTTCTGGTAGAGACCATCAGTGACCCTGAAAACCCCTCCGTCCTTTGCAACGTCCTCCCCCAAGATTATGACATCGCTGTTCTCTGCGAGTATAGAGTCAAGCGCACTGTTCAACGCGGTTACCATATTTGCCATCATGCTAGCATCTCATTGCCCCTGCCAGAAGTTTGCCGCAATCGCGGCATCCATCTCCTCCTTCAGCGTGTCGGGCATGAAGCTGTAGACATTCTCGAACATGCTCTTTGGGTCGGCTTTGAACGACTCGGCCTTCTCAACAGCGGCGTCGATCTGCTTGAGCTGGGAGTCCTGCATCTCCTTCTCTTTCGCATCGTCCCAGAGCCCCTTCCTTGAAAGGTAGCTCCTTACTCTTGCGATCGGGTCCTTCGCCTTCCACTGCTCAACTTCCGCATCGCTCCTGTATTTTGTAGGGTCGTCGGCGGTGGTGTGCATGCCCATCCTGTATGTCAGGCATTCGATTACCGTAGGGCCGTTCTTGGAATTCAATATCGCCTCCTTCGTCGCCTTGTAGACGGCCAGCACATCGTTGCCGTCCACCTGAATCGCAGGAATGCCGGCTGCTATCGCCTTCTGAGCGAGGGTCGGCGCGATAGTCTGCATGCTCCTCGGCTCCGATATCGCCCAACCGTTGTTTTCGATTATGAATACGACCGGGAGCTTCATCACTCCTGCAAAGTTCATCGCCTCGTAGAAGTCACCCTCGGAAGTGCCGCCATCTCCCACGAATGTGAGCACTGTGCCTCCCGTGTTCTTGTACTTCTGGGCAAACGCTATGCCCACAGCGTGGGGCAGCTGAGATGCGACAGGTACTATGTAGGGCAGCGCCTTTAGCTCTTTGCCGAGCAGGTTGCCTTCTTCGTATCCCTTCCAGTACAGGAAGAATACGTCAAGCGGTAAGCCCCTCAAGAGGAAGAGGCCGTGCTGCCTGAAATTCGGCACGAAGAAGTCGTTGGGGCCCATTGCGATGCCCCCTCCTATCTGCGTGGCTTCCTCGCCTAGCAGCGGCGCATATGTTACTGCGCGCCCCTGCCTCTGCAGGCTCAGCACCTTTGCATCGAGAGCCCTTGAGAAGCACATCCACGTGTACATCTCTATTATTTTATTATCATCAACGTCCTTGGGGAAGAGCTGCTGGTCTATGTTGCCCTGCTCGTCCATCACCTGCATGTAATTTATAGAGGCATCAAACACATCCTTAAGCAATAGACCACCACAGAACGCTTACACAACAAAGCAATGTGACATCCTCCCACAAATGAATTTGTAGGCTTCCAATGGCGGTTTTTTCGTTGGTCACGATGCACCACCAAATATAGTTCCTGATTCAACGACGACTGCCTTCTGTAATTGAGGTCTTACAACGTCTCCAGAGGCGTTACTTCCCGCATGCCCTGCGGTAGTTAGGATATTTATTGAAGCATTCAGGTCCCTGTCCTTTGACATTCCGCATTTTTGACAGTGAAATGTCCTTTCGCTCAATTCGATATCCCGTATACTTCCACATCCGCTACATGTTTTCGAGGTGTTCTTTGGGTTTACTCCAACAACTCTGCAACCAGCACTTTCAGCCTTGTAGCAGAGATATTGGATAAATTTACTCCAAGAAGCGTCCATTATCTGTCTTGCAAGATGATGGTTTTTTACCATATTTGCAATCTGTAGTTCCTCGTATGCAATGAATGAATATGAATTTACAAGACAATGAGAAGTCTTGTGAAGAATATCTGCTCGTTGCCTTGCAATGTGTTCTGATATTCTTGCAAGTTTGATTCTTGCCGTTTTTCTATTTTTACCCCCTCCCTTCTTCTTTGACAACCGTCTCTGAATCATTTTTAGTTTGTCGATTGATTTGTTTGAGATTTTGGGATTTGGAATTTTTGTTCCGTCAGATAAAGTTGCATATTCGTTGAGTCCTAAGTCCATACCAATTGCTGGTTTGTCATTTATGTAGAGCGTCGTATCTTCTTTTTCAACAGATAATGTGATATACCACTCCTGTGACTTTGTCTGTTTTATTGATAGTGTCTTTATCTTTCCTTCTATATCTCTGTGGTTGACGAAATTTATTCTACCTATCTTTGAGATTGATATTCGTTTCTTTTCTATGTTGAAGCCTAATTGAGGATATGTCAATGAAGAGACATATGACTTGAAACGTGGGAATCCGACCTTAATTCTCTTTCCTTGTTTCCTTTCCTTTATTCTCCTAAAGAAACTTTTGTATCCTTTTGAGACTCTATCTGCGACGTTTTGACATACCTGAGTATATAATTCATTGAATTCTGGATTCTTCTTTTTGAGTTTTGTAATCCACTTGTTCATATCATATTTTGTGAAGATCTTTCCAGTTTCCTTAAAGTGTTTTTGCGACTGTTCTAGGAGAAGATTGTAGAGTTGTTTTGACAGATACATCTGACGATTGAGTATTGATTTCTGAGATCGTGAAGGATACGCCCTAAATCTGTATGATGTTTTCATCGTGACCGTTTCTATTACACAATTAATATTTATATACATTGTGGAGGAACAAGCAATATATTCGTTGCGTTAGCCCATTCTCTTATACCCATTAAGGATGAAGGCGTTCTCTGCGCCCTTCGGGAAGCCCTTTTCCAGCAGCTCCAGCATCTCTTCCTTTGAGAACCTCTTCGATGCTATGAATATCTGGTTTGCGAGCATCGGCTGCAGGTTTATCGCATAGACATTGAACCTTTTCTCCATTATCGCCTTGTAGGAATGCTGCCTCAGCACTCCGATTGTGCTGAATGTATAGTTTATTGCAAACACCCCGTCGTCTGTCAGTGCGTTGTAGACGTTTTCTATGAACTTCTCTTCAAAAAATGGGTCTGGTATGTTGTCCTTCTTGAATGAGTCGAGTATTATTACGTCGTATTCGCCCTTGCACTTTGCGACATATGCAAAGCCGTCCTCTATTATTATATTCGCATCGATCTTTCCTGGAAGGAACGCCTTTGACGCCGTCACCATGTTCGGGTCTATCTCAACCACGTCTATCTTGGCCCTGCTTCCAAACAGGTGATTGATCTGGTAGGGTATCGTTCCGCCTCCGAGGCCTATCATCAGAATTTTTGGGTTGCTGTAGAGTGCCGGGAGCACCGAGAAGTAGTCCCAGTAGCTTCTCGTGTATATGGTTCCGTCCTTGAGCCTGGAATAGACTATGTTGTCTGATAGCAGAACGCGGTCCTTCCTGCGTTTCACGACCATTATGTTGCTCTCCTTTATCTCAAGCACTATCTTCCATCCCAGAAACCTCTCGAAGAACTTGGCGAATCTTATGAAAACACCATACCGATTAGATGATCGGCAACAATCTTTATTTCTTGCTACTTAATCTTATTTGGTGGGGATTTGCAAGGCACAGCGAAGATGAAGATTCCGGGCGGCAAGATGGTGTGCATCAAGGTAGAGTACAGCGACAGGATAGAGAGGATAGAAATATTGGGGGACTTCTTCTTGCACCCGGAGAGCGCCATAGATGAGATGGAGAGTTCACTTGTAAGCGCGAATGTTAACGAGAGCATGGAATCGCTATCGCGCAGGATAAGCGAGGCCATAAGCAGGAGGGGGGCGGAGCTCATAGGGATTACGCCGAATGCGATTGCAGAGGTTGTGTTGAAGGCGGTGGGGAGATGAGGTGGAGGTTTGTTAGGCTTGAGACGAGGGACGCATACTCCAACATGGCTATCGACAACGCGCTGCTTGAGGGGGTGAGGGACGGGACATCACCCCCCACAATAAGGTTCTATAGGTGGCTGCCCAGCGCTGTTTCGATCGGCAACTTCCAGAGCATGCATGACGAGGTTGACATAGAGAGGTGCAGGCAGCTCGGCATCTCTTATGTAAGGAGAATAACTGGTGGGGGCGCAGTCTACCATGACAACGAAGGCGAGATAACATACAGCGTGATAGCCCCAGAAGAGCTCTTTCCGAAAAACATCATAGAGAGCTATAGGGCGATTTGCGGATCTATAATATCGGGGCTTTCCCTCCTAAGCATCAACGCAGAATTCGAGCCGATAAACGACATAATAGTAGAGGGAAAAAAGATTTCGGGGAACGCGCAGACTAGGAGGGATCGCGTGCTTCTGCAGCATGGCACAGTGTTGTACAAGGTCGATGTAAAGAAGATGTTCGGGGTCCTAAAGGTAGGGAGCGAGAAAATATCGGACAAAATGATAAAGAGCGTTGAGGAGCGCGTCACCTCGGTTTCGGACCATTCGGAGGTGAGCCAGGACGACCTTTACGAAGCCCTGCTGAAGGGATTCGCTGAGGGCAGGGAGTGCGAATTTGGCTCGTTTACAGAGGCGGAAAACGCCAGGGCGAAGGAGCTAGCAGATAAGATATACTCAAAAGATTCATGGAACTTCAGCAGATAGCGCAATGCCTAACCTATTTGCGCCCTCTCTTTTTTCCACCAGCACTTTAATGAAATGCTCTCCCGCCTTATAGGAGCTCCTTACGAAAGGGCCAGCCGCAACGTACTTGAATCCCATCTCCAGCCCTTTCTCCTTGAAGTACTCGAACCTCTGCGGAGAGACATACTCCTTTACTTCTGCATAGAATCCGTTTGATGAAGGTCTGAGATACTGGCCTATCGCCAGGAAGTCGACACCGGCACTCCTGAGGTCTGACATCGCCTGCAGTACCTCATCCTCTCTCTCGCCCATGCCGAGCATCATTGCAGACTTTGTGTATATGCTGCTGTTCATCTCCTTCAGCTTTTCGAGCACCTCGAGCGACCTATCGTAGGAGGCCCTCCTGTCCCTCATCAAGGGGCTAAGCCTCCTGACCGTCTCTATGTTGTGACCTATGACATCAGGCTTCGAATTAATTATGGTCCGCAGCGCTGCAGCATCATCCTGGAAATCCGGTATCAGCAGCTCGACGAGCGTGCCCGGCGAGTCTCCCTTTATCTGTCTGACGCATTTGGCAAAATGCGCGGATCCCTGGTCGGGGAGGTCATCCCTGCAGACCGAGGTTATCACAACATACTCTAACTTCCATTCCTTTATGAGCCCTGCGAGCTTCTCGGGCTCCGTGCTGTCCACGCTTATCCCGCTCTGGCGCTTCTGCACTGCACAGAACCTGCACCCCCTAGTGCAGAGGTCCCCAAGAACCATGAAGGCGGCGGTGCTAGAGCTCCAGCATTCCGCCACGTTGGGGCAGTGCGCCTCCATGCAGACCGTATGCAGGCCCAGTTCCTTAATCCTGTTCTTGACCGTCTGGTACTTCTCGGTCGAAGCAGGCCTTATGGTAAGCCATTCTGGTTTCGCCATCCAACCTATAGCGCTTGGGACGGAGTTTATATAAGGTTTGAGTGCGGTGGCGCGGTTTTCCCGAAATTTTGGGCTACAATTAATAAGCTTAATTTCGTAACTTGTAGTGTGGAGGAAATAGATCTAATAAAGAGGAATGTCTCGTTCGCTTACCTAGCGCTCAGCATAGGCTCGCTCATGCTTATCTTCGGCTCGGTCTACCTAGTATACAATCTCTCGATACTCTACGGGCTTGGGCTGGGAGCCTCGCTTCAGGGCATAGCCTACAATCAATCGGTAATATCATCGCTTAGCCCGGTGGTGCTCGGCATCTCAGCAATTGGGGAGGGAATACTCGAGTCCTTCATAGCATTCGTTATCGCGCTCGCGCTCTGCGCTGCGGCATTCATACTTCTGCTGAGCAGAAGAGACCTCCCGTCAAGATCTACGGGCAAGTATACGCTGCTGCATGCGGTGCTCAGCGTAATATTCATCCTGCTCTTCTACCTTGCAGCGCTGGGCATAGTGCCCGGCTTCCAGAACGAATACATCTACGTGCCATATCTAGGATTCTTCCTCTGCATTGGGTCTGTGGGTTACATCGAGTACATAATGAGAGTAAAGCAGCCCCGCAGAACTGGCGCGCGTGGAAAGACGACGTTGGTGATCGACCCTGCAAGACCTTTCTCGAACATGGTTTCGATACAAGAGCAGATATTTGCCAATATGTCAGGCCATATCAGGGTGATAGACAAGCACTTCAACTCCACGGCGTTGCAAAATTTCTACAGGCTGATTGGCAACGATCTGGGCGGCTTCACCAAGATAACCATACTTACATCGAGGGAGATGATGGGCGCAGGGTTCGCGCAGGACATAGCAGACCTCAAGGACGAGCTTTCGGGGTACGCCATAGAGCTCGACACAAGGCTCATGGACCAAAAGGACACTATGGAGCAGCACGAACGCCTCATGATGGACGACAGGGTTGCCTATAAGGTACCTCCCTTCAACATAATAAACAAGAGAAGCGAGCACATAACCAAGATAAACTTCGGGGAGGCGGACCGGAGATTCGCGCAGTTGTACAGCCGCGCAATAAAGCTGGATAATTATCAGGTTGAAAAAGATAGGAAGTAATGCAATGGCTTTGGATATAGACAAGAAGAGCACAGCTCTGGTGGTAATAGACCTCCAGAAGGGTATAGCTTCGGCTGGGAGACAGCTGGCACCATACAGTGCGGATGTTGTTGTGCAGAACGCGGCAAAGCTTGCCGAAACATTCAGGAAGAATAATATGCCGGTCTTCCTTGTGCATGTAGTATCGTCGCAAGCGGACAGGCTCAACGTGATTGTGGATGACCAGGGCTGGAGCTCGAATGCACCCCGGTCGGCAGACTGGACGGATTTTGTGCCGGAGATCGGGCCAAAAGAGGGCGATATAATAATAACGAAGAGGCAGTGGGGTGCTTTCTACGGCACCGAACTAGAGTTGCAGCTGAGAAGAAGAGGAATGAAGGCGATTGTGCTCTGCGGGATATCGACGAACCACGGAGTTGAGAGCACTGCAAGGTTCGCCTATGAATATGGCTTCCAGCAGATATTCGCAGAAGATGCGATGGCATCAATGTCGGCGGACATGCATAATGCTGCAATAAATATAGCTTTCAAGAGGATGGGCAGGGTGAGGAAAACGGACGAGATACTAGATGCCCTTCGCTAGCCTTTCGGCCAGCCAAAACATTAATAAAATCAGCTTCTGTATTGCTAGGAATAACATGATAGAAGTATTAGGGCTCACCAAACGCTATGGCGATGGGACTGTCGCGCTGAAGAGCGTCAGCTTCAAGCTGGATAAGAAGATAACCTCGATAATAGGCAGGAACGGGGCTGGCAAGACGACGCTTCTCAGGATTCTTTCCACACAGCTGATGCCCACATCTGGCAAGGCAGCGATAAACGACCTTGATGTAATCAAAAATGCACCATCAATAAGGAAGATTGCGGTAAGCATACCGCAGGAATCAAAGCCCATAGACTACCTTTCAACCATCGATGGCGTAAGGCTATATCTGTCTGCAAGGGGCGTGGGCATGAGAGAGTCGATGAGGGCAGCTGGGGTGGCCCTCAGGAAGGTTGGCCTCTGGGACGCAAGGGACAAGCTCTCGTATGAGCTTTCTGGAGGGATGAAGAGAAAGATATTTGTGGCAATGGCCATCGCTGCAGAAGCTGACATTGTATTCCTTGACGAGCCCACAACGGGGCTCGACCCCTTCTCGAGAGTAGAGGTATGGTCCGCTATAAGGGCGATAAAGGGCCAAGTAATACTCACTACGCATTACATGGAAGAGGCGCAGGCCCTTTCAGAGGATGTATTGATGATAGAGTCTGGGAAGATATTCGCGCACGGCACAGTTAACCAGTTGCTAAAGCCATTCGACGGCCTTGTGAGGATAGAGGGCCTGAGAAAAAGGAAGTCCTCATACAGGATAGGCACTACATGGATATCCTACATGAAAGAGAGCGCGGCAAAATCCTTTGTGGGGCGAGAGGACATAATAAAACCCGTGACGCTTGACGATCTTTTCATAAGAAGAGGGGTTAATCTTGAATCTTAAGTTTATAATTGCGCACTCGTGGTTCACGGGAGCAGGCTCGCTCAGGTCGACATGGTTGTATATGATCTCTAGCGTGGGCTTTCCATTATCTCTCCTCTTTGTCGTTGGGGTGCTTTCGGACGGTACATTGCTACCGTACGCTCTTGCAGGAGGCCTCATCTCTGTTGTTGCAACTAATGGAATAACCACCATGGCAGACCTCGGGATGTTCAAGTTCGAGTACATGTACAAAGACCTGATAGTCACAACGAGGACATCGTCCATTGATTACATGCTCGGCGTCATGCTTGCCGATTTCTTTTGGTCAATCCCGAGCATCGCAATCTATTTCGTATTGGACATAATATTCCACATACTTACCCCATACAGTTTCGTTATGACGCTAATAGTCGCGGTGCTTGTGCTATTGTCCACCGCTTCGTTGGGGTTCTTGCTGACAAGCTTGGTAAAGCACCAGAGATTCGTCTGGGCGATTACCTCCCTATTATCGCTTTTGATGATGATATTTCCTCCTACATTCTACCCTTACAAGTACCTTCCGCATTGGATACTCCTCATTCTTTCCTTATCACCTACGACGCCTGCGGCGGTGCTAGAGCAGGGCTTCTTCGGACTCGCGCCAACGCTATGGTATATGTTCTATATTCTTGTAGCCGAGACCATCATCTTATTCATGGTTGCAAAGTATCTGACAGTATGGAGAGAAAGATAAAAGTGATTTCTACTCGTTTTTAAGCGTTTCAGGCAGAGACTTGCTCCCTATGCAGAGTATCTGTTTCTTTTCTATATCCACAGCAGTAATAGATGCGGTGGGCACTGTAATTACAAAATTATAATCATCTATCTTTGGATCAAAGGTTCCTAGCATAGCCATGATCGGATCTGAATGCGAAACTGCAACTGTCACTTTTCCAGTTACGGAATTAACAAAACTATTCATTCTCTGCTGTAGCGTATGCCAACTTTCTAGACCGGTTTTGTATCCGGATTCAATTTCCTTCCAGTAAACATCCAGCATTTCCTCATAGGATGGAAAGGCCTTATTGTTGAGTCCACCCATTAACCTTTCTCTAAGTCTGGCATCGGTTTTTGGATAAATATCACATCTTTTCCCTATTATTTCCGCGGTTTGTAATGTACGTATAACCGGGCTTGCATACAAGGCACTTATTTTTGGGATTTTTGCTATTTCTTCCGCAATAGAAACCACATCTTTTATGCCATTTTCGGTGAGTTTGTAGGGGCCGATGTCTGAGCTAAGCAGGTACTTTACATTGGTTCCGCTCTCTCCGTGGCGTACAAATACTATGCTCTTTGACATTGTATCATGCTCTGATTGTTGGTATCAATTTAAAGTTTGTGGACTCTGCGGGAATCGCACCCGCGACCTCGTCGTTGCGAACGACGCGCTCTACTCCTGAGCTAAGAGCCCGTGCTGATATACCAGTATTTAAGATTTATTACTCTATTGTTATTGATAGAATGCAGGACAAGAATTCTGGGATATCCGCGAGCAAGCGGGCGGCTATTGATAGGGTGGTAAGACAGGTGCTGGTTGATTCAAAGCCGAGCGCCAGCGAAACCGCAGACCTTGTCGCGAATGCAAACGAGGTAATGTCTAGGCTGAAGGCGATAGTGCCACGCAGCATAGAGATAATATTCGTTGGTTCCGGAGCAAGGGGAACGCAGATGCGCGGGCGCGACGAGATAGACATATTCCTCCTTTTCCCAAGGAAGACCAGCAGAGAGGAGCTTGAACGCAAGGGTCTTGAGTACGGAAAGAAAATAGTAGACAAGAAGAAAAAAGAGTCCTTCGTTATAAAATATGCGGAGCACCCCTATGTGCAGGTCTACCTGAAGGAGCGCGCGCTGAAAGCTGATATAGTCCCGGCATACAAAATAGAAGACTCATCGCAGATGGGCAGCTCCGTTGACAGGACACAGCTTCACAATAGCTTCGTTATCTCACACCTCAACCGTAGGCAGCGGGATGACGTCATAGTGCTGAAAGCCTTCCTCGGGGCGTACGGCATATATGGCGCAAACGTCAGGGTCGAGGGCTTCTCGGGGTACCTGTGCGAACTCCTCATCTGCCAATACGGCTCCTTAATTGACGCCATTGCAGCATTTTCTGCGATCCACCTTCCTGCAGTAATTGACATCATCAACAAGGGCAAGGAGGCGCCAGATGCTGCCGAGATGAAAAAGAGGTTTGGCAGCGAGTTCATAGTAATCGACCCTACCGACAGGAACAGGAATGTAGCTGCGAACGTATCGAACGAGTCGCTTGCAAAGTTGGTCCTTGCATCAAGAGCCCTTATTAGAAACCCATCCAAGTCAACTTTCTATCCGAGAGGCTACCCGACGAATGCATCGGCCAGGCAGCTTAGCAGCATAAGGAAGCGGTTTGGCGTAGACATTTACACTATCTCGTTCAAGTTGCCCGACATAACAGAGGAGATACTCTGGCAGCAGCTAGAGAGGCTGAGAGGCAGAATAGAGTTGGAGCTTGTAAAGAACCAGTTCGGGCTTCTGGGCAGCTTCCAGAACATATCAGAGAGGGACGGTATAATATCATTCTTGGTCGAGAGCGGGGATAACAGGCACATAATGGTAAGGGGACCAAATCCGATCATGGCGGATGCCGCTGAAGCGTTCATAAAGGCTCACAGCGGAGCGGCATTCCTGCTATTCAGTGGTGACAGGATTATATCTATAGAGAAACCGAAGTTCGCTGCCCCCGGCGCTCTTCTCAAGAAAATCCTCTTGCAAAAGGATATAAACTTCCCATCGTATATAAACAGGAAGGCGGCTAAGCTTTATGCAAACGAGCTGCCCGAACGCTATGCCAAGATGTTGCACGAGGCAATGGAGGAGAAAACGGTACGCTGAGTGGATTTATGACGACATACCCGGTGGTTGAGAGGAAGTACTTCGTATCCGAGAAGATAGACGAGACTCCGGAGGTACTTATAGTCGGAATGAAGCCCGAAGACGGGATGCCCAATGCGTTCGATCCCGGAATGTTCATGATGTTATCTGGAATCGACAAAGTCACCGGAGAAAAGCACATCGCAAGGGCATTTTCCATCGCGTCTAATCCCTCCTCTATAAACATGGAGTTCTTTGTCATAAAGAACCCGACCCACGGTGAACACATCGGAAGGTCTCACTTCATGGACATAGAGATGGACGACCCGTTTGTGCTTAGGGGGCCAAGCGGGCAATTTAAGTTCGATTCGGACAAGGACAGCAAGGTGCTTTTCATCGCTGGCGGAACTGGGCTCGCGCCGTTCATGTCAATGCTGAGGCACATGAAGATGGTGGGCGCAACAACAGATATTGTAATGCTGTACAGCGTCAAGTTCCCTACCGAGATAATAAGGAAGGACGGGCTGAACAGATTTACCCAGCAGCTCAGGCTGAAGCTGGCAGTAACGGTGACAAGGCCGGCAGAGGGAGACGGCTGGACCGGGCAGACGGGCCACGTCGACTCTGCTATGGTGCAGGAGTATGCGCCCGACTTCTCTGACAGAATGTGTTATATTTGCGGCCCGCTCGCTTTCGTGAAGGCGGTGAAAGACGCGCTTACTGCATTGAATGTTCCGCCGCAAAGAGTAAGCGCAGATGTATGGGGCTAAAACCGGTAACCGTAAAGCTATTCGACAAGATCTATATCTTGTTGAGCCTCTCGTAGAGCTCCTCCATCGTAAGCTTCGTTGTGAGGAGGGGTATCTTCTCGATCTGCGCGATCTTTATCGCGAGCTTGTCAATCGTGGTTATGCCGTGCATTACCACCACCTTGGGCTTTATCGGCGCTACCCTTATTACCACCATTGGTGACCTTCCGGTCGATACCTTGTCGAAGAGGAAGGCCCTCTCCAAGGTCGCGCCGAAGAGCTTCGGGTATTCAGATGGCGACATTTCGAGTATCACCCTGAGGCTGTCGACCGTTGTATAGCCGAAGAGCTTTATCGAGTCTAGGTAGCTCGGGTTGGCTATTATCTTCCCCTCTATCACCCTATTGAAATCCACGCCGCTTATCGGCGATGCGAAATCGTGCACCGTATAGAACTTCTCCTCGACCCTCTTGGGTGAGAGCTTCTCCAGACCCTGCACGACCGTGTTTCCCTTCTCCGCGTCTATCGTGAAGAGAGCGTCGACGAACCTCTTTATCACACCTACGCCGGGGCTTATCCTCCTGTTGCTCTCGTAGTCACTTATCGTCGATGTTGATATTTTTATCTGCTTTGCGAGCTCCACTTGGGTTATCCCGAAGAGCTCCCTCCACTTCTTCATGGCGCTGCCGGGGCTGTCCGACAGGGCTATCTCACCGGCTATTTTCTCCCTGAGTTCATCCACTCAATCACTAGTTGCTCTCTGAACCCTCTGACTTCTCTTCTTAATCTTTTTGTACAATTTGTCTATCTGCTCGTCACTCATCTCATTCTTACCGGTCTTCTGCTGTGAGGGGACTGTGCCAGCCGTAGTCTGTTGCTGCTGCACCATCATCTTCGGCTTCTTTATGAAACCTATTATTATCACTATTATGCCCGCTATTAGCAGTATTAAGAATGCAAGGCCTAACGCGGCTTCCTCATCGACGAACTTTGATACAGCGGAATTGGAAGATGTAGACCCTTGGGTTGCGTATAGGAGGGTGGCGTTCACTGCGTGGCCAGCTGAAGGACTTCCAGGAGTGTTGTCCATCACTGCGTAGTAGGTTCCTGCAGGGAATCCCTTTGATACGTTGAGCGAGTAGAGAGGGGTTACGTTGTAGACACCCTGCTGGTACGGAACTATGATAGAGGTGACATTCCTGTATTCGAAGAATAGGCCGGCGCCCTTGAGGCTCTGGGCGACCTGATAGCCGGGAAGCGCATTCGCGCTGTCAACAGCTGCGCTCCACTTGGAAAACGCGCTGGAATTGAACAGGTAGAAGTTTAAGGGTCCGCTGAAGCTGCCAGCAAGAAGTATTGCGGACTGGTTCGCCAGTGTCAGCGAGAGGTACGAGAACATACCGCTCGATACCGTGTAATTCGCCTGGGTAAGCACCCCTTTGAGGCTTATTAGGCTCCCAGAAAGCACTAGTATTATCAGTGCCACAACTACGAGTATTACACCGATATAAACGAACTTCTTCATCATTAAATCACGATAAATCCACGCCGCACATGCTGCTGGCGAACTCCCCCCTTACCTGTTATTATTTGCAGCCAAAGGTTATTAAATAACAACCCTTTTAATCTATAAGATGAGCATGGCAACACCAATTTCTTCCTCAAACGACCGCATCCAAACAGGGATAGACGGCCTTGACAATATTCTTTACGGTGGCGTTCCTACCAACAGCCAGATCCTTGTGTGCGGTGGACCGGGTTGCGGAAAGACCCTGCTAACGCTCGAGATCCTTTATCACAACGCGAAGAAGGGCATAAACGGGACATTCCTGGCGCTTGAGGAGCCTCAAGCCAACATAATAAAGAATTTCAAGCAGGCATTCCCGGAGCTAGTGGACATGGATGAGCTTGTCTCGAGCAACAAGATAGCGATCGGTGGAAATTCCATCTCATCAAAGGTCCGGATGGAAAATGATTCCGAGGCCTACTCGTTCGGCAATGTAGTGTCAGAGATGGAGACAATAATAAAGTCAAACGCCTCAAAGTGCGTGGTCATCGATTCGATTTCTTTGCTGAAGCTGATGCTGGGAGACCTCTTCATCTACAGGAAGTGCATGATCGCGCTCCGCGACAACCTGCAGAGGATGGGTGTCACTGGATTTCTAACTATGGAGCTTCCATCGATGAACAGGAAGGATGTGACCTTCAGTCCCGAGTTCTTCATATTCGACGGGACGCTAGCGATGTACCAGAACACAGAGGAGAACAAGCGCACCTTCGTGATGGAGATACTGAAGCTGCGCGGCAGCAACCACAGTATGACGCTCGCGCCCTACGAGATAATGGGCAAGGGCTTCAAGGTATTCACGATAAGCGAGATATAGTTACGGATGCTTCAAATGTCCCTGATCTTTAGAGGTAAGAAAGCTAGCTACGACACATCTCAAAAGAAGAGTCCGACTACAAGCTCGGAGGAGAGGATGATAGTCGCTGGCGTGATAACGATCATCCTTGTAATCGCGGCTGTGCTGGTCCTTGTTACGAGCGGAAGCGGCACGCCGCTGGGCAGGTGCACGGGAATAGTCTTCTCGCAGCAGCGTTCCTCCTGCCTCTTCGGGCTTGCAAACTCGACAAGGAACGTGTCGGTCTGTGGATATCTTCCATCTGGCCAGAGCGCGCAGTGCGTATCCAACATCGCGGTTGCAATGAAGAACGAGAGCATGTGCAGCATTGAGAGCCGGAACGCAAGCTTCTACTCGGCCTGCATCATAGCAGTCAGCAAGGTCAATCCCAACATCGCATACTGCACCTCTTTGGCAGAGCCTTATAGGTCTGAGTGCGCCTACGGGGTCGCCACGCAGCAGAACTTCATGCAATCCTATTCGTGCAGCCTTATAGGCAACCAGACGCTCTCGGCAGACTGCAAATACAGGAACGATTACCAGAGCGCTATAATATACAAGAACGGTTCATACTGCTCACCACTGCCAGGCATACAGAATGCAAGCCTGCTCGTCTACATGTTCGACCAGACTCCGATCGCCATTGGGATGACGAACACTACCGCGCTGCTTCCATTTATCAACGTCACGCCGGAGCAGTTCTGCAGGTACAGCGTAGCTGTGCTGACGTACAACTCTTCTGCCTGCTCTGCGCTTAACGGCACAATATCGCTGCTTTGCAAGCAGGCTTTCTCATCCAGTACCTACAATGCCTCTGAAAACATAACGCTGCAGAACATAAGCACGGTGTGCGGGAGGCTGCCATCATATGTACAACAGGTCTGCAGCTACGGGATGCTCTCCTACATCGCTGTCAAGAACCGCAACGTCTCGATATGCGGCCAGGTAAGTGCAATGCAGTACCAGAACGCCTGTTATTCCGCACTCGCGGCGAAGTACGCTGACGACCAGTACTGCACCTACATAAGCAACTCAAGCGTAATGGCATCGTGCGAGAGCGCAGCATCTGTTTCAAATTCGACCGGGTAGCCGTTGGGATGCAGGAAATCTTCAAGGGAATCGTTACTGCCATAAGGAAGGCGCCTGACAGCAGGAACAATATCTATACTATAATATCGGACAGGGCGCTCAACGTGAGGAGCAGCCTCATGCTCGAGCTGAACGACATGGTTGCGGTAAAGCGGCTCGATTCGGATGAGAGAGGGCAGACGATAGGGGCGCTCGAGATAGAGGGCAAGGCTGGCGCCAAGGAATCGGAGGGCAAGCTCTCGAAGATGATAGGCGGGCTGGGAATCGGGCAGAACGCCATCAAGATGCTTGCGTCACATTCGGGAAGGCCGTACCTTGATGCAGCAAAGAGGATGTCTGCGCAGCTGCAGGCGGCGGCCTCGAGCTTCCTGAAGGGATACCTGGCGGGGGCGCCGATAGTGATAAGATTCCACAATGACGGGGACGGGGCGGGCGGCGCAGTCTCCCTCTACAGGGCGCTCTCGCGCCTTGACGGCGTAGCGCTGTCCAGCCAGAGAGGGCTGTCGTGGGTCATGCAGAAGGGCATAGAGTACGACGAGGGCGCGATGCGTTCGGACTTCACAGAATTCAGCAATTTTGAGAGCATCCTCAAGCCGATTGTATTTATAACGGATTTCGGGACGGCTATCGGAAGCGAGGCCCAGTTCAGGGATGCTGCACAAAAAGTAGATGTGGTGATGCTGGACCACCACCCGGTCTACGAGGGTTTCCCCTCTTCAGAACTAAGGTATTACATAAACCCATGGGAGTATGGCAGCGACTCCAATTTCACCGCGGGCCTGCTCACCTCCCTATTCGCGGAGATAATTCATCCTGTAGAGACCTCCGACATGGTGCTCGCCTCTCTGATAAGCGATTACAGCTCTTTCGCTGACAGGTCGAACAAGCAAGGGCAGCGGAACGCGATACTGCTGGATTACCTGACCAGCATAGCGGGACGGAGCGATTCGCACATAGAGAAGCTCACCCCGCGCTACATAGAAGGCATACTTGCAGAGAAAGAGAGGGCAGACATGCTCTTCCACGAGGCCTCGAACACGATGAACGAGATGCTGGAACTCGGCGTTAAAAGCGTTAAGAGCTACAGGGGCAGAGAGGGGATAACCGCTTTCGTGCTGGATTTCAGGAGCCTGCCGAGGAGCGAGTCGGGCTATCCACTCCCGGGAAGGTACAGCTCCAAACTCCAGGAGAAGCTCGAGTCGATTAACGGCGCGAAGACAATCGCGATCGTACATTACGGGAGTTACATAACGCTGAGGATATCAAAGCAGATATCAGGGTCTGTAGGAATACTGAAGATAATAAAAAGGCTGGAGGAGGAATCCGAATACGTAGGATCCGGGGGTGGGCACAACGAAGCTGCGAGCATAAAGATAGATCCTGATGGGCTGAAGAGCGTTATGACATTGCTCCTCAATGAGCTCGGCGCGAGCTACGGTTAGATATCAGGTAATCGGCCTCCTTTTCATTCAGCCCGAATTTTGCGGCAAGAAAATCCGACACTGCCCCCTTCTCGGATCCGTTCTCGAGCGCCTTCGACACCATTAGCAAAATGATCGGAAGCACGCTCGCCCTTATCTCCCTTATGCTGTAGTGGACATCCTTCTGCAGCTTCTTCGCTATTGCAATTTCCATCGTCCTCTCCGCCTTGGTACTGCTCAGCTCCAAGATTAGCTTCGGAAATGAGTACCTCCTTCTCGTATCTACGGCAGAGGTCTTTGAGAGGGCGACGCCACTCGACATCATGACACTCATGTACCTCCAATATGTGTAATACTGCTTTCGCGACGCCCTGTTGGAGAATTTTGTAGCGTTCGCAAGAGATGAGTATCCGGACTTTATGTCGGATATCTGTGAATACCTGTAGGGCAGGTTCTCATCTATCCATTTTATCAGCATGTCGTTGTCGACATCGGAGTTCGATATCGCTCTGAGTGGCGCCGAGTAGGTGTTGGAGCCGAATATCTTGTCGAGCACCGAAAAGATGTCCGACTTCCTGTCGCGGAGGCCGATGGAATCGAGCATCTGCTCGTCCGAGCCTATCATTACGATAAAGTCGTTTATCGCGCTCCTTGCATCACCAACAGACCTGCTCGCGAGGGCATCCACAATCTTCGGGTCTGCCTCCGCGCCGAGCTTTATCGCCACATTCTTCAGTATTTTGGAGATATCGACCACTGTAAGCTTCTTGAATTCCACCGTGTCGACCCTGCCCCTCAAGAATGAGATGCTCTGGTCCCACATGTTGTTCGCTATCAGCATGACCGGGCTCTTCGATTCGTTGACCAGCTTCCCTATCGAGGAGGGGGCGCCTGAGTCGAACCTGCTCGATAGCTCGTCTACCTCGTCAAGCAGCAGCAGGTTCCTTGCGCCGAAGAGGCTCCTGGTGCCCGAGGAGACGTGAAGCCTCCTCTCTATAGCCGCCGAATCCCTGTAGTCGCTTGCGCTCATCTCCACCATGTTCCAGCCTATCCACTTGGCAAGCAGGTGCGCCGCGAGGGTCTTCCCGGTGCCGGGAGGGCCGTAGAGCAGCACCGGCCTCCTTGCATTGCCCTTTTCTATGTCAGCTGCGTACCTCTTCAGGTACTCTATAGAGGCTGGGTTGCCGACCATGCCGTCAAGCGAGTCTACGTAGGTTGCATCAAAATCCGACATGCTGAGCACTATATTTATAGTTTTTGTGCTGTGTATTTTTATACTTGTAGGGCGTCTGGTTGATAGACCTGTAATGTATGTATATAATTAGGGCATTTGATGGTTTTCTAATGGCAAGCAAAAGTCTGGTTCGAGGGAGGGGGGCTCCGCTTCACGTAGCGATAATACCGGACGGCAATAGGAGATGGGCGAGGGGCAACAGGCTCAACCTGCTCGCAGGATACCATACGGGCATAGAGAAGACGATTGATGTATGCATCTGGGCCAAGGAGCAGGGAGTCAAGACGATTTCTGTATGGGCGCTTTCCACAGAGAACGCCACAAGAAGGAGCGGTGGGGAGCTCAGGCTCCTGTATGGACTCTATGTCAAGGCTACAAGGGACAAGTTGATATTGAAGAAGTTGAAGGAGAACCAGGCGCACATAAAGGTGATAGGCAACATGTCGCTCCTTCCCAAAAAGCTGAAGGAGGCGCTTCGCGAGCTGGAGATGAAGACCAGGATGTACAAGGAGCTTACGATAAACCTACTTGTCGGCTATGGCGGCAGGGAGGACATCGCGCAGGCGGTTAGGAGCATCTGCGCTGGCGGCGTGACGCCGAAGCACATAAGCAGCGAGATGATAGGGTCGAAGCTGATGAGCGCGAGCCTGCCCGACGTGGACCTGATAATAAGGACATCTGGGGAGCAGAGGCTATCCGGCTTCCTGCCATGGCAGTCCAACTACTCCGAACTCTATTTTGCAAAGAAGTACTGGCCGGACTTCGGAAAGAAGGACCTGAAGAAGGCAATCGACACGTTCTACAAAAGGAAGAGGAGATTCGGGAAGTAGGGCCCGAGTTGTTTAAATGGCGGGAACAAAAAAGCTCTCCAATTATTCGGGCATATTCTCAAAAAGGCTTCCTGGCACTCCGGTGCTATTCTCTATCCTAGTGCTGCTCAGCCTCGTCGTCGGCATGGCAGCGGTCTCCCTGCTGCACTACAAGACGCTTCCGTACATAATAGACTACGTTCTGCTCAACGGTGCGCTCGCGGGGACGATAGCGATACTGCTGCCCACGGTGCTCACAGTAATACTGATGAAGGGGGTAAAACGGCAGGTGAGCGTAAGGCACATGATGTTCGTCTCTCTCTGCGGAGCGGGATCGTACTCTGTCTTCCTGCTGCTTGGATGCGTGCTCTATACCTTCCTTGGCATAGGGGCAGCGACTATGGTGATACTCGTTGGAGATGCGAGCCTCTTCGCATGGTGGTTCTTCATAAACAAGGTGGTCTTAGGCTTCAGGAAGAGGGCTGTCCTCTTCGCGCTGATACAGCCCACGCTTAACGTGGTGCTCTTCATATCTGCGAGCAGGTTCTTCTTCAGCCTCGATACGCCGTTGAACACGCTGTTCATCAAGCTCTATGCCGGTATCTTTATCTTCATGATAGTCAGCTACCTGCTCGTCTACACCCTTGACAGGCCTCTGAAGAAGAACCTCGGGATAGGTAGCATCGACATGTTTTCCGGGATGGTGCAGAACTGGCTCTTCGACATAAACACCGCCATGACGGTCAACACCAAGCTGGGCATAAAGCCCGACGTGGACACAGACACGATGGTGGTTAGGAGCCAGAACGGGGCAATCAAGGCGATTTTCTTTATACCAGAGATACACTACGGGCCTGCGGGCAGCCTCGGGGCGAGCAATTTCCCCTCTATACTGGAGAGGTACGTAAGGTCCAAATACGGGGCAACCGGCTTCATAATGCATACTACTGTAACAGCTGACAGGAATCCCATATCCGCAAGCCAGCTGGGCAGGATACAGGCAGCGCTTGCAGAGGGCGTAAAAACATCACAGAGCGTCGGCCCTGGAATGGGCTATTCGTTCGGCCGCTTCTCCGCCTCTAAGGTCACAAGGATATCGATGGGAAAGATATCGCTCGTCGCCCTCTCGAGGGCTCCGCACGTGACCGAGGACGTGGCATACGAGGCGTCGAAGCTCTTCAAGAAGGTTCTTGAAAACAGGTACGGTGATTCAATACTGATAGACGCGCACAACTCGAGGTTCGAGAGCGCGCCGAAGGGCGAGCTTGCAGGAGTAAAGTTCAATTCAAGGTGCATGAAGGACTACGCGCAGGCGATGGGCAGGCTGAAGGAACTGCACAGATCTCGTTCGCAGAGAATAGGGGTCTCTTCGGTAGAGGTCCGCAAGGAACTGGGCGATCCCGCCGACCTTGCGAGCGGAAACCTGAACACCGCGCTCTTCTCCTTCAATGGCTTCAGGTATGCTGTGCTGCACTTCAATTCCAACAACATGCTGCCATCATTGAGGGAGGAGATAATATCCTACATAAAAAGGAGCTATCGTGTAAACGCAGAGGTGTATACGACAGATACGCATGCTGTGAACTCTATCGAGTACACTGTTGAGAACGTGCTGGGCAGGTACACAAAGTTCAAGGAGCTCAAGCCCTTCATAGACAGGGCGATGGCCGAGGCGATCAGCGACATGGGGCAGGTGAGGGTGTACCACAAAAGGATCGTGCTGAAGAAGTTCCCGGTGTGGGGACCTGACGTCGGTGACATCCTGATGAACATGGCCCACTCTGTCGTATCGAGGGCAAGGCTGCTCAGCCCGATAATAATACTCTCAGGCTTCGTGGTTGCCGCGGTTGTGATAGCACTGGCATAGCTGTAGGGAACGAATAAAAAGCTTAAATTGCAGGTATCTGTGGTTGGATGAAAATTTCTACAAAAACGCTGCCGATAGCAAGGGCCCAGAGCACAATAGGCAAGCCGGTTACGATAAGGGGCTGGATATACAGGAAGAGGAGCAGCGGCGGGAAGGCCTTTGCGGTAATAAGGGACGTAACAGGAACGATCCAGTGTGTCATAGACAAGGCGAAGGTCGGGGAGAAGGAGTGGAGCCAGATAGATTCGGCATATCTCGAGTCCAGCATCATAGTAAGGGGGGTCGCACGGAAGGATGAGAGAGCGCCTGGAGGGGTCGAGCTTGACGTAGACGACCTCATGGTAATCCACAGCGGCGAGCAGTTCCCGATAACAGAGTACCAGAGCGCCGAGTTCCTTCTTGACGTTAGGCACCTCTGGCTGAGGAGCCAGAAGATGGTCAACGTGATGAAGGTGAGAGCCCACATCTTCAGGTATGCGAGGGAGTTCCTTGACAAGAGGGGGTTCTTTGAGATATCGCCGCCTTTGATAACAAGAGCGGGCGGCGAGACTGGAGCCAGCATGTTCGAGGTCCAATACTTCGACCAGAAGGCCTACCTTACGGAGTCATCCCAGCTCTATGCTGAGGCTATGGTGCCGGCGCTTGAGAAAGTTTACTCGTTTGCACCATCATACAGGGCGGAGAAGTCTCGCACGAACAAGCACCTCACAGAGTATTGGCATCTCGAACCCGAGGCTGCCTATTATGATCTGAAAAAGATAATGCAGCTGCAGGAGAGGCTGGTGAGCAGCATTGCGACCAGGCTCGCGAAAGAGAAAGAGCTGATTGAGGCATTCGGGGTGAGCCAGGAATCTCTTCTTAAGGTAAAGCCGCCGTTCAAGAGGATAACCTATGAGAAAGCGCTGGAGCTGATAAAGGAGAAGGGATCATCAAAGAAGTGGGGCGATGACTTTGGAGTTGAGGAGGAGAGGCTTTTAACAGAGGATGAGGACAAACCCCTTTTCATATATGCGTGGCCGAAAGAACTAAAGGCGTTCTATGCCGCAATGAACCCTAAAGATAATAAGACGGTGATGGCTGCCGACATGCAGGCGCCGCATGGCCATGGGGAGCTTACGAGCAGCAGCGAGAGGGTCTGGAAGCTTGATGAACTCCTGAACAGGATGGCTGAAGTCGAGAAAGCGCAGGGCGTGAAATTTGATAGGGAGAGTTACAGCTGGTATATAGATTTGAGAAGATACGGGTCGATACCGCATGCGGGCTTCGGAATGGGGATGGAGAGGCTCATAAAATGGCTCCTCAACCTTGATCACATAAGGGACGCAATACCATTCCCAAGGCTAATAAACAGAATCTCGCCCTAGCGCGGCCGCGGCTATCTTCTTTGCAGCTGCCATGTTCGTGGTCTCATTGCCTTCTGAATTAATTGGGGTCTCCATCACAAAGCACCTGTCATGGAAGTTCCTGTTCCTAAGCAGCTCCGCGAACCCCTTTATTCCTATATTGCCCTTGCCTATGTGCCAGTGTCTATCGAGGCCGCTGCCGAGTTCGTATTTTGCATCATTGAGATGCACCAGCCCGAGCCTCTTGAAGCCTATGTTGTCCTCGAACTCATTGCATACCTTGTCTATGCTCTCCTTGGTGCGGAGGTCGTAGCCTGCAGCAAAGGCATGGCATGTGTCTAGGCAGACTCCAACAGCATCGGAGTCAAATTTGTCCAGTACCATGCCTGTCTCTTCGAAGCTTGAGCCGACGCTATTCCTGTATCCGGCTGAATTTTCAAGCAGTATCCTCACATCCGGCGCGGCGGCAAGCGCCTTGCCGAGCGTTTCTGTTATCTTCTTTCTGCCATGCTCCTCGCCCTTGCCCAGATGGGATCCCATGTGAACAACAAGGCCCTTTATCCCGAGCAGCGCGCAGCTCTGCATGTTGCTGACAAGCATATTGAGGCTCTTCTTCAGCATCGCCTCGCTTGAAGAGGAGGGATTGCACAGGTATGGCACATGGGCGAACGGGATTGCGCCAGTTTTCTTCATAATTTCGCTGAAGAGGAGGGCCTCTTTCTCATCTATAGCGCTGTGCTTCCAGGTACGAGGGTTGCTCACGAATATCTGGAATGTGCCGTAATGGTGCCTCTTGGCGGTAATTGCGGCGTTGGAGACGCCGCCTGCGATGGAGAGATGGAACCCGAATCTGATCATAAAACCATCGATATTTTGTTTGGAAAATACACCGAGAATGCCACTAATCGCCCCAATTAGTATTGCTTTAAAAGGATTACTTAATAATACCATTCCACGGTGTGGGGTAATCTATTGGGATTAAGAGGATTCAGTCTTTATGATATAGAACAGTTCCTTAAAGAGGCGGGTTCCGAGAGGATAAGCGAGAGCGCAATTGTGACGCTTGAGAAGGAGCTGGAGGACACGGTGAAGGAGTTGGTTGAAGAGGCAGAGGTGTACGCCAATTACGCGGGAAGAAGGATGATACACAGGTCGGACGTCGAGCTTGTTTCAAACGGGCTGACCAAAAAAAGGAAGATTGTGTTAAACGGGGCAAGAAGAAGGGTGCCAATAAGAAACAGGAACCAGAATCACATGCTCAAAGGAGCGATGCTGCCTTGAGGCCGAAGGCAAGCGCTATAAATCCTATTTCTATAAGCCACATGTAGAGCGATACCTCCCACTCCTTGCACCTCTTCATGTTCATGAGAAGGTGGCACCAGCTGTAGATCTTCTTGCCGTATGGTGGTTCCATTGTGCCGTCGCCCCTCAGTTTGCCGAGATCGGTCACCTTGAACTTCTTTCTCAGGTGGAGGAGGAACTCTATAATGAAGGGTATGAATATTATTAGGCCGAACGACTCCATGTTGCCGAGAACCATTGCTGCCACTATCCCTATGCCGCCAAAGTAGGCAAAGCTGTCGCCAGGCACCATCTTGGCTGGATAAAGATTAAATATCAGCATGACCAGCATAGCTGTGAACAGGAGAGATGAGATAAGCAGCCCGACATAGGTTCCGAAAAAGGCGCTGTAGAGCACCATTCCGAAGACCAGTATCGTTCCGGTGCCGGTTAGTATACCGTCAAAGCCGCCCAGAAGGTTGAACGCGTTCGCCGCGAAGATGACCGCCAGCGGTATTATTACAAGCGGGTAGATTATGCCGAAGTTGACAGCACCTACAAATGGTATCCTGACAACCGACACGCCGGCATTTATCGCCATCAGCGGAATGGCACCCATCAGGGTCAGCAACGGCTTCTGCCATTGCTTGAGGCCCCTTCTGGTGTCCATCATGTCGGTGCTCTTGACGAACTCCCTCTTTACGTTTATATCATCAAGAAAGCCGACTATAGATATCAGGACGACCGCAAGGATCGTAGCAAGTAGGTACTCTAAAGAGGCGACGGGGATATAAAGCCCGAAGCTGCCGCCGAACACGTAAACCAGCGCGCCTACAGTGAATCCAATGGCAGCGGCAAGCCCGACTCCGGATGGCAGGGTTGGCTTGCTCCTCTTGTTATGGTCAGGCGTGGTGACTCCCGACTCGTATAAGTAGCCCATAAGGAAACGGGTTGCGATAAGCGTTATTATGAAAGCGACTACCGCAGGCACTAATATAGTCAGATAGGTATGCGCCATTCCATGCACTGAAGCCAAGTAATAAGAAACTAATAAGTTGATAGCTATTAAAGCCTATTGATTGCCCTTGTAGTATAACTTGGATAGAACACGAGCTTGCGGAGCTTGTGATCCGGGTTCAAATCCCGGCAAGGGCGGATTCGACGGCAACACGTCGAAGATCTAAGTGTTCAAATCTCTTGTACCTATCTTTGCTATATAAATGGAACGTATCGCTATTTATAATTCCTGAGTTCTAATTTTTAGAGTGTAAACGATGCCAACTCAGTCAAAACAAAAGGCTAACAAACATAAAGTAGACACACAGCAATATTATAATAGACAATATTCGTCAGAACCGATGTTATGGTCAGCTTTGCATAGGAAAGATATTGAGTTAATAACTAAACATCTTGGAGAAGGTAGAGGTAGAAACGTGTTAGATGTTGGCTGTGGGGAAGGTCAGAATCTAATATTTTTAGCAAAGCATGGATATAGAGTAACAGGTGTCGATTTTTCCGATATAGCAATATCGAAAGCAAAGAAATTTGCTTCAGATGCATCTATAAAGGCAGAATTTATTATAGGAGATATAAGAGAAGTACCTGTTATGGGTGCTTTTAATATTGTTACATCCTCTTTTGTAATACAGCATATTTCAGAAACTGATAAAGAATCATTTATAAAGAGACTAATGACCAGGACAAAAGGGGGAGGGTGTAATCTCTTGATTTATTTCTCAACAATACCAAGGAAAGAAGGTCTAAAGAAGCTAGAATTCGAATCGGCGCTTAGTGAATTTTATAAAAGAAGTGGTTGGAAGATAATTGAATATCTAGAAGATTTGCCCTCAACAGTCGCACAAGGTGATATCAAAGGAAAAAGAGTACCAAATAATTACTCTGTTCTCTTTGTAGAAAAACCTAGATAGAGCTTCCAATATTGATCTGCTAGTTTATGGCTCTCCATTAAAACCCACCTATAGAAACATCAACTTCTCCGAATTCTTCTTCTAAAGCCTTTGTTAGGTACTTTCTGAGCTTTTGTATATGTCCTGAACCAGCTATCGCCACAACCACATCCTTATCTCTTAAACTCTTAACGCATTTCTTCTATCATTGCTGAATCCCTTGCAGCACCCCACAAAACCCATAGTTTGTTTGTCTTGTATTTGTCTTCGAATGGATATGGCGCTTTTACTTTATCATCATTAAGTATTTCGAGTACGTTAGCATTGCTTACATACTTCTTAGCTTCTTCTTCAAATACGACTTTTATAAAGTCCTTTATTGACAGATCTCTATACTCTTCTATTTCTTTTAGCGCTATGAACCTATCTTTAAAGTGTCTTAGAGTACCACTGTTAAATCTACGCTCGGTAGACTCGACTGCCAGATCATAATATTCTTCAAGTGATAGTTTCTTATTTGGGTCTGCAATATACGGATTTTTAAAATCTAATAGCACGGTTTGAAATATACCAATTTTTGTTCCTTCTGTGCTCCCAAAATGATTAATATATGGAATTAATTCATCTTTAGTTCTTATATCCATACCTCGAACAGGTGTGAGATGTTCAGCACCCCAATTAAAGATCCAGTCTACCTCTGTCCACTTAGATCTTTCTTTATCACGAATGCGGTCTAGCTTAGAGCTAGGGTTCTTGTTCCTACGTTCTTCCACCAGTACAATCTTAGGTTTTTCCTTTTCTAGAAGATCACCAAGAAATTGTGTGAAGTTATTATCTCCAATTGTATGCACTCCACCAACAAAGATAAGTTTCTTATTTCCAGTTTTAAATACAGTCGTTTCTTCCTTTGGCATTCTGCGCTCTGCTTCTTCCTTATCTTTATACCGACCTCTTGGAATCTGTAATTCGTTTATATAATAAAAATAAAGTGCTTCTTGGTCGACTATTTTCTTCTCAAGCTCGACTTTGGAATTAGATATAGAACCATTGCGTTGTTTTTCCATAAATCTCTCTCATATTAATCTAATTGAAGCGCCATCTTTATTTTGTTGCTGATTAGTTCCAAATTCTTTTCTGATACTTTTCTTTTCTCTCCAACTGATGCATGACCAAAATCTTTGTCATAGAAAGTCATTCCAGCAAAAGTAACTTTATGGTTATATCTGGGTCTGAAATGCCAATGTATGTGAGGGTGCGAAGGTTTTACCTGATAAGCATCGTTCATATAGCAATTCCAATTGAACATTGTAGCACCAAAGGTTTTCTTAAACGAAGTCTCTAGCTTTTTGATGAGCTTTCTTAAATCGTTCCACTCTGCTGGCTCTATCTGCGATAGACTCTCGCAATGCCGTTTCAATGAAACATAGCATTTACCTAGCAGTTTTTGGTCGTCTGTTGCTATTACAACCCTCCAGTATCTTGTCTGGTATAGTGGTTTATCAAGCTTAGCATATCTGCAAATATCACAATTTTTAATATCCATCACACCATCTTCGCCTTCTCTGTTATTTAAGCCTTCTCCCACGATAAAAGCTACACAGCAAAACGAATAAAAACCACCTAAAAATCTGATGATATATATTAAATAACATCAAGTGATATCAATTGGTATTGTAAGTGCAGTCCGCTTCAAGCGGGCTGATCGGCAAGGGCGCATCCTAATTAAAAACAACAATTATAATACTGCGTATTTAATTTATCCCGAAAGGAAGATTATGTTACTTACGCCACTACTGGGGATCGCTTTCTATGTTGCCAGCATAGTGTTCGGCATAGTCCTGGTAAACTTTTTCCTTTCCAGATTTTTAAACAAGAGGATATTCCAGTACGCTGCCGGAATACCGATCGGGTTTGCGATTTCTGCTTACATGGTGCTGGCCCTAGAGGTGATAAACGGCGTTTTCCTCGATTGGACGCTCGTGATTGTTGTAGTGATTGAGGCGCTCCTTTCGTACTGTCTGCTGAATAGGTCGAAGAGCAACCCATTCAGCATAAAGGGGTTTGTCTCGGAGATACGCAAAAGCAAAGGCCTCCATGCATGCATATTTGCGCTGGCTGCAATGCTGATTATTTTCCAGGCATTTGCCCTCAGCTATAGCGCGAACGGCACCGTATTGGCGAGCTCAAACTACGGCGGGGACCTTTTAGCCCATCTCGGTTACGGGCAGTCGCTGATATACACGGGTTTTCCCCCGGTTTATCCCTATTCCTATGGTGCCAAAACTGTTTTTCCCTTCATAACGGACTTTTACTCTGCAATCCTGTTCTATAACGGCTTCAGCATAGTCTGGGCATTCAATGCGATGAAATTCTTGTTGTGGTTCTCGCTTGCAGGTATGCTCATGTTTTTCCTAACCCTTCTATGCAAAAACTACAAAATATCGGCTGTCGCAATATTGATGTTCCTGTTCTTCAGCTTGGGCTTCAACTTCGTCATCTGGTATTATTTTAACTGGGGGCCGTCAAATATGCCAGCAACACTGATACAGAGCATGGGTAAGCAAAACTTCAGTGGTCTCCTAACTTCTTCCTACTTCAACTTCACAGACCCATTTGAGGGGAATCTTGTGATCCAGAATGACTATCTGCTCGGCTTCCCTTATGCGCTGGTCATAATCTCTGCTCTTTACATGCTGTTCCTCGAACCTGGCACCATCAAGAAAAAGCTTGAAACTAAGTCGCTTGCTTCGCTGGCATTTCTCGGCCTCCTGACAGGCCTCATGCCACTCATACATCCAGTATCGCTAGAGTTCCTTCTTGTGTTCTGCGCGGTTCTGTTTGTCTATTCCATGCTGAGGAAGTGGGGCAGGATAAATATGGTAGAGATAAAACGCAGGGTCTGGCCGTGGATTGTATTTGGAGCCATAGCCATAGCAATTGCACTGCCCCTGGTCTTTTACATACTGTCACAGCATCTGGATTCTGGGTTTATCTCACAGATAATAAATATGAATTATTGGTATTCACAAAACCTTGCGCCCTGGGGGATCCTCATAGCGCACCTAGAGTTCTGGCTCGAGGCCATAGGCATAACGCTGCCTCTCGGAGTTATAGGTTTCATATATTTCAGAAAGGCCAATTTTATCGCTTTCGCACCTGCTATTATAACTTTCATTATAATTAATATTTACAGTTTGCAGCCCTCAGGTGGGGACAACAACAAGATAACTCTGTGGTTTGTCCTTTTCCTGGCCCTTGCCGCGACTCTCCTGCTCTACAAGATGTTTACATGGAAGAAAGGGTGGCGCGGCTTACCACTGAAGGTCCTTGTGGTAGCGCTCTTTTTCCTTGCAACTTTCAGCGGATGGCTTGCTGACTGGTGCATACTGGCCTGCCCTTACACGATAGCCACACCACTTGAGATAAGCGCGAGCGCTTGGATAATAAATAACACGTCGCCCCATGCGATATTCCAGTCTAACTGTTATGTTTATACGGAAGATTTTGTGGGTACGATAGCGGGAAGGAGCACGGTTCTGGATATCTATACATACAATTATAACAATGGCATAAACCAGCCCAACTTCAATCCGAACAGCGCCAGCCAGGCAATAAACAGTTTCTTCTTAGCCCCGAGTTGTGGCTTGATTAATCAGTACAATATAAGCTACGTGGTAATAGAGAACATAACGCAGAAGGGCTCGCAGTATAACTGCGAGCCGATGAACCAGAGCAGATTCTTGAATTCGCCCAATTTCCAGGAAGTGTACAACGCCACTGACAGCTCCTCGAGTGTGATAAGGATATTCAAGACCAGTTGCTGATCCTGAACCTCCAAAACAGCCGCAGCAGCGCCAGACCTTCATATACAGTATCTCCGGCAAGCCTCTTTATAGGTGTCCTTCCAGAGCGCCTTTCCACCCATAGGATAGGCACCTCGCAGATCTTGAAGCCATTCTCTCTGGCTATGAGAAGTATTTCTTTGTCCCACGCCCAGTGTTCCTCTCTTGAACTTTTTGCTATTATTTCGAACGCCTCTCCGTCAAAAATCCTAAAACCGCAGCCATGATCGGTTATTTTCTCGTTCCAGAGCAAATTTCCTAGCTTATTATAGATTTTTGAAGCGACATGCCTGAGCCGCGGTCTAGTTGTCCTGCTTGATGGGGCGTACCTCGTTCCGATCACCAAATCACATCCACACTTTTCCATCTTCAAAGCAACACCGAGGTGCTTGAGGCTGGGCAGCAGGTCAACATCAAGGTAGAAGTACAGCTTGGCCTTGTACTTCAGCATCGTGTGCATTATGTCGTGACCGACCCTTCCGGCCTTTGGGTATTTTACAAGCTTGATGTTGCTGTTCTTCGCTGCTGCCCTTTCGACTATGTCCCTTGTGGAATCTACAGAAACGGCATCCGCCACTGCTATAATGTATTTGCTAAACAACTTTGACACGGCTTTGTTAACTCCGTCCAGAGCCTCGCCTATGAACCTCTCTTCGTTGTGCGTGGGTATCACAACTACCAGATCATACATCTTAATCAGCGCTGATAACATTATGAATCGGCAAGGCTTAAATTCGTTACATGGGATGCAAGACTATTAAATTCTACATTCTCATGGGCTTTGCGACTTTATTCATTTCTTTTGATATTTTTGAATATTATAGTCATGAACCTATAAAACATCTTGAAATCGGGCTTTCCTTCGATACCGTAAAAATCTTGAACTGTTACTTTACCATGGTTATGTATTTATAACTTATCTGCATGAATTGCTTGACACTTTATGATTGCAAATAGCAGTAAGAAAAAGAAGGGGCTTCGAAGACATTTGGGTCAAAGTAAGAAAAACGCTGAAGTAATAGGATATGTTGGCCTTGCTGCAATCCTGGCATTCACGGTTGTTTTCTCTGCGGTATATTTTATAGGCCCTTCTAGTGAAGGCGACGACTGGTACTATTCCGCGATAGGATATGCTTTATCAGCAGGCTACTCCCCGTACACAGCACTTCCGGGATATACACTGCCGCCGTTGCTCCTCTCTAGGTTCATGGTTAATGTACCTATAGCCTTTTTTGATTACATCTTTGGGCCGGGACCTGTACAGAGTGCAATGTGGAATGTGCTAGCATATTTACTCACAGTGTCAATCACATTCTTTCTGGCAAAAGAAATGTACGACTACAAAGTGGGGCTTCTGGCTGCTGCATTGGTGGCGCTTTCACCAGTAGTTGTGACCTACGCTACAACGGTAGACGATGACACAATAATGATGTTCATGACTGCGCTGATGGCCCTAGCATTTCTGCTCGGCATCAGATACAAGTCAGGAAAATGGCTCTTCACGGCGGGGACCGTTGCTGTACTTTCCGTTTTTGCTACTCCACAGAGCATCGAATTCATTGTATTCTTGCTCCTGTGCACTGTATTCTTGGCCTCATGCAAAAAGATTTCGTTGAAAGAGGTGGGATTTGCTGTTGCCGGGATAGCCTTGGGGATTGTGATAGTTTTGATTGCCGGTTATTTCCTTTCTGGCTCGGGGAATCCACTTTGGGAGTTTCAAAGCCTTTATGGTTATGCCCAGACTGCCGGGGCCCCATCTGAGTTTTTGGAATTCGGTTACTACCTGCCTTATATGTTTCCGTATAAGATTGTCGCAATGCTACAGAGCGGCAGCCTGTCGACTCTTTCTCAGATAACTTATTTTATTAGCACATATGATTACAACATTAACCAGGCAGGTCTCTACTTCTATGCAGTGATTCCGGTAAGCCTGTATCTCTTGCTCAGAAAGGAGAAGAGCTCTTACTTCTTCATTGCATGGATTATTTTCATACTAGCTTATCTTACAATAGGCCCGAACACGATAAGCCTCAATTTGCTTAGCTATTCAACTCCACCAAAGCTCCCGAGGTACCTGATGCTTCTTGCGGTGCCCACAGCCATACTACTTGCCATGGGAGCGGTGAGCTTTGTTAAATCGGCACGCAGCAGAACAAGGAAAATTGTTTGGGGTGCGATAGCCGGGCTTGTAGTGCTAGCGCTGCTTGAGAATGCGTTTGTGGTTGACGTATACAACTACTTGTCCAATGAATACCAGCTCTACAGCAACGCACCGATAGCAAACTACCTGCAGGCGCTGCCGAACAACACACCCATCTATTACCAATCTGGATTTCCCGACACGCCTATGATCTACATGCACTTCGACAACCTCAGCAGATTTTACTTATACGGTGCGAATGGTAGCTTCTGCGTAGCGGCGCCAAATGGATCATATGCAATACTTAATTCGGGTCCGTATCCGGTGTTCAATGGTACAGGTTGGGTTCTCAACTCCAACTATACTTGGGTTGATTTCGTAAACAACAATTGCTCGAACTGGCAACTTGTTCTCGATCCGATTATTGGAAACCTTTCGACTTACGGCATTCCGCTACCGATGCAGCAGACTTTCCTGCCGCAGTCGTTCGTAAATTTAAAACTGTATTACAAAAAATGACTCCTCCGCGCCTGAAGGCGCAAGTTCCTACAGCAGTCGATTGAGCATCGGAAAGGTCGCTAGACTCAGATATGGCACGATATTAAGTATCGCAATGAAAATGAATAAATAGGAGCATGTCATATTTTAATAGGGATAAACAAAAGGGAGATAATAGGATATATGAAGATTGAAAGGGTTGACAAAAAGCAGTTTGCGCGCCTTCTCAAAGCGATTGGACTGAAATGAGTATGGTGGAATGGAAAAGATAAATAATTACCTCTGGGAGCTTGGAAAGGAGGGTGACATGAAGGTTCCTGTGAGGGTATATGCAAACTCTGCAATAATGGAGAATATGAAAAAAGACAGGACGCTGAGGCAGGCAGCCAACGCGGCGTGCCTCCCCTCGATAGTAAAGAACATGCTTGTAATGCCGGATGGCCACGAGGGCTACGGCTTCCCGATAGGTGGAGTGGCGGCATTCGATGCAGATGACGGAATACTCTCTCCTGGTAGCATAGGCTTTGACATCGGATGCGGGGTAAGACTGATAAAGACGAACATAACCGAGAAGGAGCTCAAGCCAAAGATAAAGACCCTGATGGATGCAATGTTTAGGAACGTGCCAAGTGGTGTTGGAAGTAAGATGCAGCTTGGCTTCACCCATAAGGACCTCAGAATGATAGCCACAGAGGGTGTAGGCTACATAGTGGAGAGGGGTTACGGCTTCCCTAACGATCCTGAGAGGGTCGAGGAAGGGACCCATATGAAGGGAGCGGATTATGAGATAGTCAGCGACCTTGCGAAGAAGAGGGGCATGCAGCAGCTTGGCACGCTCGGCGCAGGCAACCACTTCGCGGAGGTGCAGAAGGTGGACAAGATATTGGATGATAAAATAGCAAAGCTCTACGGGCTTGAGAAGGATATGGTGGTGGTGATGCTGCACAGCGGCTCGCGCGGTTACGGTCACCAGATCTGCAGCGACTACCTAAGGATCCTCATTGACTACCAGAAGAGGAACAACATAAGCGTTCCGGACCCGGAGCTGGGCTACGCCCGCATAGACAGCAGGGAGGCTGAGAGCTACTGGGCCGCGATGTGCTCTGCGATAAACTTTGCATTCGTGAACAGGCAGATAATGACCCACTTCATAAGGAAGAGCTTCGCGGACACGTTCGGCAAAAGCGCAGAAGAGCTTGGGATGGAGCTTGTCTACGACCTCTGCCACAATACCGCAAAGCTCGAGGAGCACGTTGTTGACGGGAAGAGGATGAAGCTTTATGTTCACAGGAAGGGGGCGACCAGGGCTTTCGGGCCTGACAGGCAGGAGGTGACGCCCCTCTATAGGTCGCATGGGCAGCCTGTCCTCATTCCAGGCAGCATGGGGACCGCGAGCTACGTACTCTCAGGAAGGAAGGAGAGCATGCTTGAGACCTTCGGCTCATCCTGCCACGGAGCTGGCAGGGTAATGTCACGGCACCAGGCGCTGCGCGAGATTCCGTCATCAAGGACGCTGGACGAGATGAAGAGGAAGGGCATAGAGATGAGGGTGAGGAGCAATAAGCTGGTGAGCGAGGAGGCTGAGTGGGTCTACAAGGATGTTGACGCTGTGGTATCTACCATACAAGCGGCGAAAATATCGGACATTGTGGCGCGCATGGTTCCCCTTGGAGTCACCAAGGGCTGACTCCCAAATCGCAGCGGGAAGAGGACTTTAGACAGGTTCAAGCTCTGAGCTTGCTAGACAAAAGAGCCGAAGCTGACTGCGGGCTGGATATTGTTTGGCGGCGGCGTCCTTGTTCTTGTCCAATATATCAGTGATGGTATTATACTGTTTTGTGTTGTGAATACTTGATAAACATCATTTGCCGTCGGTGCGCTTATGGCTTCTGTTTTCGGATTAGTATAGGATGCATAGCTCGTTAAAGATGCTGTGTTCGGTATATAGGTGGTCCAAACCTGCGTCACCAATGATACGACATTGCCAGACCTTATCTTAGCATCAGAGCAAACTGTGACAACACTAGAGCTTCTAATATACGTCCCCGCGTACGTATTCACGGGGCATCCTGATGTCGCAAGCGTTGGTCCTTCTAAAACAAATCCTGTGCCGAATATTTGCGAGACTGGCAGCGTGAAGTTCGCCAATGTATCAATATCAACTGGGAAGTTGACTGTTTGCTCTGTTGATACAACATTTGAATATAAGTTCACCCTGGTAGTTCCAGTGCCAATTATGGTAAGGTCGTTGGTGGCAAACACCACATTGGAGGCAGTGCCTGAAAATGCCCAGCCTGTAGGCAGGGTTGAAAGGCCGCCGAAAGGCTGGTAGTATGTGAATACACTCTCCCCATTGTCATACTGACCATAGCTGGTTTGCGCACAGCCGCTTGCACAGAAGAACTGTGGGGCGTAGCCGGTATAACCACTTGTCACAGGAGAAGTAGTCGGCATGAAGCTCATATATATTGTGAGGGTTCCTCCGCTTCCTGCTATTGTACTCGAGGTCAGATTGACCCAGATGAGTGTGCTTGCGGCTGTATTGCTTGCCCCGCTCTCTATCCATGCATCTAATGGGCCGCTCGGACCACTCGATCCGACTCCGGTGCTGAACTCGACATTCGACCAGTTGGCGTTTATGTATGGGTAACATCCAGAGCAGGCACTCGGTGTAACGGTTACACTCTGCTGGAAGTTTGAAGATGTGGCTGTGCTTTGCGAATTTGTCAACGTTAGAGGGACATAAGGTATAGTTGTAGTGGTTGTGGAGGATTTTAGGGTGGTGGAGGAGGATTTTAGGGTGGTGGAGGATTTAATGGAGGTGGTGGTGACGGAGGTCGAGGCAGAGAGAAGGGTAGTAGTAATTATGGTGATACCGCCTTGACCTTGAAGACTACTGCGCCTACCGCAAGATGCGATAGGCCCGTGACGTTGTTCGTGTAGTTTATTACCAGATAACCGTGATAGACGGAGCCTATGCCGCCTTTGAATATTGTGCTACCCTGGTAACAACTTGTCGTAAGGGTTGCACTGCCTCCTACTTCAACCCCTTCCGGAGGCGAGAGAGGAGTGTTGTAGAGGGTCGACTGGTTTGAGCTGCAGCCAACTGCGGTCAGCACTATAGGAGTGCCGGTATACTGCACCACAGTGAATGTAAGAAGACCGTTGTTTGTAACGAGAAGGGATGACTGGCACTCAAATCCATTTGGCAGCGTGCAAGTATCGCTTACGTAGGTACCGGAACTGAATAAGCCAAGAACGAGGAGCACGACCAGGACTATCATGATGATGAGGATCGCCCATCCGTAGGTGACAAGGTATTCCATGGCGTGCTGCGCCCTTACCCATCTGGCCAAGCAATCACTCGGTTGTGTTATGTGATATTAGTTAAGTTATAAAATAGCTGCCATCGGTTGCAGACCTTTCAAGAGCAGCAGGAAAGTGATGTTGAGCGGGTTCAGGCTTGATCAGCCAGGTGGAGGTTATTGATATTGTGGGTGGAGAAGGTCTATTTTATCTTGAAGACTGCTGCACCTCCTGCAAGATACGGCAAGCCCGTGACGTTGTTCGTGTAGTTTATTACCAGATAACCGTGATAGACGGAGCCTATGCCGCCTTTGAATATTGTGCTACCCTGGTAGCAGAATGTCGTAAGGGTTGCATTGCCACCTATCTCGAGCCCTTCCTTCGGCGAGAGGGGGGTGTTGTAGAGGGTCGACTGGTTTGAGCTGCAGCCAACTGCGGTCAGCACTATAGGAGTGGTGGTGAACTGCACCACAGTGAATGTCAGCAGCCCATTGGTTGCGAGCATGGATGACTGGCACTCAAATCCGGCCGGCAGAGCGCACGTATCGCTTATGTAGGTACCGGGACTGAAGACTCCGAGAGCAAAGAGCACTCCGAGAACGATTGCCATAATTAATATCGCCCATGCGTAGGTGATAAGGTTTTCCATGGCAGACTGGCCCAGCACCCCGCCACTTTTCAGATATTCATGAAACGGTTTCAACATCGCACCTAGCTCAGTGTAGCAACCAATCCGCTTATTATTCCTCCTACTCCTATGCCGCCTGTAGCCCTGGCAACGATCCTGTGGCTCAGCACGGGCTTTGCCAGGTACTTTATATCCTCCATGGTTATCTCCTTTCTGCCTTCTATGAGCGCCTTTGCCTTCGCGCACTTCATGAAGCTTATCTCGGCTCTTGGACTGGCGCCCATCACCACGTGGATGTCGCTCCTCGTGGCGTCGACCAGCCTGGCTATGTATCCCTCCACCTCGTTTGACATGGAGACGCTGTTTAACATCTCCTGCATCTGTATGACGTCTGGTTTGCTCAGTACCTTATTGACCTTTATCTCCTCCTTTTCCTTCATGCGCAGCATCTCCTCCTCCTGATCCATTGAAGGATACGTGACCTCTATCCTGAGAAGGAACCTGTCAGCGAGGACCTTGGGCAGCGAGCTGGTCCCCTCTATGTTGAGCGGGTTCTGAGTCGCTATCGCCATGAATGGCCTGTCGAGCTGTATGGTGGAGTTGCCAATCGTGACCTGGCGCTCCTCCAGCGCCTCGAGCAGCGCCGTGGTGGTCTTCGGGGGCGCCCTGTTGAGCTCGTCTATGAGCAGTATGTTGTTGAATATGGGGCCCTTCTTGAGCGCCACGTTGTGCGACTCATCCATATAGGCGTAGCCTATTATGTCCTTTATCTCGAGGTCGGGCATGCCCTGTATTCTTCCGAAGCTGGCATCGATCGTCTGCGCTATTGCCTTGGTCATGGCGGTCTTGGCCACGCCCGGAACGCCCTCAAGGAGCGCGTGCCCGTTGGCGAGGAGCGCTATGAAAATTAGCTTTATGGTATCCTCGTTGCCTACGATGTACTTCTTTACCTCTTCAAAAACAGCCTCGTACGCCTGCTTAGGGTCCATTTTCAAAACCTTTATATACCCAATTAGAGAATAACACTTATAAGTATTAAATACGTTAGGGGTATCGGTAGAGTGGTGGGATGATCGGCAAAGAGTCGAAGCAGAATGGGTATGCTTCCCTGAGCGAGGTGCTCGAGATACTTGAGGACAGAAAGAAGGAGCGCGAGCTCACCTACGAGCAGCAGATCGCGATGGAGCATGCGAAGAAGTTCGTAGTTGCAAAGGTGACGGAACAGAAGACCAAGAAGGCGCTGGAGGCTCTCGGGATACTATTCTGGGCAGGCGGTCATGAGCATAATCAACATAATGCCAAAGGGCGAGATGCTGCTTAAGCAGATACTGGCAAATGAAAGGAGAACATTCACCGATGAAGAAGTAAAAAGGGTACTTTCTATAGTAAACCAGAAGTAGGTTTGAATGGGACCTAAAAATATAGTGAGCATATGCAGGAGGAGAAAGAGAGGAGTACGCATACGTCCTTGACTTCATGCCTACTGGAAAGTCTTTTTCTAACAAATCCGAACCTGTAGCGCAGCTGATAGGCGAGGAATGGTTCACCCTGCTGGAGGTGACCCCGAAGCCTGGCGCCACTATGGCACAGGGCGAGAAGGTTTACATAGGAAAGGAGGAGAGGGAGAAAGTCTCGCTGATAAAGTCCAGGGTAGGGTATGACGAGCTCACCCAGACATCGAAGAACGGCCTGCAGAAGATGGTGGGTGGGATAATCATAGCGAACGAGAAGAGGTTCGTTGATGTTTTCAACAATGCGGGGCCGCTCAACATAAGGCAGCATTCGCTTGAGCTTCTTCCCGGAATCGGAAAGAAGCACCTTGAGGCGATACTCAAGGCGAGAAGCGAGAAGAGGTTCGAGAGTTTCGAAGACATAAACAAGAGGGTCTCGCTGCTGCAGGAGCCGTCAAAGCTTATAACCGAGAGGGTGATGAGGGAGCTGCAGGGCGGCGAGCGCTTCTACATGTTCACAAAACCGTATGTTAAGAGGGAGAGGCGCTTTTGACCTTCTCTAGATGTATTGCCGGCACTATCAGTGTCCTATGGGTGCTCATCATTTTTATAGTTACCACGTATGCCTGCCCTCTCTTCTCTATTATGGTGCCGGTCTTTCCCCTGTATCTTGGGTGAGGTATGTTCCTCATGTTGCCCTTCGGGACTATGGATACCATGTCGCCGATGGAGAATTCCTTTATTATCGCGCCGGTGTTGAGCCTTGAGGGTTTGTGGTGCCTGGCCAGGTGCCTTGTCCTGCCGACAAACAGCCCGTGGGATCTCTTTGTCATAATATCACAATTCGCAGAAAGGTTTCGTTGTAGAACATATATATACTTTTAGATATATTGATTGGTGTGTTTTATATGGCAGCAAAAAGCTCCAAGTCACACGGCAAGAAGCCGGTAGTGCTGAAACCCACTTACATTATAGTCAACATAGTGGCCAATACGGAGCTGAATACAGACCTTGATCTTTACGGCTTGGCAAAGCTGTCTAGGGACGTCGACTACGAGCCCGAGCAGTTCCCAGGAGCGATATTCAAGGTTCACGATCCGAAGGCGGCGCTCCTCCTTTTCAAGAATGGCAAAATAATCTGCACCGGCGCGAGGACTGTCGGCGATGTAAGGAAGGCGATAGACCACGCCATAGAGCTCATAAAGAGGTACAAGGCAGGCGCCAGAGGCAGATAAAACCACATTTACAGTCGTATACGACATCTGGCGAAACCCTTTTATATGCTCCTAAACGAATACTCTAAGTCACATTTTTTAACGCTAACGCGTATTCTACAACAACCCTATTCTCATCCACCCGTGGCGTATGCACTGCATACGTCACACTTTTTAGACCCCTGAGCGGTAGCTCGCTCGGCCTGCTTCTGCCCGAATACAAGATAGCCTGTGTGCCATACGCCCTTGGTGGAGGGCCTCATTCCCTCCTTTCTCACCAACATGTCCCTGACTATAATCTCTATTGTGTATATGTTGGAAAACTTCAGCTTCTCCAGTGTCGATACGAACTTTTTCACCTGTTCCATGTGCGGCAGGTAACCTACAACATGCCCGCCATCCTTGAGCGCCTTTCTTGCATTCCTCAGCGCCTTGTCCGAGTTCGCAAAGTCGAGCGTGACCAGGTCTGCTTCTTTCTCTTCTATTTTTTTTGTAACATCACCTTTCTTCAATTCTACGTTGTCAAGCTGCTCGATTTCAATATTTCTCTGCGCAATCTTAAGGAAATCATCCCTTATGTCGTAGCTAACGACTCTCCCAGCGACTCTGCCCAATGAGACGGCTAGCCACCCGCTGCCTGTCCCGGCGTCTACGCAGAGGCTCCGCTTGCCAATTCCTGTATAAGCGATTATAATCCCTATGTCCTTTGGCAGTATTACCTGTGGACCCCTCTTCAATTTTCTATAGCTTGGCGGAACCATCATTCGACCACTCCCTTTTCCCTAGCAGCCTTCGCCTTTCTCGCCTTCGACACAGGCTTCGGCTTCGTTGCCTTCCTCGCCCTTTGCTTTGGTGCCTCTGTAGCTGCAATCTCGCCCACTGGCTTTGGCGATGCGACTTCCACCTTCTGCACCTGCACGCCAAATGGATTCCAGTCCTTCTTTGTAATGCAATTTGGATCAAGATCCATCTCGAACGGCCTTTTTCCTTTCCCGATCACTTTTATTATCGGTGTGTGGCAGTGCTCGCAGTTCTTGCCGGTTGGGACTATCAAAGCGCCCTGCGGTAGCGAATATGTGTTCGTGCATTTGGGATAGTTGGCGCATGCAGCGAAGGTCTTGCCCATCCTCGACCTCTTTATCACGAGGCTGCCGCCGTCCTTCGGGCACTTCCCGAGTATCTCGCTCTCGTAGAGACCCTTCCTCATCGCCTCGGCGATCTCAGTTTTGTGCTCGTCGAAGGTCTTCAGCGCCTGGAGGAGCAGCTGCTTGCCCTCGTCTATCACATCGGCTTCCGTCCTCTTTCCCTTTGATATATCCTCCATGTCCTCCTCGAGCCTCCTGGTGGTCTCCTCATCCACAATCATCTTGCAGTTCTTCTCCAGCGCATCGTAGACGCTCATCCCGAACTTAGTTACCTTTATGCTTGTGCCCTCTATGTAGTTCCTCTTGAAAAGGGTGTCTATTATCGATGCTCTGGTCGCCTTGGTGCCCAGGTTCCTCTTCTCGAGCTCCGACAGCAGCGTCGCCTTGGAGTACCTCTTAGGCGGTTGCGTCTGCATCTCCTTGAGGTCTGCGCCCGATACAAAGAGCTTCGCCCCTTTCTTAAACGCTGGCAGTTCCCTCTCCTCCAATTTTGTGTAATCGTAGAAGCCGAGCCATCCCTGGTCTGTTATCTTTGCGCCGTTCGCGACGTATTTCTCTCCACCTATGTCTGCCACTACGCGGAGCCTTGCCACAGTGGCAGAATCCGCGAAGCAGGAGAGGAACCTCTTCGTTATCATGTCGTAGAGCCGCAACTCCTCGTCTGTTATGCCTTCGGGGATTATTCCTGTCGGATATATTGCAGGGTGAGCCTCGTCAGTCTTTGCGCCCTCCCTCGGCGTGTATCTTTTTGACTGTATAAGCTTCTTTGCGAGCTTCTCGTACTCCGGGTTCTTCGAGACCTCCGATATTATCCTTTGCAGCCCTAACGTAGGAGGCAGCTTCTGCGATGAGGTTCTTGGATAGGATATGTAGGACCTCTCATAGAGCGACTGCGCAAGAGCGAGCGTCCTTGACGGGTCTATCCTCAGTGCGCGGCTCGCCTCCATCTGCAGCGAGGTGAGATCGAACGGAGGATATGGATAAACCTTCCTCTCAACCGCGTCTATGCTCTCGATTACGGCCTTTGATGACGACTGCTTTGTGCGCTCGTACGCCCCCCTGGCAGCATGCCTATCGAATATATCGCCCCTGGAGTTCAAGAATCCAACATTGTCTGCCATGACCATTATTCTCCAGAATGGCCTTGGCACGAATCTCTCTATGCTCTGCTCGTGCCTTGAGAGGAGAGCGAGAGTGGGCCCCTGGACCCTTCCTGTGCTGAGTGACTTGCTGAAGCTTTTTCCTACTAGGGCGTGCGTCAGCGCCCTGCTCAGGTTTATTCCCCATAGCCAGTCCAGTATGTGCCTTGTCTCCCCGGCGTAGAAGTTGTCTATGTCTAGCGGCGACAGGGCGGCGTACGCCTCGATGAGGTCCTGGTTTGTAGTTGTGGAGAACTTCATCCTTCTTGCGTTCTGCCTGAGCATGCCGTGGCTCAGGAACTTTATTATGTTGGTGCCGATGACCGTCCCTTCGGTATCGTAGTCGCACGCGTTTATGAACTTGTCACAGTGCCTCGATAGCGACACCAGCGCGTCGAGATATTTTTTCGTGTATTCAGAGCCCCTGCCTACAGAGTAGGATGGAGCCCACTCCACCTCCAGGGTCGGATAGCCCCTCTCCTTGTCCTTCTGCTTAATCGTAAAGAGGTGGCCCACCGCAGCCGCTATGTAAACCGTTTCCTTGCCCCTTATCTCATAGTAGCTTACCTTCTCGCTCGTGCGCTTCTGGAGCTGCTTGCCGCCGCCTATCGCGGTTGCGACCCTTAGGGCGACACTCGGTTTCTCTGCGATTATCAATGTATCCATGGAACCATGCTATCTGCGGCTTCCTCTTCTCGCACCCCTCCTCTTTCGCGGGGCAGCTGCCCGAGGAGCACTGCGCCTGCGGCCCTCCTTTGATATTATCCATGCGTTGAGGACGCCGATGACTAATGCCGCGATCACGACCACATAGAACTTGGCGCTACCACCATAGTTTATAAATAAGATTAGTGCGATTATGAATAGCGCGATCGTTACGACGGAAAGCGCGAGTCCTAGGAGTTCATTTGGCTGCACGAATACACCGATGGGGAGATTAATGGATATCTATCTAGTAATATTAATAACACTTGTTGCGGCACTGATCGCCTCTTTCTCGCAGACTCTTTACAAGAAGAGCATGACAAAAAAGATAGAGGGGGTGCGCGAGATGCTGCGCACCTTTGTTAGAAAGCCGATACTTATAGGCCTGGCGGGATACGCGTTCAGCCTTGTGGTATACCTGTACGCGCTCGCAAAGGCTCCGCTCTCCATAGTATACCCGACTTTCGCTAGCACCTTCATATTCGTGACGATACTGTCGGTTTTCGTGCTCAAGGAGAAGATAAACTCGAAGAGGGTTGCTGGGATGGCGCTGATATTCTTTGGTATAGTGATAATCGCGTTTACGTTGTAGTGGTCGGATGATAAAAAACAAAACGAGGTATGCGCTTGCACTTATCTGCTCAACCCTTCTTGGCGCAATCGGCCAGGTTGTCTTCAAATACGGGCTCGGTCTCTCAGGCATAGGGCTGGTTGCAGAGTGGCTGGCGCTCGGCGTAGTGGTCTACGGCTTTTCGACCATTATCTACTTCTACATATTGAGCAGGGTGCATCTCAGCTGGGCTTACGGCATAGGGGGGCTCAGTTACATCTTTGCCACGCTGATGGCCTACTTCGTGCTTGCCGAGAGCGTGCCGGCGCTGAGATGGGTAGGGATAGTTGTAATAACGATAGGGGTAATTCTGATAGGGATAAGCTGATATGGTCAGGATGCGATCTCCAGCTTCCTTATTTCTATCTTGTTGATCGGGGTTATGTTCGAGACCTTCGCACCCACTCCTGCTTGCAGGCTGCCGTCGATAAGCGAGCTGACTATCGCGGCGGAGTCGTTCTCCTTTGAATAGCTTGTTATGAAATCGAAGAGGCTCTTCCTTATCGCCTTGAGTCTCGATGTGGTCACCCTCTCCCTGGTTATAGCTATTATCTTTACAGTCATCTTCACGTTGTCCTTCGAGCTTATCGGAATCACGGCCGAGGCCACGCTCCTGTACCTCCTTACAAGCGACCTTATGTAGCTGTAGACCTGCTCTATCATCACCAGTCTGGTGTGGGCTGCGTCGCCGTTGACGTCCACGATCCTTAGCACCACGTTCGAAGCCGCATGTTGGGGGTTGTGGGTGAGCTGATCGAGGCTGACCTTTATCTTCCTGTTCATCGCCGCCTTCTCGTCGGCAGCGGGCATCTCGCATATCTTCTCTTCGTTGAATATTTTGGGAGCGTAGACCGTAAACCAGCGCTTCGTTTTCCACTTGTCTATCCCTCTTTGGACCGCCATGGTTACGCCTTACCCCTTATAAGAAGCTCAGCCTGCTTTGGATCGTACCTCCAGCCTTTCGGGAGCCTTCCGCTGCGCATATAGTACTTCGCAAGCCTCCATATCTTCGATTCTACCCTGCCGAGCCTTATCCTGTTGTGCGTGTCGCGCGTGTTTGATGCCAGGTGCGACCTCATGTTGACAGCCTTCTTCATCAGCTGCAACATGTCCGATGGTATGCTGCCGGCGAGCTTCTTCTCCTGCAGTATCTGCAGCATCCTCATCCCTGTAGCCTTCCTTATGTAGAGTACCTTGTGCTCCCTCTTCAGCTTCTCGCCTATCAGGGCGGGATCCATACCCTGTTTTGCATACCCTGCTATGAGCTCCTCTATTTGCTCCTTGCTCAGGCCGCTATCATTGCTTGCGCTCTCGATGAGCGGTTTCCGCGAACTAGACTTGCCCTTCTTCTTGGTGTGCATGCGTGCCATTGAAACACTCACTTCTGCAGCAGGCCTGGCGCAATGGTGCGGACAGGAATCAGCTTTACTGGATTATGTCCCCGATTGCAAACCTTGCCTTGACGTCGCTTATCCTTACCTTCACCTTATCGCCCTCCTTGGCGCCCTTGATAAAGATAACAAAGCCGTCCTTCTTTGCTATTCCGTCGCCCTTCGAGGCCACGGCCTCTACGGTCACCTCCACCTCATCGCCTATCTTTACAGGCTTCGGCAGGAAGTAGTTGGACTTGATGTTCATTCCTCCTCTTCGCTCTCTTCTCTCTCCTCCTTGGTCTCCAAATTCGTCCTCCATTCTATCCGTCTCATACGTAGAATTAGCGCTGAAACCGCCTTACTCCGTATATGTAGTGCCCTATTGGAAATCTATCTTTAAATAACTTTCTGTATTCGGTTCGATTGAATCGGAATGCCGGAGGGTCACAATGCGCCCATCAACTGCTCGACGCTGCCGAAGAGGTATTTTGGGCTCGCGCTGCGCAGCCTCTTGTAGCTGTCGAAACCGGAGCTCAGTGCGCACGAGTCTATACCTGCATATTTAGCGGCCTCTATGTCGTTTACCATGTCACCCACATATATTGTGCTCCGCTTTCTTGCACCGAGCGAGTTTATTATGGCATTCAGGCCCAGCGGGTTGGGTTTGAGCGCGCCAAGAGACTGCGCGCTGGCTATTGCAGAGAAGTAGTCCTCTATGCCAAGGTAGGAGAGCTCTTTCACTACTCTGTAGGGTGCCCCGTTCGTGAAGAGCGCGATCGATATTCGCTTTTTCCTGAGAATCTCAAGAAGACGCCTGACATCGTTATGCAGCTTCGGCCTGATAAAATAGACAGATATGTCAGCTAGGGGCGAGATGAGTTCGTTCTCCAAAGCGACATTTCTAATGTGCCTCCGTATGACCTTGGCCTTAAGGGTGTTCAGGTTCTTCGGCATGCTTATCGAATACCTGTCGATCATCTGGGTGCTCTTTTTCTTTTTGTAGAGCCAATGCGGATTTAATTTTTCGTTGAGTTTGCGCAACAGCTTTGTCGTGGTAAGCGTCCCGTCCCAGTCGAATATGAAGGTGTCGTATCTTTTTGCGAGGTGGAGGGTGCCGCTCATTCCCACACCACCTCAATACCTGGCTTGCCTGGAAGTGCCCTTGAGGCCCTTGACGATTTCGATAGATTCTCTTTTTCTATAGTTATCTCTGCACTGTTCTTCTTTTTTATGTAATCTTTGGCGCTTACGAATCCGGCATAAAGCTCGTCGCTTGTTATTTCGGGGAGCTTGTGCAATGTTGCAATCTTTTTCATAAACTGCGATAGGAATTTGGAGAACATTTCCTTGTCAAGGTTTGCGAATTCTTTCTCTCTAATCACCTGTCCAATCTCTTTCTTTTCGATCAGTGAATTGAGCGCCTTTCTCTTCCAATCCTCGGCAATTATTATCTTTATCTCCTTTATCATTTTGCCATTGTTTGAAGCCATCTTTGATGTAAGTGCTATTGCATTGTTTATGTCATCTATCGTGCTTGATATTATGTTTTCTACCTCTTCCACTTTTTCGTTTATCATCTCTGGATTTGCCGTTGGCCAACGGGATTGCGCTGCTAGAGTGTTATTACCCAGCATATGCCAGAGTTCCTCGGAGAAGTGCGGCATTATTGGGGACAGCATCAGAGCAACGCTCTCGAGCAGTTCTCTTATTACTATCTGGTTTTTGCCGCCTCTTTCTAGGTATAATTTCAATTCGGTTATAGAATTATAGAATATTTCTGTGAAGGCACCTCTGAACTCGACATCGTCCATGTATTCTGTTGCCCTTTTTATCTTCGTGTTTAGCTTTGAATAAAGCCAATAGTCTTTGTTATCGAGCTCCACGCCGCTCATCTCATTTAATGCATCGACGGTTCCAATAAGGAACTCGTTTTTCTGTGATATGCCAAATGCTATAGATGATACGAAATCATTCGTGCTGTCCAGCTCCGAACTTGCTATGCACACTGCTCTAAGCTGGTCTGCGCCATATTTTGCTATTCCGTCTTCTAGCGGGACAAGATTCCCCAGGCTTTTGCTCATCTTTTCTCCTTCATAAAGCAGCATCCCGTTTATCGCGACCTGCTTTGGGAAATACTGCTCTGGGAGCAAAGCTTGGTGGTTATACAAATACATGGTTATGTGGTTGAATATGTGCTCCGTTGCCGTGTGGCTGGAAGTTTTCTTGTACCAGTACTCAAAAGATTCCTTGCACCGTTTTATTGTCGCTTCATCTATTCCCGTGTCGCTTGCCGCCTCAGCAAGACCGCCCATTGAGCAGAGCACATAATCGAAAAACTTTGGCTTAAGTTGCTCTGGGGTAACTTTTGCGGAGCGTAGCAAATGGATAAAGGTGTAGAATACCATGTAGATCGTTGAATCTGATAGCGATTCGATTATATGGTCTGGATTCAGTGGGAATTTTGTGCCAAGGCCGTGGGCGCGTTCCGCAGCTCTCAGATCCAACCAGTCAACTGCAGTTTCTACGGTTGCTCGCAGCTTCGGGGGGTATATTTTCAGGAGGCTAAGCTTTCCTCTAACTCCCTCCTTCCATGCCTTATCTCCATAGTTTATAAACCATTGATCGTTCACGACTTTTACAACCACCACTGTCCCATCCTTGCAAAGGACCTGTTCCTCGTTTGCTATTTCATAGGTTAGAAACGCATCTCCGCTTTCAACAAGATCTTTTTTGAGACCTTCCCTGCCCTCTACCTCTTTCTTGCCAGCATATTTACCAACAAGCATGACTCCCCATCTTGATTCCTCTTTATAAATCAATTTTGTCGCCTTTTCTATTATTGAGTCTAGCGCATTGGGGTCAGAACTCAGAAGCTCTAGATACGCGAGCGCCGGTATTTCTGGATGAAGAACTTTCCCTCCAGATTCCTGCGTTTCAGCAAGACTCCTTCCTATTTTTAAGCCCTTATCTTCAGATATGTCTATTATTTTCTTGTATTCTATTTTTGGAACAGGATAGTTGCTCGCCTTAAGTCTCTCTATTGCAACATAATCAAAGGGAGCGTGGCTCGGTACGCTCATCACAATTCCAGTTCCTACATCTGCTTTTACAAAAAATCCTGGAAGAACTGGTATCTCCTCCTTTGTGACCGGATTTATCACTTTCTTTGATAGAAGCTCGCTGCCTTTTATTTCGCCGATTATTTTTATTTCAAGCTGGTTAGCCAACGCGAATACCGCGTCTTTTGACATGTAATACCTTGCGCCATTTACCTCTGCTATATTGTATGTAAGTTCCTGGTTCACGAATATGTTTGTTGCCCCGTATATTGTCTCTGGCCTGTACGTGGCGCAGGGGAAATATACGTCGGATGAGATGTCCTTGAATTTTATCACGACAATCTCTTCTATTTTTGGGTGGACGTCCCCTTTCGTGTCGTTTTCTCCTACCGCATGGTTTTCAAGCGTGCACCACGCCACTGGATGCTCGCCTTTTATGAGATACCCTTTTTTGTAGAGCTTATTGAACTGCCATTCTATCATTTTGCTAAATAGCGGGTCTATTGTTGTGAATTTTCTTTCCCAGTCTATTCCAAGCCCGCTCATTTTTAGTATTGCCTCCTGTCTTTTGATCATGTAATCTGCTATGTAAGCAGGGTCTGTCATTTTCATGACTTCTTCGTGTGGGATATGGTATATTTGCTCAAGCTCATAGAATAGTTCTCTGTCTTTCACGGCTATTCTTCTTGCAAATGCAGTGAGAGGTGTGCCGGTTGCGTGGAAACCAAATGGAAACAGCACATTGTAGCCGCGCATTCGGAGGTATCTTGCATAAGTATCGGCGGTTCCATATGCTCTGTAATGACCCACATGAAACGGAGCATTAACATACGGAAAGGCGTTGATAACCATGAAACCCTCCTTTTCGTTAGGCTCGGGCTCAAAGACCTTTGCATCCTGCCACGCCTTCTGCCATCTCTTCTCTATCTCAGCGTAATCTATCATCGCAACTCACGCAAGCACAAGTATTGTCTTTCAACGCAAAGATATATATTTTGCCTTCTGATATGATTTGATTTTATGGAGTTACTGGTGCTCAGGCTTGTAAGCCTCGTGGCTATCGCGCTAGTATATATGCTCTTCGACCTCTTCAACAAGAGGAATATTCCGGAGCTATTCGCATATGGAAGTGTGGCGTACGGACTCCTTCTTACGGTACTGTACCTAAACGCCTCTGCGATAGCCTTCAGCGTCGTAATAGCGACGGTAGTATTGGGCCTCGGATACCTTGTATACAGAGCTGGTTACCTGGGAGCGGGTGACGTCTTCGAGTTTGCTGCGCTGTCGCTCATACTGCCGTTCCAGGCAGTGCCGCTTCTCTTTAACATACCACAATTTGGCATACCGTTCATAGTCTCGGTCTTCATGGGCGGCGGCATCGCCGCACTTGTCGCGGTTCCTTTGTATTATATACCAAGAGCGAAGGTGAGGGGCATGCGGATAGGTAAGGAAATAGGGAGGAAGGACCTGCTTAAGGCGCTTGCTGTAGGTGCAGTCTATCTCGTGTTTGCCGCTTTCCTCATCTTTGAGGTTGGCGTGGGCGTTGCGGGGATAGCTCTTCTTATACTGATGATGCTCGGCTCCGTTTCTGTCGTACTCTTCGAAAAGCCGATTACCATGTCCATGGTGAAATACCTCAACTATAAGGGGATTGAGGAAGGAGACATGATAGCGATAAACCTGATGACGCGGAGCGCCATAGATAGGATGCGCGCCAAAGTAAAGGGATTCGACAGGCTCGCAACAAAGAGGCTGATAGGTCAGCTCAGGGGCAAGAGAATAACATTGAAGATACCGGTCTACAAGAATGCGATTCCGCTAGCTGCGCCGATATTTGTGGGCGTAGTGGCTTCTATTCTCCTTGGCAATGTGATACTGCTGCTTCTTGTGCCAGTATGACTAGTGTGTGACCTTCCTAATTACACTCTTGACTCCGGGATACAAGGCGCAAGGCTTACCTACGTGGAATTCTTCTCCAAGTTCTTCAGAGGCAACAGGTATCTTTCAGGCCATTCAGGAGCAGTAGGAAGAGGACTCTGGACAGTTCAAGCTCTGCGCTCGCTAGACAAAAGAGCCGAAGCTGACTGCGGGCTGGATATTGTTTGGAGGAGGTTCCCTTGTCCTTATCCAATATATTGGCATACTTACAGTGTTGGATGATGTTGTTATTGACTGTTTGATATCATTTCCTGAACCTACAGCGGTTATAGTTCCTGTTATTGGATTGCTGTATGAGAAAAGCCCGGAGAAGCTTAAATTGCTCGGTATATATAAAGAGTATACTTGGGGTATCAATGAGCTTACGGTGTTCCCGGTTGTGGTCGTGCTCTTAGTACAAGTTATTATCTTGTTTGCACTTGTCACTCCCACAATCGTATAATAAGCTATACCACAAGTTGATGATGTCATGGTTCCTGAGCTCAAGCCAAATTCACCCACGTCAGCTCCGGAGCCTACCACACCCCGTGTGAGGTTCGAGAATACATCAATATTGACTGGGAAGTTGCTTACTTGCTCTGTTGATACTACATTCGAGTATAAGCCTGCCCTCGTGGTGCCGATGTCATTGATGGTGGTATAATTAGCCAAAAACGTGTCTGCACCTGCACTCAGTGTCCAGCCTGTAGGCAGGGTTGAAAGGCCGCCGAAAGGCTGGTAGTATGTGAATACACTCTCCCCATTGTCATACTGACCATAGCTGGTTTGCGCACAGCCGCTTGCACAGAAGAACTGTGGGGCGTAGCCGGTATAACCACTTGTCACAGGAGAAGTAGTCGGCATGAAGCTCATATATATTGTGAGGGTTCCTCCGCTTCCTGCTATTGTACTCGAGGTCAGATTGACCCAGATGAGTGTGCTTGCGGCTGTATTGCTTGCCCCGCTCTCTATCCATGCATCTAATGGGCCGCTCGGACCACTCGATCCGACTCCGGTGCTGAACTCGACATTCGACCAGTTGGCGTTTATGTATGGGTAACATCCAGAGCAGGCACTCGGTGTAACGGTTACACTCTGCTGGAAGTTTGAAGATGTGGCTGTGCTTTGCGAATTTGTCAACGTTAGAGGGACATAAGGTATAGTTGTAGTGGTTGTAGAGGATTTAAGGGTGGTGGAGGAGATGGAGGTGGAGATTGAAGTGGAAGAGAGGGAGGCTATGATGGATGTGGTGGACACCTGCGCGACCTTCAGCACCAAAGAGCCGGCAGTTGTGTACATGAAAGAGGTAGGTATGTCTGTGTAGTTTATTAACAGGTAACCTTGATAAATGGTCCCTATCGTGCCGCTGAACTCCGTGTTCGAACTGAGGAAGCATGGTACTGAGAAGGTGGCGTTTCCGCCTATGCCGAGATAGATGGCGTTTCCGCCTATGCCAGGATACTTCTTAGTTATGGCTAACGTGTTTGTCGGTATCGACTGCCCGCTGTTGCAGTAGAGCGCGGTAACATTTATCGGATCGCCGGTGTTCTGCTGCATGGAGATGGAAAGTATTCCGTTGGCCGAGAGGACTGCGGTGATGCAGCGGAATTGGGCAGGCAGCAGGCAGCTATTGCTTACATAGGTGTTGGGGCTGAACACCCCCATAGCTGCAAGAAGCGCGATAACCACGCCGATTATCAATATGGCCCAACCGTACGTGGTGAGATACTCCATTGCGCTCTGCGCCCTGATCCATCTGGCCATGCAATCACTCGGTTGTGTTATCTGATATGAGCTAAGTTATAAAATGGCTACCGCCAGTTGCAGGCCTTTCAGAAGCGGTAGAAAGAGGATTTTGAGAAGGTAGTTGAAATATGCCATGCATTGCTGCCTCACCCGACTATGGTGCCGTGGTGAACGTTATTGAGATTCCATTTGAGGTGATTCCAAGTACGGAGGCGGTGACCACAACAGTAGTTGGGAGAGCGCTCATGATCTGGCTGTATGCCAATCCTGCACCGTCCGTAGTAGCGTATCTCGGCGTTATTACTGGAATCACTGAATTTTCGGTGAAGTTGACAGTCGCACCCTGCAGGTAAGTGCCCAAAAGCTGTACGGTTCCATTGAGCGTTACGGGTTCATTGAGGTACTGCGCGCTCAAGTTAGACGTAATGGTGACACTTATCGCGTTGCCTCCGAGCGAGAATACTGGCTGCGCCTTGGCGCTGAAGCTTCCGGCGTACGTGACTGGCCTGGACGCTGAGCAGGAGGACGCCGAATAAGTGGGCGAGAAGCCGCAGTTAGAGGCGTTGAGGTATGTGTAGCCAGACTCGAACGAGTTTATGTTCGTCTTTACCGGCAAGGTCAGCTGGCAGAGGAACTGCCCCCCCGCCGGAACGAAGTACGGTGTGCAGATTGTGTTGCTGGTGTTCACGCCGTTTATGTTGGCGAAGAGCGCGGGCCCTTCAATCGGATACTGCTGCGAGTTGGTGACGAGCAGCGTCAGGATGGTGTTGTGCGTCATGGCGTTGGTGCCGAGTATTACAGCCTTGCAGGTGAGCTGCGTCACGAAGCTGCAGCTCGACGGGCTTATCGAATAGGGGGCTATGACGAAGAAGTAGAGGAGAGATAAAAGGACCGCCATGAGCAGTATCGCCCATGCGTAGGTTACCATAAATTCGATCGCAGATTGCTGCTTTACGCCCTGCGGCTTGGTATCATCCTTAAGCGCATCCCCCATCAAAACCAACCATCTAAAAATACATCCATGTATACATTATTTAATCTTTGGTGCATCGATTGACAAAGCTAGGCGCATTTTTCAGGCTTACCAGGATAGAGCACAGCCTCATGCTAGTGGTAGCCGTGCTCGCCGCTGAGCTGATAGCTGGAGGTCTGCCTGGCCATCTTACCCTGGCGCTCAGCCTCATCACGCCGATATTCATAAGTATGGCCTCCTTTGCGATAAACGACTACTTTGACGTCGCGTCTGACAGGGCCAACGGCCGCTTCGACAGGCCGATAGTGAGCGGGGAGATAAGCAAGGGGTCGGCGCTCGTTATATCGGTTGTGTGCCTAGTCATAGGGATTGGGGCCAGCGCCTTCATAAACTTCTATGCCTTCATGATAGCGTGGGTCTTCGGGCTGCTTGCGATGCTCTACAGCTACAGGCTGAAGGACACGCTCCTGCTCGGCAATGCCTACATAGCGTTCTCTATGGCTATACCCTTCCTCTTCGGCAACTTCGTCGTGACTACGACGCTGCTGCCCGGCATAGTGGCGATATTCTTCATCGTCTTCCTTAGCGGGCTCGCACGTGAGATACAGGGGATGATACGCGACTACCGCGGCGACCAGAAAGCAAGGAAGAGCAGGAACCTCGTCCACTACACGAGGAAGGAGAGGGCGGCGCAGATAGCCTTCATACTCTATCTTGAGGCGATACTGATAAGCATATTCCTCTTCTTTTTCATAGAGCCGTTCAGGTTCAACCTGACTTACCTTGTGCCGATAGCGATAGCCGATGGGATGATAGCCTACATCGCGGTGCGCTGCCTGTTCGATGAACGCAACGCGACATACAGGCTCGCCAAGAATGTAAGCCTTGCTGCGATGGGCATCGCCCTTTTGGGGTACCTGATATCAGCCCTTGTGGCTGTACCGTTATAATTAGAACTGCGCTTCCTGCCTGAGGGGCTTCGACTCGAGCTTCGCCTCGAACTCGCTTACCTGGTGGGCGAACTCCTGGTCGGGCTTTATCTCGCCCCTTGCTTTCAGGACCTCCCTAGCCAACAGGAAGTAGATGAACGCGAGCGACTTCCTGCCGCGGTTGTTTGACGGTATAACCAGGTCTATGAACTTGGTGGAATTGTCCGTGTCGCTGAGCGCGAGTATGGGCATGTTTACCTTGCTGGCCTCAGTCACCGCCTGCTTCTCGTTCCTTGAATCGCTTATCATTATTAGCTTGGGCTCTGTGAAGTCCTTCCTGTTCGGGTTCGTGAATACTCCAGGGGTCACCCTTCCACGCATGAACTTCGCGCCTATTATCTCGGCGAACTTCTCCGCAGCGACTATCGCGTAGATCCTTGATGCGGTCACTATGACGTCCTTTGGGTTGTAAGCAGCCACCATGTTTGCAGCGATCCTTAGCCTGCTGTCTATCGTCTTGAGATCCAAGAGGTAGAGGCCGTCGTCCCTCACCTTGTATACGAAGCGCTTCATCCCGGGGCTCCTCATCTTCGTGGCGATGTGGATGCCTGCCTCGAGATAATCGTTCTGGTTTGCGAGGAGCTGCGGCGATGCCTGCTGCTGCCCGCCTGTGGCGATAATCTCCTCTGCTTTTTCTTCCTCCATTCGAATAACCTGTGCATTCCTTTCTTACTGTGTGGGGCCGCCGAGATTTTCAGCGGTTTGCTTTTGAACTCGGGTCGCTACCACCCCAAGGTAGAAGCCTACCAAGCTAGCAGACGGCCCCCAGCATATTCAGTAGCCGTTGCTTTTATTACTTGCCTTATTTCTTTCCTATCTTTATGAACTCGTCTATCAGCTCAACATTGCTTATGAACATGCGCCTGCAGCAGTATCTCTTCACACCGAGGTCGTCGAGGACCTTGCCGGCCTGCTCGTGGTCCTTGTTGACCCTCTTGTCGTACTCTTCCCATTTGTCGGCTACAACTGCACCGCAGCTGAAGCATCTTATAGGCATCATCATGGTATCACCTGTATGAGGTCTGAAACTTCGCCCTCGCCTTCGGACCAAGGTATTTCTTCGGCTCCACCCTTCTGTAGTCGTCCACCAGCAATGACTTGTCGTATCTCATGTACTCCTTCCTAATCGTATCGGTGTCAGCGAATTTAGATATTCCCTTTGCTATCGCGCTCCTCACCGCCTGCGCTTGGGAGCTTGATCCCCCTCCCTTGACATTTATCGTTATTTCGAGCCTGCCTGCCAGCTCCTTCGTTATGTTTGAAAGGTTTATCGGCTCCTGCATTACACTCCTGTATATATCCTGTTCGGTTGCGTTTATGTCGACGCCATTCACGCGGACCCTTCCTGAGCCCGCCTTGACCGACGCCCTCGCTATCGCCTCCTTCCTCTTGCTCTTTACAAGTATTACCTTCTCGGGCTTCTTTGCGCTCTTCCTTCTTGTTGATGGCGCCCTCCTCTGCCTTGCAGGCTTCTTAACCTGTTCAGCTGTAGCAGGCGCTGGTGTTGCAGCTACAGCTGCTGGCGCAACAACCTGTACAGCACTCTGTGTTTCTTCCATAAACTAACCTTGCTCGTAGCCGAGCAGCCTTGAGAGCTCTGCTATCGTTATGTGCCCGACGTACATGCCTCTTGGGTCCTTCGACTCCATCTCCACCGGTTTCACCTTGGCGAACTCCTCCGGCATTCCGATGTAGACCTTGAGCCTCCTGTATGCGGCCTTGCCGCTTGGCTTCTTGTACGGGAGCATGCCCCTTATTATCCTCTTGACCAGGAGGTCGGGCCTCCTCGGCCAGTAGGGAGAGTGTTCGGGGTTCATCTTCTCCTTGAGGTTGACCCTGGTCCTGTACTTTTCGAGTATTACCTTCTTGGCGCCGCTGATTACCGCGCCCTCTGCGTTCACCACGACTACCTCGCTGCCGTTCAGCAGGCTCTTCGCGACAATGGTGGATAGCCTCCCGAGTATCTTTCCGTTCGCATCGAACAGTATCGGTTTGCCATCCTTCTGCATATGATTACCTTATTATGTTTACCTTCTTCTGGTTTAGCATCTCGTTTAGTCCTATCACTCTGCACTTGGCTGCGCCGAGCTGGTCGAGCGCCTTCTTGGAATACTCTACGGCTGCTATGGTGACACTGTGATCCATAGCGCCGACCGAGAGGACCTTCCCAGGCACGATTATGTTGTCCCCCTCCTTCGAGAACCTGTTTATCTTGTAGATGTTGACGCTGACCCTCCTTCTTGCGGGCACGGAAAGAAGCGAGAGTACGCTTCCCCAGACCTTCTTCGAGCCGCTTGCGGAAGAGGCCCTGCTAAGGGTGTTCATCCATTCCTTGATGTCATTCCTCTCGACGTTTATCTTCATTTTACCACATTATGCGGGGGGTGAGATTTGAACTCACGCAGTCACTAAAGACACAGGAGTTCCGAGCGGGATTTCCGCACCTCAGTCCTGCGCATTTGGCCAAGCTCTGCCACCCCCGCTTCAAAGCTTCTTTACCTTTGCGAATAGTTCGCGCAGCTGCTCTTCTATCACGTCAAAAGCCTTATTAATTATTTGCCTGGATGGCATCTGACCAAATGATTCAACATAAAATTCAAAGGTGCTGTCGCCCTTCTGGTCGTAGGTCACCAGACCCGGCTGGAACTTGGCATGCTTTGCTCCTATTCCCATGAGCGCCTTGCCCTCGATCCTTATCGTCTGCTCCTCGGCAAGCTTTATCACTGGAATGGCATCGTTTGCCACCTTGACTTCCTTGTCGGCCGAGGCTATATCCTTCGAATACACAGTCTTGGGGCCCTCCGCCTCGAGGGTGAAGAGCACCTCGTCCTTCTCAGTGTAGCCCTTGGCCGGCGTTGTTATAGGAATCAGGCCGATCCTGTGCGCTATGTACTCATCGAACATGACGCTTGAATTCTCGTAGAAAGTGACCGTGTCGATCGCGAATGTAGATACACTGCCGGTTGCGATCCTCCTTATCGCATTCGCATATGCATTAGCCGCGTCCTTTAGGGTGAAACGCAAAGTGCTGCCATTATCTTCTAGTATATCGATTTTCATGGACTCGCCGAGCACAAGAGCCGATTACAATTAGCTATCAGAATTATGCACAAGAATATTTATATAACTATCTCAATCGGAGATAACTATCGTGACCCCTTGACCTTTTCGGCACGGATGCAAGGTACGTTGCGATAGACATCGGCACGGAATGTGCTTCAACGTGCTGCTAGAGGACAGGCTGTACAGACATGGAGAGCTTGCCAGCAGCATGACGATGGAGCAGTTTGAGAGGGGTTTAAGGGGAGAAGCTCTTGGTAAATAGGTCGCGGTATATCGGACCTTTAGGGGTAAGGATGCTGCCCTTAAGTTTTATCCCGCTGCAGATGAAGCTCCCGAATAGATCTCCAGAGTGCGCCGCTACAAAGCTGTTTATTTTGTCTATCTCTGTGGCGCTGGGATCCTTCACTCTCGCTACGGTCACGTGCGCCGAGAATTTTCTTTCCTCGACCGTCATGCCTAGCGCCGCAAGGCCGTCGTTTATGTAGGAAGACATCAGCGCCAGCGCCTCGGCCCCGTCAAGCACCTTTGCGAATATCACGCCGGGGCGCTTAGTGGAGAATGTGCCGAGCCCCATTAGGGATATGCCGAATTGGTTGCGCTCCATGGCGGATAACAGCATGCCAATTTCCTCAATTGAATCATTGTCGATATCGCCGAGGAACGCCATGGTTATGTGCATCTGATCTGGATGCACCGCCTTTACGCTGCTGGACCTTACCTGACTGGCGATTGCTGCGAGTTTCTCCTTTGCAGCCTGGTTTATCTCTATTGCGATGAAAGCCCTGGTGCTTCCACCCTTTTCCTCCTGCTCCTTCACCATGATTACCACCCGTTTCGCATAAAGCTTTTTAACCTGGTAGATTAAACTATTGTATGCGCACAGCTTATGTTGTAATACTTGGCTCGTTGCTAAGCGGTTTGGGAAAGGGGATAGTTACCTCTTCTATCTTGAAGATACTCGGTTTCTACGGCTACAGGGTGCGGCCGGTCAAATTCGATGGATACCTAAACTACGATTGCGGAACGATGAACCCATACAGGCACGGCGAGGTTTTTGTTCTTGATGACAAAAGCGAGGTCGACATGGACTTCGGCATGTACGAGAGGTTCATGAACACCACCCTAGACGGCAGCCTCTCGATAACCGGCGGCAAGCTTTTCAGCACAGTTATAGAGAAAGAGCGGAGGGGTGAGTACCTTGGCAATGATGTCCAGATAATACCCCACCTGACAAACGAGATACTGAACCGCATAGAGAGCATATCAAAGGCCCAGAAAGCGGACGCACTCGTTATAGAGGTGGGCGGCACAGTAGGTGACATAGAGAACAGCTACTTTGTAGAGGCGATGAGGCAGCTTGCGCTCAAGAGCAGGGTAGCCTTCGTCAATCTTACATATGTGCCGAAGATAGATGTTGTGGGGGAGCAGAAGACCAAGCCGACGCAGATAGGCGTGAGGTCGCTGATGCAGCTCGGGATAAAGCCCGATTACATAATATGCAGGGGCAGCAGTCCCCTTGAGGAGAAGGCGAAGGACAAGATCGCGCTCTATAGCAGCATAAGCAGGGAGAGGGTGCTCGACGACTCTGACAACGGCAGCATATATAATCTGCCCTTGTACCTGGAGAAGCAGGGTCTGGGAAGAATGCTGATAAAGGACCTCGGCCTTCCGGCAAGGAAGATAAACAGGAAGAGGCACGACGACTGGGAGAGGCTTACGAGAAGTATATCCGCTCCCAAGAAGGGCGTGAGAATTGGCATAGTCGGTAAGTACACAGACCTCAAGGACTCTTACGTCAGCGTGAAGGAGGCTCTAGTGCATGCGGGCGCGAAGAATGGCGCGGGGGTCTCGCTCAAGTGGATCGAGTCGACCGAACTCGAGAATGGCGACCTCTCCCCACTATCGGGCGTGGATGGGATTCTCGTGCCTGGAGGATTCGGCGTGCGGGGCACCGAGGGTATGATCAACGCGATAAGATATGCGAGGGAGAATTCGATGCCGTACCTGGGCATATGCTTTGGCATGCAGCTCATGGTCATAGAATACGCAAGGAATGTCTGCGGCCTCTCGAAAGCGAACTCCTCTGAATTCAACAGTAAATCCCCGCATAAGGTAATAGACATAATGGAATCGCAGAGGGACATAAAGAGAAAGGGGGGAACCATGCGCCTTGGTGCGTGGACAGCAAGATTGAAGAAGGGAACCCAGACATACGCTGCATACGGAAGCACCATGATAAGCGAGAGGCACAGGCACAGGTACGAGGTGAACAACCGGTACAGGAGGCTTCTCGAATCGAAGGGGCTCGTGATAAGCGGCACGACCCCGGACAACTCGCTCGTCGAGTTTGTGGAGTGGAGGAATACGCCTGGCGTAGCAACGCAGGCGCACCCCGAGCTGAAGTCCAAGCTTGGGAGGCCGGCGCCGCTCTTCGACTACTTTATAAGTAGCGCGCTTGCGAGAGGATCATCTGACAAACCTGGAGGAGTAGCCTAGCAGCTGACCTAGCACTGTACTCACTATTGGGATCTTCGCAGTCATCGTCCTCATCGCCTCTATGTCGTGCCTATCTATACCCTTGAAGAGTGCGAGAAGCGCAGGATAGATGAGAAGTATGCCGAGCACGGCGGTTATCAGCAATGGTATGTAGTTGGCGCCCCAGAGTACTATCAGCGGCAGAAAAATCAGCATCGCTACCGCATTCGCTGACAGTATCCTGTAGAGCTTGGTGAAGTTGAAGTTCAGCTTGAAGAGCTTTGCCGACGCCCTCGCGAAAAGGATCGAGGTGGCGACCGGGACTATTCCGTAGATGAGCGCGACAAACCCCATCCCCTTGAAGAGCGGCACAAAAACGAAGAGGAGCACTATCTCTGCCAGCGCTATCGCCGCGTTGTACTTCAGCACCTCCTTTACCTTATTAGCGCTTATGAGCAGCGTGCTGGCGTACCCGCCTATTATACTGACAATCGTCCCCATGCACATTATGGTTATGTAGATGGGGGCGATGGAGTAGATTCCGCTGAACGCCACGTACGAGAATGGCTTCGCCAGGGTGGCTATGAAGAGCAGTATCGGCGTGAGCAGTATGAAGGAGTAGTAGATGGTGTAGTTGTAGAACTTGTTTATCTTCTTGCTTATGTTCTTGCTCGCAAGCGTGGTGGAGTACATCGACAGGAGAGAGACGCTGATCGACCCGGATATTATGTCTATAAGCCCGCTGACCCTAGATGCAATGCCGACGTTTCCTAATACAACCGTGGTGGCATATGCCCCCAGTACTATCACAGAGAGGTTTCCGGCAGCGCCCCCAAGCGCACCGGATGCAGCTATCGGCAGTGAGAAGGAGAATATCTTCCTTATCGCCTTCGCTGATGGCGCCACAAGTATCCTGAGCCCGTTCTTGACGTATATCAGGTATATCGAGTAGAGGAATGCGGTGGTATAACCGAATATCATTCCAAGTATCGGGCCTGCTGCGCCGAAGCCGAGCAGCACGAATGTCACAGACAGCACCGATTGTATGACCGCCTGGGTCGTATTTATCATCGCGATGTGCTGCCCCTTGTTGAAGCCCAGAAGAGCAGAGTACGCTGCACCGAAGAGCATGGATGAGAGTATGGAAACCGAGGCAATCTCTATGACCAGCGTATAGGCAGGGTCATGGAATATATATGATGCTATGAAGCTGCTGAATGCTATTGATAGGAGAGAAAGCACTACGCCGGTGATTATGGTTACAAAGAACGCATTGGCGAGAAGCTCCTCGAGCGCCTTCTTGTCTTTCTTGTAGACGTGCTCAGGTATGAACTTGTTCATCGCGGTGCTGACGCCAAGGTTCCCTACCGCGCCGAAGAAGCCTGCCGCGCCGAGCGCAAGTGTGTAGACGCCGTACTCGCTAGGACCCAAGAGCCTTGCGAGTATTATGAAGGCGGCACCGAGGAATATTATCGAAGAGAGCTTGCCTATCAGCACGTAGCTGGCGGTGCCCGCTGTCTGCGCGCCGAGCTCGCTCGTCTCCTCGTCTATCTTTGACTCTATGCTGCTGTTGTAAGGCATGCGACCATCATTTGATTACGGACATCGGGATTGAGGGGGATGTGCCTTGCCCTCATCTTCGACCCTCCATGCCTCCTCTCGGGGAAATTGGGGCAGGTTATCTCGCTTACGCCAGGATATCTTTTAGTAACCGTGGTAATGGACTGCCCTATGTTTTCCTCTTCGTTGAGGGTGGGTGTCATTATCGTCGTGTCAGAGCAGTTGCCAGGCATAGTTGCACCTTTTCTATATGATTTGCACACATAAATGCGTTGCGCAGAGCTGTCAAGGTTTGTATTGAACATTACCATAACAAATATAAAGGTTTTTATTCTGTTCGAACCTTAAGTTTAGTGCTGATATTCGTCGGTGGATGAAAAAATGGCCGAACGCCTCATTGTTCTTGCAGTTGACATAGACAACGACCTGTACAGGAAGGCAAAGATAGCCGGGCCTGTGCTCGGAAAGGAGGCCAACCTCAAGGCTGCAGCGAAGCTCGCGCTCGCAGACCCCCAGGATTCCGACGCGAACACGATGTTCGAGGCGGTGAAGAAATACGACGAGCTGAGGAAGAAGGGTTACTCGGTCTCGATTGCGACGATAACGGGCGCAGAAAAGGAGGGCTACGTAGCGGACTCGGCCGTTGCAAGGCAGCTGGACATAGTACTCGACAGGTCGAAGGCTGACGCCTGCGTCCTGGTGACCGACGGCGCGAGCGACATGAGAGTCCTGCCGATGCTGAAGACGAGGATAGATGTGAATAGCGTCGACATCGTAAGGATAAAGCAGTCCGAGGCACTCGAGAGCGCCTACTTCACACTATTCGAGAAGCTGAAGGAGCCCCACTACGCGAGGATAGTCTTCGGCATACCTGCCATATTGCTGCTTCTCTTCGCAGTCAGCTACTACCTGAACTTCGGATGGCAGCTGCCTGTTGCGGTGATAGGAATATACCTCATAGTGAAGGGCTTCGGAGTGGAAGACTCGCTTGTGCACTCGTTCAGAGGGCTTGGCTTTAGCATAGAGCGCCTCAGTTTTGTCTTCTATGCAAGCTCCATAATCTTCTTCATACTAAGCCTGATAATAGGATACGGAGCTTACACAAACGTGCTTGCTACGACGAGCAATCCGCTCACTCTCGGAGCGTCTGCCATGGAGGGCTTCCTTATACTTTTCCCTATTAGCCTTGTGCTCTACCTGGTCGGAAGGGTGATGGACTTCGAGAACAAGCGCTTGCGCTACCGCGCGATAACGCAGGGGACCTACCTCGGCTACGGGATAATAACCCTGGCGATAGTCTACCTCACAGCCGCGTGGCTCGTCGGCCAGATATACTTCTGGCAGTTCCTGCTCTTCTGCGGCGTTGCGATAGTCTTCGGCTACCTGATTGCAAGGTTCAGCTCCGCGCTGAGGAAGAGGGCGATAAAGAGGGTGAGGATGAAGGACAAGCAGGTGATAAACGACATCGGCGCGTATGTCGGGAAGGTCACCGCGATAGACCCGAAAAGGGGCATAATGATGATAAAGACCGATTATGGGAACGTGATAAGGTACGACATAGACAGGATAACCAGTATCACGGACAGAATAATCGTGAAGTAGGGCGCGCTGCGCAAGTTACGGTGTCAGCCTCTTTCTGTCCCTCGGAAAGAGGGATGCCTCCCTTATGTTCTTCGAGCCGGTTATGGACATCGTAAGCCTCTCGAGCCCTATGCTCCATCCGGCGTGCGGCGGAGCCCCGCACCTGAATGCGTCTATGTAGAATCTGAAATTATCTGGGTTTAGCCCCTTCTTCTTCAGCGACTCTATAATGAGGTCGGGTTTGTGTATCCTCTGCGCGCCGCTCGATATCTCAAAGCCCTTGTAAAGCATGTCGAAGCTCTCCGTCAGCTTCGGATTGGATTCCTTCGGCATCGAATAGAATGCCCTTATCTCTGCCGGGAAGTCCTTCACTATGACAGCCTCGCCAAATATTTTTTCTATTCCCTTCTCGTGCTCTTTAGAGAAGTCATGGCCGAACTCTATGCTGAAGCCATCCGACTTGAGCTTCTTGATCGCGTTTGTGTATGTGATGGTCTTTATCTTGGGGACCTTGAGCTCTATGCCGAGTGTGTCGAGCTCCTTCTTGTTCTTCTCCCTCACCGCTTTTATGATCGCTATAACGCACTTGGAGAGCAAACCGATCGCATCCCCAGCATCTGCGAAGCCGAGCTCTATGTCCATCTGGGTGCATTCGGTTATGTGGTAGACCGTATTGGACTTCTCAGCCCTGAAAGCCGGGACGATCATTGCGACCCTGTCGAGCCCCCCTATTATCGCAAGCTGCTTGTAGAGCTGCGGCGATTGGGCGAGATAGGCGTCTGCATCAAAGTATTTGACTGGGAAGAGCTCCGATCCGCCCTCGCTCGCCTCGGCAATTATTGAAGGGGTCCTTATCTGGATGAACCCCTTCTTTGCAAAGAACGATACGAAGGTGTTGATTATCGTCGATTGTATGCGGAATATCGCCGTGGGGCCGGCCCTCCTCAGGTCTATGTACCTATAGTTCAGCCTTGTGTCTATCTCCGCGGGAACCTTGCCCGTCACGTCGAACGGTATGTTCCTTGAGAGAGGGTTCAGGTTTGTGACCGATTTGGGCACAATCTCAAAGCCCCTCTTCGCCTCCTTGTTAGCCTTTATGCGCCCTGTCACGGATATGACGCTCTCCTTCGGGAGCGACATTTGTTCTATTATCTCATCGGAGGTCTCGCCCTTCTTGCCTATGACCTGCACCACGCCGCTGCCGTCCCTTAAAACCAGGAAGGTTATGTTGGAGGTCACCCTCACCTCGTGGACCCATCCTGCCAGCGTGACCTCCTCGCCATCCATTTCGGCATCCAGCTGGGAGGCATAGTGCGTCCTTATCATGCAAACACTCACAGGAATAACAGAGTGCTTTGTATATTTATTCCCTTCGGAGCTTATGCCATGGGGAAGAGCCCAACGGAACCAGAAAGCATAGTGATATAAAATTCATTTACCTATCGTGAAGACGAAGACTGAGAAAGGTTTAAATATGCCCAATTATAATGATAAGAATATCGTCCTCCACGAGCTTATAGGCTTGGATGTGGAAGTGACGGGAAGCGCTGATCGCTCCCGAATCGGTATCAAGGGAAGGGTCATCAACGAGACCAAAAACACCCTTGTGATAGAGACCGACAAGGGCAGAAAGAGGGTGCCAAAGCTATCGTCAACCTTTAAATTCCTTTTTGGGAAAAAGAGGTTTAGAGTGAGCGGCGAAGAAATAAATTTCAGGCCGCACGAGCGCCTGGAGAAGAGCCTCAGGTTCTACAGGAGAAGACGCGCTTGAAGGAGTAACATTGAGAATTGAAAATCCGAGATGATCGATTGGAATGCAAAGACCCAAAGTGTCCGCTGCACGGCAATCTCAAGACGCACGGCTATAGGATAGAGGGCGTTGTCGTTAGCGACAGGGCGCGCAAGACTGTTATTGTCGAGAAGGAGTACAGCACGCTCCTGAAGAAGTACGAGAGGTCGCTGAGGAACACCTCGAGGATCCCTGCCTACAATCCGGAATGCATAAACGCGAAGACCGGGGACACGGTCGAAATATCCGGAACGAGAAGGCTGAGCAAGACCAAGTCGTTCGTGGTGACAAAGATACTCAACAAGGCGTCTAAATGAAGAGCATTGCAGCGAGGATATCGAAGACGCTCATACCGAGTTCTGTGCTGACATGCGCAGACAATAGCGGAGCTAAGACGCTGATGATAATAAACAAGCTGGGCAAGCAGGGCAAGCACGGAAGGCTTGCCTCTTCGGGGATAGGAGACATCGTCATCGCCAGCGTGAAGAGCGGCAGCCCCCAGTACCTGAAGAAGAAGGTGCGCGTCGTCATAATCAGGCAGAAGCAGCCGATAAGGAGGGCGAACGGGATGAGGGTGCGATTCGAGGACAATGCGGGCATACTCGTAACAGATACGAATCTGCCGGTCGGCACAGAGGTGAAGGGCGCGATGGCGCGAGAGGTCGTCGAGCGATATATAAAGCTTGCAGGTATAGCCTCGAGGGTGGTATGATGATAAGCAGCAGCAAACCGAGGAAGCAGCGCCTGTTCAGGTACACCGCACCGATGCATGAGAGGCAGAAGTTCCTCCACGTGCACGTGGACAAGGCGCTCAGACAGAAGCTGCCGACGAAGACCAGGGCGGTCCAGGTATCTAGGGGGGACACCGTCAGGGTGATGAGCGGGGCCAAGAGGGGCGCAAGCGGCAAGGTCACTAGGGTAAACTTGAGGACAGGAAAGCTCTATATCGACTCGCTGAAGAAGAAGGACGCGAAGGGCAAGGAGTTCCAGATACCGATAAGCAGCAGTAACGTTTACATAACGGATCTCAATCTCACCGACAAGAGGAGGGCGGACAAGCTGAAGTTGAAGAGGGAGACGAAAGCGAAGGAGCAGCCACAGCAGAAGCAGGAGCAGAAAGCTGCGCCTGCAGCAGCGGCAGTGACCGTAGCGGCCGTTGCGCCGGTGCCGGAGAAGAAGGAGATCCCCATGAAGAGCGAGATGAGATAATGGGAAGCAAGGGAAACAACAGGCACATGAAGAGTCTCGCTTCACCCAAGTATTACGCGGTCCACAGGAAGGAGCAGGTCTATATATCCAAGCCGGTAGCGGGCAGGCACTCCCTGCAGAGGAGCATCACGCTCATATCCTTCGCAAGGAAGATAGGGATAGCTACGACAGGTGCAGAGGGATCAAAGATGATAAAGAGAAGGGAGCTCCTGGTCAACGGAAAGCCTGTCGTAGAGCCGAGGTATCCTATCGGCCTCAACGACATAATAGAGCTTATTCCTGCGAAGCAGTCATACAAGATAGGCATAAACAGCAGGGGGCAGGTGACGATAGACAAGGTAGACCAGAAGGCTCCGAGGGTCTGCAAGATTGTGCAGAGGTACAAGACGAAGGGAGGCCAGATAATGGTGAGGCTGCACGACGGGAGCATATCAAAGGCCCCGAAGGACGCGATGGCGAACGACTCGGTCGTTCTTGAAGCTGGCGGTGCAAAGGTAATCAAGCTTGGGAAGGGAAGCAGGTGCATAATAATAGAGGGGGTGCATGTGGGCGAATCCGGAACAGTGAATGAGATAAAACCGGGAACCGCGAACGTTGCGCCTTCCGTCCTCGTTGACGGAGGCTCCGGAAATGAGTTTGAGACCCTCCTGAGGAACATAATGGTAGTTGAGTGAAATGGCAGAGCCCAATCCGATGCAGGAAGTCAGGATAAGCAAGCTGGTGATAAACATCGGGAGCGGCAGCGACGAGAAACAGAATGCTGCGGCGAGGAGGCTGCTGGAACTCATAACCGGTAGGAAGCCCGCTGATGAGATATCCAAGAAGAGGAGGCCGGCATTCAAGATAACGAAGGGACAGAGGATCGGCGCATTCGTAACGCTGCGCGGCAAGGGTGCCAACGAGCTGCTCAAGAGGCTGCTCGACGCGGTTGACAACCGCATAAAGGATTCCTCCATAACGCCGAACTCGTTGAGCTTCGGGATAAAGGAGTATATAGACATACGCGGCATAAAGTACGACCCTGCGATAGGCATGCTCGGAATGAATGTCAACGTGGCGTTCGGGCGAAGGGGTGGGCGTGTCAGGACCAGGAAGCGCTCTGCGGCGGCCATACCGAACAGGCATGGAATCGTAGACCGGGGCATGATAAGCGAGTTCGTGAAGAAGAACTACAATCTTGAGATACTTTCGTGATATTTATGAAGGTAAGAAACGAAGAAAAGTTCAGGGGCAAGGGCACGAGGAAGTGCCGCCTCTGCGGCGGCCCGCGCGGCCTCATAAGGGCGCACCATCTGCAGCTGTGCAGAAGATGCTTCCGTGAGGTGGCCCCGAAGCTCGGATTCAAGAAATATGGCTGATATTATGGATAGATTTTCTGACGCTGTTAACGCGATAAAGACGAACGAGCGCATAGGCAGGGAGTCCTGCGTGCTCCACTCTACGAAGATGATAAAGGCTGTGCTCGACGTCATGAAGAGGGAATTATACATAAAGGACTATGAGGAGTTCAGCGATAGGCACGCGAAGATGCTGAAGGTTATGCTCTCCAACAAGATAAACAGCATGGGGGTTATAAAGCCCAGGTACTCTGTTGGCAAGGACGACATACAGAGGTACGAGTCTAGGTATATACCGAGCAGGGATTTCGGCATACTGATACTTTCTACGCCGCAGGGCGTGATGACAAACAGGCAGGCCAAGCAGGCGAACATAGGAGGAAGGCTGCTGGCATACGTTTATTGAATGATATTATGGTATCCTTGAAGCTCCAGGAAGGCATAAGCGCCACAGTCAGCGGAGCCGAGATAATGATAAAGGGCGGCCTTGGGGAGAACAGGAGGGCATTCAACTCCGCACTGCTCGGCGTATCTGTTGGCCAGGGAAGCATAACGATAACACCTACAGAATCGAAGGTGCTGAACGGGAAGGCGGTGAAGGCCATGGGAGCGCTAAGCAAGGAGCTGAGGAATGACATGGAAGGAGTAGGAAAATACTTTGAGATAAAGATGCAGAGCATCTACGCTCACTTCCCCCTCACAGCAGAGGTGAAAGGCAATGTCCTTGTAATAAAGAACATGGTAGGCGAGAGGGCCGCAAGGACTGCGAAGATCGTGGGGAGCACAAAGGTGGAGGTGAAGGGGCAGAACATACGCATATACGGCATCAGGCTCGACGATGTGACCCAGACAGCTGCGAACATAAGGAAGGCGAGCAAGATAAGGAATAAAGACGAGAGGGTATTCCAGGACGGTATATACTACGCATTGGAGGAATGATCATGCTAAAGAGAAAACATCCAAAATTCAGCATCCCGAACTTCGGCGCAAAGCACAGGAAGAGAGTGCAGGAGCGCTGGAGGAAGCAGAGAGGGATAGACAACAAGAAGAGGATAAAGAAAGACTTCATGGGCGCGGAGCCGACGATAGGGTACGGCAACCCAGAGAGCCTGAAGCACATAAGGGCGTCGGGAAAGAGGCTCGCAGTGGTCCACAACATATCGGAACTCAGGAAGATACAGGTAAGCAGCGACGCCGAAAGCTACGAGGTCGCGATAGCCCACGATGTCTCGAGCAGGAAGAGGCGCGAGCTGATAGGCGCAGCCAAGGATGGCAAGGTAAGGATTGTGAACGCCAACAGTGGTTTATAATGAGCATCAAATTCACCAGGAGGGCAGCTGCAAGGATAATGCAGAGGGGCGAGAGCAAGGTAAGGATAAAGAAAGATGCGGTACCAGACGCCCAGAAGGCGCTCACTACAGACGATGTGAGGGAGATGGTCAAGTCGGGCAAGGTCTACGCCCTGCTGAAGAAGCACAACGTAAGTAGGAGGGCTAAGATAGCGCGTGCGAAGAAGATGATGGGGAGGGGCAGGGGCTCCGGAAGCAGGAGGGGCACGGCGAAGACGAGGATGAGCGTGGATTACAAGAAGAGGGTGCGCGGCCAGAGGAGGGTCCTCAAGGCACTAAAGAACGACAAGACAATCGACAACCAGACATTCAAGAGGTTCTACCTCCTTGTCAAGGGAGGCACATTTGCGAACAAGTGGTCCCTGATAAACCACATCAGGAGCAAGGGAATCAACATGACAGAGGAGAGGGCAGCGAAATTGAGGCATATCTGATGATTATATGTACAGGCACATAAAAGCGAGGAAGAGGAGCGCGAAGACGAACTACAAGCGGAGAATGGCTCTGCTGAAGAGCGGCCTGCCACGGATAGTGGTGAGGAGGAGCAATAGGAGGATACTCATCCAAGTGGTATCGTATGAAAGGAAGGGCGACAGGGTGCTCGCATCGGCAGAGTCGGGGGAGTTGGTGAAGCTGGGCTGGCCATCGAGGGTGAACATACCCACAGCATACTTGACAGGGCTCCTTCTTGCAAAGAAGGGCAAAGAGGCGGTAAAGAGCGAGGCTGTGCTCGACGTGGGGCTCTACAAACCGGTAAGGTCGTCTGTGGTGTTTGCAGGAGCGAGGGGAGTCTCAGACGGAGGCATAAAGCTGATAAATAGCATAGAGATCGATGAGAAGAGGCTTTCGGGAGGCCACATCTCGGAATACGCAAAAGGGGGGAAGGCGCAGGGAACGCAGTTTTCAAGATATTCGAAGGACAATATAGATATTTCAAACATAGGAACGCTCTTCGAGAGCGTGAAGAGGAAGGTACTGGAGTGATTAGTTGGAGAATAGACCAAGGAGAGATGAGGAACCGAAGTTCGACATAAACGCGTGGGAGCCGAAGACCGAGCTCGGCAAGCGCGTAAAGAGCCACGAGGTCACCTCCATAGAGCAGATATTCCATGAGGGGAAGCACATCGAGGAGACCGAGATAATAGACGCGCTCATACCAGACCTCAAGAACGAGGTCATAGAGATCGCCAGCACGCAGAGGATGACGAAGAACAACAGGAAGGCCAAGTTCAGGGTCACGGCGATAGTCGGGGATGGCAGAGGGCACATAGGGGTCGGTAGCGGAAAGGAGGTAGAGGTTAGGGCGGCAATCGACCGGGCGATCAAGAACGCGAAGTCGAAGGTAATACCCGTGATATTCGGATGCGGCTCGTGGCAGTGCATGTGCGGGATGCCGCACAGCATACCAATCGTTGTGAAGGGCAAGTGCTCAAGCGTGGAGGTGATACTCAAGCCGGCGCCGAGAGGGCTGGGCGTGGTGGCCAGCAAACCGGTAAAGAAGATGCTGGAGCTCGCGGGCGTGAAGGACCTGTGGAGCTTCTCGAGGGGGAGGACAAGGGCGAAGTACAACACGCTGCTAGCGGTCTACAGGGCGCTCAGGAAGGAGGCGTCGATGAAGAACTCGGTGCTCATAGAGGAGAAAAATAGATAGTTGATAATATGGATGAGAGGTTCGTAAACCCGGGAGACAGGCTGTCGACAGAGGAGGAATACGCCCCCTCTGACAACACCTATGTGGAGGATGGGAGCATCTTTGCGTCTGCTACAGGCATGCAGTTCATAAAGGACGGGAAGATAAGCGTAGTCCCGATAAAGGAGATAAGGAAGTTCGCCAGGGACATGCTCGTGCTGGGGACTGTGGCGGACGACATGAAGAAGGTTGTATTCGTGAACATAGACAACATAACATCGAAGAACAGGGAGTACTTTGCACCGAAGGACGGCAAGATAATAATGAGGTCGAGGGATGACAGGTTCGGCGGCGGAAGGATGATGCACGACAGGATGGATCGCGGAAGGATGGACCGTGGAAGGGAAAGAGGAGGAGAGAGTGAGGAGAGACCCTGCGGAACTGGTGATACTATAATAGCGAGGGTGATAGCGGAGGAGACCGACATCTACGTGCTGGGGCTTGGAGGGCCTGAGACCGGGGTGGTTTACTCCTGGTGCAAAATCTGCGGGCAGCAGATGAAGAAGGGCGACAGGCCGGGCGTGCTCCTGTGCGACAACTGCAGGAGGGCAGAGCACAAGAAGGTCAGCATCTACTACAACAACCCGCAAGAGATAAAAAAGCTGTTTTCGTAGTATGGTTGATTTGATGGATATAAAGGTAATCAAGAACGAGACAAAGGAGCTTATCATAGAGTTCGATTTGGGGGACATAACCCTGCCGGACCTGATAGTGCACGAGCTGCTTCAGGACGGGGATGTGAGCTTCGCGGGGGTATCGAAGGAGCACCCCGATGTGGGGAAGCCAATACTCGTGATAAAGACAGTGAAGAAGGGCGCATCAACTGCACTGGAGGCAGCGGTCGAGAGGATAAGGGACAATGTAAAGGAGCTGAAGGCGGGGATATCGAAGAAGAGGTAGGGATTTCTTGAAGAGCGGAGTAAGGATAGCCGCAATAACAACAGGGCCTATAAAGAGAACCGGGAGACCAGCTAAGAGCCTGCTTGTATGCGTCATCGGGACAACCCATGGGATAGAAGGTGTGCTATCCGAGCATATAACGGTAGATGGGGCGGATGCGACCCAAAAGATAATAAAAATGATGAAGGGGTCGAGGTTCGGGGAGCAAGTGAGACTTATAGCGCTGAACGGGATAGCCTTGGCAGGCCTTAATTTGGTGGATGTGGAGAAGCTTGAAAAGGGGCTCAAGGTCAAGGTTGCAATAATAACGAGGGGCAGGCCGCGGCCGGGGCTGTTAAGGAGGGCACTGAAGCTGCAGGAGAGGGGAAAGGAGGCACTAAAGAAGAAGGTGCACCTGCTCGGAAAGCAGAGAAAGGCAAGGAGGATAGCGGGCTTCTACGCGGAGGCGGAGCTTGGCGACCACGCCGAAGAGCTCGTAAGGGCATGCGTCGATCTTATCAGGGTATCGCACCTTGTCTCAAGCGGGATTGCCAGGGGAGAGTCGAGGGGAAGGATGTGAATATGCTAAGACTAAGCTGCTGGATTGATCAGATTCTGTGAAAGCCTCTCTGCCAATAGATATGCATAGGTAATCGAGTTTTTGTAATAACGCGCTGCAGAGCCGTTTTTATACAGGAAAACCTTCAGCCATGCTCCAGGCAAATTCTACCTCGAAAAAGGTTGAAATGTTGGTTGGGTCTGCCAGAGAGCATCGGTAAGGTTAAATGCTATATTATCCACATTTGATTGGGACTGTGAGAGGTTGTGGAGGACGCTAACTTCAAATACCGAACTGCCATCCTGCGAATATGTGGTTGTTGAATTATCGCCGTTGACAAACGATTGTATTGAATACAAAAATGCATGCCCACTCCCTGAGTTATTTACAGCGGACGTGTCAATATACTTGGTGGCGCTGATAATATATGCATCAGCACTGTTTTTGTTGCCAAACAGATAATATGAAAATACAATTTTTGGGGGCAGGGCTATGCTGTTGGAGGAAGGGCTGAGGAGCTCGACGCAGATGACGGTCAAATTTAAGTCATGCATGTTCTCGCAGCTGTTGGAAACCGTGGTATAGTTATGCGATAAAAACCCATAATTAGACAAATCTGGCAACTTTGAAAATGGCAGGTTAACAGCAATATATACGAGTGAGAAGATAACTGTAGCTATAATCAATGCTGCAAAGGATACGACGAATGCTATTTGTCTTCTTTTCATACCTAATGCGCCTTGGTTTATATGCTGGACTTTTATGAGGTGCTATAAAGCATTGCAGTTATGTTTGTCCAGTTTATGAGCTGCGATTCGTTTATTTCGTTGTAGAATCCCCATGCAGCCACACGTATCCATATGCCATTGTAGTTTACCATAGAAAAGGACCATTCAAGATTAGGCTTTGGTCCTATGTAGTAGCTGTTTGTCAGGTTCAACCCAGCACTGGTGAAGTTTGTGAACGTGACAAGGTAACCCGTTGCGTTGTTATAGAACCTCTGTTTAGAAGATGTAAAAGATGATAAGAGGGTCACATTATGTATAATGCTTGAGCAGTACCCACCATTTCCGTTTATCGTAGCGTTGTAGGCTTTTGTCGTATTAGAAAACCCGATTATGACCTCCCATGCAAATGGGATGCTCTGGTTAAGTTTTGAGTAGTTCTGGTACAATGCCGAGTTGTCCGAGAATCCATTTTCTATGTACCATTTTTCCCATCCGCTAAAGTTGCATTCTGGGATTGGCTGCAGGTAGGGGTTGAGAACATAATAGGTTGGGCCTACCGGAAGCGATGCGGTGTTAAGGAAACTTTGTATTCTGTTGATATGCGCGGTGTAGTTTGGGTTGCTGTAGATGGTTGTGCTTGCGGGGGGTGGTGCGGAGGTTGTAGAGGTTGTAGATGTAGTTAAATGTATGAAATTTAGAGATATTGCGGTAAATACGATTGCCAACATTACAACAACTATGACTATGGCGGCGGCATACGTCTTTAGTGGTTTCGTGGCTGCGGGGGGGCCCAGCAGGGCAACAGGACCCTGAGATGTCTTCGTATCCGGGACCTTTTGTGTATTGTAATTCTCATTTGCTGCTTCATTGCCCTGTTCCATTCATACACCTTTTGAAACTTTTATTACAATTTATCGGCTAGATACCCACCCTTCACTATGAAATTATTACCGGATGCCCCGATTATGTCATAGACCCGTCCGCATATGCAACCGAGATTCTTAATCTTTATGCTGTTAACCCTCAGGGAAGAGCCGGTTAATGGGTCGTATATCTGGTCTCCCACTGTCAGGTTCGAAGTGTGCACCCATGTGTAAGTTCCATTGCGCAGGACATAGAATGCCTCAAACCCGTCCGTCGTTACATTGTTGTTTATTGTATAGGTGCCGCCTATCTCGAATACAGGAACGGCTAAAACAACGTTTGGATACATTTTGTGATTTGCCGGGTCATAAGACATCACAATATCACCGGGTTCTATAGTGGCGATTTGCTGATAGGAGCCGTCGGCCATGAGCACTAGTGTGGATCCCAGGAACGATGAGCTGGCGGTGTTGATGGTGGTAACGGTGTATGTTATTATTGTGGTGAATATTGTCACGGTTACGGTGGTGGAGCCAGAGCTACAGCCACCGCCAGTGCATACGCAACCCCACTCATCTAGGGTGGGACATTGGGGCTGTGGATTTCCAATATCCGTGGATGGGCACGAGGCGGGGCAGCCAGAGCATTGTGCCACGCTGCAGAGAAGGTACAGACCGCCGCAGGCACATATACTCGAAATTGAGGTTGTTTGATAGGTGGTAGTGGAGGAGATGGAAGTGGAAGAGATGGAAGTGACGGAGGTGGAAGAGATGGAAGTGGAGGAGATGGATGTTGAGGAGATTGAAGTGGAGATGGAGGTGGAAGAGATGGAAGTGGAGGAGATGGATGTTGAGGAGATGGAGGTGGAGATTGAAGTGGAGGATTTTAGGGTGGTGGAGGAGGATTTTAGGGTGGTGGAGGAGATGGAAGTGGAAGAGATGGAAGTGACGGAGGTGGAAGAGATGGAAGTGGAGGAGATGGATGTTGAGGAGATTGAAGTGGAGATGGAGGTGGAAGAGATGGAAGTGGAGGAGATGGATGTTGAGGAGATGGAGGTGGAGATTGAAGTGGAGGATTTTAGGGTGGTGGAGGAGGATTTTAGGGTGGTGGAGGAGATGGAAGTGGAAGAGATGGAAGTGACGGAGGTGGAAGAGATGGAAGTGGAGGAGATGGATGTTGAGGAGATTGAAGTGGAGATGGAGGTGGAAGAGATGGAAGTGGAGGAGATGGATGTTGAGGAGATGGAGGTGGAGATTGAAGTGGAGGATTTTAGGGTGGTGGAGGAGGATTTTAGGGTGGTGGAGGAGATGGAAGTGGAAGAGATGGAAGTGACGGAGGTGGAAGAGATGGAAGTGGAGGAGATGGATGTTGAGGAGATTGAAGTGGAGATGGAGGTGGAAGAGATGGAAGTGGAGGAGATGGATGTTGAGGAGATGGATGTGGAGATTGAGGTAGAGATGGAGGAGCCGAGGGTGGTGGAGATTGTAGTGGAGATTGTGGTGCTGATTGTCTGCACATAGAATGTTGCGCTAATCATTCCGTTTGATGAAAGTGTGAGGGTGGTGTTCTGTGCTGTTGAAGATAGGGCTGAAGCTCCCCCGCTAGAGGTCCAGGAACTGAAGATGTAGCCTGCGGGCGTTATCGCGAAGAGGGTGTATCTTCCCAGCGGTAGGTATATCGTACTCCCTGCAGAGTATCTCTGCTGCCCTATCACAAGCGTAGTATTCGGGGATGAAGCGAGCGTAAGAGTGTATAGACTGGGCGGCGACAGTGTAACCGCCTGCAGCGAGTATCCCGTTGTCGTGTATATCACGCTTGGGCACTGCATCACATTTGCAGTGCTGCATATCTGGTACTGCACCTTGAAGTTTATGTTGGCGGATGTGCCCAAAGATGGCAAGTTGGATGTCGACAGGTTCGCCTGGCATATCACCTCATCGCCCTTCGCCGTGAGATAGGGTGTGCAGCTGCCTGTATAGTTGCCAGATGTTACGCCTGCATTTGTCACAGTAACGACAAATGTGTTTGGTGCGAAGTAGAGATAAGGCGCAAGATTATTTACCATCAGCATCTTGTAGACCGCCTGCGTAGCCACTGCGGTGTGCGCTAGGAGGGTCTGCGGGCATGGGAGCAGTGGCTGTATGTTGCACTGAGAGGATACAAGCTGCGAACTGGGTGCAATTCCTAAGTAAATCCCTATCGCTACAACGAGCAGTGCCACTATTATGAATGCCCACGCATATGTGCTGAGCAATTCTATTGCTGACTGCTGCCCGGCAGTGCTACGCCTATGCCTAGGGCCCATCAGAATCAACTGCTAGAATGAACGGAGCATGGATATTTAAACATTACATGCATTTGTATGAACCCTCACTGATAGAGATCAGATATCGATGTGTCTCCTGAGCGCCTTTGAGGCTGCATCATGCCATTACAACAAGGTATAAATAGGTTTCCGGGATAATAATACCTGCTTTATTTTCTTTCAGTTTGCCCAACCTATTATGGGGCATCTTTGGTGAAAATTCCTGCTTGGAATTGGATGTAGTCTTGAGGAATGCAAAGAGGAACCAACGCACAATTGCTTTAGAAATAAGCGGCAATTCCACAGATCGACTCCAGTCGATGCTGCTGGAGGACACTGCTATCAGATTTCGACAGCCATGCAAGTCAGCTCAACGACTTCGTTGGGCGGCGTACGGCTCAGTAACACGTGGTCAATCTACCGTAAAGAGGCGGATACCCTCGGGAAACTGAGGCTAATACGCCATAGGCTATGGACACCTGGAAGGAGTCAGTAGCTCAAAAGGTGACGAATTGGAGCATTACCGCTTTACGATGAGACTGCGGCGGATCAGGCAGATGGCGGGGTAACGGCCCACCATACCTATAACCCGTAGGGGATATGAGAGTATAGAGCCCCGAGAAGGGCACTGAGACAAGGGCCCTAGCGCTACGGCGTGCAGCAGGCGCGCAAACTCCACAATGCGCGGAAGCGTGATGGGGGGAATCTGAGTGGTTCACTTCGGTGAACCTTTTGCCAAGTATAGCAAGCTTGGCGAATAAGTGCTGGGCAAGACCGGTGGCAGCCGCCACGGTAATACCGGCAGCACAAGTGGTGTCCACGATTATTGGGCTTAAAGCGCTCGTAGCTGGCCGAAACCGTCTTGTGTGAAATATTGGTGCTCAACATCAATGCGTGCATGAGATACCTATCGGCTAGGGAGCGGGTGAGGTCAGGAGTACTTATGGGGAAGGGGTAAAATCCTATAATCCTATAAGGACTAACGGTGGCGAAGGCGCCTGACCAGAACGCATCCGACAGTGAGGAGCGAAGGCTAGGAGAACGAATCGGATTAGATACCCGAGTAGCCCTAGCAGTAAATTATGCAGACTCTGGTGTTGCAAATATCTCGAATGTTTGCAGTACCGTAGGAAACTGTTAAGTCTGCCGCCTGGGGAGTACGGCCGCAAGGTTGAAACTTAAAGCAATTGGCGGGGGAGCACACAAGGGGTGGATGCTGCGGTTTAATTGAATTCAACGTCGGAAATATTACCTGGAGCGACGGCAGTGTGAAGGCCAGACTAAAGATCTTACCTGACGAGCCGAGAGGTAGTGCATGGCGATCGTCAGCTCGTGGTGTGAACTGTCCGGTTAAGTCCGGTAACGAGCGAGACCCTCATTGACAGTTGCCACTGGTTCAGCGATGAATCAGGCACTCTGTCGGGACCGCCTCTGTTTAAAGAGGAGGAAGGAGAGGGCAACGGTACGTCAGTATGCTCTGAATCTCCAGGGCTACACGCGGCATACAAAGGTTGGCACAATGGGATGCAACACCGAAAGGGGAAGCCAATCCCCTAAAACCAACCCAAGTTCGGATTGAGGGCTGAAACTCGCCCTCATGAAGCTGGAATCCCTAGTAATCGCTTGTCACTATCGAGCGGTGAATATGTCCCAGCTCCTTGCACACACCGCCTGCCAAGTCACCCAAGTGGGGCCCTAGTGAGGCAGCATCTTTCGGATGCTTTCGAGTTAAGGTTCTGTGAGGAGGGCTAAGGCATAACAAGGTATCCGTAGGGGAACCTGCGGATAGATCACCTCGGAAAACTTTTGTTTTCCAATTATGTGCACAAAAGGAAGCGTTGGAGCCTCCCATTAAACCTCAAGACTGCACCATTTTCTTTTGGACATTAAACATACGATAGATGCTCAGATAGGTGCAGTATTTATTAATTGGAATCCAATCCTGTCTTATGGCAACAAAGCTCAAGCTCACGCCCAATATAAGCTATGTCCTGGGCATCTACGATGCTAACAGGAAGGAGCTGCAGCCCATAGGTATCCGGACGAAGGACAGCAGTTTTGTCGAGAGGTTCATAAAGATAGCAATAGAGGAACTTGGCATCGCACCGAACAAGATAATGGTTGATGAGGAAGGAGTTCACTTCTACAACTCGAAGCTGAAGAAGCTCTTCGACAAGGCGCTCGAGAGGCGCGCAAAGATATTCAAGTACCCGAACGACTACTCCAGCAGCTACCTTGCAGGCCTATTCGACTGTGTGGGTGGGATGGACAGGAAGGGCATATACATAAGAAACATGGACTCTCACGACGGGCTTTTGCTGGAAAACCTGGGCGTGCACACGCACCAGCAGGGCAGCAAGTCCTATATACAGAACGAAAAGATTTTCGTCGGCCTGATAGCAAAGCACAGCCAGAATAAGTTCAAGCCTTTGGGTTAGACAGCCTCTCCGGAGCCATCTGCACTATACCCTCCTTCCCCTTCTGCCTCCCGGCCTCTTTGTGGTATCTGTCGGTATCGGGGTTACATCCTCTATCCTGCTCACCACCATGCCGCTTCTCGCAAGCACCCTGACTACCGCCTGCGCTCCGGGACCGGGCGTCTTGGAGTTGTGGCCTCCCGGCGCCCTTATCTTTATTATTATGTTGGTTACGCCCTTCTCTTTCGCGGCCGCAGCCACCTTATACGCGGCCTGCATTGCGGCGTACGGCGATCCCTCCTGAGAGTCCGCGCTCACGACCATGCCGCCGCTACCTACAGCCACGGTCTCCGCGCCGCTCATGTCCGTCAATGTTATTATGGTGTCGTTCTTCGATGAGAAGACATGGACGACCCCTATACGCTCAGCGCGCGGCTTTACCTTTGGCTCCTCCATTGCCTTGGCTTCATAGGAGATGTCCTTCTCCTTCTTCTGCTCTGCCGTTGGAGCCTGCTTCTTTACCTCAGCTTTCTTCGCCATAAATAATCATCATTCGCTTGGTGCGCCTTCCGCTGCGGGCGCAGCTGTCTCCTGCGGCGCTGCTGCGGCCTGCGATGCCTGCACCTGCATTATCTGTATCGGCTTGTAGTAGCCTATGCCCTTCTCCTCGTCAAGGCTTACAAGGTAGCTGGGCCTGTTCACCCTCTTGCCGTTTATCGATATGAAACCGTGAACTACTATCTGGCGGGCCTGCTTCATGCTCTTCGCCATCCCTTTTCTCATCACTACCGACTGGAGCCTCCTCTCAAGGAACGACTTTGAGTTCAGGTCGAGGAGGTCGTCGAGCGTGGCGTTGCTCTGTGTTATCCCATACTTCGCAAACCTGGTTATCATCGCCTGCTCCTCGGAGGGAGCGCCTGAAGAGCCTCCCGAGAGAAATTCCCTTGCATTCCTCCTAGCCCTGCTGACCCTTGTCTGGACGATCCACAGCTCTTTCATGTTCTTGAGGCCGTACTCATCTTTGAGGGCGTTGTCGGCTCCGATCCTCTCGGTGCTCCATATCTCCTTGGGCTTCTCGTACTTCCTTCGGTTCCTTTTTGGAGCTCCCATTAAATCACTTTTTTGCAGCCGCCGGAGCTGCCTCCTTGCCCCTCTCCTGCTGCGCTGCAGCCATCTGCTGCTTTGCTGCCTTCTTCATGACACCTATCGTCGCGCCGGTCCTGCCGGTCGACTTTGTCCTCTGGCCGCGCACCTTCTGGCTATGCTGGTGCCTGTAGCCCTTCCAAGCCCTCATGATAACGCTCCTGTTGACATCCTGCCTTATCGCAAAGGTGAGGTCGTTCCCTATTATATGGACATCCTTGCCGGTCTCCATGTCCTTTCTGTGGTTTAGCATGTAACTCGGTATGCCGTACTTTGACGGCTCCTTTATCACCGCCTCTATAGACTCTATCTGCTCCTCTGATAGCAATCCGAGAGCGGTGCTCTTGGGTATGCCGAGCTTCGTCTCTACGACGAATGATATCGAATGCGAGAGGTTGCTCCCTATTCCCTTTATCTCGGCAAGCGCTCTCTCTATGTTCAGGTCGCCGTCTATGTCCTTTCCTCCAATCCTTATTATGGAGGTTGCCTTCTGCTGTTGCTGGGGCCTCGCCTCCTTCTTCTGCGCCCTGGGCTGCGATGGCGGAGCCTGGCCTTGCGCTTGCTGCTTCGGCTCCTTCGCCTCCGGCGCCGCCTTCGACTCTTCTGCCTTTTCGTCTGCCATCAAATCAAATCAAGACGCCAAGGCTGGGATATTCAGCTTTGCAGCATTTGAACCCAGAAGGCCCGAAGGCCATGCGCTTCCTGGAAGGTTTTCCAGGCGCACGCGTTACCGGTTTCCGCCACCTTGGCATCTTACTATATTGAACCAGAATGCTATTTAGAGCTTGTGATTCCAAAAAGCGGTTCAGATGTTATGGGGTCTGGATTTAAAGCTTAAATAGTTATCTATTCGTCAGCGGGCAGGTGGTTCTCCGACAAAGGAGAGTGCGATCTTCCTAATCTTCGGCACATTTCTGGAATCGCAGGCGACTATAAGGCGCCTCTTCTCCTTCAGCACCTTCGCCAGGGCGCCTACGAGCGAAGATGCCTCGGTTATGCTGCCCTTCCTGTGCCCCTCTCCGTCCACTATTACAATATCGTCATCGCCCCCCTTAAAGCGTATCAGCTGGCAGACAAAGTCCCTCCTGTCGAACCCCGCCCTCTCCAGTCTCTCGGAGAGCTCCTCGGAATCTACACCCTCATCCGCCAAATCGTAGAACGCCCTCTTATAGAGCTTCCTCGCCATGAGCCTCTCAATCAGAATCCTCGATTCCTTGACGCCATTGAGCCTGGAGAGCATTGTGTTGTCATCCAAGCTAAAGAGCTCTTCTGGATTGACACTGCCTGAGTCTATCGCCGCGAAGAGCGCGTTTTCGTACATACCCGAGGCGATGGCCCTTGCATGGTGGTGGTACACGGATGAGAACATGAAGTACCTGGCCAGGAGCATGTATTCGGCGTTACTTGTAGCCGACTCGTATATTGCCGGCTTTCCCTTGAATATCGTTATCTTGTTCTTGAGGTTCACGTAATCTACTACACCGTACCCCACTCCGGTGTAATGGGAATCTCTTGACAGGTAGTCCAGCCTGTCAGAGCCCAGGGCGCCGGTGACAAATGCGCCCTCCCTCGCGCCTTTGAAGTAACCTATTACTTTTTTGTAAGAGAGTGTAGAGTCATTAATCCGGTCCCTCACAGATGACGATGATATTATCTTCTCTCCTATCTTTTCGTGGTTTGTCTTGAGGTATTTTGCAAGCGCTTTATCGCTTGCGTGTGAGAACGCAGCGTGGCCTATGTCGTGGAGAAGGCCTGCGCACTCGAGCTCTTCGTTGTTTGAGCCGGTTGCATTCAGTACTATCTCTCTAGTTATCGCCATTGTGCCAAGCGAGTGCTCGAACCTGGTGTGGTTAGCTCCAGGGTACACTAGATATGTAAAGTCGAGCTGCTTTATGCGGTGCAGGCGTTGCATGTGCGGGTCGTCTATAAGAGTGAGTTGCGTGTCGGTTGGCGAGATGTCACCCAGAACCGCGTCTATTATGTGAATCATGATAAGACCTGCTTCCCCACCCTAATTGTGCATCTACAAATATAAAGCCTAACTAAGCGGCTATATCATGGCGATGTTACGGCTTTAGCTTTAACGGGTCTGGGGGGATTTGAACCCCCGACTTACAGGTTAAAAGCCTGCCACTCTAGCCAAACTGAGTTACAGACCCTGCGGTAGATAGCGAATTAAAAGCTATTAAAGGCTTTAGAATAATCAGTTGGTCATTACCACTGTCTGCTTGTTCTTTGGCGCATCGAGGCCCCACCTCTTCACCTTCTCCAGGTCGAGCTTGTGCTTCTTTGCGATTCTCTCCACGAGCTTCATCATACCCCAGCCTCCGGCGTAGATTATGCTTGCCGTACCCCCCTTTACAAGCGCGTTGCCCTTGCTGTCGCGCATCGCATTCCTCCTCGACATCTTAGCGAGGTGCCTGTAGCTTGCGTAGTAGACCGCCATCTGCGCCTCGTCGAGCGTTATGCTGGAGAACGCCCTGCTCTTTATCAGGCCGAGCGGGACGTTCTGCATCGGGGTTATGGTGAACTCTAGAGGCCTGCTGGTGCCCTCAACATTTAAGTTCGACATGGAGTTTATCAGCGCGACAGTGTCCCAATTGTCTTCGGGAGTCTCTACCATCTGGCCCACCTGGACTGTGAATGCGGGCCTCCAATACTGCTTGTTGAAATTGCTGGTCCCTTTTGCGACTATCTCCTTCCATGTGCCGTCGACCCCTACCTTCAATGGCAGGGTCTTGTTCGGCATGTGCTTGTGGGCAAGCCTGTCGCTGCCTGTTTCGACGCCCACCTGGACGCCGACCCAGTTGGTGGGCGATGCCCTGACTATCTTCGAGAGTTTCTCTATCAGTTCCGGATAGGCAGCAGGTATGGAGATCCTGCCGTGAGTTGGGTTCATGACCTTGACCCCAGGCAGCGCCATGAGGTAGCTGAACATCTCTACAAGAGCGTCCTGGTTCGGCTCGAACTTTGCGTTGATGTGCTTGTATGCGAATATCTCGTCTGACTGCAGCCATATGTTCGTCGCGCCGCCCTGCAGGTTGACCTTCGCCTCCTCAGCGATCCTTTCCGGCGGGTAGTACCTGATAGGCCTGAGCGTGACCTCGCAAAAATCACATCCTATGCCGCACCCCCTCATCGTCTCAACGAGGCCCATCATGGCAGGCCTCCTTATCGCAGGAAGGTCGTCGAGCATGGGCGCGCCCTTCGCAAGGCCCGGCTTTCTCGACAGGAACTGACCGTTCTCTGTGTAGCTCCTGTGGAATTGCGCATCATAGGTCATGTAACCTTGATAGAAGAGATCCTTGTTGATGTTCCCCGAGGCGAGCCCTTCGAAAACCTCCCTGGCTATGTCATCGCATTCGCCCTGCACAGCGTAATCTATACTGTACCTTGCAAGTGCCTCGGGCTCTATGGTGAACTCCCAGACCCCCGCGCCTCCTACGACGAGCTTGGCCTTCTTGCCCTGCCTCAGCGCATTTATCTTCGCCATGAGCCTCTCCCACTCGGCCTTTACCCATGGCTTGTGATTCGATCCGAAGAGCACATTGAAGGACATTGTAAGCGGGCCGAATCCGAGAGGGTCCATGGTCGACACCGCGATAAGCTCTGTGTCATCCTTGATGAAGTCCTGGAGGTGGTCGCCATGTGGCACCGCTATGTCGGACGGGTTTACGCCTGCCTTTATGAGCGCGGCCTCCAGCTTCCTTATGGAATAGGAGGCGAGCTGAGCCTCGCCGTTAGGAAGGGCCGCGTCCTGCGACCCTTTCAGGAAGTAATAAACAGAACTTGGTATCAGATTGGACGGGGCGCAAGGCAGGAATGTCAGAAGAGGGAAGTGCCTATAGTGCGAGACGAGCGTCGAGTCTGAAACGAGAACATACTTTGCCATAGATATACCTATAGAATTCGCGATGCGGTTGATATGTAGACTTAGTTGCATTGCGTGTCCATATATTGGTGGAAATGCTTAAATAGCTTATCGGATTATGGAATTAGTCCTTTCCTCTTTTTGTTTTTTTTCTCCAATGTCACTTCCTCTTCATGGTCATGCCGACAAGCAGCAGTATTATGAACATAACAATAAACCAGACAACAAGGTCTATGACCAGGCCGGTATAGCTTAGTGCCCATGGATTGTACTGCGGTGCGACTACGCGCTTGATCAGCCAGCTGAGCGGGAATCCGTACCAGGTTGCGCCTACAAGACCGGCCGGTGTCGTATTATAGACCGCGGTTGCGAGCGTTATCACAACGCCCCCTATTACTCCCCCGATTATTGTTTTTAGTGTCTTCATGTTTAACACCTATTAAAGCATACTTGCGGCTAAATTATAATAATGCTATGGGGCTTCATGGAGGCGATAGTTAAGGTTTGGTTTAAGGGCGTATATATTAGAAACGCCTTTATAATATTTAAGGTGCTGCATGGCCAAATCGGAACCACTTTGTTTTAAGGACAGAAAAGAGGCGGGATTACTGCTGGCTGAGAGGCTCAAATCTCTCAAGCTAAAGGGTGCTCTTGTACTTGCCATACCAAGAGGAGGAGTGGTGTTAGGATGCGAGATTGCCAAGAAGCTCAAGTTAGAATTGGATATAATAACGCCGAGAAAGCTTCGCGACCCTTACAATCCTGAATTGGCCATCGGTGCTGTAATGCATGACGGCAGTATTTTCATAAACGAAGAGGTAATAGCTATGAATTCTATTCCAAGCCGTTATATAGAGAAGGAGGAGAAAAGGCAGAGGTCTGAATCATTAAGGCGCTTCACAGAATATAGAGGAAAAAGGGCTTATCCTAGAATAAAAGATAGAACCGTTATATTAGTGGACGACGGGGTTGCTACTGGCGCCAGCATGGTTGTTGCTGCAAGGTGGTTAAAAAGCCAGAAGGCAGGAAAGATAATAATTGCGGCACCTGTTATACATCCAGAAGTCCTTAATATTCTTAAAACGGAGGTGAATGAGGTAATTTACTTGGGCTGTCCTTCTTTTTTCTATGCGATAGGGCAGTTTTATGAAAGTTTTGAACAGTTGGAGGATTCTGAAGTAATAAAGTTGCTTAGCGAATGCTAGCAAGGAAAATAAAATTAATGATTCCAGAATTTTAAATATTTGCTGGGGAGCGAACGCCCGAAGCAGAGGATTACGGAAGGTTGTACCCCCAAACTACACAGCTATAAATAAACCTATTAGCATACCTCTCTTATCCGTTCGACGACATTCTTTATTACGTGCGATAGGATGCGTTTAGCGAAGAGATTCTTTTCCGAGTATCTTTATCGGAGCGCATCGACATCGCCTTACTACACGCACATTATACGCTGTCTTGTAGCGACTACTCCTCTATCTCGGCCAGCTCCTTGTCGATTGCCTGGACAACCGACAGGTAAGGTTCTTTCAGCTCGCTCTCATGCGCCTTAAGAACTTCGTATGCGTCCGCATATTGTTCATACTTCTCTTTCTCTTCCTTTGTCATGGCTGGCTCTTGGATCTTTGCCGGCTTCTCAAGTTCGTGGCCTTCCTGTTTCATGGCTTTATCCAGGAGCTTCCTGATCTTCAGCGACATAGACCATCCTTGTTTACGATACTCTTCCAGCCATGCGACCTGTTGCGGAGTGAGGATCATTATCTTCTTTATCAGTCTCATAAAGATACCTTGTTAATCTTTTATGTTAGGAAAGGATTTACTTCTTTCTACTGAGCCTGGACAGGCCAGCTCTCTAAGACCGGCTTCCAAACAGGCCAGGAAGTTAATGATTCATACCTTTGATTACGTTGCTTTAGAACGGGACTTTGGATAGCTGGTCTCGTATCTCTGGCTGGAAGACCTTCAGGTATATCATAGTGTTCTCAACGCTTCCATGTCCCAGTATCTCCTTGAGCGTATTGATATGAACGTTATTCGATAGGCAGTTCACAGCGAAGCTATGCCTGAAGGTATGGACATGAATCCAGGAAGGAAGGCCTACTTGCCGGCATACGTTCTTGAGTTCCTTATGGACAGCGACCTTGCTCAAATCGAAGAGCCTATCAGATCCTTTCATGGCGCTCTCGTTCATGTACCTGGTAAGGTCGGAATACATCGAGTCGCTTATAGGTATATACCTGCTTGCGTCCATCCTTCTCTTCAGAGTCCTGAAATAGACCTGGTGATCTGGCTTCACATCATCAGCGATAAGGGACAGGGCTTCGCTGATGCGAGCGCCAGTATTCCATAGCAGAGAGAAGAGAACGTAATACTTGTTCAGATTACGGCTGAGCTTCTCATCCTTCCTTCTCTTGTTGTATTCAAAGGTGAGGATGGCTTTGATCTCATCTGGCCTGAGATACTTAGGAGCTTTCGCTCTATCCCAGCGCCGTATTGCTTTGCTCTTTGCTATTGCTGGAAGGTTGTCCATCATCACCATCCTCTATCCGCCTTTGGACTTTGCGGACTTTCCGCAGGAGCGATCTCTGGAGAAGGAACATAATTGATAGTGATAGATGATTCCAGAGATTTAACATCCAACCCTTTAGGTATCTCGATTGGTGAAGGGATCGCAGATGATATCTCTGGCTTAGCGGAGTCCTTAGGCTTCTTTACAGAGCCTTCCAATTCGGTAAGCACAGCTTCGAAGCACTCCCTCAATCTCTTAGCCATGATGCCTGGAGCGATGTCATAGCTGGCCCTGAGGATCTGATATCTCTTCTTGAGCTTCGAATCAATCGTAAAGTTAAACGTCTCGTCCAGCATACTCATCCCTCAGCCTCATCAGGCTCACCGGTATCCTCTTCCTGCTCGCTATCTGGCTCTGATTGTCCTTCCGATGCTGTGTTTACCTGTCCTTGTGGTAAATTAAGGTATCCTTTGGTTTGAATTTGAATGAATCTACTATTATCATCTGAAGATACCTGTTTTAGTGCAAAAGGTATCCTATCACCCTTGTCCGCATCTGTATTAACACTATCGCTCATCAGCGATTCGAGAGAAGGTAATTGCCGTAAACGTTTAACCTTCCTAAAGTCATTCAGATATCCCCACATACAGCGCTTCATCTGATCATTAAAGGCTCTGGCGTTCATCCCCTTAAGCCTGCAAGCAGTCAAAAGCTCAAATAAAGGTTCATCAAGTCTCAGGCCGTATACTCTTGAACGTATATACGACCTGCGTTCTTGGTCTTGCTCTTGTTGTATATCCATACGATTACCTAACATAATTCATTCCTGTTCGCTTCTCTTCTGTACGGACTTGCAAACGCTTAATATCAGCCTGAGGTATAAAGATCACAGCGTCATCGGTCTCCATAGATACCCAAGCTTTCCCGAAACCTTTAACCTTACCCTTTACCATATCACTATCGATCCATACCTCGACCTCTGCCTTTGCTTTAAAGGATTGCTTCAGGATGTCGTACAGCTCCGCATACCACTTGCGCTCTATTATCTCTCCATGTGTACGACTCTCATGGACTACTATCTTATGCTTCTTGCGTTGTTTCATTTACCATCACGTTGTTTATTCGCTTATGCATCCTTCCAGCCAGGTAAAAGAAGGCCAGCGTAAATATGAAAGCTCCGATGCCGGCCAGCTTAAAGAAACCGCCGATGATTGCTGAGATACCGCTTACATAAAAGTAAAGCGAGTATTGAGACCAGCCCCGTTGAATGTTTACATGGATATTGTAAAGGTATCTGTGCGCATGGTTCGTCATACTATCCCTCTTGTGATGCAGGCCTGCCCTGTATCACATTTTCGTTATTATCGGATTCACTTGTAATATTGTATTTAGAGGAAGAGGTATCTTTCGGCTCGTCGTTCTGAAGGTTTTGTGCTACATTTTCTCTCGATGGATGTGTAGCACGTGCTACATCAGAAGCCTTACCATGAAGCTCTTGTGATACAGCACGTTCTTGAGCCTGGAGCGCTGTCCAGTAATACCTATGAAGCCAGTCGTAGAGCATACCGGTTAAGTTAGACCGGTGAGCTTCGTCATGCTTCCTGAGTTCGTATGCGATCTCAAGTAGATTACCGCAATCGTATCCCAGCTCCTTGAGGCTGGATGCGAAGATTATGATCCCTTCTCGATTTGTTTTCGTCATTTTATCTCCCTTATCATAAGTTTTTCATGGTCTTTGCCGAGAGCCTTCCCTCTTTCAGCATCAAGCGGATGACCTGCGATTCGGTCTTCGCAGTAGTGGAGCTTTGCAGATTGATACCCAAAAGTATACGGCCTGCAATAGACCACTTGATTGAGCCTGAAGTTCAGGCCACATCTATCACACTTTCCAAGAACCTCTCCGCATACGCTACATTTCATAGTATCATCTCCGTACTCTCCAGCATTTCGAACAGATAATCGTTGATGGCTTGATGATGTCTCCGACCACGAAGTAATCTGGCTCTCTTAGGTCGCAGTCCTCAGCACGCTTATACTCACCACTGCATACGCAACGGCCGTATGGCGCTCTTTGTTGTGTTTGGTATTGTTGAGTTTTCATACTATCCGCTCGGTATAATTTTTATGAAAATAGACTCTACTACGTACTACACCAAAATACGCTATATATGGGGAAAGTTGAGGCATGTCTCGATTTTCGGGAGTAGTAGATGTAGTAAGCGTAGTTATAGAGGTTATTCCTCTATAAGTAAGGCGTAGTAGAGATGTAGTAAGGCGTAGTATTATACCGAACTTATGGTTATTTTTAGTATGATTGTATGATTTTCTCCATATATAAGGGATTATTGATATTCTAAACACCTTTGAGTATTTGATTATGACCATATACCCATACATCAGATTTTGAACGGGTAAACGCAACGTAAAAGATTCTGGCTTCTGCTTCCCTGATGGTCTTGTTTGTTAACCCTCGCTGTATCTTTGCGCTAAGGTTGAGATTCAGAATTACGTTATCCGCTTCCAGTCCCTTTGCGGAGTGGATTGTACCTACACTTATAGGTGGCTTCTCTGGGATTAGGGACGGGCTTCTGGCGATTTTATTGCGGATAATGTTTACCCTATCTTTATCGACCTTCAGGGTCTCAAGTCCGCTCAAGAACTCCGCAGGGTTGTGCTTTACATCAAACACAGCGCCATACAGCTCCTTTATTTCGACTTCCTGCTTATCCTTAAACTGCTCTTTCAGGTTTTTCTTTACCCCATGCTTCAGGTATGGTTTTGATGGTACTACATCGATAAAGGCCTTCAGCCAGTCGATTTTGAGCGCTGTCCCGTTCTTTATCGATAAGAGAGCGTTGGTTATGTTGATTAACTTAATTGTCCATACCTTATTTCCGCTTATCTCTGAAAATTCGACCCCCTCTTGCATAAGCGCCTTTAGTATGCGTCTCTTCATCCAGTTGGTACGAGCCAGTATGTAGGTCGTCCCTGAAGCGCCTGTCGTCTTCGCTATGCTGACCACATCGTCTTCAGAAATCCTTTTTACATCCCCTTTGTTTACACACTCTATTTCAAAATCTATCTTGTCCCTCGAGTTGCTGTTTATGGTATCCTTTGCGACAACATAGACCTTATCCGCTACTCTATGCGACTTATTGAGCAGTATCTCTTCGTCAGCATCCTTTATCTCGTCTATTAGGAAGTGGGGGTCAGCTCCCATCCATGTATAGATTGCTTGATTCGGGTCGCCAGCGTAGTAAACGTAGTCCGCTCCCTGCTCGAATGTTTTTATGATCTTGTAGATAAGCGGACTCATGTCTTGAAACTCGTCTACTACAAGAACTTTATACCCTGTTTGTACGGGATTGCTTAGGTACAATAACAGGATGTCAGTATAGTCGAGCTTACCGATTTCTTTCTTATAGTCCTCGTATGCTTGTATCAAGTCTCGAATTATCTGAACGTCCGCTATGATTTTGTCGAAGTGGCCATACTGCGCCAGATAGTACCCTATCTGAAGATGCAGGTCTCTGGCGCTCAAGTTATCTATGCTTTTTACTTGCGTGTGTCTTATGTAGTCGATTAATGAAAGAAGGCGCTGGCCATCGCTCTGCTCGTCGTACAGCTCGTCCTCTTGTTTGAAATCTATGTGTTTTTGCTCCATAAACTTCTCGATGTCTCCCTCTGTCAAAAATATTTCTTTGCTCAACTCCATTAACCTTGAGCAAATACTATGAATCGTCCTAAACCCCTCTAAATCCTTGCGGTCGTACTCTTCCTTGGCGTTGTTTACCCCTATTCGCTCCCTAAGGTTGCGTACAGCCGACCTTGAGAAGCTGATTACACAGCACTCGCCTAGCCTGTCAGGATGTCGTGTACGGATAAGCTCTATTATCTTTGCAGTCTTACCCGACCCAGCAATACCATAGATTATTGTCTTATTCATGCTCGCCACTCTCGATTAAAGCGCCTTGTCGGTCATCCTCTTCCTGTGCGATGCCTGAAAGGTCAAAGGCGCTCTTCCTTAATCGCCAGAACCTCACCTGCTTTTTATTATCCTTTAACTTGCGTGGAGTTGACGTGATGTACCAATCTGCAATAGCATCGACAACGTTGTTCACGTTTATCTCCCGTCCCACCTGATTTTTAATGCCCTCTAAAAGATGCTTAGGAAAGATGTAGAGGTTGTCGCCTTCGCCTATCCTTATGCTGTTCCATGAATTCATAGCTTCGTCATAGGTCGGGACAGCGATACTCCCTTCGATGTGGTTCTTTACATTCTCTCTGATCATATCCCGCTCGCTTGTTGTGTCTCTGACTACTTCGGTACATATTAACGAATTTATGTAAAGGGTAAACATCGACCATAATTCAGTTCTGCAAAACGGGAGCTGGACACCGAACAAGTCTTGAAACTTTGCCCTGAAACTCTTTGAATCGAGGAGCTTCATGCTGGTAAGCGCCATCTCCCGTCCTGCAATCTTTATCTTGTAGGTTGTAGTGTCCCCTATCGAGCGCTTTTCTACGCTATCGAGAGGCAGGCTTGTCCATATTGCTTGATTGTGGCTTCCCTTGTTATTAGGGTCGGTATAACATTTGATAATCTCGGATTTTATCTCCTCGATTGTGTGATGCTTGCTAAACATACCTCTGACTTCCTGAAGATTTTGTTTCCGTCCCTCGATGTCATTTAACTCTGCTTCTGGGATGTCAAAGAAACCCAGCGTGTATGTAAAGTCCTCGAACTCAGGAGTAGCACAGAGGCGATTCAGCGAATCGTTGTCGACCTTCATAATGCAGTAGAGGGTTGAGTCGAGAGCGTATCCATTATTGCTTACCAGCTTATCAAAACGATGGCGCTGGAGCTGATGCTCATAATCATTAAATTTTTCAGGGAGCAGGCGGTAATACTTGAGTCCCAGAAATTCGGAATTTATCTTGGGGTCGTATGAAAGGTTTACGAACCCGTACCCCCTCTCGCTTATTTGCTTCATAACGTCGTCTATGGTCATCGTGTCCGCCCCCCATTTTCCTTTATTACAGAAATCGTGCTGAAGCTGATTATCTCCTCTTTACCATCCTGAAATTGCAGGACAACGAAGTTCGGCTGTGCATCGAGAAGTAGACCATGTTTAATGAAGCCGTCCTTCATTATTACTAAAACCTGTTTCCCTTTCAAGTTCAAATCCATAATTATCGCCGATTATTTTTGTTTCGCTTTCCATTCCTTGAAATCCCGTACCGATTTACTATGCTGAACAGGATGCAGTTCAGAGCAAAAGGGACACCATAGCATTTCTGTATACCTCGCTCCCTTCTCCTCGAGCTTCTTGCGAATAAGCTCCCCAGCTTCAGTACGAGATAGGCCTTCGATGTCTTCTCTTGAGACCCCGAGCGATAGCAGAGTCTTTACCTGAAGGTCAGTCGGCCACAGCGTCTTACCCTGTTCCTGAACTTGCATAAGCGTTATCCCATCCATTTTGTCATCTCTTTCTGCGTCTTTGGTATCCTCCCTCTGAGGTCTCGGCTGTGGTCGTTCGTTCTTTGATAGCCATCCCTGTCTTCCGAGTGGCGCTCCGCATCGGATACAATTAAACGGCTGGCCTGAACTCAGCAAAGGAGAATTAACATAACCGCATCGATAGCACGCTTCCATTTCATCTCGCCTTTTGTTCTTCCTGGATCTTTTGCCTTACCTTACCGATAAACACCGCACCGGCGCTTCCAGGCTGGAGTACCTGAGGACGCTGTGTTGTGGTCTGCAACGTCTTCCGCACGATTATCTCCTGTGATGGTGGTTGGTGTCTGCGTCTGTATCTCATGCAATAACCTCTTTAGCGACAGCAGGCCTTCCAGCCTGCGTGGCTATCATCCCGTCCTGCTTCCTTGCATTAACATACCCCTCGACCATCGCCACGAAACGCCTGTGCGCTGGCGTAAGCCTGCTATTGTCCCTCAGGCGAGGGAGTGCGTCTACAACCGCTCTTATAATATAATCTTCGTACGTCATGCTGTCGCCTGCGCCACTATCGGCGTCGTCTCCCGGTGCATCTTCTCAACCAGCGCAACCCTTACCAGCGCCGAGAACGTTGCACCATGTCGAGCCTTCTGCTCCGCTATCCACGACTTCAGCTCGGGGGATGGGTTCAGATATATCGACGTAAGGTTGATTTTCTTTACGTGGGTTGTCTTCAGGCCGTCGGTTGCGTTCGGGTCTTCGTTTTCCATTTCCATCATCTATTAGGTTTATACAAAAACCTATACTCAATCTTATATATAAAGATATAAAGATATAAAAAGCTATACCCTACTTCGAGGGTAAGGATGTAAAAGCCGTATAGCAGTTAGCCATATAATGTATATTAGCTTTATACAGGACTACCTATTAAAAGCCTATTAGGAACGTTTAAATATTCTATTGTTGATTGCTACATGGGTATATTTGTGGCCGAACGTGTCGAGGACACTTACCGCTCTGTCGTCGGTAATTTACAGAAAGAATCGATGCTGGGTATGTCGAACGACCTCGATACAATTCCTATATCGTTAACAACACCATACGAGGTAATGGTCATTCTCTTGTTGAACAAGCAACCTATGACGACGAAGACCATAGAGCGCCAGCTACAATATTCTTACATCGCAAAGTACCTCGAGCAGATACAGAAAGAGATTTTTGACGTGCATTTTGCAGAAAAGCTAAGAGAAATAACAAAGCACTCAGAAAAGAAGTACCATCAAGAATTAATGTCTCTGATAACCTCTTATGTCGGGGAGTATATTACAAAGAAAGAGATCAAAGCAGGTATCTTACACTCGATTATAGCGTTGATGTCCTTCGACGCTCTTCAGTACCAAACACAAATCGTCTCTATCCTCAAAGGAGAGCCGATAGGGTTTCGTATGTTTAACCCTAAAGAGATACCGACAAAAGAAAAAGGTCGGGTTCGCATTACAGAGGAAAAGACCCCAGAGGAAATAAGGGTAAAGCTGGTCGCAGAGTTAAATAAGCAGTTCAATACCAAGATTCCATCAAACAGCAAAATAAAGTCCGACCTTATGTACCTTGCATCCGATAAGCTGAAATATATAGGGACAAGTTCAAAGAACCTGCGTACTACTGCAACGTCTTCGTGGGAGCTTGACAGGTTCTTTTATAAGTACTGGCTTGCACGAAGGAAAGAGATTATCGACGAGTATAATGTTGAAGTATCCAAGTACCCTAAAGTAATCCCTGAAGCGCAACCACTCAATACTCGTATGCTTCCTCGTTCTATTCCTCTTGTTGAGTCCCCTGAAGCGATAGCGTCTCGTATCATGGTACAAAAGTATTCGGTTAGGGTTCTTGATTTTTATCTCTTAAACTTTACAACCACACACGAATCTATTTACCTATCGACAATAGGCCTTGTACGTGCATGGGGATTGGTATAACCTTCACAACCAAACATATCGTCTTTTACATTTAGGACAGATGCTTCCCCCTTTCCCATCCTTTGCGATAAAGACATCGTGGTTTCTTATCTCCCCAGCGCCAGAGAATCTAAACCCACACTCGCATACGTACCCAGTTTTCTTTTTCATGGTATCATTTCCTCTTTCGCTCTCTGTCCTCTACTAAAGCCTGATGGGATACTCGCTCGAGCGCTCTCTTAAAGTTCGCAGGGTCTTTCAGGTATTCGTCCAGCGCCTTATCGATAAGGTTCTTGTCTACTTCATCGACAACATCCTTCTTGTCCTGCGACAGCACAGCTCCACACTTGTCGCAGAATAGAGCGTTGAGCCTTATATCGTTGTCGCACTTCGGACATCTCTGCAACGGAGCGACAGGCATTACTATTTCCTTCGGCGTCGTCTCCCCGTGTATCAGCTTGCGATAACCTTCTTGTACCGCAGTACCCTTTAACCTCGCATAGACATCTATCCTATTGCTCGACTGCGTTAAGCCTGTCTTCTCCTTTATCCATGCTTGCGGGACACCTATTTCGCTTTCATAAGTTATTCGGGAGAATCTAAAGCTGTGGGGATTAAGGCGCTTCGACGTTATCCCAGCTCGCATGCCTATCTCTGCTAATAGTTTTCTGGCTTCGGGTTCTTGTAGTCCTTTATCAGCGCCGTGCCCAGCATGAACTCGTTGCCAGAGCGGAGCTTCGTCGGGAGCATCCTGAAGATACTTTGACTCTAAATATGAAAGCAGGTAAGGGACGGATTCGAACAACGGGACTTTACGCTGTTTTGTTTTAGATACGTGGATGTGCAGGATCGCTTCGTACTCCCCTTTCTTTGCGCTTACAATCTGCAAGTCCTTCTTTGTGCATGATAGTATCTCATTTATTCTGGTCGCAGATTCCCAGAGACAATATAGGAAGGCCGAGTCCCTAATATTGTAGCACTTACCCAGCATCTTCATTATGTCCTCACGCTCGAGTATCGAGTCGGGGTCTCGTTTCTGGTTAGCCTTACCTGTAATCTTTATGAAGGCCACGTTGTCGGGTTTCATGTAGCCTTTACCGAGCGCCAGCTTGTAGTACTTGACCCACACAGCGTAAAAGTGGAGCTTTACCTCTTCGCTGTAAGGGACTTGTTTTGTTGTGAGCTTCCCGTTCTCCATAATCTTTTTAGGATAAGTTTGTTCCTCTACTACGTGGATGGCTTTCTTTATGTCCCTGTCCGTAAAGGTATTGATGTCCCTTTTGTAAGATACGCATTCCATAAGTTTGAGCAACCCGTAAAGATGTCTTATGATGCTTCGTGGGTTCTTGCGCTCTCCGTTCAGGTTTACAACGTGTTCTGCTATGCGCTTCTTGTTGACTGCGCTTATGCGAGGGTCTTCCATGACCCTTTTGTTGAGCTTGTCAGCGCTGACCTTCCAATCCTCTAAAGTGGCCATAGAGGGATATTAGATGTATGTGTTTATAATACTTATGAAAGGGGGTTGAACCTTACCATAACGCCCGAAGCAGGGATTGAACCTGCGACCTACTGGTTAACAGCCAGTCGCTCTACCACTGAGCTATTCGGGCTTATTTTGTTTGCTCACCATCCTTTTTGAGCCTTTTGTTTATTTGAATTAGGCGGGGAAGAGCCTGCTTATCAGGTACATCACTGCATAGATGGGCTCATAGACTACAGGGAAGGCGTCGATGCCACTGCCTATTGCTGTGTAGTCACTGAGCAGCGTCGCCCTAGCCACCACCGTCACATTCGCCTGACTTCGCACCAGGGAGCTCGATATCGATTCGACGTTTATGTTCAGCGTGTACCTGCCCGGCTGGCTGAGGGTTATGGGATAGGCGTAACGCTGCGATGTGCCGTGCAGCGCTATTACCGTATCTGTGATGTTCTGGGCGGGTATGCCAGTTATCGTTATCAGGAAGAGGCTGTCAGAGACCCCCGTGTTGTTTATCGTAACGTAGACATCTGCTGGTGTGCCTGTGCTTTCAGATATTGATGCTGGACTGACACTCAGTTTGAATACGTCTGGAGTGATGTTGATGAGTGCGGTAAACCTCAGCGCGCCGAGCTTCGAGTAGTTGCCAACGTTTACCGCGGTAAGGTTGAAGGCATATGTACCGTTCTGCGCCGTGGCCGAGGGTGTTATCTTTACGGATAGTGTGGGGGTGTACAACGAAGAGTTCTGGGCGATCCATCCTTGCGGAAGGTTGGTCACCACGAGCTTGTTCCATCCTAGCAGGTTGACCGCACCGCTGTTGTTCGTAGTTGTAGCTGATATGGTCACATAGAAAGTCTGCCCCGGCCCGTCCTTACCCAGGTAGACTGGGCTGCTGCTCGTGACCGTGTAATTGAAGGGCTGTATGACCGTAACATAGGCCGCATTGCTCAGCTGCCCGGATATGAGCAGGAGCATTGTCGCAGCGAACATGGAGGCCACAACCATATTGAACTTCACTGAACCACTTTCAGAAATATACAACATCATCTATTTAATATGATTTCTTCCGAGCTACGTGTAGGAGGTGCTGAACGTGAGGACCTGCTGTACTGTCTGGTAAGTGCTCGGCAACCCCGAATAGGTGTAATTCAACCAGAGGAAGCCCGCGAAGCTGCTTCCGAGCGACGCCGTGGCAGGCAGTCCACTGCCGCTATTGTAACAGTTGACGCTGAACTGCTGCGGCAAGTTGCTCAGCAGTACCGTTCCTTTTGTGAACCCATTTGTCGGGTAGTACATGGATGTGCCGACAAGCCCGACGTTGCCGAACTCCGGGCCAACCCCCGTCCCATTTATCTCACTGGAGCAGCCTATGCCGCTTATGATTATGGAACCTCCTATTGTCTGCCCCAGCAGGAATGTGAATGTGCCGTTCGGGTACATCACGTAGGCGGCGCACGAGAATGACGGCGCCGTGTTGCAGTAGCTGGGCGCTATCTGCGGGTTGAAGACGCCGAGCTGTAAGATTATGTAGATCGTAACCGATAAAACAAGTACCGCTACTCCATACGATGTTATGAAGTCGATTGCAGTCTGAGCTCTGGGTCGACCAAATGCCGCCATAGCATCATTGTTCTCTCTTTGTGTCCTTTCCTTCGGGGTTCTTTCCTATGTGCAGCCTTACCCCGTTTGAGTCCCTTGTTATCTTTATGTCGAGGTCATCCCTCCCGAAGAGCCTCTGCAGTTCCTCGTAGGTGTAGGAGCCTACGTCCCCTGCGACACCCTTGCTCTTCAGTATCTCGCTCCTCCTCTCCTTTATCTCCGCCTTGTCCGATTCTGAGTAGACAATGGAGAGCTTGGGCACCTCCTTTGACTCGAAGAGGCTATCTATGTTGAGCTCTAGAAGCTTGTAGCCCGCATCCTGCAGTATGAAAGGCAGCACGGCCGCGAACTCATCGGTTATCTCCCTCACTACCGCTCCAACCTCATCCTTGGTCCCGGCAACCACGAACTCGTCGCTGTTCAGGAATCCGACGAAGACGCCGCCGCCCTTCATCTTTATTGAGTCCTGGAGGAGCTGTGACATCAGCCTGAGTATTATCATTGCCGCATGCTCGCCGAACCTCCTTGCGTAGGCGCCAAGTTCATCCACCTTTAGTGTTCCTATGACCTCGCTCTCCTTTATCGATCTCTCAACCTCCTTCGATATTCTCTCCTCGTCAGGCAGGTCTATGAGTGGATCGAACCTCTTGCCCTTCTTCCTGAGGAATATCGTTACAAGGGTCCTTAGCTCGCTCGGGTCGAACGGCTTCTTTATGTAGTAATCTGCGCCATACTTGAGCCCCTTGAAGCGGTTGCTCGTTGGATCCATCGCACTTACGAGTATCACTATCGTGCCGCTCGTAGCTGGGTCCGATTTTATCGTCTGGCAGATCTCAAGGCCGTCCTTGTGCGGGAGCATGAGATCCAGTATTATTAGGTCGGGCCTTGCTATTTTCACCGCTTGCAGGGCCTCCCCTCCATCGTATATCTGCCCTATTTCGAATCCCTTCCCGATCGACAGTGCCATCAGCTTGTTTATGTTCTTGTCATCCTCGACTATCAGGATCCTCCTGAGAATCTCGTCCTGTTTGAGGATGTAGTAGGTAAGCACACCGCCGTTCTTCCTTGATGCTATCAGCTTGCCCGATTCAAGGTCTGAAAGGGACTGCTTGAGGTCCGGTTCCGACACGCCACGACTGAACATCATCTCTGTAAGTTCATTGTAGCTCAGCTGCTGCCTCTCATTCACTATAGAAAGTACCTCTTCGTTAAGGGGGACATTCCCTGCCATCTGGTCACCTAAATGATAAGTCAACCAGAAGGAATATTATGCTTTCTATTTTTCTTTGGAAGACGAGAGGCACCCTTTTTTCAAAGTGCAAACTTTAATAAACCTTCAACGAGGATATAGGTCGATGCGATGGCCCGTAAGAAGTACACCGGCGTAGCCGTCATTGCGGTAATAATAATCGTGGTTGCGGTAGTAGCGTCGCTGGCTATACTCAGCGGTGCGGTGGGCATATCCGGGCCCACAAAGCTGACCCTCACGAGCACACCGACGGTTGTAAAGCTGCAGGGCGGCCAGTACGTGCTGCTTCTGAGCAAGACTAATCCCAGCTCCGACACGGCTTACATACTTATCGGGAAATCACCTATTTTCGTTAGCCAGACGCTTAACGTTACGCTGCTTCTTGACAATTTCACAAAGGTAAACGCAGGCACAACCTATGCGAACATGGAGGTGTACCTCGATGCGGTAACGAGCAATAGCGTCTCGGTCACGCTCACTCCACTACAGACATACCTCGATGAGCAGCCCGACTCGGGAAGGATAGTGGTTGTGTCGGCATCGGCGTATTCTACAACCTCGGTTACCATATCCGTGCAGAGCACAACGATATCTACAAGCACAACGATAAACTCGACGCAGAGCGCCGAGCAGCGCATCATTGGATTACTAAAGAATAACCTATACTATCCACTCATGGCGAACTACACCACAGACTACGCCAATACCGCCAGTTGCACAGGCGACCTCTACAACTCAAGCTATATACTTCACTACACGAAATCGCCCTACGGACCATTCACCTATCAGAATATCACGGCCGTTACGCCATATTTGCTAGCACGCAACATAACGAACGTGGGCAATGGCGATTGGGCGGTGGTGTACTCAACAGTGTCGCAGACATCAAGAAGCACCGGGCCTGCCCTCACGATAACCATGAATCTTACAAGCGGCCTGCCAGTCAACACCATATTCAGCGGCGCTTGGCAGGGACAGAGCTATGACAGCCTCATGACAGGGCTCAGTGACGCTGCCATCGTAGGGAACGCATGCGGGATACTAGTCGTGTGATCCCTTCTTCGTCTTTGAGTCTACCCTTATCGTGAACCAGAACCTGCTGCCCTTCCCGAGTTGCGACTCGAAGGATATGTCCCCACCATGGAGCTTTACCAATTCCTTTGTTATTGAGAGTCCTAGGCCCGTGCCGGAGCCGTCCTGCTTTACTATGCCTTTCTTCTGCACCTGGTAGAACTTCTTGAAGAGCTTCTGCTTATCATCCTCGCTTATGCCAATTCCGGTATCAATTATGTCGCACTGTATCTTCTTTCGGGGCCTCTTGAATATGTGGACCTGGATGCTCCCCTTCTCGGTGAACTTTATCGAGTTGCCGACCAAGTTGACGAATATCTGGATCAGCCTGTTGGGGTCTGCGAGCACCTTTGGAACGTCGTAGTCGACCTTCCATGAAAAGACGAGCCCCTTCTCCACGGCAGCCTCGCGGAGTGAGGCTATGCTTGGGTTGTTCCCAAGCTGTGTCAGGTCCACTTCCTTAAAGTCGAGCTTCACCTTCTGTGCATCCAGCTTCGAGGCATCCAGCACCTGCTGTATTATCAGCATGAGCCTGTCGGATTCGTCGCATATAGTCTGAATGTACTGGAGCTGCTCCTCGTTCAGCTTCCCGAATTCGCCGGTCGAGAGGAGCTTGGCGAAGCCTTTTATGCTGGTCAGCGGTGTCTTGAGCTCGTGCGATATATTGTATATGAACTGCGACTTCAGGTCTCCTGTAGATCTTAGCTTCTTTATCTCTCTCTCGCTCTTGCCGAGCTCGAACTCCTGGTCGTCCATCCTGCGCTTGCTGGCGAGTTCCTTCACCACTATCAGGTACTCGGAGTTGCCTTCCGAGTCGGTAAGCAGCCGTATTGACTGGGTGCCAGGCACCATCGTGCCGTCCCTCTTTATTAGGTCTATGTAGGAATTGTCGGGCTTGCCCAGGTTCCTCGCGTATGCCATATCGTGGTCTACGGTCGATGGGTCCTTGTACAATAATTTTATTTCCTTGCCTGCAAGCTCCTGCCTGGTGTAATCGAGCATAGCCTCAGCTGAGGAATTGCACGAGACTATGTAGCCCATGCTGTCAACCCTTATCACTATCTCGGCCGCGTTCGCGGTGAAGTCGTCGAGGCTCTCCCTCAGGGCCTGCAGGTACTTCTCTGCATCTGCTTTGGCGAACATTATCGCATAGCCATTCAGCGCTTTCGAGACAGAGAAGTGCATCCTTGTCGGATAGCCGCTCATCGAGGCGAGGTCCGTGCTCTTCAATGAACCCTTCTGCTCTTTCTTTACCAGCTCCCTGAAGTCCGCCCTCTGCTTTTCTACAACAAGGTCGCTTATGCTCTTGCCAGACATCATGTCCTTGTCGTATCCGAGGATGCGCTGGAAGTTTTCGGTGACGCCCAAGGTGTTGAGGTGCTCGTCTGTGAACGCTATGAAAACGTCGTCGCTGTTCATCACAGAGGCGAGCGCGTTCCTCAGTGAGGAGACATCTGAGACATCCTGCATCGAGAGGTAGAGGAGCCCTTCGCTCGCCCTGCTCACCATTAGGGAATAGGTCTTGTCGGTGCCGTTCTCCTTTACGGGGAGTGCAGCGGCCACGCCCGTCTTCGATATCGAGAGCAGTCTATCATAATCCATGCCGAGGAGCTGCTTGACTTCGGCTCTCTGCTGCATGAAGCCGAAAAGCTTGGTGGCGGCCTTGTTTGCCTTTGCAACCACCCCGTTTGACGAGACAAGCATCTGCGGGCTGTCGCTGTTGAATGCTGCATCGAAGTACCCTGCGAGCCTGGTGCTCTTTCCGTATTCGGATTTGTAAGCGAGGGCAAATCCCAGTAGCATCGCGCCTATAGATACTCCGCTGATCATCTCCTGCGTGAACTTGCTCTCGGCGGGCGAGAGGAGCTCGAGCATCGAGACAACCTTGCCGTCCGCCATTATCGGCACCGCCGCATAGCTCTTGAATCCCTCGTTGCTGTAGCCGATAAGCTCCGGAAAGGAGGAATAGTCACTGAGGCTATTGTCGACGTACTGCTTCCTGGTGCTTATCAGCTGGCCGCCTATGGTACCTCCGCTATGCTCGCTGTCGAGGTCGACGACCTTTGCGCGCTCTATCCCAAAGGAGTCCTTGACGAGGTCGGTAAAGTACTTTATCAGCTCTTCCCTGGTGACGCCGCCAGTGGCTATCGTGGAGAGTCCGATAAGGAATCTTGTCGTAGGAAGGTCGGGCATTTAATCCCCGATTTTGAACAATAGGTAACTTGCTTGTATGTGATTAAACCTAATGCATCGAAAGTATTTAAATACAGTTTTGTGTTTTGAACTTGGTGGAAGATGAACAGGGGAAACCTTCCGAGAGACGGCCTTCTTAAAGAGGCCGCGAAGGATTTCGAACTGGCAAAGAAGTACAAGGACGGAAAGGAGCTGATAACTGCATCGCTCCTGTACAACCGCGCGACGGAGATGGTGCTGAAGGCGCTCTTCATAAAGAAGACGCGAAGGCAACCTCCAGAGAAGGCATCCATAGCATATCTTGCCATGAAGGCGAAGCTTCCGGACGAGATATCATCGGAGCTGTTCACCATGGAGCAGGACGAGATGTCCGACGTGATGGAGGAGGAGCTGGAGATGGAGAGGTCGGAGGGATACAGAGTCAGCACTGACAGCGAGTACAACAATGTCCTGAGCAAGGGCAACGTCGTAGGGAGGCTGATAAGCTACGCCGAAGCAAACAAATAAGTAGCAGTTCGAAGAGACTCATGGCAAAGCAGACTATTTTATCGGGTTGCTTCAATGGAGGTAAAGAGGGTTTTTGAGGGGGTCTATAGGGTAGGCGGAAAGCTCGCCACGAAGAACATGGTGCCTGGGACAAAATCCTACAGCGAGGAGCTTGTGAATGATGGAAAGGATGAATACAGGCTCTGGAATCCATACAGGAGCAAGATGGCTGCCGCGCTGCTCAACGGCCTGAAGAGCTTCGCGTTGAGGAAGGGGAGCAAGATACTTTACATAGGCGCGGCGACTGGAACAACGGCAAGTCACCTCAGCGACATCGTTGGCGAGGAAGGAGCGTTATATTGCATAGAGCTCTCAGAGAGGAACATGAGGGAGCTCATCAGGGTATGCGAGGCGAGATCCAACATGCTGCCCATACTGGGAGATGCGAGGCAGGTGGAGCTCTACGCGGACAGCGTAGAGGATTGCGACATTCTCTACCAGGACGCCTCGACGAGGGAGCAGGCGAAGATGCTGGGGATGAATTCTAGATTCCTGAATAGGGGGGGTATCGCCTATTTCATAATAAAGTCGCAGAGCGTCGATGTATCGATGAGGCCGAAGGATGTATTCAGGATGGAGCTGGATGCCCTGAAACAGGAGTTCGAACTCCTAGAGACTGTCGAGCTGGAGCCCTTCGACAGGATGCACCTGTTCTGTGTGTTGAGGAAGAAATAGCGGAAGCAACCGCTATCTAGATATGTAGATGAACTGTAGCGGCCTCTTCCTGTCAAGCACGCAGTATCCGAACCTCTCGAATTGCACTATCTCGCGTGCCTTTAGTTTCTTTATGTAACTTTCGACAAATCCTGCTACTCTCTGCAGGCTGTTCGGGTTGAAGTTCTCGTTATCATCGACTATGGGACCTGGGACAAGGATCTCGCACCTCCTGCAGTTTCTTCTTTGATACCCACTGTATTATCTTCCCTCCTGCTCCGCCTTCGCACCTCTCTGCTTTGATTGACCCCCCTCTCTGCAGTATCTTCACGTCCATTAGATCCTTCAATCTTATTACCTCGCCTACCTTCAAAGCATCTGCATCTTCCTTGCTTATGTAGAAGATATCTCCAACATTGTACTCCCTGAAGCCGAAGTCCTTGGTTGGGTGCAGCCTCAGCTTTGCATCCACATTTCCTGCACCGCTTACCGTGACCTTCACAGGATCTGCAACAAAGAAGAGGTGCTTGGCAATTGGATCTATCACCCTCTTGTTCTCAGCTAGTAGCATGTCCAATGGCACGAAGCTGTCGGTCTTGGTCATCCCGAGGCGCATGACAAAGTTCCTTATCGCCTCTGGCATTATGCCACGCCTCCTCAGCGATATTATTGTCAACAGCCGCGGGTCGTCCCATCCCTCAACCTTTTTCTCATCGATAAGCTGCTTAATGACTCTCTTCTTTGTTATATTCCCTTTTATGTTGAGCCTAGCTTCTAGGTGGAATCTCGGCATTCTCAGGCCGAGAGCCTGAAGCAGTTGCCTCCCCAGCTCGTCATGAAGCTCATACTCCTTGCTCCGTATTACATCTGTAACTCCCTGTAACGAATCTACTATGGGAGTATTGAAATCGTATACGGGCCAAACCTTGTATTTGTTTCCCGCTCTGTAATGCGCTGTTTCGACTATCCTGAGCAGTACCGGATCCTGGAGGTTGTAGTTGAGTGAGGACATGTCCCCCTTGTATCTTACAACTGCCTGTCCCTCCCTGAACTCCCCGTTCAGCATGCCTTCGAATAGTTCGAGGTTCTCCTTCGCGAGCTGCTTCCTGTGGTCGCACTCCCGGCCTTCAAACCTCCTCTTTTTTATCTCCTCTTTTGAACACATGCATACGTATGCCTTACCTTTTTCGATCATCCTTCTGGCATACGGGTACATCTTATCCACAAAGTCGCTAGCATAGTAGGTCTTATCGAACTTCAGCCCCAGCCATCTGTGGTCCTTTATCATCTCGTCAACATACCGCTGCTCGCACTTCTCTGGATTCGTATCGTCAAAGTACCTGTAGAACTTACCATTGTAAATCTTTGCAGCCTCCTCGCTCAGAAATGCCTGCTTTACATGTCCTATGTGCATGTAGCCGCTTGGGCCAGGTGGCATCCTTGTAATCACCTTTCCTTCCTCTGCGCCCTCTATCACCAGCCTGGGCTTCTCGGTCTTCCTGAAGGTTTCCTCGGCCTTTTTCTCAAACTCGGCACTGAAGGGCTTGTACGCCTCTTCCATCTCTGCTCTACTTAGTAGGTTCACCTCTCGAACTATCCTGCTCACCTCTATCTTCAGTTCGTGGAGAGGCGCGCCCTTCGCCGTGGGGATCACCTTGCCGAGCACGCTGCCTGCATCGGCCTTGCCATAATCGTGCGCGTTCTTTATCGCGTACTTCCTGATTACATCGCTGACATTGCTATCCATTCTCATGCCTCAGATACCTGAATGTTGTTCTGATATATGAACCAATTGAGCCCCTTCTCAAATACGAGAGCCTGAACGCTGACGGTAAGGTTGCCACCGAGTGGCTGCAGCCTTGCAACCGAGAGGGTGAAATTTGTCATGTTGGTGTATACGCTTAGCGGCTGTGGGCCGAGGGCGATGACATTTGGTATCGCAATCCTCTCGGTCGCATTTACCGCTATGGAGTTTGGAGGCAGCTTCGATAGGAAGAGCTGCTGCAGCTGGTAGGGATTTGACTTCGACGCGTATATAACGAAAGTGCCGGACGCCAGTATGTAATCATTTATCGAGCTGTTAGCCTCCAGACCCGACAGGGTCTGGTTTATGGTGCCCGTGACGTTGCCCTGCTTGACTATCAGTGTTATGCTGTTCATGTATCCAGTCACTACCGCATTCGCGCTGCCGAAGACCACGTAGGTTGACTGCTTTATGCTTGTTGAGGCGGAGCTGACGCCTCCGCCGCTGCCAAATGCTGCGTAGGAGCTGACGAACATAACCGCCACTATGACTGCGCCTACCAGGAAAAGCAGCTGCTTTCTCGTTATCTTCTTCTCTTGCCCGCTTTCCGGCGCCGCCTGCGTTGTCTCTTGCTCTGACATGACCATACCACCAATCCGTAAAAACAGCAGGATCGCTTATATATATTATTTGGAGAGGCTTTTTATAGGTATTTCGCCAATATTAGCTCTATCAACGGTAATTCTATGGCTTTCAAGGAGGGGGATTTTCTAGAGGTAGACTATAGTGCGTGGGATGCTGCCACCAACGAGCTGATAGCGACTACGAACGAGAAGATGGCCAAGGACGCCGACCTACACGAGAAGGGCACCATATACGGCCCATCGCTTGTCATACTCGGGTCGAACAGCGTGATAAGGGGGCTCGACAGGGAGCTCAGGAACATGAGCGTTGGTGACCAGAAGAGGTTCACCTTCAAGCCGGATGACGCATTCGGAAACAGGATGGAGGAGCTGGTTAGGGTCATGCCGCTATCCGACTTCCGCGCCAAGGACATAGACCCGCACCCGGGAATGAGAATCGAGATTGAGAATACCGTCGCAACTATAAAGAGCGTTAATTCGGGAAGGGTCGTGGTTGATGCGAACCACCCCTACGCCGGCAGGGACATAGTCTACGAAGTTAAGGTCGTGAGGAACATAACCGATGAGAAAGCAAAGATAGAGGCGCTCGGCAGGAGCTACGGCGCGAAGCCGACGTCGGTCTCTGTGCATGACAAGGTCGTCGAGATAGGATACGACAGCAAGTTCAAGAAGAGCGCTGACTACTTCATAGGAAAGACCAACCTAGTCGCATCAGTGCTTACCATGATGAAGGACTTCGACAAGGTGGAAGTAAAGGAGGAGTACGACAAAGCAGAGATGACAAGGGAGGGCAATCCCGAAACTGCTGAAGAAGGAAAAAGTAAGGAATAATCAGCTCTTTATGTCAAGAGCATAGACGCTGTTCATCTTGAAGTTCATCTTCTTTGCAATCGCAGACTGCTCCGCGTTGAGTATTATGATGTAGCCTCCCATCTTGTCTGTTAGGTCCTTGGACCCGCATATCGGACAGGTATCGGTGTACTTCACTACGATCCTGCAGACCCTGCATGCTTTCTCTTCCATCTTCTCATCTCTTCCTGGAGCCTCCTGGCCTCTTCGACCTCGCCTTCGCAAGGGTGCCGGCCCATTCCGGCTTTCCTAGCCCCTCGGGCTTCATTGTAAGCGCTATCTTCGAGTCCTTTATCGTGTTCTTCATGCTCACGGTCGATACCTTTGCGTAGACTGCGTCTCCCTTCTTGAGGCTTATGTTGTTCTTCCTCGAGACGAACGCCTGGTTCTTCTTGTCCAAGGTTAGGAAATCGCCTGCAATCTGCGATACGTGGACAAGGCCGTCCATGGGGCCTATCCTAACGAATGCGCCGAATTCCACCAACTCGGTGACCTCACCGGATATCACCTCCCCGACCTGCGGCATGTACGATAGCACATCGAACTCTGCATCGTGGTGGGTCGATGGATCCCCAGGATATATCACGCCGTCGCCTATGCCCCTTACGTTGAATACCGTTACGATGACACCCATGTCGCGGTCGATCCTGCCCTCGTACTTCATCTGCAGTATCTGCGCGGCTACCTTCTCTATGTCATCGCCGAAATGCTCCGGAGGCATCTTAAATGTGTCTTTTACGGTATAGATGCTGTACACTCTGACACCTATCTTTTTAGGATTCCGCTCTTTGAGAGCCTGAATACGTTGGTTCCGGCCGCCTTTAATTTCCTGAATAAAGCCGTATCATTAGTTACTACAATTGAATTATTATACCTTGCTGCTGCACGGGCAATCCACGAGTCGACATATCCCGGGTTGGACTCGATCTTTACCCTCTTGGCCTTTATCAGCGCGAGCGCGGCCCTCGCGGATGCGCCCCTCGCGTTCCTGTTTTTTGATATCCTTTCCAGCTCACGGAGTACCCCGCGTGAGACAAGCGGGCTGTTCATTGGGAACCTCATCTTAACGCACTCGAAGACGTCCTTCCTGACGGACATCCCGAAAAGGATGCTGCTTGTATCTATTATTGAGTAGAGCAGGCCATCACCGATCGGTCTGCTGCTTTTGCTGCCTCGCGAGGAGGCGGTTCACGATACCTGCCAGCACGACCGCGTTGTTGCGCCTCGTGTCCTTTGACGAATATACGAAGGTGACAGGGTCCGCATTCATGACTATCTGCATGAGCTTGTTCATCGTCCGGTTCTGCTTCAGCTCGGCAATGTACCTCGACCTGAAGCGCGCCCACTTCTTCGGGTCGTGGGAATACCATTTGCGGAGTTCGGTGCTCGGGCCTATGTTCTTTACCCAGATGTCTATGTGGGAGGTGCTCCTGCGTATCCCCCTGGGCCACATCCTATCAACCAGTACCCTCTCGCCGTCACGGACGTCTATTTTCTCATAAACCCGCTTTATCTTGATCATTAGACCATATAGTATAACCACTATGTGCTTTAAAACTTTCTTCTTGAACTGCCTAACGGTGCAGGATTTCACTTCCGCAAAAGAGAAAGTATTAAAAAAGCACTCATGCATATATAACCGAATGGCGACAAGGTGAAAGAATGAGCATTTTAAACAGACTTGGAGGCGTGCTGGGAGGATCTAAGGACCTTGATGTTGAGGAATATATGAATTCCGCAGAGATGGAGAACGTAGACGTAATGAATGAGCCTGCTGACTTCTATATAAAACCGCTCGCGCTGAAGGACGAGTCCGACGTAGCGGTAATCGAGGGGGAGCTGCAGAGGAAGAACATAATACTGCTTAACATAACAGACCTCGCGAAGAGGCCGCAGACATTGAAGAGTATAATCGACACGCTGAAGGAATACATAGTGAAGACGAACGGCGACATAGCGAGGCTCGATGAAGTGAAGATACTGCTTACTCCATCAAAGGTAAAGATAATAAAGAGCAAGAGAGGAACGCAGAAGTAATCGCTTTCCCTGCAGGTTTTTATTGGGCCTAGCTGCTGCAGTGGGGCAGTCATCGATTATATTTTGGCGAGAGCGCTACGGAGAGCGCGCTCGCCTCCTTCTTGGTCGGGCTGGACCTCTTCAGTATGTGCTCGAACGACATCGCCACCGCCTTTTTGTCACGGATATCCTTCCTCTTTGCGATCAACCTTGTGAACAGAAGCTTCACCCTTTCTATCTCATCCGGGGTCGCGCTCACGTTGCCGACCTGGTCCTTTACGTTCATCGATGAGAACGCATAGAGCAGTATGCCCAATGCATGAGAAATGTTCAGGGCTGGATAATCATCAGATGCTGGTATGAATATGGTTGCATCGCACTTTGCCAGCTCCGCCTTTGTCAGGCCTATGTTGTCCCTTCCGATAAGTATTGATATGTCACGTATCCTGTTCTTCTTCACGAGCTTCATGAACCTCTCAAGCGGGTAAACATTGAAGAACGCCTCCCCCGTCTTCCTCCATATCGCCGTCGTGCCAAGCACGAATGTGCCCTTTACGGCTGAGTCGATCGACCCGAAGAGCTTCGCATTCTCGAGCAGTTCCCTTGCATGTTTGGAGTACTTTATCGCCTCTTTCCCCTTATATTTGCACTTTGGATTGACAAGGTTCAGCCTTTTTATACCGAAGTTCTTAGAGATCCTCGCTATGTATCCCAGGTTTATCTGGTATATTGGCTCTACGATCACTACTCTCGGCATCATACAATCAACTATAGTATTGCAAGCGCCAGCATCCCTATGAGGTTAATCGCGACGTGTGCGATTATTGAGGGATAAAGCGACTTGTACCTCTCTCTCACGTAGCCTGCAAGCAGACCGAAGATGAGCGCCGCAATGAACTCCGCTATCGAATTGTATGAGAGGTAGTGCAGCGCTGCAAATATGAGTGCGCTGAATATTATGCCTATCCTCGGCACCAGGAATCCCCTGAACAATATCTCTTCGTTGATCGGAGCGACCACGACCGTGAATACTACGAAGTAAAGGGGCAGACCGGCAAATACCTGCTGGACGTTCGTTGGAACCTGTATTCCTGTCACCACTTGAAATATCCCGATTCCGAATTCGAGGGCGAGCACCACCAGGAAGAGCAGGAGCGCGAGAAAGAGCGTGCTCCTATTGAGGGCCTTCCTATTGAGGCCCAGCTCACTTATCGCCTGCTTGAGCGTCTTGCCCCTTACAGAGAGGTAGACGAAGACGATGAACGAGAAGAGCATCGATTGCGCTATTGTCGCGTAGACAAGGAAATCGGATTGCGAAAGCATTCCGAGATAGTTGAGCGCTATCGAGCTCAGGAATATGGCAGCAAAGCCCAGGAATAGGGCATATACCAGCCACCTTACAGGGGGGCTCTCTTTTTTCTGCTTTCTGCCTCTTGCTCTGCGAGGCAACATCACACCTTCTTGTCGTGGCCTTTGAATTCTGTGTAACCGCACTTCCCGCATGAAAGCCTGTTTGCATGCTCACCCATCCTCCTTCCGCACTTGGGGCACTGCCTTCCTGGCCTGTATACCTTTACGCTCTTACCTTTCTTCTCAGCCATCAGCATCACCCAACCTTATCGGCCATGTCCTTGGCCTTCTTTTGCTCCTTCTCCTTTTTCGGCTTCTCCTCTTTCTTTTCCTCCGCTTTCCCTTCCTTCTTCTCCTGGGCTGGCACCTCCTGTTCCTTTGCAGCTTCCTTCTTGGCCGCCTTCTTGGAGGCCCTTTCCATCAAGTACCTGGGCTCGGATGCCTCGAGCTGCTGTTTTGTTTTGTATGAGTGAACCCTGCCTGCGCTGCGCCTCAAACCGTACTCCTGCTTAACCTCAACCAGTACGGTCAGATCGGGATCAAGGTTCAGCTTCTTGCATATCTCCTTCTTGAGCTCCTCCCTTGGAGGGGTGCTGCTCTCCTGCAGCACAACGAAGCTTATCTCCCTCCTCTGCAGCATTGGGTTGTTTGTATCCGATTGTATGTTTATTTCCATGTGCTCACTCGTTTGTAAGGGTCCTGGAAAGAGCCTTCCTGCCCATCGCCTCTATTACCTCAACCTCCATTCCGGGCTTGATCTTGCCCTTGAAGTCTTCTGTTATTGGGAGATCGTAAACCTCGTACGTCTCTGAATCCATGACCTGCGTTGTCGAGTCTGTGACAGAGACGACCTGCGCCTTCCTCTTGGTTATTACCGGTGCTTCTGCATCTGCACTGCTTGGCTTCAGCAGGGTCCTCTTCTGCCCCTCGAACATCCCTATGCCGGTGACCCTCATCTTCGCTGAGCCATGCTTGCCTGGCGCGCTGGTCTCAATATCCACAATCCTGCATGGCACCCCATCTATGAGCACATACCTTCCTATGCGTATGTCCTTCATCGATACAAAGGTTGTGTCATCGCCCATCCGTTCACCGCAAAATAGCAGTTTAGTTTCTGCTCTCGCATTTATAAACTCTGCGTTGGGAGGGCTGAGAATTTTTACAATTATTAGAGAATTCCTATGTTCAGGTCCATTTGGGCTACTCCTTCGCGCTTTATTCCCATCCCTAACTTCGGAGTTACCCCTGTCACGATCGACATGACCCTTATCTGATCCTTCAGCTCGGGAACGAGCCTTGCGCCGAATATTACATTGGCCTTTGAGTCAAGCCCTTCGGTGACCCCTTCCCCTATCTGGGTGGCTTCCTGGATGGTGAGCGAGGTCCCCCTGTCACATGGACCATGGCGCTCTTGGATCCTTCAAGCGATACGTTCATCATTGGATGGTTCAGCGTCGACCTTACTGCAGCTTCTACCTTGTCGGCCCCCGATCCCACCCCGAGGTTTATCACTGCGGTGCCCGCATTACCCATCACCGCCCTTATATCAGCGAAGTCCAAGTTAATCAGGCTTGGCAGCATTATCGTGTCCGCTATGCCCTTCACTGCGTTGCACGCGACGTTGTCTATCAGCTCGAACGCCTTGTCCATCGGCAGGTTTGGTGCGTAGCTGAGAAGCCTGTCGTTCTCTATCACGATCGTAGTGTCTGCGTACTTGCTCATCTGTTCAATCGACCAGTCGGCCTTTACCCTCCTGCTCCTCTCAAGCGCAAATGGATATGTGACAAAGGCGACAACGAGCGCGCCGGTCTCCTTTGCGATCCTTGCGATCGACGGTCCGGCTCCGCCTCCTGTTCCGCCTCCCATGCCAGCTGTAACGAAGATCATGTCGTAGCCCTCAAGGAGCTTTGTGATCTCGTTGCTGTCAGCCTCGGCGCACTTCATCGCGACCTCTGGGAAGCCACCTGCCCCCAATCCGTGGGTTATGCTCTTGCCGAGCAGCAGCTTCTTATCGGCTTTGACCATGTTGAGGTGCTTGGAATCGGTATTAATGGATATCGTTACGGCGCTCCGTATCCCGGAGTTGTACAACCTGTTCACCAGGTTAGTTCCCTGACCGCCAACACCGACAACCGCCAGCTTCGCTATGAAGTCCTCTTCGCCTTGGTCTGCCAACATTAAACCACCGTAATGTAAACGAGGGTCAACCGATTGTCTCCAGGTCGCCGTAGGAGGCGCTCGCTTGGCTCCTCTCCTCCAGCCTTCCCACGATACTCGCACCCTTGACGCCGGTTACGATCGCTACGATCTCTAGCGTGTCCTCGTATCCTGGGATTATCCTTGCGCCCCACTTTACGTTCGCTGTTGGAGACATCTGCTCGGTTATTATCTCGCCCGAGTGTATCGCGTCGCCTATGGTGAGCGATGACCCGCCTGAGATGTGTATCAGGGCTCCTGTTGCGTTCTCGAAGTTAACGTCAAGAAGCTTGTTCTTAAGAACCCCTTCCGCTGCTGCTTCGACCTTCTCGGCTCCCTTTCCGGTCCCGACCGCTATGAATCCCACGCCGCCTCCGACCATTATTGCGCGTACGTCGGCGAAGTCTATGTTGATCATGCTTGGCTGGGTTATGGTCCAGACAAGGCCTCCTATCGCCTTTGCAAGGACAGAGTCCGCAAGCGCGAACGCCTCGTTCATCGGAAGGTTCGGCACCAGCTTGACCAGCATGTTGTTGTCCAGGATTATGACGCTGTCGCAGTGCTTCCTGAGCTCCTGGATGCCCTCCTCTGCCTTTACCTTCCTAACCCGCTCAAGGTCGAATGGGTAGGTAACCATCGCGACCACGATCGCACCCTGCTCCTTTGCGATCTGCGCCATGATAGGTATAGCTCCGCCTCCTGTTCCGCCTCCCATGCCTGCGGTAAGGAAGACCAGCTGCGCGCCGGATACCGCAGCTTCTAGAAGCGGCCTGTCAATCTCTGCCGCTTTTGCGCCTGTCTTTACATCACCACCCGCTCCGAGACCCCTTGTTAACGCTTTTCCGATAAGTATCTTTCTTATCCTGTCATCTATTATCTTGAAGTGCTGGCCGTCCGTGTTCACCGCAATGAACTCTGTGCCCTTGACCCCTGCCTTAAGAAGCCTGTTCACTATGTTGCATCCAGCTCCACCCAATCCAACTGTCACTATCTTGATTTCAGAAGAGTCTGCCACCTGTGCGCTGCTTGCTGTGCTTGTGTTCGGTTGTCCCAATAGGTCGTTAACAAGGTCGTTCATTTTATCGCCAATCTAGCAATGCTCTAAAAAGCTTTAAAAGCCTTGTGCTTCGCCGTTTGATAGTAGTAGTTTTGAATAGAATGGAAAAATGGGGAATTTTGCGTAGGCAAAAATCGGCATATTTGTTTACAAAGATAAAATAGCTTTTATCTTGGTATTATATTATGTACCAAATTATACTGGAATCGGCTACTTTGAGACCGAATAATTGTATAGTATGAAGCCGGTTGAGTTCATAACTATGTACTCGGAATAGGGGGCGTTGGTTGCGGTGTAGTTTATAAGCCAGGCGTCGTAGAAGGTGACGTTCACGGGTATCGTTGTGCGGTTGAGCACTATGTACCTCTTCGCGTAGACGTTAGTGTTGTCATAGCCGAATGTTGAGACGTACCTTATTAGTGAGGGGTATGAAGAGTTGTACGATTTTGCGATTGCGATTTCTGGGGATGTTATCAAATAGGTGTAATATGGCAGGGCCGTCCCTGCAAGGCCGTATATTATGCAGTGCTGCGTGTAGAGGTTCGCGATGGTTGGCACGAGGCCGGTCGCCGGATAATCATACTGGTCAAGATAGAGGGTTGGGCACGGCCTTGTCGCGTTGTAGACTATGCTGACATAGACCGACCAGCTCCCTTTGGAGAGCGTTGATGGTGACACATTTGTGGCCGTGATGCTCGCATTGGGGTACGTTAGGCTCAGGTCCCTCAACACTATCTGCTGCGCTTGCACTGCCGTCAGGCTCTGGTTTCCCTTTATCGCATACTTGAATATCAGGAGCGCAGAGCTGAATATCACAATGAGTATGATTGCGACTATCGCCACTTTCTCGAGGAGGTCCATGATACTGAATGCCTGGTTAAGATTATATACTTATCTGAAAATCAGCTGTTTTCTGAGAGGAAGAGCAGCACGGCCTTGTCTATAAGAAGGACGTTCTTGACCTGCTCCCAGATTATGCTCCTTTGCCCGTCCAGAATCTCTTCGGTTATCTCCTCTCCCCTGTGCGCCGGCATGCAATGCATGACAAGCGCATCTTTTGGAGCATATGAAAGACTCTTTGCGTTGAGTTGGTAGGGCATGAATAGCTTGCGCCTATTCTCTGCGTCACTCTCCTGGCCCATGCCGATAAAGGCATCGCAGTAGACTATGTCTACATCCTCCATGCCGGCTTCTATAGAGGTGTAGCTGTGCACCTTGCCGTATTCGCGCGCCTTGTTGAAATAGAGCACATTTGGATACTCCTGCGGGCCTATGAGAGACATTTCGGCTCCGAGCTTTGCTGCCGTTAGCATAAGCGAATTGGCTGTGTTGGCCGTTATGTCACCTATGAAGGCGATCTTTGTGTCGCGTATGTTGCCGACGTGCTGCTTTATTGTGTAAAGATCGGCCAGCGCCTGCACTGGATGTTCAAGGTCTGTGAGCGCGTTTATAACAGGCATGGCAGAGTTCTTGGCGAACTCCTCAAGCTCTGATTGATGATACATCCTAGCCACTATGAAGTCGCAGTAGCTGCTTATCACCCTTGCTGTGTCGGGGATGCTCTCCCATTTCTTCATTTGCGATCTATCCGCGTCTATGTATACAACGCTGCCACCAAGCTGAATCATGGCTACCTCGAACGCCAGCCTTGTCCTAGTGGATGGCATCTCAAACAACAGCGCCATTACAGCGTGCTCCTTCAGCGAGAGCTCAGTCTTCTCCGCCTTGAGGTCGTCGGCAATTTCAAATATCCTGTTTATGTGCTCTCTTGACAGGTCGTCGGAGCTTATCAGGTTCAATCAACCACCAAATATTGCGCCTATCCCGGCGTTGCCGCGGTTCTGCTCGTCCTCTACTACGGCTATGAACTTCTCTTCCTGTTCCTTGGTCGTGCGCTTCACGCTCTTGAAGCTCTTCTTTAGCTTCTCGTCCGCCAATTTGAGGAAATCGTTGTTCGCCTTCAGGTAGAGATAGCACTTCTTCTCGTCGAGACCGAGAGCCGAGCCCTCCCTCAGGCTGTACTCCTGCCTCGAGAATATTACGTTGGTGAGCTTGTCATCGTGAAGCTTCTTCAGGGCCTCCTCGCCGAGCGACTTGTCTAAGTATGGATCGTACTCGAGGAACTTCTTCAGTTCTGATGATTCCGCTGCGTCCAGCTCGTAGACAACGGTTGACATCTCTTCAAGCCTCTATCAGTCTAGCGTTTATGCTCCCTTCCCTGCCCGGCCGGTTTATGACCTGCGCCTTCCCCTCCTCCGTATTGATTATGGTGCCTTTCGTTATTATGTTCTGACGGGCGAAGTTCCTGTTGTCCTTAGATTCTAGCACTCCCTTTATCTTGACCTTCTTGTATCCGCCCTTCGTCAGGAGGTTGGCGAAGCCCGCTCCCTTGAGCACACCCTTTACCGAACCGCCGCGCATCCTGTGGCTCCTCAGGACATCCTGCTCGGCCATTTTCGTGCCGGTGAAGTAGCTGCCTATCTCGCTCCTTCTCTTGTCCCTCGATTTTATTACCCTCTTGCCGTTGCCGCTGCCTTTTGTGTTTGACTTTGAATGCAGTTGTACTCCAAATTGGCTCATTTTGACCACTCAAAAGTAGACGGTATGGTATTAGCATTAAGCTATTTATAGATATCTTTGGGTCCTGACCAGATTCCCTATCGGGGCAGGCGTTGGGAGTGCAGTCTCGGCATGCTCCTTGGGCACTATGCTTATGCTGCCAACATCGCCGTTGGAGATGCCCCAGTAGAGGTGGCCCGACGCGCGCCTCTTGAGGAGGGATAGACGCATCATGGCGGATCCCGACCTTTTTATCTCATCTTCAATCCTCCAAGCGAGTACCTCGAGGGCATCGCTGTTATTCTGCTTCTCCTTCTCTATTTTTGACAGCTCTATAGCTACGGAGCCCATCTTCGCGTTTATGTACACCGTGTAAGGACCGTGAAAGTCTACAGGCAAACCTATGCTAGCAAGCCTGTTGCCCCTTTCATAGATCTTTATTGGCTTGCTCAAAACCTCTATCTCACAGTATGTGCCGATTTCGCTAGAGCCGTGCATCATCGCATAGCTTAAGCTTTTCGGCTTGGAATCCTTCACTTTGGCAAGCGGCATTTTATCTATAAAATATCAAATTCGAGATATTTAAATATTGGTAGGATAGTGGAACCGCGGCCCATATTTAAACCCCACGGGTAGGGTATTTATATCTGCTAATTCCATCTCTCTTCCATGGCAACTATAAACGAGTTCATGCAGCTTGACATCAGAGTGGGCAAGATAATAGAAGTAAACGATGTAGCGGCGAGGAAGCCCATCTACGGGCTCAGGGTGGACCTTGGCGAGCTTGGCATAAAGAACATAGCAGCAGGGATAAAGAACATCTACACGAAGGATGAGCTGCTGAACAGGAGGGTGATTGTGGTGGCAAACCTCGAGCCGAAGAGCATAGCTGGATTTGTCTCGGAAGGAATGATACTCACTGCAGAGGACGAGACCGGGATCTCGCTGCTGCAGCCTGACAAGGAATTGCGGGTCGGAAGCAAGGTAAGATGATGAAAGGTTGTTTGGTAGCCGACCAGAACGGCTTCATGCCAATTTCTGCAGCTCCTCATCTGGAATCTTCCTGAAGATGAGCTCCCCCTTCCTAACCTTGCCATTGAACTTCCTGAAGGTGCAATCTTCCAGCTTTCTAGGCAGGAGGTATGGAAAATGGCTAGCGGTTGAAATTTTTGGTGAACGACTCATCAAGCTTCTTGAATAGTGGTATTACATTTTTCTCTAGATCTAGCTGTTCGTTCTGTTCGAGAAGCTCCATTGTTGGCTCTTTCCTTACATTAAAATATGACAATATCTTCATACTTGAATCGGGAGTATAGGGCCATAGCAGTATACCGAGCTGGTATACGATTTTTATTAGGGTTGTCATTTGCTCAGACAACTCTTTTCTAGCCGCATCATCTGACTTTGCTCTCTTTGCCACCATCCAGGGCTGATAATTTCCCATTATGGAGTTGCCGAGTCCGGAAAGCTCAACAACAGACTGGAGTGCCTCTCTCAGACCAAAAGTGTTGAAACTGCGCTTGTATTTTTCTATTATCTGCGCTGCTTCGTCGAGATGCTTCTTTATGGGTTTTGCATCTCTGTTGATGATATCCTTGTTCTCCTGAGACAGCTTCAGCACCCTGTTTACGAAGTTGCCTATGTTGTCATTCATTACTCCATTGACTACGCTTAGCACCAATTCGACTGTAAATTCCGTATCTGCAGTTTCGGGATAAAGGTACATCAGCACAAAGCGCCAGTAGTCTGCGCTAAGTAGATTTATTGCATCTTGCATATCTATCCCAGCTCCTGCTGTCTTCGAAAACTTGAATCCCTTTGATAGCAGATATTCAGATGCTCTTATGGTGGTCGGCATCGTATATCCGAGATTGGACCCTATCAGCATTCCAGGCCACATCAATGTATGGAATTCTATGTTGTCTTTCCCCATGAATTGCACGAGCTTTGCATCGTTGAGCCAATAGTTCTTCCATTTTTTGGCATCCCAATCTTTGGTTATGCTGATGTAGCCCAGCACGGCATCGAACCAAACATAATAGACGGTATCCTCAAAGCCCTTTTCGTTCACGGGGAACCCCCACTTCGTGTTTCTAGTTATAGCTCTAGGCTTCAGGCCCTCTTTTATGTAGCTTAGTGCCTTGTTGACAGAGTTCTTGCTCCAGCCGTTCTTGGATTCAACCTTTATGAACTCGTATATTTTATCTTGTAGTTTGTCGAAAGCAAGCGCGAGGTTCTTGACAGTCTTGAATGTTATCTCGCTCTTTCCGCAGAACCTGCAACGCGGCTCTATAAGTTGGTCGGGATCCAGCAGGCTTCCACAGTTCTCACATTGGTTACCTCTTGCGTGCTTATAACTGCATTTAGGGCATGTGCCTTCTATGAACGTGTCAGGCAAGAACCTTTTGTCTATTTCGCAGTATGGCAGCCTGTTTTCGATCTCTACAATGTAATCGTTTTTCTTTAGGGCGTTGAAGAACTCGTATACAGTCTGTTTGTTGGTCTCGGTGTTTGTCTTGCCATAATATGTAAATGCGCATTTGTAGTTCTCGAAGAGCCGCTCGAGCTTTCCATGCATGTTTTCTGAGAGCTCTTCTGGAGTGGTGTGTTCTTCTGCAGCCTTTAATTCACCTGCAGTGCCATGCTGGTCAGAACCGCAAATAAAAATTGCATCTTCATTATTCATCTTTAGATATCTGTAGTAAACATCTGCAGGTAAAACCGAACCCACAAAGTTTCCGAGATGAGGCATAGAGTATGCATAAGGCAGCGCGGACGTCACTATGTACCTTCCCATTATTCACACCTTGCTCATTGATCTGGTAGTATGCCACTAAAAGCTTTTTATTGGAGATAATAAAAAGGGCGTAGTAGCGATACTACTCTTACCGCTATGCAGATATATTATATTTGCTGGTGTTTTAGTGTTCGGGGGTAAGATGGTAGATGCCGCTTTGGAGGGCATAAAGTCGCGCTTCGACGAGTTCTTCGAGAGGTACTGCTCGGAGGGAATAAACTCACTGGTCATATCTTTTCCTGACAAGAGGAGCCTTGCAGTTGATTTCAAGGAGCTGATAAAGTTCGACCCGGAGATAGCAGAGGCGCTTATCGACCAGCCCGATCCGATAATGGAGGCCGCCACCGAGTCTCTGCGGGGAAAGATGAGCAACCTCGACCTTGAAGGCAAGGAGGTCCACGTAAGGTTTTTTGGGCAGAACGTCAACATCCCGCTTGTGCAGGACGTCGGTTCCGCATACATAAGCAAGATGATAATGCTTGACAGCCTGATAGTAAAGAGGTCTGAGATAAACCCGAAGGTCAAGATGGGCTCCTACAAGTGCACATACTGCGGTGCGATCTACAAGGTCAGGTCTGGCCACGATGAGCTTCCTGAATTTTGCATCTCGTGCAAGCGGCGCTCGCTGAAACAGGTAGCAGAGGAATCCGAATTCATAAACCTGCAGAAGATTGCGGTGCAGGATCCGCTTGAGAAGTTGCGCGGGAGCTCGCCCACGTGGCAGCTGGAGGTCTGGATAGAGGATGACCTTGTCAACACGGTGATACCTGGTGATAGGATCGAGCTTACAGGAATATTGAGGATAAGGCCGAGGAGGAACGCCAAGGGGAGGCTCGAGCGGGACATCTATACGATGTTCCTTGACACGGTTTCGATAGTGCCGAAGCAGAAGGAGTTTGCGGACCTGGAGATAACAGATGAGGAAGAGAGAACGATAAAGGAGCTGGGCAAGGACCCGAAGATATTCGAGAAGATAGCGAAGTCGATCGCCCCGTCGATATACGGCTATGACGAGATAAAGAGGGCGGTGGCGCTGCAGCTCTTCGGCGGCACGCCAGGCAAGACCCTCATCGACGGGGGACTAATCAGGAGCGACATGCACATACTGCTCATAGGGGACCCCGGAAGCGCAAAGACCAGGATACTCCAATCCGTTTCGAGACTGGTGCCGAAGGGAATCTATGTAAGCGGAAAGTCTGTTACCGGAGGGGGAATGACCGCGGTAGCTGAGCGCGATGACTTCTCAGAGGGGGGATGGACGCTCAAAGCAGGAGCACTGGTACTGGGATCTGGTGGAATAGTAGCCATCGATGAGTTTGATAAAGTAGATGAGAGCGACAGGGCAGCGCTGCACGAGGCACTTGAGTCTCAGACAATCAGCGTCGCGAAGGCGGGCATAATTGCGACCTTCACCGCGAGGTCTGCGGTGCTTGCAGCCGCAAACCCCAAATTCGGAAGGTTCGACCCGAATGCATATCCTGCTGAGCAGTTCGACATACCACCTACACTTCTCTCAAGATTCGACCTCATATTCCCGATAAGGGACATAATGGACAGCGAGCTGGACAAAAGCATAGCTAGGCACATACTGCTGCAGCACGAGGCTGCGGGGGCAAGGATATCTGAGGTGCAGGAGTACGAGCAGGTGGAGAGGCCGCCTATCGAGGGGGAGTTCGTCAGAAAGTACATAGCATATGCGAGGAAGAACATTTTCCCGAGGATAATGGTCGAGGCGTCAAAGAGGATACAGGAGTACTATATAGATCTCAGGAAGCTGGGGGCGAAGCAGGGAGCCACACCAATAACGCCGAGGCAGATAGAGGGAATAATAAGGATGGCTGAGGCGAGCGCCAAGTCGAGGCTCTCGTCAGTGGTGGAGATAGCCGACGCGGAGGTGGCGATATCACTGAACGAGTTCATGCTTAAGACGCTTCTTGTGGATCGTGGAGGCAGGTACGACATCGACGCGATAATAACCGGCATGCCCAGGGAGAAGGTTGACAAGATAAACACGATGCTCAACATAATAAGGAAGCTCGAGGCGGACGAAGGCAGCGCGAAGATGCAGAGGCTGGTGGAGGAGGCCGAGAAAGCGGGAGTGGACGCTGCCACTGTCAATAAGTATATAGTGGAGCTTGAGAGAAGCGGCGATATATTCAGGCCAAAACCTGGCATTATAAAAATCATAAGGCACGAAAGTGAGTAGGTGTAAGGTTGCCTCTTAGGGTCATAGAGAACAGGCAGCTGTTGCAGATACTTGCAATGTTCATGATCGTGCAGTTCTTCGGCCTGTTGCTCGCGAGCATGGTCTTCAGTGGCTCCACCTACCAACAGGTCAAGAGCGTGCAGGTCGTCTCGTCGGCGGTAGGTGCCCTCTTCTACATCATTTATATAGTGATATTCAGCGTCGTGCTGATATTCTTATTCAGAATATACAGGGGAAATAAGTTCTTCATGATTCTCGAAGGTGCCGTGGTGTTCATATCCTCATTCTTCGTCTTCCTGGTAATATTCGGCACTATCAGCACCTCTACACTGTTCAATCTGGCGGGCACGGGCATAACGGCAAACTTGGTGGCCGGCATAGGCGGCGCGCTCCTGCTTGTGCTAGCAAAGAACAAGTGGCCCAAGCTTAGGAATGCTACTGCGATAATAGCAAGCATCGGGGTGGGGCTCATCCTCGGGATAAGCTTCAGCTTCCTTGCGGCCATCATCTTCATGGTCATACTCGCAGCCTACGACTTCATAGCCGTCTTCGTAACCAAGCACATGATTACCATGGCAAAGGCGATGTCGTCGAGGAACCTCGCTTTCCTGGTAGGCGTAAGCGAGTTCGAAGCTCTGCCAAGGAGCGATTTCAGCAAGAAGGAGCTGGAAGACTACAAGAAAGAGGGACCCGACATATCAAAAAATCCAACTCTCTCTCGGCTCTACAGAAATGGCATGCTGCCGGTTGTTGCGAGGGTTGAGCTCGGCACCGGCGACTTTGCAATACCGTTGATGGTGGCCATAGCTGCGTACGAAGTCACGCTCAACTTCGTGCTGAGCTTCTTCATCATATTCGGCGCGATATTCGGTCTGCTTCTTACGACCCACATACTCAGGCGCTACAAAAGGGCGCTTCCAGCGATACCGCCGCTGCTCTTCGGCATCGCCATAGGTATGTCTGCATACGCGATACTTTTCAGTATACTGCATGTATGAACAGTAAGAGTTGGGAGTCCAATTTTCTAATGAACAGGAGATACAAAACCCTTTTATACATTTATCTTGATGTTAATCTGGTTTAATGCTTCGAGCAAGAGTACTCTATCTACTGCCGCTGCTTATGGTTCTGGGCTTCCTGGCGCAGTGCACGGCTGCGCAGTTCGCAGTAGGCAGCGCATCAATATTGGCGCCATCGGTCAACCTTGCGAACAATACAGGGCAGCTCACAAGGATATCCCTGACGGTGACACAGGGCGGAGGGTCCGTCACCATCACTGGGCCTGCGTACGTTGCGAACAATACGCAGCAGTCCGCGGAGTCGGCCGCAATGTACGCCTCGAGCTTCCTAGGCAAGAACTTCAGTCAGTATAACTTCGTCTACAACATAGACGAGCGGGATGCGAATGTGTCGGGGCCTAGCGCCGGAGCTGCCATGACGATACTTGCTATATCCGTACTATCGAAGACTGCGCTGGTCCCAAATTTCACTATAACAGGAACTATAAACAACGGAGCCGTGGGGGCGATAGGAGGTGTGTACGATAAGAGCGCAGCGGCTGCGAATGCCGGGATGGAGTTTATTTTGGTACCCGCTGTTCCGCAGAGCAGCCAGGAGAACGAGCTCTATTACCTTGTGCAGGGCCGTTTCGGAATTCCGTTGGTCCAGGTTGTAAACATAAGCGCAGCGGCCCAGTACGCATTCGGCAAGAGATCTATAGCGGGCCAGTCGACTACGCTCGAGCTTTATACAAGCCTTCAGGTCCCACTTGTGCTGCAGGCGAACATCAGCTGCAGCAACGGATGCTCCATGGCGCCCTTCGCAGGGCTCGCGAACTACACCATAAACTCGACTGCCGCGCAGATATCCGTGGTCCCGTCCAATCTCTACCCCATTACTGTGGCGCAGATGCAGCAGGAGGTCAACCAGAGCAAGAGCATAGCATCAAAGGGCTACCTTTATGTCGCTGGCGACGTGAGCTTCCTCACCTACATAAACGCATTCTACTTCTCAAACGGCAATGCCACCGTGGCAAGCGGGCTCACGACACTCCAGCAGACCTACAACTACTGCAGCGCGCTGGCTCCACCGCGGTTGACTACACAGAACTGTGAGTGGGTGGTACAGGGAGAGCTAAGGCAGAGCTGGGGGACTTATACGTCGTCCGCTGCCATAAGTGCTTACAACTCAAGCTCGTTCGACACTGACGAGGTTCTCTCATCGCTCTACGGCGCGGGAGAATCGGAGGGGTGGTGCCATGCAGCCAACTACATGTACGGCTCTGCATCATCCGTTGGCGGGGCTAGCGCATCTGCATCCCAGAATCTATCCTCCATCGCGCAGTCCAGGATAAATAGGGCGTCGTCTTATGGCGTCAACATGTATCTTGACACGGCAGAAAATGCATACAGCGCATACAACTATCCGCTTGCCATAGTCGATGCGGATTACGCGTATGCTGACGGCCTTTCGGGCCTCTACGAGGCAAACGCCAGCACCTCGCAGCTTAACAGCATGTCGCTCGCTATCGCCGTAAACTCAACATACGGGGCATGGGCAACTCAGTACTCCAACGAGGCGGAGTTTTTCGTACATGAATCGCAGTTGACGTCCAACGCCACAACGGCCCACGGTTATGCATTGCAGGCTTATACAGCGGCAGTGCTCGCGCAGCAGATGGGCAACGACAGCATGGTGATATACAAGAACCTTGCTCCCGGACCGACAACGACCACGATTGCGCAGACGACCAAGCCGGTATCGAATTTGGGCGGCATCCGGGCCCTAGTATACATCATACTCATTATCGTGGTTGTCATACTCGCGGTGGACTTCATTATACTGCTAAAGCTCTCAAATATCACGAAGCATGCAAGGCAGAGAAAGGCAGGCGCAAGAAGAAGAAGGCGCAGGCGATAGCCTTAAATGCTTTTATAAGAGAGTGCTAGAAGGTGTTTTGATTCCTATTTTACCCGGCAAGGAATGCGTGTCGTGCGGCAGGCTTACGAGCGAGTATACCGAATTCAAGTGCCCGAAGTGCGGGAAGGGCACCGTAATAAGGTGCTACCACTGCCGCGAGATATCCAACATATACAAGTGCAAAGAGTGCGGATTTGAGGGTCCTTGATGTCCAGAGCATCTGTAACCTTTAAGATTTACCCGGCTGACGGGGTTGCGATAGAGGCATTGGCGGCAGTGATAAAGGGAATGGACCCGGTAGCGGTGCAGCCCATGGATGTTGCATTCGGCATAAAGGTGCTGAAGGCGAGGTTCGTCTTTGATGACACGCAGAACAGCTCCTCGAAGATTGAGGAGCAGATAAAGAAGAGTGACTTGGTCGGGGAAGTCGAAGTGGAGGACGAAAGCCTGATTTAGCTTATCATCCATATCCTGCGCAACCCTTAAATAATTTTAACAGGACATATAATTCCCCTGATTTTATGCTGAGCGGAATAGAACTATACAACTGGAAGACGCATAGTCAGACAAAGCTCTCCTTCCGGAAGGGAGTGAACGTGCTTATCGGTATAATGGGGGCCGGCAAGAGCTCGGTGATGGATGCAATCTGCTTCGCCCTCTACGGCACCTACCCCGCGCTGAAGCAGAGGAGGCTCAAGCTTGAGAATGCGATAAAGAACAGACCAAAGAAAGAGGATGAGGCGGAGGTCAGGCTCTCTTTTCTGATGGGAAGCGACAGCTACGCGGTAACAAGGCGATTCTCTTCATCGGGCAGCGCGTTGGCCAGGCTGGAGAAGAATGGGGAATGCCTGCAGACGCAGCCGCAGCGCGTGAATGAGGAGATATGCGGACTCCTGAAGGTCGACTATGACACCTTCACTAAGGCGATATATGCGGAGCAGAACGGGATTGATTACTTCCTGAGCATACCGAAAGGCGACAGGAAGAAGCAGATCGACGGAATGCTGGGGCTGGACCACTTCTCAACCGCGGAGGAGAACTGCACCTCCCTAATAAACAACCTCAAGTCGATGATATCGGACGGGGAAAAAATGCTGTCGGGAATGGACGTCGCGTCGCTCAAGAAGCAGCTGGAGAAGGACGCTGCAGAGAAGGAAGCGATAGTGGAGGCGCAGGAGGGGCTTAAGGCGCAGTACGAAAAACAGAGCAAGCTGCATAAGGGGCTGACCTCCAAGATAGAGGAGCAGAGGAAGGCCTATAGAAGGAAGGAGGAGCTGTCCAGGCAGCTAATAGAGATAGGCGGAAAGCTCCAGATTCTGAAGGCAGAGACCGAGAAGATAGATTCTGCTACGAAGGGCATCGATGCAGCGGGGCTGAAAAATGAGAGCGCATCTTCCGGGGCGGGGGAGAGGCAGCTGAGGGAGGCGATAGTAGAGGGAGAGAGGAGGGAGAAGGAGCTCCTCAAGGTGGCCTCCGTGCTCGAGGCGCTCCTATCAAATGACCGGAAGAGAGCCCAGGAAAGAGACATCCTGCTGGCGCAGCTGAAGGGGAAAGACCCTGCATCGTTGAAGAGGGCGCTGGAGGAGCACAACTCCACGCTTGCAGAACTGATAAATATTGAGGCGGAGGCGCGGAGCAGGCTCTCGGATATCGACTTATATATGAAGGAGCTGAAAAAGCACCTTGCAAAGTGCCCCGTCTGCGAGAGGGAGCTCGATGATGCGCTGCGGAGCAAGCTCATGGCGATAAAGGATGGCGAGATGAGGGCCCTGAAGAGCTCTGCAGACGAATCCTCAAAGGCGATATCGGAGAAGAGATCCGCGATAAAGAGGCTTGATGACGAGAGGGCATCTCTGGAGCTCGCCGCCAGCAGGCTGAAGGACTACTTGAATATGGACGATGCGGTAAAGGCGAACTCCGCAAAGCTCAAGTCGGTGGATAAGGAGGCTGCCGAGCTTGCAGATGCGTTGAAGAGGGCGAAGTCGGAACGTGAATCGCTGCTCGAGAAGATACAGAAACTGGGGGCGGCATCGGAGCTCTTCAAGAAGAGGCTGGAGCACGAGGCAGATTTAAAAAGATATTCGGAGCTCGCGGAGAAGAGCCGCATTGAAGTTGATTCGATAAAGGTGAGCCAGGACGAGATGGACTTCCTGCAGGACTCGCTTGCGAAGGAGAGCGCTACGCTGGCCAACCTCGGCGCGGTAGTCACAGGGAACGACAGGCAGATAGCCACGCTTGACTCCGGGATATCATCCCTTGTAAAGCAGATAGACGGAATAAGGGAGCTTGAGCAGAGAGCTGAGTCAAGAAGGTCGCTTGTAAAGAGCCTAAACCTTTTCAAGTCCGCTCTCACCGAGACCGCGGCGATGCTCAGGACGCGGCTCATCCGCTCGATAAACAGCCTGCTGCAGAGCATCTGGCCAGAGATATACCCGTATGAGGATTACACGGGGCTCCGACTTGAGGCGCGGCCAGACGATTACCTTCTCGAGAGCTGCATAAGCATAGGTGGGACTGAAGAATGGGTTCCTGTCGACGCTACAGCAAGCGGGGGGGAGCGCAGCATAGCGTGCCTTGCGATGCGGATAGCGCTCTCCATGGTGATCGTGCCGAACCTCCGGTGGCTTATACTAGATGAGCCGACCCACAACGTAGATTCAAACGGCATAGCGAAACTGATAAGCGTTCTGAGCGACGCGCTGCCGCGCGTGGTAGAACAGGTCTTCATAATAACCCACGACGACAGCCTGAAGCAGATAGCATCCGCAAAGATCTACCAATTCGACAGGGACAAGGCGGCTGGCGGCTCTACGGTGGTTACCGAATTATAGGCTTCCGATGCCGTAATCGTTCGTGCTTACCTTATTTGTGCCCATTATCGATTCGCTTTTCACACCTGTGAATATCGCTATCGCCTCCACCTTTCCGTTGTATGTGGGGTCAATCCTCGCACCCCATACGACCGTGGCGTTCGGCGCGGTCATCTCGGTAAGCTTGGTCCCTATCTCGTTTGCCTCTCCGAGTGTCAGGTCCTCTCCGCCGGTTATGTGGAGGAGCACGCTGGTCGCGCCCTCATAGTCGACGTCGAGCAGCTTGTTCTTGAGAGTGTCCCGCACCACATCCTCTATCTTATTCGGTCCCGTCCCCTCACCTACGCTTATCATAGCGAGGCCTCCGGATCCCATAACAGTCCTTACGTCAGCATAATCAAGGTTTATCAGGCTCGGCGTGTTTATCGTCTCTGTTATTCCCCTGACAGCCCTTGCAGTCACCTCGTCCGCGATCTTGAAAGCCTGCTCCATCGCGACGTTGGGATATAGATCGACGAGCCTCTGGTTGTCGATCACTATCAGCGTGTCTATATTGTTTCTCAGCGACTCGAGCCCCTTCTTCGCAACCTGTATTCTCACCCTCTCAAGCGCGAATGGGAATGTGACTATTCCTATGACGATTGCGCCTCCCTTCTTCGCTATCTCGGCTGCGACGGGCGACGCCCCAGTTCCGGTTCCGCCCCCCATCCCGGCTGTGACAAATACCAGATTGTAATCCTGCAGGGCGCTCTCGAGCTCATTCTTTGCAGCCTGGGCGGCTTTGTTTGCCACCTCTGGGAACCCTCCTGCGCCTAGGCCCCTTGTCAGCGCCTCTCCTATGAGTATGCGCCTTATGCTTGGGTCTAGCGTATTGAGATGCTTCCTGTCCGTGTTTATCGCTATCAGACTCGCACCCTTTATCCCCATCCTGCTGAGCCTCTGCACGGTGTTGCTGCCTCCTCCGCCTACACCGCATACCGCTATGCGCGCCTTGAATAATTCATCCGATGTGCTCGAGTTCATGCTCAATGCACTGTCTACAAGCTCCATTCCACCACTGCTGCTATATCTCTGGCAAGTTATAAATAGATTATTGAATTGGATGATGGGGCCTACCATCGCATTTTTATAGCTTTTCGGGAGAATAATACTGACGGAAGCTGCTTCTTCTGTTTAAGGTTTTTAGAATGGCAAGACTTAGGCCTGCAAGAACATGCAGGACACCAAATTCGCAGGCATGGGCGAGATACTCGCTCAGGAGGCCGAGGAAGAACTACATAAGGGCTCTTCCGCATACAAGCCTGCTGGTCTTCAAGATGGGCGTAGAGAGCAAGAGCTACGACTCTGAATACACGCTGAACAGCGAGGTGCCGATACAGCTCAGGTCGAACTCCCTCGAGGCTGCGAGGCTGGTGGCGAACAAGTTCCTCGAGATGAATATACCGGGGCAGTACTTGTTCACGGTGAAGGTCTACCCTCACAACGTCATAAGGGAACACAAGATGGCAACGGGGGCGGGCGCCGACAGGATATCGCAGGGAATGAAGGTAAATGCGTTTGGCAAGCCGGTCTCGATAGCTGCGCGGATAAGGCCGGGGCAGCCGATCCTTATGGTGAGGACGGGCGGCCAGAATGCGAAAGTGGCAAAGCATGCACTGAAGAGGGCTATGTCGAAGCTATCAGGAAGCTATAAGATAAATACAAAGCAGATACAGAAAAGCGCTGCGTCGTAGTGGTAGGATGCGATTACTTCTCCAGTTTCCTGAAGGGCTAAAGCAGCACGCCTTGGAGTATGCGAAGGCACTGGAGGCAAAAGGCAACGAGGTCTTCATATCTGCATCTCCGACCTTTGGAGCGTGCGACCTTGCACTCGATGAAGCGAAGAGCATCCATGCCGACAGGATAATTCACTTTGGCCATGCAGAGTTCCAGAAGGTAGACTTTGATGTCGAGTATATTGAATACAACATAGACGCGCCCCTGGAGATACTCGACAGGTCGCTCGAGCCGCTTTCGGGATACACTACAATCGGGATTGTTACAACAATACAGCACATACACCAGCTTGATGAGCTGGTGGGCTTCTACGAAAAGCACGGCAAGAAGGTAGTGGTCGGGAAGCCCTACGGATTCGCAAAGAAGCGCGGGCAGATATTGGGCTGCGACATCGGCAGCGCAGCGACCATAGACAGGGATGTGGACGCATTCGTCTACTTTGGCGGAGGGATGTTCCATCCGCTGGGCGCGCTGCTGAACACTACAAAACCCTTCCTGGTGGTGGAGCCGTTTGCGAACAAGGTTGAGTTTATAGACGATTATAGAGAAGTATACAGGGGAAGGAGCAGGGGTAAGGTGATAGCGACCCTTGAGGCGAAGAGTTTTGGCGTAATGCTCAGCACAAAGAACGGCCAGCACAACATGGCGCTGGCGAAGATAATAAAAGAGAAGATTGAGAGGCGCGGCCTGAAAGCGGAGATACTCGTGGCGAACACCTTTGATTTCACATCATTGCAGAATATGAGGGAGTTTGATGCTTTTGTCAACACCGCATGTCCCAGGATTGCCATCGATGACTACGACCGCATCGGAAAGCCGCTCCTAAGCGCGAACGAACTGATGGAGGCCCTGCAGATGAAGAAGGAACTCGCAGAGCTGAGGGCAAGGAACTAGTCGGCAATATAAAGATCAGCTCCGCTACTCCTAAAATAAAAAGAAAGGGGAAGGCCGTTTATGTGGACTTCAGCGTCACTGTAGCGATCTGTGACCACTGGAAACCCGATACACCGGATGACGTATACTCCGCCCATAGGGACCCAGTGTAAGAATTTCCAATTGCAGATCCTAACGCGCTTGCGGCAGGACATGTTGGCGTACCTGTACCCGAGGCTACGCTATTGACTGAGAATGTGAAGGACGCCCCGCTTGTGAGACCGCCTGATACTGTTTGAGCGCATGTGGTCCCGACCCCTGTAAACATGGCGGCAGTTAACGCACTTGGTACACCGCCTCCACTAATGAATACTACATTGGTCGTTGCCCATGAAGTTCCGGTGGCTTGGCCTATTGTAGCGGTGAACAATCCGGAGTGCAGTAGTGGGGTTGCACATTCGTATCCAGATGCCGCGATGCATGTTGTGCCTACGAAGGAGCTGCTGCTGAAGACTCCGAGAGCGAAGAGCGCTGCGAGAACGATAGATATAATCAGTATTGCCCATCCATATGTCATCAGATATTCCATTGCTGACTGGGCTTTGGAGTTGCCTCTTTTGGAGAACATCAAATTCACCTTTACATCAAACAGAGAACAGGTATAAAAGCCTTCTGGTGGGGGAGCCGTTTGCGAACAAGGTTGAGGTCATAGACAATTATAGGGAAGCATACAGAAAAAGGAGCAAGAACAGCTCCGCTACTCCTAAAATAAAAAGAAAGGGGAAGGCCGTTTATGTGGACTTCAGCGTCACTGTAGCGATCTGTGACCACTGGAAACCCGATACACCGGATGACGTATACTCCGCCCATAGGGACCCAGTGTAAGAATTTCCAATTGCAGATCCTAACGCGCTTGCGGCAGGACATGTTGGCGTACCTGTACCCGAGGCTACGCTATTGACTGAGAATGTGAAGGACGCCCCGCTTGTGAGACCGCCTGATACTGTTTGAGCGCATGTGGTCCCGACCCCTGTAAACATGGCGGCAGTTAACGCACTTGGTACACCGCCTCCACTAATGAATACTACATTGGTCGTTGCCCATGAAGTTCCGGTGGCTTGGCCTATTGTAGCGGTGAACAATCCGGAGTGCAGTAGTGGGGTTGCACATTCGTATCCAGATGCCGCGATGCATGTTGTGCCTACGAAGGAGCTGCTGCTGAAGACTCCGAGAGCGAAGAGCGCTGCGAGAACGATAGATATAATCAGTATTGCCCATCCATATGTCATCAGATATTCCATTGCTGACTGGGCTTTGGAGTTGCCTCTTTTGGAGAACATCAAATTCACCTTTACATCAAACAGAGAACAGGTATAAAAGCCTTCTGGTGGGGGAGCCGTTTGCGAACAAGGTTGAGGTCATAGACAATTATAGGGAAGCATACAGAAAAAGGAGCAAGAACAGCTCCGCTACTCCTAAAATAAAAAGAAAGGGGAAGGCCGTTTATGTGGCCTTCAGCGTCACTGTAGCGATCTCTGACCACTGGGTTCCCGATACACCGGATGACGTATACGCCGCCCATAGGGCCCCGGTGTAAGACGTTCCGATTGTAGGTGAGAACGCACCTCCGCCACATGAGGTGGATGAGCCGCCCAAGCTCATGCTATTGGCTGTGAATGTGAAGGACGCCCCGCTTGTGAGGGTATTTGCATTAACAAAGCAACTCCCTGAAACAGTAGTAGGTATGGCACTTGGTACAGCACCTCCTGTAACAAGTACTATATTGGCCGATGTCCATGAAGTTCCGGTGGCTTGGCCTATTGTAGCGGTGAATGTTCCGATGTGCAGTAGTGGGGTTGCACATTCGTATCCAGATGCCGCGATGCATGTTGTGCCTACGAAGGAGCTGCTGCTGAAGACTCCGAGAGCGAAGAGCGCTGCGAGAACGATAGATATGATCAGTATTGCCCATCCATATGTCATCAGATATTCCATTGCTGACTGGGCTTTGGAGTTGCCTCTTTTGGAGAACATCAAATTCACCTTTACATCAAACAGAGAACAGGTATAAAAGCCTTCTGGTGGGGGAGCCGTTTGCGAACAAGGTTGAGGTCATAGACAATTATAGGGAAGCATACAGAAAAAGGAGCAAGAACAGCTCCGCTACTCCTAAAATAAAAAGAAAGGGGAAGGCCGTTTATGTGGCCTTCAGCGTCACTGTAGCAATTTGTGACCACTGGTAACCCGATACACCGGATGACGTATACTCCGCCCATAGGGACCCAGTGTAAGACGATCCAATTGTAGATAAGAATGTACCTCCGGTGCATGATAGCGCACCTGTACCCGAGGCCATGGTATTGACTGTGAATGTGAAGGACGCCCCGCTTGTGAGACCACCCGATACTGTTTGAGCACATACGGATCCCGTAAACACGGTGTTAGCTAGCGAACTTGGTACACCGCCTCCACTAATGAATACTACATTGGTCGTTGCCCATGAAGTTCCGGTGGCTTGGCCTATTGTAGCGGTGAACAATCCGGAGTGCAGTAGTGGGGTTGCACATTCGTATCCAGATGCCGCGATGCATGTTGTGCCTACGAAGGAGCTGCTGCTGAAGACTCCGAGAGCGAAGAGCGCTGCGAGAACGATAGATATAATCAGTATTGCCCATCCATATGTCATCAGATATTCCATTGCTGACTGGGCTTTGGAGTTGCCTCTTTTGGAGAACATTAAATTCACCTTTACATCAAACAGAGAACAGGTATAAAAACCTTCCGCTTCGCCGACGGAGCGATAGCAATTATTTTACTTGCGTTCTGCAGCAGAATAAAAGCTTAATAATATCTTCTGCATCTGATTTCAATGGGTGAATAAGTGGCAGAGGAACTCAATCCATTCAAGATTGCGCAAGAGCAGCTCGATGAGGCGGCGGAGATAATGAAGCTGGACAGGCAGGCACATGTTATACTCAGGGAGCCGAAGCGCGTCCTTGTCATGAACATACCTGTAAAGATGAGCAATGGCAAAACGCAGCTCTTCACTGGCTTCCGCGTCAGGTATAATGATGCTAGGGGCCCAGCAAAGGGGGGCATAAGGTTCCATCCGCAGGAGAGTCTCGATACTGTAAAGGCGCTTTCTGCGTGGATGACATGGAAGTGCTCGCTAGCAGACATACCCTTCGGTGGAGGCAAGGGGGGTATCATATGCGACACGAAGAAGATGAATGATAAAGACATAGAAGCGCTATCCAGGGCATATGTGAGGGCGCTTGGCACCGACATCGGCCCAGAGGTCGACATACCTGCGCCAGATGTATACACAACCCCCCAGATAATGGCTTGGATGCTCGATGAGTATATAAACATTGTGAGGAAGAGCCAGTTCGGCGTGATAACAGGAAAGCCCGTCGAGATCTGGGGTAGCGAAGGTAGGATGGACTCGACCGCCAGGGGCAGCATGTTTGTGATGAGGGAGGCGGCGAAGGCGCTCAGGCTTAACCCCAAGAAGGCAACAATCGCTGTGCAGGGCTTTGGCAATGCGGGAAGGTACGCTTATACATTATCGAAGGAGATGCTGGGGGCGAAGGTTGTGGCGATAAGCGACTCCGAGGGCGGAATCTATGACCCCGACGGCCTGGACCTTGCAAAGCTGGACGAGGCGAAGAAAAGGACAGGCAGCGTGCTGGGCTACAAGGGCAAGAAGGCCGAGAAGGTGTCAAACGAGGAGCTCCTCGAGCTGAAGGTCGACATCCTCATACCGGCTGCGATAGAGAATCAGATAAGGGCGGACAACGCCGACAAAATTAAGTGCAAGCTCCTGTTGGAGCTGGCGAATGGTCCGGTGACGCCGGAGGCGACAGGTATACTCTTCGAGAAAGGGATACTAGACCTGCCAGACTTCCTGGTCAATTCCGGAGGCGTGATAGGATCGTACTATGAATGGGTGCAGAATATAACTGGTGATTACTGGGACATCGACCTCTTCAACGCGAAGCTGGACAAGAAGATAACAAAATCATTCAACGACACCATTGCAATGCAGAAATCCTATGCAGCGAATGGCCAGAAGATAAACCCGAGGATGGCCGCCTACATAATCGCGGTCGACAGGGTTGCCAAGGCGATGAAGGCGCGGGGCTGGTACTGAGTGATTGAGGCGACCCTTGTAGAGATAATAAATGGCAGAAAGCTCCTGCTCAAAAGAGCCACGAGGGGGATCAGCAAGGAGAAATGGAACGGTCCTGGGGGGAAGATAGACGGGGGAGAGACACCGGAGCAGAGCGCGATAAGGGAGACATTCGAGGAGACGGGATTGACGATAACGAACTTATTCTATCATGGTGTCCTGAACTTCCATAACTTCGGCAAGCAAGAAGTGGACTTTATGGTGCATCTGTTCTCCACCAAGGACTTTTCTGGCGAGCTAAAGAATACCGAAGAGGGTGGGGTAAAATGGTTCGAACTGGATGCCCTGCCAGTTCAGGATATGTGGAAGGATGACGAGTTCTGGCTGCCGCACTTGTTGAAGGGTGAGCAGTTTGATGCTGACTTCTACTTTGACGAGGCTAATAAAAACATCGTGGAACATGAGATAAGGGTTGATAAATAATAGTTATCTTTTTCTGCCACAACGGTTTTCCTTTTATTCAACACATTATCGCCGGGGGCGAGATTCGAACTCGCGGAAGCCATTGCTGACTAAACAGCTTAGCAGGCTGCCGCCCTACCACTAGGCGACCCCGGCACATTATCCTTTGTTTCATAATCTTTTTATTAGTGGCAGAAGCCGCCTTGCACTATAAAGCCGTGCAGGATTGTCTGCGCTTTTGCTCAGCCCTGTATCCTAAGAGCATAGACCACATATGATTAAGGTTGCTCCTTCCGGCCTGGCCTGGTTCACATACTCGGCTACCACCTAGGGCAGGACCTCAACGCTTCCGCGCAGGTCTTGCATAGTCCTATACCACTCGGACGGCATTGGCCCGCCAAAAGGGATTTGCGGATGGGAGACCCTTAGCCCCCCGCCTATCTGCCAGTAGAGTATTTGGAAAACGCTTATAAATAGGTTCGTTATGTGGTCTTCAGTGTTACTGTTGCTATTTGTGAAAATAGACCACTTGCTGAACCTATACTATATGAGGCCCAGAGCGATCCAACTATAGTTGAACCTATAGTAATGCCGCCTGGCACTTGGGGTGTTCCAAACCCGTAACACGCGCCGTTATAATAAGCACCATTATACGCTGTTGTAAATGATCCGCCGTTTGCGAGAATACCGCCTGCTGGGGCTTCAACACAGCTTAAGGTAGGAGAGGGTATCGGGTTTGTTGGTACAGAGCTGCCAGAAACTACAAATATTATATTTGCTGCAGTCCACGAATTTCCGGTGGCTTGGCCCACTATAGAGGTGAAATACCCGTTATGCAGTAATAACGGGGCTGAGCATTCATATCCGGATGCCGCGATGCATGATGAGCCTATGAAGGAGCTGCTGCTGAAGACTCCGAGAGCGAAGAGTGCTGCGAGAACGATAGATATGATAAGTATCGCCCAACCATATGTCATGAGATATTCCATTGCGGATTGCGCACTTAGGTTCTTCATTCCATCGCTTGCACGGGTCACTTTACTTTAATGTTGTAGTATAGTAATTTACGCTTTCCCCCACTCCTCCATTTTTATCACATGGCAAGGCTCTGACGGTATAATTTCTCTGCCATCGATCGAATCCGCCGGTTGATCTCTTATCCTTTTAAATATCTGCCCGACAGATATACAGTGCAAAAGGTGTAGCGTTGAGCGACGAAGAATACATGAAACTGCTTGACCGCGCTTTCGCTAATGCGCATGTCATCGCCAGCGAGAGCTCCGATTTTGTTATACCCAAGGTGGATTCGCTCGTGCAGGGCAGCAAGACGATATTGAGGAACCTCAACGCATTCGCAGACAAAGCAAGGAGGGACCCGAAGGAGATGGCGCGATACGTGAGCAAGGAGCTTGGGGTTCCGGTCAATGTGGAGGAACAGCGCCTTGTGATAAGCGGAAAATTCCAGCCTGCGGACCTCGACAAGCGCATGCAGCGCTACTTCGAGGTGTACGTGATATGCAGGGAATGCCACAAGCCCGATACGAAGCTCGAGAGGGCGGGGCGCGGCATGTTCTACCTTGTGTGCGAGGCGTGCGGCTCAAGATACGGAGTGAAGAATTACTAGTGGTCATATGCCAAGAAAACCGACGACTGACGAGAGGCGCGGCGCGCCTATCGAGTACAGGCTGAAACTCCCCAACCAATCGGAGGGGGAGATACTCGGCAGTGTTGTCAGGATAGCGGGCGCCACAAAGTTCTTGGTCGACTGCGCTGACGGCAAGCAGCGGCTCTGCTCCATACCGGGAAGGTTCAGAAGGAGGTTCTGGATCAAGGAGAACGACGTGGTAATAATCAAGCCGTGGGTGGTCCAAAGCGATCAGCGGGCGAACATAGTCTGGAGGTATAGCGCCCTTGACGTGACCAAGCTGCGCGAGAGACACCTCATCTGATTTTACTTTTTGGTGTAGTTTTATCTCTGCACAACAAGGGAAGTATTTTTAAACCCAAAATAGAAAGTGAACCGCTAATTTGTGCGGGGCTATAATGCAGACGTTAAACGACCTTCTTGGCGATTCGAAGATATTCCAGGTAAGGGAGGTGCTCTCTCCGCACTATACCCCGAAAAAACTGGTCTTCAGGGAAAAGGAGATAAACAACATAGAGCGCGCCATCGCCCCGTCGCTGAAGGGCGAGCGCGGCAGGAACCTCTTTATATACGGGAAGACGGGGGCCGGAAAGACATCCTGCGTAAACTACGTGATAGAGGAGATAAGAAACATTCCGAACACGAAGACGCGTATCTCTTACATAAACTGCAGGATATACAACTCCAGGTTCAAGGTGCTGGCGAGGATAATAGGGGACCACCTGCCCACGTATGCAAAGAGAGGGTATGGGGCGGTTGACCTGTATGAGCGGCTCAGGAACTGGATAGAGGAGGATAGCAAGATATTCGTTGCGGTACTGGACGAGATAGACATGGTGAAGGACCTTGACGACCTTATATACACGCTCACAAGGATAAACAGCGATATAAAAGCGGGAGGGGTGTCGATGATCGGCATCTCGAACAAGGTATCATTCAAGGATGAGCTCGACCCGAGGAGCCTATCGACGCTCTACGAGACCGAGCTCGTCTTCTCGCCGTATTACGCGACGGAGCTCTATGCGATACTGAAGGACAGGGCGGGGGTGGGCTTCAAGAAGGGAGTCGTAAGTGACGATGTGCTGCACTACATAGCTGCACAGGCTGCGAAGGAGGGCGGTGACGCAAGATTCTCGCTAAAGGTGCTTTCTAAGGCGGGCGAGCTGGGCGACGACAGGGGGCTCTCCTCCATAACGATGAAGGAGGCGCAGGACGCCGCGAAGCTAGCCGAGAACGATGCTGTATACGACCTGATAGCGACCCTGCCGGAGCATCAGAAGCTCGTCCTCTACTCGATAACGCTGCTGACGCAGAGTGGTGGCACGTACAAGAAGCTGACCGACGGGGTTGACACATACCTGTTCAGCGGAGAGATTTACAACCGCTACAAGTCCATATCTGAGAGCATGAAGAAGGAGCCGAAGAGCGAGAGGTGGTACAGGAAGTACCTTTCTGAGCTGGAGATGCAGGGGCTCATAGCCGCGTTCGAGTCCGGGAAGGGGATACGAGGCCACACGAAGCTGGTCAAGCTCCTATGTCCGCCAAAGAAGACGCGCGACGTCATAGAGAAGGAGATATTCGGCGTCCAGGAGCAGAAGGAGGAGGAGCCCGTAGCCTAGGTGCTTGCTTGCCCTATTACGACATAGTCTTTGAAGGCTGCAGCGCTGACGATAATGCAGCGAGGAAGCTTGGCTTCGCAAAGATAGGCGTTATACCAGAGGACATATCGTTTGTTGAGCTTGAGCGCTCTGGAATAAAGGACAGAGGCTGCATAGTCAGCGGGCCGTCGGGCAGCCTGATAAGCGCAGCTGCGGGCGGTGTAGCATGCATCTACATACCGGATTACAATATCGACAAAAGGCTTATCCAGACGATGGCCGACAATCGCACCGTGCTCTGCATATCGCTCTCTGACCCCATGCGGCTTTACGGGCTGAGGAGGTCGAGGCTGCTTTTCAAGATGGGGAAGCTCTTCTCATATGCAAAGAAGGAGAAGGTTCCGGTGAGCTTCATTACCATGGCCCGCTCAGATTCGATGATGTGCTCTTACATGCAGATCATCGAGATCGCTAAGCTTGTGGGAGCAGATGAGGACTATGCCAGGGAGAGCGTCGGGGTGACGAACAAGGCGCTTTTGGTGGGAAGATGAGAGACAAACGCAGGTATATACTTGTGGAATCTGGCATCGGCGTAGCCGAGGCAGAGAGGGATGACTTCTCCCTGGCGCTCTACAACGCGCTTCTTCACTCTATCGGGGAATCCACCTATCATAGGGTAAATCCTAGGATGGTGAAGTTCGTAAGCGATAGGAGGTTCGTACTTAGGGCGGGGCTGGCCGGATCCGGGCTGCTCATCGCTGCGCTGGGGCTGCTGAAGAAGATGAACGGCAAAGACTGCTATTTCTATACCCTGAAGACCTCTGGGACGATAAAGGCGCTCTCCTCATTCAAGTACTGATCATGCCTTTATTATCGCGCTGCGGAGCGTTACGAAACACCTCAAAAAATCAGCGTGAAGGCCGTGAAGAAAGCATTATTAAGCTTATAGCCCAATTAATATTGCGATTTGTTGATATCATAATCGGCATCTGACAGCTTCGTAGTTTTAATCTTTCTGGTGTATAAATGTATCCGAACATACAAGCATATGATAGGGGAGTGATGTTCGCTCCCGATGGACGTCTCTTCCAGGTAGAATATGCAAGAGAGGCGGTTAAGCGGGGCGCGACATCGATCGGCGTCACCACAAAGGAGGGCGTGGTATTCGTGGCGCACAAGAACATAACCGCCCCGCTCACCGTGCCCTCGAGCATGCAGAAGGTGTTCAGGATCGATTCCTACATAGGGGCGACCTACAGCGGCATTGTCGCAGACGGTCTGCACCTGGTGAATATGATGAGGTCAAAGACGCAGACCCATAGGATGGTATACAACGAGACCGAATCGGTAGAGACGATTGCACGTGACATTTCAGAGGAGCTCCTCCTCGCGACGCAGTATGGAGGCATAAGGCCGTACGCGGTATCCATACTTGTAGGGGGAGTGGACAGGGAGCCGAGGCTCTATGAGATAGACCCGGCAGCTACGGTTGCAGGCTACAAGGCCGACGCCATCGGCTCGGGCAAGAATGTTGCTGACGAGATGCTGGCGAAGGAGTACAAGGAGGATATGAGCATAGACGACGTGATATCATTATGTGTAAGAATAATAAAAAAGGTCGGGGAGAAGCAGTCCATAAAGGAGGATAACATAGACATAGCCACGATAAAGAGCAGCGAAGGTTACATGATGTTCACTCCGGACAAGGTAGCCAAGTACCTCTGACGCTTTAAGCCATTGTGATAACTTATGACTTCTTCTAAGACGGTCATAGCCAAGTATGAAAAGGGAGATTCGACATTCGAGATATTTGTCGACTCCGATCTCGCCTTTGACTACATAAACGGCAGGGCGACGGACCCGATGAAGGTCATCGAGGTAGACGAGATCTTCAAGGACGCCAAAAAGGGGGAGAGACAGAGCGCAGAGAAGATAAAGAAAGTGTTTGGTACAGAGGACCTCGCGAAGATTGTCGATATCATATTGAAGAACGGGAACGTTCCGATAACAACAGAGCAGAGAAATAGGTTCACCGAAGAGAAGAGGAAACAGATAGTGGGCATCATAGCGACAAATTCGATAGACCCAAGGACAAACGCGCCAAACCCGCCCCTCAGGATAGAGAATGCGATGCGCGAGGCGAAGGCAACGGTAGACCCGTTCAAGAGCGCGACGCAGCAGGTGGACGCGGTGGTGAAGAAAATAAGCTCGATAATGCCGATAAAGTTCGCCACCGCCAAGATAGAGGTCACGATACCTGCGGAGATGGCGGGCAGGTGCTACGGGATACTCAAGCAGTACGGGCTGAAGTCGGAGAGCTGGCTGAGCAACGGAAGCCTGCAGGCGCGGGTCGAGTTTCCGGCTGGAATGCAGGGCGAGTTCTTCGACAGGATCAACAAGGCGACGCAAGGCAGAGTAGAAACAAAGGTGTTAGAAAATTGATTTTATGAAAGAGATAATTTTCCCTGGAGAGCTGGTATCTGATGGGCAGGTAAGGGGGCCATACAGCTACATAGACAACGGCAAGACCTACTCGATGGTGCTCGGCATGTACGAGAGCGGATCCAGGTCGATAGTGCCATTGGAGGGTGCATGGGTGCCACGCGTCGAGGACACCGTGGTGGGGATAATACGCGCTGTGAAGAGCAGCGTCTACGAGGTTGACCTAATGTTCCACGGAAGGAGCCTCATAATAAGCGGGAAGTTCGAGAAGTTCTCCTTCAGGATAGGGGACGTGGTAGAGGCAACCATAAAGGACGTGGAGGACAGGAAGACGATAATACTGAGCTATCCTAGGCTTCTTGACGGAGGGATGCTCCTGCGGATAAGGCCGTCCAAGATACCCAGGGTCATAGGAAAGGCGAACACAATGATAAAGCAGATATGCGATAGTACCAAGTCCAGCATAGTGGTCGGCAAGAACGGCTTCATCTGGATAAAGGGCGGCAACGTGCCGCTCGCGATCGAGGCGATGGTCAGGATAGAGAGCGAGGCCCACGTTTCGGGGCTTACTGAAAGGATAAAGAACATGGTAGAAAAGAAATCGGTGGAATAATGTCTTCAAAAGCTAACAAACCAGAATTGATAGTGAACGGAAAGAGGCTGGACGGCAGGGGCCCTAACGTGCTCAGGCCGCTCACGATAGAGGCATCGGTGCTGAAGAATGCGGATGGATCCGCTTATCTTGAATGGGGCAGCAACAAGGTGCTTGCGGCGGTCTACGGGCCGGTCGAGGCTCAGCCGAAGCACATGGCTGACCCGTCAAAGGCAATAATCAAGTGCAGGTATGCGATGGCGCCGTTCTCCTCCCTTTCGGAGCACAACAGGAGCGGGCCGAACAGGAGGGCAACTGAGATATCGAAGGTCGTAAAGGAGGTCTTCGAGAATGTTATAATGCTGAACGAGTTCCCTGGAAGCCAGATAAACATCTTCATAGAGATACTGCAAAGCGACGGCGGCACCCGCGCTGCGGGCATAACTGCAGCGGCTGTTGCGCTTGCCAGCGCCGGCATACACATGAAGGACCTCGTCTACGCGGTATCGGTAGGGAAGGTGGGCGAGGAGCTGATACTCGACATGAACATGATAGAGGACAACTATTCCGATTCCGACATGCCTGTCGCGGTAGCGCCGAGGGATAACAGCGTACTGCTCCTGCAGATGGACGGAAGCTACAGCAAGGAGGAATTCTCAAGGGCGATGCAGATGGTAATAGAGGCGGGCAAGACCATAAGCAAGGTGCAGAGGGATGCGCTGAGGGAGGTATACAAGAAGGTCGCAGACAGGTATGAAAGTGGTGAATGATATGAACGCAATAGAGATTGTAAGGAGCAATTACATCAGGGGGCTGCTATCGAAGAATTCGCGTGAGGATTCGAGAGGGCTGTCAGACTTCAGGGAGATAAAGATAAAGACCGGGCTCCTGCCCAATGCGGAAGGATCCGCGCAGGTAGACCTTGGCGGCACTAGGGTGCTCGTGGGGGTAAAGCTCGACCTTGGAGAGCCTATGGAGGACACCCCTGACGAAGGGACCATGGCGATGTCTGCAGAGCTGCTTCCGCTTGCATCGCCCGATTACGAGACGGGGCCGCCGAGCCCAGAGGCTATAGAGCTAGCGAGGGTAGTCGACAGGGGAATACGCGCGGGAAGGTGCGTGGACCTTGAGAGCCTGAAGGTGGCGGATGACAAGGCATGGAACGTCTATGTAGACATATACATACTGAACTACGACGGCAACCTGTTTGATGCCGGCTGCCTTGCTGCGATGGGCGCCCTTGTCAACACCAAGGTACCCGAGTACGAGGATGAGAAGGTGGTGAGGGAGAAAAGAATAAAAGGGTTGAAGATAGATAATATCGTGGCATCGGCGACGTTCGCCAAGATAGATGGAAGCCTCATTCTTGACCCGGATGGCAACGAGGAGGCTGCTGCAAGCGCGAGGCTGACGATCGCTACAGATGGCAGCTTCGTGAGGGCTATGCAGAAAGGCCTTGGAGGCAGCCTATCCCAAAAGGAAATTGAGGGAATGATCGATGTGTCGCTCGCAAAGCATAAGGAGTTGAAGAAACTGATAGACTCTTCTAGATGATAACGTGGCCAACTTCAGTGTAAGATACGGTGCAAGCATAAGAAAAAGGTACTGGGCGGTGCGTGCTGACAAAAGCGCACACTATAAGTGCGAAATGTGCGGCAGGAATTCCGTGAAGAGGACCGGCACAAGCGTCTGGAGATGCAGGCACTGCGGCACGATCTATGCGGGAGGAGCCTACACGATGACGACAGAGGCAGGGGTGGTCGCCCGAAGACTTATCCAGGACTACGCGAAGAAGCAGTGATATTATGGTAAAGATAATCTATGAGCCGTTGCACACGCTGGTGGTGCACGACGTATCAAAGATATCGATGGACGACCTTCTGAGGGAGAGGGTGATGCCGAACGGGACGATGCCGCTCTACTGGTGCAACGGGATACTCTTCAGCTTTGCCTCGCCGCCAATGATGGATAACCTGCTCAAGGACTACATTGAGGGGAAGATACACTGGATGGAGGTCCATTATACCGAGATGAAGGACTACAAGGCTGTCCTGGAGCTTAGCGACGAGCACTATGGGGGCACAGCGAAAATTAGGGTGATTGACACCGGGATTTACCAGCTCCACAAGGATTTTATATCATGGTTGAAGACAATTAAGAAGTGAGGATGCTATGCCATATGTATGCACAGGTTGCGGGAAGAAGATAAAGCAGCTCGACGGCTTTATCAGATGCCAGTATTGCGGCTCTCGGGTCATAGTGAAGAGCAGGCCGAACATCTCAAGGGAGGTTTCGACAGATTGAGAAGTGACTGCTGCCTAAGCTGAGGGATTCCAGACGCAAACTACTTCTGTATGCCGACTATTATCGACTCTGCTATGCTCTTTACCCTCTCGTACTTCACGCTGTTCTTTGCAAGTACATAGGCGGTATTCTCGCTCCTGGTGAGCGTTTCGGCCTTGACGAGCAGCAGGTTCGCCACCTTGCCGTTCTCGAAGTCAAGAATCGCATCCTCGACCATCCCGATCCTCCTGCCCTCGTTCGTTATGATCTCCTTGCCGTAAAGCTCAGATAATAGAATTGCCATACAATCTCCTACTTAACATACATTATCCTTTTGGAGGCAAATATTCTTATTATGTTTGCTCTCAGCTCGTTTATGAAGGCATTCTCGTCCCTGCCCAGCTGGGAGAGCTCCTCCTCGCTGAAGAGCGCCCTGCTCGACTGCACTAGCTTCCTCAGATAATCATCGGTCATGTAATAGCTCTTCGCCTTGCAGCTTCCGCAGACATAGAGGGGCATCACCGGCACTTCTAGAGGGTAGAGCTTCGTGTCCAGGTATCTGGTAAGCGGCGTGCTGCCGCACTTGGGGCAGGGCCTCTGCAGCTTTATCTCGCTGAAGCTGCCATCTGCAACTTTCGAGGCGCCGAGCTTCGCAAGGAAGCCGTTAGAGACCTGCTCCATGTTTCTGCCATCAGACTTCAGCAGCGCCTGGTCGAGGATGCTGCCGCTCTCGTCAAAGGTTGTTTGTAATATGCAACTGCCTATTCCCTCAAAGAGGGCGAGCCGCTTGCTGCCGTTGAGGGCGTACTCTATCTTTGTCTTGCCCTTCCCTCTTGACACGACCGCTTCCAATCAGTCACCAAACTTCAGCCTGTAGAGGTCTATGTCCTCCTTCAATATCGTGTTCCTGCCCTTTTTCTTTGCTTCTGATACTGCATAGGCGGCTATCTTCTTCGCCTTCTTTTCGAGTATCAGGGATATTGACTCCGCAGCCCTGTCCGTAAGCTTTACCGTACTGTTCCTGTTAACAAGCCGCTTTATTGCGGCCTTTGGTATTTTGGCCATCTACGCACTCATTCAAGTTCAGCACTCAAGATCATCTTCATAGCCAAAAGCTCAGCGTAGTGCATTATCATCATTATACTATTTACCGTTATAAACAATAAAAAGGTTTGCTGCGCAGCCGAACATACGGGTTTTTAACCTTTTAACAACAAAGTGGTTTTGGGAGTGAGTCTATGAGCGTTACCGATGTTACAGAGGCGACTTTTGAAGAGAAGGTAATGAAATCAAACATACCAGTGCTTATTGACGTCTGGGCCGCGTGGTGCGGGCCGTGTCGCGCGCTCAGTCCCATTATTGAGGAGGTCTCAGCTGATTATGAGGGAAAGGTGACGTTCGTAAAGGTTGACGCGGACAGCAACGAGAAGATTGCTGAGCGATACAACATAACAAGCATACCCAGCATTCTCCTTGTGGTGAAGGGTCGGCTCAAGGCGATGGGCGTGGGAGCGATGCAAAAGGAGGCGCTTAAGAAGTGGATCGACAAGAATCTTTGATCTTGGATTTGTTACCATGGCTGACATACCATTCCCGAGAGGCGTCAGGGACCTTCTTCCGAATGCTGCGCTGTTCAGAAACGAGCTCCTCAAGAAGGTAGAGAGCGTTTTCCAGAGGTACGGCTTCCTTACGATAGATACCCCTATGCTCGAGTCGCTCAAGATACTCAACGCGAAGGGAGCGATAGGCGAGGACGCGAAGCTCATATTTGAGATAAAGGGGGATGAGCTCGGCCTCAGGTACGACTTGACCGTATCGCTTGCGCGCTACATGGGAATGCATCAGGAACTGCCACTTCCTTTTAGGAGGTATGCAATAGGCAGGGCGTGGAGAAGAGACGAGCCGCAGAAAGGCAGGTACCGGGAATTCACGCAGGCGGATGTCGACATAGTCGGGGGTGAAACGGCTGCTACGGATGCGGAGGTGATTGCGGTCGCTGGCAAGGTGCTGGATGAGCTCGGGATAGAATATAAGATAAGGATAAGCAACCGTGCGATGATGAACTCCGTACTCGACAAGTTTGGGGTGAAGGGCGAGCTGCACGTCGAGACGATGCGCATAATAGACAAGCTTGAGAAACTCGGGCGCGACAAGATAGTAGAGCTGCTCTTGTCGCTCGGGCTGGAGCGAGAACAGGTAAGCAGGATTGACAATCTGATAAGCATGAAGGGCACGAACGAGGAGAAGATAGCATTCGCAAAGGGCATAACAAGCGATAAATCGGTTGAAGACCTGGCCAACCTCCTCGGCCTGATAGGACTCTACGCCCTTAATGGCGACGTTGCGGTTGACTTCTCTATCGTAAGGGGGCTGGATTACTATACAGGGGTGGTATTCGAGTTTGTTGACACGCTTGGAAGGATACGTGCATCTATAGCGGGAGGAGGCAGGTACGACAACCTGATAGAGACATACAGCGGCAGGAAGATGCCCGCAGTTGGCGTCTCCCTGGGTATAGACCCAATACTCGATATCATGGATTTTGCAGACTCGCCAAAGTATACATATGCAAAACTTTTCGTAATAAACGTAAAGAATTCCAACTACCAGTATGCACTCTCTGTTGCAAACTGGTTCAGGGAGAAGGGTGTTGCGGTGGAGGTCAACCTGTCCAGCAGGAACATATCGAATCAATTATCTTACGCCAATTCGCTCAAATTCCCTTACGCGGCAATAATCGGGGATGCAGAACAAGGTTCTAAAAAGATTAAGCTCAGAAACCTTGTAAGCGGCGAGGAGAGGGCGGTAAGTCAGGAGGAAGCACTTCAAATAATAACAAAGGCATGAGCATGGCGAAATCTGAACTTGAGAAGGTCACTGATGAAAGCATCGCAAAGGGCGGCATACTGGCAAAGCTCTACTTTGACATGCAGAGCGAGGAGAAGGACAAGCTGCAGCCGATCCTTGTAGACCTGATAAACGAGAGGCTGCTGAAGGAGCCCGGCGTAATTTATTGCTACGGGGCGATAGAGGAACCGCTGAAGAAGGACAAGTATTTCATAACAAGCGCGGCCGTCAATGTAATGTTTAACGGGATAAAGAGCCTGCTCGTCACATCGTTCAAGTATTCGCCGGCAGGAATAGAGATACTAAAGCCGCAGAAAGACATCCACATAAACATATGGGACCTGCAGTCCCTGCTTCTGGACATCTCGCAGCTCTCCGCAGACTATTCGAAGTACATATTCGAGAAGGTGCTGAGGCCCGAGGACCTTGAGGTCATAAAGAGGCAGATGCAGAACAGGGAGGAGCTGGGAAAGAAACTGCTGGAGAAGAAGGAGAAAAGGGAATTGTGATGGCCAGGGGGGACGGAAGCCTCTTCGGAAGCGACTCTGTGAAATATGGAGCGTGGCTGCTGATTGCAGCGGTTGTCCAATTTGTACTCTGCATGGCGGCCGTTCAGCTCGCATTCCCATGCACAAACGGACAATGCTACAATCTGCTAACAAATCCGATAAGCGATCTTGGAAGCGCAGGATATGGAAGCTTTCCCATCTCGCATCTCTGGTACCTATTCAATTATTCCGCTGTGCTGTTCGGTGCGCTTGGCGTAGCCGGCTTACTACTCGTGGTGGGATGGTTCCCTAAAGGAGTATTTCGCTCCGCAGGCTTTACCATAATAATAGTCTCGCTCTTCGCCTCTGCCGGCGTTGGGGTAGTCCCTGAGGACACGATACTGTTGATTCATTCGCTCTTCGCGTTGGTTGCTTTCGTAGGCTCGGGCCTCGGCCTGCTCATCCTTTCTATAGGCTTGCTACGGAGCAGACGCAACTCCTACGCCGCCTTTTCCGTCATATGCGCATTGATTGCGCTTCTTGTAGTAATAGTCTTCATGCTTCCGGATTTTGGCCTCCTTGTGCCTTGGATCCACTCGGGTCAGGGATTCGGGTTTGGCGGAATGGAGCGCCTGATTGTAATTCCTGTGCTGCTCTGGTTCATCGTTACGGGGATAATGTTAGCAAGAAGAAGATAGCAGTTAAGTCGTATTGTATATCGTAAGGTTGCTTATGTTGCCGTTCTGTGTCGGCCGGGTAGACATGTAGAATCCTCCTACAGATATGAAGCTCTGCTTCGTGTTTGTGGCAAGCTCGCCCACTACCTTTATCCTGACGGTCTTGCCGGCCAGGGTGGTCATCGGTATCGTGGCATTCCTGAAGTTGGATGACGCACTGGAGTTTACCGTGATGTTGTAGGTGTTGTACTTTGCAAGGATGGCGGTGCTGTTGTTGTACAGTATCTCAACGTAGAGGTTTGCGTTCGAGGGGCTTATTATTTTGAAGTTGAGGAACGGCTTTGTGACCGTGAACGCGCTGGAGGTTATGTTGCCGGGGCTTGCCTGCGTGCCGCATGTGTAGGTGCTGGCAAAGAAGGGTCCAGGCACGTTGCTCCACCGCGCGCCCTGATAGCAGCCGACATTGTCCGCGTAGGTGACATTTATTATCCTGAATCCGGCTCCGGTTACGTTCCAGCCTGTGAAGTCACTAGTAGTAAAGTTCCCGTTGTAGACGAATTCGTAGACCATCTTTGGCGGGATTACAGTACTGTTGAACTTTACGAGCGCCGGTCCGCAACTCCCGCCCCCTGGCCCGCTGGTCAACATTATGTTGTATATCTGCTGCGGCGCGGTGAGGTTCTTGAAGAACGCTGCACAGCTGTATGTTATGTTCCTGCTTATGTAGGTCTTGTTGTTTGCGCCAACTATCTTTAGGTTTACAACTCCAGAGTTGCCGGATGCGATCCAGACGCCTATGGAGTTGGACGTGAGCAGGCACCTTCCCGTGTAGACGGTGTTGCTCGAGTTTGCGAAGAGCACATAGTCATTGCATGGGTAGAGAGGCTGCATAGTCGTGGTGTAATTGATAATGATTCCGTTTATCGTATTGGCTGGATGAGTTGGGATGGTCGTGCTTTTGGGCAGAAAGTTGAATCCTGTTTCTATGTAGAGTATTATGACCATTATGATCACGATCACTATGAAGGTTATGAATCCGATTGCCTTCTGCATAGATACCAGTCCCTGAACAGAAGAACTAATCTAGCGTAGCTTAATATATTTATTCCTTTTAATTCCCTTATATGGTGTTTATCTGAGTAGCATTCCGAGGAAGTGGAAGAAGAAGGGGAGAATGCGCTGGAAGTGGAAGAAGAAACGCAGGAAGCGCTTGAAGAGGGCGCAGAAGAGGAGAGTCGGCGAGCTCTGACTACTTTGTAAGCTTCTCCAGTATCGGATATGTAATGAAGAGTCCCTCGCGCTCGAGCTGGTTGTAGAGCATGTAGATTATTCCTACGGTCAGCAGCACGCCCATGCCACTGCCTATCGCGCCAGCTAGAGTCGCGGCTGCCGCGAGCAGGCCAACGAATATACTACCCAGTATGGTAATGGTCGGTATGTACTTGTTCAGCACGCTTTCTACTATCCTTGGGTCCCTCCTGAATCCTGGAATCTGCCAGCCCGTGCTGCCCAGCTGCTCGGATATTGCCTTGGGGCTCTGCCCAGTCATCTCAACCCAAAACTTGCCGAAGACAACGCAGAGGCAGACCAGTACCACTGTGTATGTCAGGACGTGTATGTACTCGGGCACTAGCATGAAACCGCCCCACGGGAGGAAGAGCTGCGATGTGTGCGTGAGTATGTAGGTGAAGTATGTGGCGTATCCTCCGATTCCGCCATAGTTGGCAGAGTACGGAAGAGGGAATGTTGGCGATATGAGGTATGCAAGGCCTCCGGTGAGCTCAAGGGTTGTGCCGCCCCCGATTGTGCCGACAGGCTGGTAGAACGCGAAGAACTTTGCCAAGTTCGCAAGTGTGCCCTGCACGCCTGCCAGGAACCTGAGCCACACCGTCAGGCTGAGCTCGAGTGATGAGGCGAGTATGACCGGCAATACACTCACGTATAGGAAGGGTATCGGAAGCCGCCCGCCAACCCCCCTAAGCTGCTCGAACGAGAGCGGCAGCTCGATCTTCATCTCATAGACGTAGATGCTGACTAGGAATACCAGTATGGCCGCTATCAACGGTCCGAATGCGAGCAGCGCGTTTGGCAATGCGGCCGTGCCACCTGCCTGTATTGCCTGCGCCGCCTCCGGTATCAGTATGCCGAACGTACCTGCGACTATTGCGAATGACACCCCGGCGGCTATGAACATGTTTATTCCTGAGGTTATGCCGTACTTTGTCATAAGCTCGTCGAGGTAGATTATCGATATTGCACCAATGGCAAGCTGCAATATTACAATGCCGACCAACGAGGGGTTTGATGCTGGCACGTAGCCGGTGAACACGAATATGACGGATTCGACTATTGCTATTCCCATCGCAGCTATCTTCTGCAGGGTCTGGAAGCGCGCCCTATTCGCCATGTCCCCCATCTCTATCTTCACTATTCCAGAGCCTATCACGAGCTGCAGAACTATGCTGGAGAGCACTATGGGCCCAATTCCGACCGTTATTATGCTGCCTATCCTGGCTGCGAAGATTATGCTGACCAACTGGAGCAGCGGCTGCGTTACAGCCTGCTGGTTGACCCCTATCGCATAGGTGTTGTAAAGCAGGAAGTAGATTCCGAGTATTCCGGCTGTCCAGTACATCTTCTCCCTGAGGGAGAGAGGGGTGCGCGGACCCTTTATGGTCGGAACGAACCTCGAAATAGAATCCATGAATTCAAGAGCCATGATTGCACCGCTTCATCTTTTCTTCTGCTTTCCGGTTATGGTTACTCTGTAAACTCCATGCGCTGCTTGCCTTGTAACCTTTGCGTTTTCTATATCGTGGCCCTTCAGAAGCCCGTTGAGGAACGCGATAGAAAGGTCCACAAACTCGCTTTTAGAACGGAGGCTGTCAAACGAGACAGCTATGTTTATGGGCTTAAGGCTTTTAACACTTATCTTGCCGAGATTTAGCAGGTGGACCGCCCTTTCCACCGAGGCTATCGCTGCCCTTCCTGTGCCCGCCTTTCCACCTGGGAAGAGCCTGTCACCAATCCCACTGCCGATGTATAACGCAACGTGGACCATCTGATCCAGATACTGCCTCTCAAGAACCGGAGATGACAGCAGAACATAGTACTCTGAGGCGACCTTCATCTCAATCTGCGTTTCCCTTTTCTGAAGCTGGCGCGCGGCGTGCTCTATGAACCTAGCTATTGCAGCCTTTGGGTCGCCCTTTCTTACCTCTACATATGTTGAGCTGAAGGTGCACTGCGGGGCGCCGTTGTTGGAGCACTCCTGCTCAATCACAGGAACGTGCTGCCTTTTCGCAGCTGCTAGGAATCCGGAGATAAGGCCTGCCTCGAAGCTGTGCAGGTTCATGCCTATGTATTCGTGCGATCTGTCCCGCATCTGCATGGATACATAATCAGGAAAGACATTGTAAGTGATCCATGGATACCCGGTGTGCTCGAAGAATCTGACAAGGTCGGGCGCCGACTCTTCATAGAGGCGATATCTCCTGTGCTCCTTGAACATCGAGTAGAGCTGCCTGCCTGCATGCATTCCGGCCTTGCGACTGACGCTGGATATGCCGGGCGTGAGGTTCGAAAGGAGCGAGAGGAGGACGATGGCGCTCTCGCTCACCTTCTCTTTGTCCTCGCTCGCGAGTATGCAGTCGAGCATCGCCCCTTCACGGCTCTCTGCATATGGAATTTTGGATGGCAGAGCATTGCGCGTCTTTCTGCTGACCTTCAGCCTCTTCGGCTTGGATTTCCTTACCATCATGGTCACTGGCTCTTCTTTAAAATTAATATGGTGCTATATTAAAGCTTAGCCCTTCCTTGCGCCTGGTATCTTCAGCGAGTAATAGAGGATGAGCAGGATGTTGACCGCGATTATCACCGAGATTATGTATGCAGAGTACTGGGTTATGAAGGCCGCCAGGACCGAGACCTCCGCGATGCTGAGGCCGAACACGGTTATCCCGTAGATGAGGGGCGCGGAGCACCCGCATCCTGCTATCACCCCGGCGAATAGTGTCATGATGGTCCCAACAGCGCTTGCCGATGCAGTGGTCTTCCTCTTGAATGACCTTCTCATGGCGTAGATGCCAATCGTGAACATTATCGATGAGGTTATTACCAGCGCGTAGAGGAGCGACTTAGGCGCACCGAATATGAGTATGCCATAATTCTGGTACCTGATCAGAAATATGAATAGCAGGTAGTAGAGCGCGGCAACAACTATGTTAATGAATATGTACGCGGGCTTGTAGACGCTCCTGAAGGATCTGCCGATCCTGGAGAGTGTGGAACTCATGACCCAACGCCCAATTTGGACTCTATGCCCTGTATTGCAGGCAATGAGCATATCTGCGCGGTGTTGTTCGTGCTGGCGCAGGTAAGGGCGATGTAAATGTCAGCGCCGGCATATTCTGTCCATGCGAACTGGTCGTTTGGATTGGCGAACTGGGCGAGCACCTGCTGGTGTGTCATGTTTGTGAGTGGGAATGAAGCAGAGGTTGGCGTGGTGTTGCCGAAGTCGACCGCATCTGCCCCGCCCACGACGTATTTGCCCCATATCGTGTAGGGGGTCCCGGAGAAGCTGTTTATGTCGAGTATGTAGTTAAGCGCATCGATGTAGGCGGTGTTACCTGTAGTGTTGAGCTCCGCCTGTATCTGGGGGAAGGTCTGCAGGACAAACCCCGCTGTTATCGGGCCGGAATCCTCAAAAGTGAGGAGGCTTATGTAGTTGCTATTATAGAAGTTGCCTATGTTGATGGACGCGTTGCTGTACTGGTCTGGTCTCCAATAGAGCGTTGGCAGATCTCCATCCCCAAAACTGCTATATCCATAATAGAGGTTGCCGAATTTGCCGAACCTCCCCAGCGCGAGGGCCATCGCCCACCTGTTCTCCCCACAGAATATGCAGGTTATGCTGCCGTAGTAGATAACAGACGGCTTCCCGTTCAGCACGAAGTTGTTGACCTGCTGGAGAGAGCCTCCTATCCCGACCTCGTTGACAAGGGTCCCGTTGAGGTACATCTCGCCGGCGGTCTCAAAGTACGACTCTGAGGCATTATTTATTATCGAGAGCTCGCTGCTATTGAGCGGCGCGTTTATTCCAGTGAGCCTTTTGCCGAAAGGCTGCTGCTCTGTAACTACCGGGGCGCTCGACAGGCTCGTTGGCGGATATGATTCTGCAAAGGTTATATTGTAGAATGGGAGAACTATTTTGGTGGTGCGGGTGCTGTTCGCGAGGCTGGCATTCAGGCTCAATATCTTGTTCTGGAGTTGACTTATAGTAAGCTTAGACAGGGTTACTGTGTGCGAAAGCGAATTTATCGTTATCTCCTGGTATACTGCAATCGCTATCAGGACGATTACCACCCCAATTAGGATTCTGTTGGTGCGCGACTGGTCCTTTTTCTGCATGTACCCCACTGTATCTTATCAGAGCCTTTTTATTTCTAGAATATAAATACCTATCTGTCGTGGTTCGGTTGATAACAAAGCAGGTGGTGGAGCACAGGGACGAGACAAAGCAGCTCGTTGAGATGTCGGACGCGCACTGCCATTTAGACCTGATAGACGATTACTCTGTAATAAGTAGGGCGGTTGATTCAGGAGTACTTACAATGATAACCGACGGGGTCGATACAAAATCAAATATGAGGGCGCTAGTGCTCGCTAATGGGAAGCACATCTTCCCCGCGATTGGCATAGACCCCGAACATGCGATTGCAATGAAAGACAAAGAATTTGAGCAAGAGCTCGAATTCAACCTGGATCTTGTGAAGCAGAACGTAGGCAAGATCGCCGCAATTGGGGAGATAGGCCTTGACTACAAGATATCAAGCATGGCGGAGGGGTCGAAACGTCAATTGAAGGTATTCGAAGCTTTTCTTGACCTGAGCCTCTCGCTGGATCTTCCGGTGTCGGTGCATGCAAGGGATGCGATTGGCGAAGTGCTAAAGGTCCTGGAGGAGAAGGGGATAAAGAGGGCGCATCTCCACTACTTTGAGGGCGGCGAGGCCGAGGCTAAGAGGGCTGAGAGGTTTGGGTACATGATATCTGTGCCGCCGTTGGAATCGAACAAGCGCAGCAAGGCGATCAAGGCTGTGTCGATCGAGACCCTGATGGTCGAGAGCGACTCTCCGATAGTCGGCGAGTCTCCCGGCGCAGTTGAGCGGTCTGTAGGCATAATAGCATCGGCAAAGCAGCTGCCGTTCAATGACGTTGCTTGGATGACAACAGGTAACGCGAAAAGGTTCTTCGGGATAGGCAAGCTGATGAGCGCACGCCTTATGCGTTAATAACTTTTGCTGCGCATTGTTTTTGCATGGGCCCGTAGCTCAGCTTGGATAGAGCGACAGACTTCTAATCTGAAGGTCGCGGGTTCAAATCCCGCCGGGCCCGTATCTACGCCTTAGAGTCGTTCTGCGGCTCATTAGGCGCGGCGGCTTCGGGCTCCTGGCTTGCCCTGCCTCCCCTCTTTGGCTGTCTCTCCACCCGCGCATTCGCGAACTCGATGGAAAGGTCCTCCTCGTTCTTGCTATCCATCCACGCCTTTATGTAGAGTGCAATGTTCCTGAACGGCTTGGTGTATCTATCCGTGAGCTCGTAGCTGCTGCTCTCGTGCTTGAGGAGCCCCAACTGGACGGCGTAATCCAGATACCTTTTCGCTGTGGCGATAGGTATACTTGGTGGTGCGTCCTTGAGTTTCATGGAGCCCTTCTTCTTTACCTCGAGTAGCAGAGTCGCAAAACGGTATGCCTCGGTCTCGTTGTCGAAGAACATCCTTGCGATATCCTTCACGTTGACGCTCTTCAGTTTCTCCTTGAGCGGTGCATCCTCAAATTCCCAGTATTTTATTCCCATCTTACCACGGTCGCATTATTGCTTGGTACTATGCCTATTTATTTTTTATGAATGTGACTGTGTCACTCTCCTGCAGCACATGATCGGCACCGACCCTCTGATTAGAGAACTTTGCGCTCGGCCCGTTGATGTAGGCGCACTTCAGCTCGTCCACTATCTCAGTGTGGAACTTCTTCGCTGCGTCCCTGACAGTTGCGTGCTTTCTTATTACCATCGGGGCCAGCCTCTCCTTCCCGACGTTCGGCTTAAGGTATATCGTCATTATGCCGAGGTTCTGGTAGATTGCATCTTTGAACTGGGCTATGTTTGTGCCCTCTGTGGCGCTTATCGGTATCGTTTTTATCCCGTATCTCTTTGAGAAATCGGATACTATTTGCTGGTAATCATCCTTTGTGTCGACCTTGTTGAGCGCGACTATGGCACTCATGTACTGCGACCTGCCGGAGACAAGCGCGATGAATTCGTCCTCTACAACTTTGTCCCATACCGATATGTTGGCGTTGTGTATTCCCAATCCCTGGAGTATAGTCTCTATGTCCGGCTTCGGGAGCCCCGACCTGTTCACCTCTATGTGGATTCCGCCCGTGAGCGTCTCGGTCAGCTGCATTGATGGCTTTTTCTTGTTTATCTGTATGTCAATAGAGGTGAGTTCCTTTACTAGCTGCTCGAACTGGCCGAGCATGTTTATGTCTATCACGAAAGCTATCAGGTCTGCGACCTTCATTGCGGATATAACCATACGTCCGCCACCGGCGCCGAGGTGGGCGTCCTCGATGAGCCCCGGCATGTCGAAGACCTGTATGTGGGTGTCCTTGTAGAGCATGGTGCCGGGTATTATCGATGTGGTGGTGAAGGCGTACGCGGCGATCTTCGACCTTGTGTTGCATATCGCATTAATCAACGATGACTTTCCCGTGTTTGGGAAGCCGACCAGAGCGACGGTTGCGTCGCCCGTCTTCTTAACAAAGAAGCCCTTGCCGTGCCTTTTCTTGCCCGAAACCACTATGTCCTTTTTTACCTTCGCAATCTTTGCCCTGAGTATGCCTAGATGCAGGTTTGTGGCCTTGTTGTACTTCGTTTTTGAGTACTCCTCCTGCAATTCCTCCAGTTTTCCCGTCAGAAACTCGGTTTTATCGCTCATTTGATACACGAAAGGTTATTTTAGTCGCATTTGTTTACGCAGATAAATCGGCGTTTATTATTTCTGCCGGTATTGGTATTCATTTTTAAATACTTATGTTATGAGACAATTATAAGTGGATGTGATGCCTAAAAAAACGAAGAAGTCAAGAAAGACAAGGGGGAAGAGATAATTTCTCTTCCTCCACCCTTATTTTGTTTCCTTTTTCTCTTTTTTTCTTTTGTTTTACATGAATTTTGAGAACTTCTTCCTGAAGTCCCTATCGTTTTTCACCATACCAAACATCTTCTTCATCTTGTTGAAGTCGGAAAGCAGCTCGTGAACGTCCTTCTCTGTGGTTCCGCTGCCCTTTGCTATCCTCTTTATCCTGCTGGGACTGTGCAGTATCTTCTCGTTGGCGCGCTCCTCCCTAGTCATTGAGGCTATTATGGCCTTGTATTTGCCGAGCTTTTCCTCCCCCTTGTCTACCATCTCCTTTGGGATATCGGGAGCCCCCATCATGCCGAAAACGTTCTTAAGCGGCCCCATCTTGCCCATCGCCTTTAGCTGCGCATAAAACGATTCGAAGTTAAGCTCCTCTGCCTCCATCTCTTCGGGCTTTAGCTGAGCTTCCTTCACCGCATTCTGCACATTTGCGAGGAGCCCGCCTATGTCGGGTATGCCAAGCAGCCCTCCTATGAACTTCTCTGAGTTGTATGGCTCTATGTTTGAGAGTTTCTCGCCGACACCTATAAAGGTAACTATAGACCTTGCCGCGTTTGCAGCGCTAAGTGCGCCGCCTCCCCTTCCGGAGCCGTCCATTTTGGTGACTATTACACCTGTCATCTTTACAGAGCGGTTGAACTCGGTTGCCTGCCTCCCTGCGACCTGGCCTATATCAGCACTTATCACAAGGAGGCTCTCGTCAGGCTTGAAAGCGGATGCGACCCTTTTGAGCTCCTCTATGAGCTCACCATTAAGGGCGTTCCTCCCGCTCGTGTCGCATATCACGACCTGCTTGTCCTTGAGCTTCTCGAGCCCTTCCTTGACTATCTTGCTTGCCTCCTTTTCTCCTTTCCTGCCGAAGAATGCGACATTCGATTGCTTGGCTAGCGTCTCCAGCTGCTCGTAGGCAGCTGGCCTTGAGACGTCACAGCATATCAGCCCAGCGCTGAGTCCCCTGTCTTGATAGTACTTGGCGAGCTTTGCTGCGGTTGTTGTCTTTCCAGAGCCGTATAGCCCCATTAGTAGTATCCTCTGCTTCTTGAGCTTCGGCTCGTAGGAGGCACCCATCAGCGCCACGAGCTCCTCGTATACTATGTTGGTTATGTAATCCCTGGGCGCAAGTCCAGCTGGAGGCCTGCTCTTCAGCGCCTTCTCCTCGATGCCGTTAGTAAAGTTGAGCACGAGCTCCACCTCAACGTCCGCGCTGAGCAGGCTCTTCTGGAGCTCCTTGTTGAACTCCCTGATCGTCTTTGCGTCTATTATGGAGGCATGCTGCAGCTTTGCCAATGCCTTTCGCAAGCCTTCTCCCAGGTCCATAAAAATCAGCTTTTATTAAATTGGTAGACTTACTATTTATATGTTATTGTAGGATTTTATTGAGAGAATCGAGTGGTTTTGTTGAAAGTAAAAATGCTGCTTACGCAGTCGAACCTTACGCTGATGGGTGGTGCAGAGAGGACCATACTGAGGATAGCGCAGCACTACAACTCCCCGATATACACGGCCGAATATGACAGAGGGGGAACCTTCCCTGAATACAGGGAGATAGACATAAGGATAATCACGAGGGGCGCCTTCTCGAAGATGCTCCCGTACAGCAGGGCTACGCAGGGGCTCGATTACGGCCTGTCATTCTACAACTACAAGATAAAAGAGGATTATGACGTGATAGGCGCCCACATAGGCCCCAGCCACTGGATAAGGAACAGGAACGAAAGAGTACTTTGGCACTGCCATACTCCCTTAAGGGATATCTACGACCTTTACGAGCTTAGGATGTCCAGGAGGGCGCCGTACAAGAGGACGGTTTACAAGCTTGGAGCAAAGATCGTCAGGAGCCTTGACCAGGGAGTCGTAAAGAAGATAGAACTCATAATGGCGAATGGCAATGCCACGTTGGAAAGGATCAGGAAGTACTACAACAGGGAGGCCTTCATAATAGGCACCGGTGTCGATTGCGAGAACTTTTACAATGACGGTGATGGAAAGTTCTTCTTCTATCCCTCCAGGTTCTCGCCGAACAAAAGGCAGGAGTATGCGATAGAGGCGTTCCGCCTCTTCAGGAAGAGGATGAAGGGCTATAAGCTCGTCCTCTGCGGGAGCGTCTCCACGGATACGGAGTACTCCGATTACTACAAGGGCATCGTCCGGCTTGCCAAGAAGATCGGGGATGTGAGGGTGCTGCCCGGCGTACCCGAGGAAAGGGTAAGGAGGCTGTATTCAAGAGCGACGGCTGTGCTCTACACTCCGAGGGACGAGGACCTTGGCGTGGTACCGCTTGAGGCGATGGCCAGCAGGAAGCCTTCGATATCTGTGAATGAGGGAGGCCCGAGGGAGGTTGTGAAGAACAACGTGACCGGTTTTCTTGTGAACAGCCCTGAGCAGATGGCAGCAAAGATGCTCGCTGTTGTGAAGAATCCTTCTCTTGCAGAGAGGGTTGCAAAGAGGGGCGACGAGGATGCCAGAAAAAACTACTCGTGGAGGGCATTCTTCGAGAGGTATGACAGGGCGATAGCCAAAATGAAAAAATTATGACTTGGGCATCAAGACTTTTGGCGGTGGTGACGGCCCTATCACGTACTTGGAGATTATCTTTGCAGCGTAATCCAGGGCCCTCTTTATGTTCGCCTCTGTGTTCGCACCTGTGCAGATCATCTTCCCATTCTTGAAAAGTATTATCGAGACGTGCGGGTCCGCGATCTTGAATATCGCACCGGGGAACTGCTCGGGCTCGTAGTCGACCTCCCTGACCTTCTTCGACAGTGCATACAGATCGATTTCGGCGTGAAGATCCGCACTTACGACTATGTTCTCAATCTTGATAACGGGGTTCATTATCATCGCGCCGTACTTTGACTTCCTTGGTTTTACCGCCGTTTAAACACCTTGCATAGGATATTTATATGCAAAGATTTAAATAGTGCTGAATGTTCTGGACTCGATAATATGGATAGAGTGGCGATTGTTGGGGGTGGGATTGTAGGCCTTGTGCTGGCGAAGGAGCTGGCACTGAATGGGGTAAGCTGCACCGTGTACGAAGCAAGGCGCAGGATAGGGGAGGGCGCGAACAAGGCCTCTGGGATTCTCTCTGTCGATGGCCTCAGGAGTGTCGGAATAGGGTACAAAGGCGCACTGGTAAACACCCTTGACGGCGCGATGGTTTATGGGGGAGGCAAGAAGCTCAAGATAAAGGCGAAGGAGACAAAGGCGTATGTGCTCGATAGGGAGCTGCTCGCGCAGAGCTGCGCTAAAGAAGCGGAGGCCGTGGGGGCCAGGATCGTGCTGAATGCAAAACTCGATAGGGAAGAGCTCTCAGCACTGGCGCGTGATAACATTGTTGTAGGCGCGGACGGGGCTGTATCAAACGTGGCCAGTTGCTTCGGATTTCCAGAAATCAAGAACTATATACTGACCTATAAGGCGGAGTACAAAGGCGCGAACATATCGGACAGACATTTGGTAGAGCTATTCTTCTCGAGCCCCTCAAAGAAGTTCTTCGGTTGGACGGTCCCGTATTCGGATTCTGTGCTTGAGGTGGGAATTGGGGAGTGGATGCGGTCAAAAAGGAACAGCTACTCTGTATTCAAGTCATTCATCACAAATGAAAGGATAGCCGAGGAGGTGTCAAGGGCGGAGCAGCTAACAGGGTGCGCCAGCCTGATACCACTTGATGCGAGAAGGAAGACCGTCAAGGGCAATGTGCTTCTTGTGGGGGACGCGGCAGGGCAGGTGAAGGCGACAACCGGAGGCGGCATAATCTTCGGATCCCTCTGCGCAAAGCTCGCGGCGAAGGTGATAACAGACCACATAAGGAAAGGGACGCCTCTCTCCACATATGAAAAACTCTGGCACAAGAAATATGGAGGGGATCTCAGGCTGCACAAGATGATACACGGGTATTACTCTATGCTGGGAAGCCGCGGATTCGCAGCCATGCTGGGCATGGGGCAGCTTCTCGGGGTAGATAAATTCCTGAGCGAGCATGGCGACATGGACAGGCCCAGCCTTGTACTGAAGAGGATTTTTGTCAGATAGAGCAATTCGTCTACTGCTCAGAGCTTTGCAGGAAAAGTCCGAACCTGCTTCTACTCTTATCCTTTTATTTATTTGCTGTGTATCGATATGGATCCGATGATAGAGGAGAAGGCAAGGAGAATACTTGGGGCGGGCAGCATAAAGATAAGGGTAAGCAGGTCGGGCATGCTGCAGCAGCTCACTTTCAGGGTAAAGAGGGTGAAATTGGGTCCTGACGAGTTCGTGGAGCTGTATGTAGGGAGGGTGCTTGAGATGGGAGAGCTAAAGAAGGTTGCAAAGGAGACGGGCCTACCGGTCGAATCAGAAAATGGAAGGGCCTTCCCCGAAGGAAAAGGCGCGAAAGACTTCGTCGTTTAAAGTGCGGGTTGGCTATACTGCAAGATTGGAGATGTTCAGCTCGCCATAATCATACAGCACCATGCCGTTGAAGGTGTAGTTGACCATGAGCAGGTAGCTCGTCTCCGCCTCTGCCACTGGCACCATTATGTTGTAGCACGTGACGTTCAGCGCTGCCAGGGCGCTGGGAGCTATGCTCTGGTTGATGCTCTTGTTGTAGAAGCTGCCGTTCGCAGAGCAGGATATGCTGTTGAGCCTTACCTGCTTGGCGAGGTTGTTGGTTATGCCTATGCTGGCGGCGTTGTCCGTGTGGTTGAATGAGATTGCGCTGCACGACAGCGATGCGTTCATCATCGAGCAGGTGCTCTGGTAGGCGCTCTTCCACTTGAAGCTGCTCTTGCTAATGTTAAGCGAGAGTATCAAGTTTACACCATTCTCGTTGGCAAGCGTTAGATTCGCTTCGGTGACGAATGAATAGAGCGATGCTATGTAATTGGGCGTTATTTCGGTCTCGTTCAGCAGGCCGATTGGCCGCCCGGTGCTGCCTATGGGGCTCACATACGCAGAGCATATGCTGGTGTTGCTCGAATTGTAGACCAGCCCGTTGCAGGTGAGGTTTAGGCTGTTTTTGCTCAACGCGGGGTTTACGTTCTTTATGTATCCGATGAAGCTGCCATACGGGTTGCTAAACAGGGTGGAGATGCTGGTGTTCGGGCCCTGCGATGCCAGGCTCTGGCCTAGATATGTCGAGGTGATGTAAGTGAAATTCTTTGAGAGGTTGGCAAGGCGGGGCGTAGTGTTGTAGAGCATCTGGAGCCTTGCGCTCTGCGTGTCGTTGTGGGCAGTGCCCACTATGTTCACGCATGTCTGGTTCATGCTGTCGTTGTAGTAGGATATTATCTTCGTCCAGCCGTTCGAGTAGAAGAAGCACATGCTCGTGGTGTTGCTCACCCTGGCGAAGTAGGCCGCGGTTCCGTTAGCTTGTATCGCCTTCTGCGGTATGGAGAAGCTGTTAACTATGGCTGCGACGAGCGGCGGGCTGACCGTGCCGTTGAGCCATATAGATGAGGCTGCGGTGTTATTTGAGTATGCAATGGTGGCGCCAGAGGCAGACGCTATGGTATCGGAGAGGTCCTGCAGCGTCTTGAGCATCACGGTGTGGGCAGGGCCCAATACGCCGTTTGTCATGGAGATATTGTACCCGAGCGCAATCGTGGGCACCACCGATATTCCAGATTGCGTTATCGCGAACCCTTCAAGCCTGCTGGCATTCGAGTTTGATATTGAAGAGAGCACCTGCACCTTCTGCGCTGGCAGCACGTTCATTGTAAGCGTGCTCTGCGCGTTCGCCCTGTCGGATATCTGGAAGACGTGCGCGGGGTCTGCCACGGCAGAGAACTGGTAGGTTCCATTGTAAGGATAGGTGTAATTGAAAGGTATCTCCCCGCCCTTGTCTGCAGGCAGCGTCACAGTGTAAGACTCGAAGAGGTTGCCGTTGAGGTATACGATGAACGGCATCTCGCTTATTTCGCCGGAGCCCGTATTGTTGACGTATACCACAAAGTGCGATGTCTGGTACGGATAGAGGGTTGCAGAGCTGTTGGTCTGCATCTTTACATCTATACTGTAGCTATGGTTAAAGCTGCTTAGCAGCACTACCGCGACAACTGCGGCTATGACCACTGCGATTGCACAGTATACCATCAGTGTTTTGGTGTTCATCGCATCACTGACGGCCCCTTAGCTCTTTTATCGCCGACATTATCTTGTCCCTTATGGGCTGCACCTCTGCGTTGAAGTAGTTTACTACCCATGCCTCTTCGTTGTACTTCTCATCCCCGGTGACATTTGCTAGGAAGTAGACGCCCTTTGAGTTGTCAACTACGCTCGCCTTCTTGAGCTGGAGGAGGTGGTATCTGAGTGTCTTCTCGTTCATCGGCTCCCAGTTCTTCGATATGTAGGCAGACAGCTCCTGCACGGAGGGATCCTTCTTCTCTGAGAACTGGAAGTATAGCACTGCGTCGAGCACCGCCACCGCGCTTAGGCGCGATTCTCCGGGGTTTATTATCCCAAGTGCAAGGGCGAGCCACCTGACAAGAGACCTTCTCGTCTCTATGACCTCCTTGGTAAGCATCATGTTCCTGAGGGTTATCTCCCTTTCGATGAATTTCGATTCGTTTAGCTCCATAAGGATACCGGGGGCTTTCGCTTGTATCGCTACCCAAAATTATTAATCCTTTCTGGCTAAATATCTTTGCGAATGTTTCGGTGTTTCATTGCCAAAGATAGAGATAAGTGCCAGATTCGAGCCGGATGTGCTGAAGGCATACGCGAAGAACGACGCCATGCTTGTCATAACGGTAAAGAACCTTGACGGGGTGCCCTACTGGTGCGAGTGCGACGTATCGGTAAAGCATCCGCTTTCACTGGCTTACGACAGAGAATTGGGTATAGGAAGGACGAGAATGGGAATACTGAAGCCTGGCGGCATGATTGAGAAGAAGATAAAGATATTCACCCTGCCGAACAACTTCCCTGATGACTACCAGGTAGCGATGACTGCGTACGTGTATGGGGAGGACGGCGCTATCGCGGAGAGGCTCGAGAAAAGCGAGAGCGTTCCATGCAAGGACCAGGCTGCGGTTAAAAAATAGCCGTCCCAGCGCTGGGCCTTTTACAACAACAACGGTTCAATTTGCCATGTCAGCTGCGGTAGGGTCATGCAGGCGATGCCTTGTTTTTCTGGCTGTCGTATATCTCTGCGATTCCCCTTACCATTATGTAGACGAATAGTATTCCGATTAGTATGTATGCTGCATTTAGGAAGCCACCGTGCAGGCTGTTCGTTACATAGGCCCAGGCAAGGTACGAGAATGTTACGAACTTTACTAGGCCTATCCCTCCCCTGTGGAGGTCTGATGCATACAGCACCTTTGCCATCTTGGTCTTCATCTTGGAGGAGGTGCCCCTTGCACCCATGAGCGCGTCCGCAAAGGAGTGCCTGACCACGACCAGAAGTAGTATTATGAGTGGGACTATACCAAGGAAAGCGAAGAGCATCCAGAGGGCATACTCTGTTATGCGATCACCTGCAATGTCGAGTCTTGGTCCATACCACGAGGGTTTCCTGCCCCTCCTTGTGTCGAGCTTGGCGATATAGCCGTCGACCCAGTCCAGGCCGAACATCACAGCCATTGTGGGTATTATGACCCATGCTGAGATCTTCGCCAGCACCATGTAGACTATAACGAAGACCAGCGCGGTCCTGAATAGAGTTATCGCGTCTGCCCGGTTCATCATATCGCTATATTATCCTTGATGCTCATTAAAACCCTTCTGGATGCCTGTTGAGGCGTCATGCCGTGGAGAAGGGCTCCAAGGCTCGGTTGTTTACGGTCTGGTGCGATGCCACGGGTATCACGGCATTACAGGTCCGTATAGGGGCTGCGCTGCCAGGCTGCCCAGCGCTACGCTTCCTACCGCGATTGCAATCAGCAAGACTACGAAGAGCGTCACCAGGTAGACAACGAAAGCCTCTGACCTGTTTATCTTCTGCTGGTTCGCAAGCGCGATTATCGCTACAACGAAGCCCCATACGGTCATTATCGGGAGCATTATGTAGCTTATTCCCGGTATGAAGAGCAGCCAGTAGAGCACCAATGCGGGCAGGGAGCTGAACGTTACAGCGCTGAAGGTCTTGCTCAGGTTGAACCTGAATGCCTTGAGGAAGCGCCTCCCTATCAGCTGGTATATCAACGAATCGACGAATATTACTATTGGCGGTATTATCAGCAGGAAGAATACGTCACCAACGAAGACCGCAGCGTAGATTCCAACCGAATGAGCCATTGATCCTATGAAGCTGTTGAAAACCGTGAAGTACCTAGCGGGGACGCAACTTATGCTGGCTGCCGAGCTTGAGGGATAGATGCAGCCGGATGTGCTTACGCCGAACGTTGAATACAGCAACGAGCCGAATATGAAGAAGAGTATGAATGGGATTATTGCTACTGTATAATAGAGCCTGAGCGCGTTTTCCATGCTGTAGCTGCCTTTCGTGTTCGTCCCTGGATGTATAAGGGAGCCGAACCCTGTCTTAAGGTCCTTTGAGAATGTCCCCACTCAATCACGGTATCCTAATCCGAAGAAAGCTTTAAATCCCTATCTGCGCGCTGGCGCCTCTGCCGTTAGAATGATGCTGCACGAGCTTACACTCCTTCAGCACAAAGACGGGCTTCGCTATATGAATGCCGAGGGGCGCCTTCTTTCCAGAAAGTTTGAATCTTCCAAGTGTACTTTTTATCATATTTTTTATTTTGTCTATCATTGGCTCACCAAAACATTAGTTAATAAACTTTGTTCTCGAAGAATATCAGAGCCAGGGTGGCAGAATCTGGTAACGCGCCGGTCTTGAGTTTCAAGAACGTCAAGAGCTGATCTGTGATGCAAAAAGAAAACCGGTGCCCGCAAGGGCTTTAGGGTTCAAATCCCTACCCTGGCGAATTCTTTCACTGCGGGAAAAGTTAGAGTTGCCTAGCTAATCCAGTAGGTACAATAGGATGAAAACAGAGGGCTGTGCAGCTCAGAGCTTGCCTATGTCGTTAACTACATCTATATCGAGGGGTTTCTTACCTGTACGCCAATTGGCCGGTATAGCACAGGCGTGTCCCTCCTCCATCGGTGTGTCGTGTATGTACTTAAGGCCCATAAACGATGTAAAAATATGCTCTGTGTCCTTGCCCAGCGCATCATTGTGAATTGCTAGGTACTGGACCCTTCCTTCTGGATCTATTATGACGATGCCCCTCCTTGCGGCGCCAGTTTCGTGGTTCAGGAAGCCGTACTCCCTGGCGGTCTTCTTGTTGAAGTCCTCTATCAGGGGTATCTTGCCCTCCTTGACCCTTGGCGACGTCTCGCTCCATACCTTATGGGAGTAGATACTGTCCGTGCTGATAGCGTATATCTGCGCGCCATTCTTTACGAAGTCGTTGTAGTTTGTCATGAACGCCTCTATGTCTGTAGCACACACAAAGGTAAAGTCGCCGGGATAGAAGGCAAGTATGACCCAACTGCCCTTGCACGTTGAGAGCTTGAACTCCTCTATACTCTTTTTTTCCGGATACCAAGCCCTTGCCTTTATCTCTGGCGCTTCGGCGCCGATGTTCAACATGCTGTCCATCTTATCAACAATGTAGGTCATCGAATGTATATAAAACATAGCGCGATTTCCCGCTACTTCCCGGCTTCTGGGAATTCCTTCTTTATCTTGCTTATCTTTGGTCTTATAACGAACATGCAGTAGGGGTTGACAGGGTTCTTCTTGAAGTAATCCTTATGGTAGTCCTCTGCAGGATAAAATGTGTCTAGCTTCTTTACGTCTGTAACAATTGGCTTTTCGTAGCTCTTCTGGAGGTTTTTGATGAAATCTTCTATTTCTGCTTTCTGCTTATCTGTGCTGTAGAGGATTATGGAACGGTATTGGGCGCCCACGTCGTTGCCCTGCTGGTTTATGGAGGTTGGGCCGTGCATCTTGAAGAATATCTCGAGGAGCTCCGTGAGGGGCGCAGTTTCAGGGTCGTAATCCACCTTCAGTACCTCTGTGTGGCCCGTATCGCCATCGCATACCTCTTTATAGGTGGGATTTTGGGTCTTGCCTCCGGCGTAGCCAGGCGTCGTCTTCACAACACCCCTGAACATCGAGAAGACCGCCTCTGTGCACCAGAAGCAACCGCCGCCAAAGACTATAGATTCCGTTCCGCTCATTGGTCGCACCGTTTACCGCGATTTATCAATACTTCTCCTCTTGGTTGTCTGCTTCGACTATTGCACCATTGGATATGACCTCTGTCTGCTTGTTGCGCTGGACCGCGGACTTTGCTTTCTTGCTGCTTGGAATAAACTTCATTGAAAGGGAATTGACGCAGTGCCTAAGGTTCGTTTTAGTGAACCTCTCGCCTTCAAACACATGGCCGAGATGAGCGCCGCATTTAGCGCATTTAATCCCTATCCTGACGCCGTCCTCGTCTTTATATCTCTCAACAGCGCCCCTTATCTCCTGGTCGAAGGCGGGCCAGCCGCAATGAGCGTCGAACTTGCGGTCTGATTTGTAAAGCGGAGCACCGCACCTCCTGCAGACGTAGACCCCTCTGGCGAAGTTTTGGTCGTATTCACCTGTAAAAGGCATCTCAGTGCCCCCTTCCAGCATCACAATTTTCTCGGCTTGGGTTAGCTTTTTGCGCCTCATGACCACACCGGCATCATCCATTATGCATTTTGGTTAAAAATCCCTTTGGTTGATAAACCGATAACTAGGTAAAAAACATAAAAATAAAGAAAAGGAGAAAAAACAAAAACAACTGCATCGTTGCCGCCTCTGCGGCCGGTCTATGCTATACTTCATACTTACCCAGCTCATGGTGCCCTGGAACCTGTAATTCAGCTGCCCAAGGCAACAGGATACGTAGCATACGACTTGTTGCGAGCTGCAACATGGAGGTCAAATGAATAATATTTCGTCGCCAGACGTAACCTCCCTGGTGCATAAATAGCTCGGCTTTAGAGCTGTATAGAGGGAACTGATCCAATGACCGAAGTGAAAGCCCCAGGGGTAATAAAGCTGTTCGGCGAGCACGCAGTCGTATACGGCAAGCTGTCAGTAGCGGCTGCGATAGGCATGCGCGCATCTGCAAAAATTGGGAGGGCATCGGGAAACAAATTCAGCATATCGCTGCCTGACCTGCAGGTAGGGTCTGTTATCGAGCGTGCTAGGATGGACGATCTCTACAAATCATACCGTACCAACGAGATAAAGGACTTTATAGGGGCCAATTCGGATATTGAGAGGGCAGCGCTCCCATATGCAGTGATAGCTGCAAGGCTCTATTCAGAACATCACCTGAACCCCTTCGGCGCTGTTGCGGAGCTGACTTCCGAGATACCTCTGCAGAGAGGATATGCGAGCAGTGCGGCGTGCTCCACCGCTCTGGCTGCTGCGTTTGTGAAGGAGGGGCGCATCGAGCTTAGCGACAGTCAGATAATAGACGTAGCGAGGGATGGCGACAGGATAATACACAGCAATCCGAATGCCGGCGCTATTGATGTAAATGCATCGTATTATGGCGGGGTCGTGAGCTTCGGCGCTAAGCTTGGTGCCAAGAAGGAGCAATGCGTGCCCGGGATAAAGATCGTGCTGATAGATACGGGGCCGAAGAAGAGCACAGCCGAGACCGTGGGCCATATCGCGGAGCTCTACAAGCGTGACAAGGACTACGTCGAACGGATGACAGATGTAATACAGGAGTACAGCCTTGCAGGGCTTGATGCGTTGAGAAGAGGGGATATGAAGAGGGTCGGGGAGCTAATGTACAGCAATCACAAAGCCCTTAGAGCCCTTGGCGTCTCTAGCGAAGGGCTTGACAGGGCGGTGGAACTGGGCAGGGCTAACGGGGCGTACGGGGTTAAGCTGAGCGGAGGCGGGGGTGGAGGCATAGCGATTGCTGTTGGTGCAGATCCAAACGCGCTTGCCGAGCAGATGAACGCGGCTGGATTTAAATCCAGAGTGACAGAGATAAATAATGATGGGGCATATAATTATCTGGAGGATTGACCGACGGCGCATTCGTGATTGGTAGAAGGCTGGATACCAAGCCTTGGCGAGGCAGGCTCGCTGATAGATGAGCAGAACACGAGACCAGGATGATGCTATGAAGGAACTCTACATGATAAAAATAGGCGGGGGAAGCATAACGGACCAGGCGAAGCCCAGAACAGCGAAGAGGGGCGTGATATCGCGCCTGCTGAAAGAGATTTACGACGCGAAGAACGAGAAGGGATTTGACATAATAATAGGGCACGGAGCCGGCTCCTTTGGTCATGTCACCGCCAAGGAGTACAGGGTGAACGAGGGCCTCATAACGAGAGATAGCCTTAGGGGCGCGTCGCTGACGAAGGCGGTTGCAAACGAACTCAACTCAATAGTGGTGGACGAAGCGCTGAAGCTCGGCATGCCGGCATTTCCGTTCTCGGCGGCAAGTTTTGGGCTTGCACACGGAAAGCGTCTAAGTAGCGGCTTTGTCGAACAGATCAAGGCTGCCCTTGCCAGTGGATTTATACCGATTGTTTATGGCGATGTTGTGATGGACTCAAAGCAGGGGGTCTCAATAGCATCTACTGAAGAGGTCTTACGCTTCATATCGACTTTCCTGCAGCCACGGAAGGTGGTGCTCGCCACAGACGTTGATGGCATATACGACAAGGACCCGAACAAGTACGGAGATGCGAAGCTCGTCACATTAGTCGACAACTCAAACGTGGAGCAGATAATATCATCTGCTGGAGGGGCGGGAAAGGTGGATGTCACCGGAGGCATGAAGACAAAGATTTCAACCCTGTACGAAATCGTGAAGAATTCTGGAAACTGCACTGGCTACATAGCCAACGCCCAGAAGCCCGGCATAATAGGGCACATCCTTTCTGGTGACGAAACCGTGAAGCACACCAAGGTGCTTGGCAGATAACTCACCCGGCGGCAAGAATCAGAAAGGTTATTTAAGCTGAATACGGATAGCTACCAATCGCATTGCGATAGAGTCGCGCTTGGAATGACGCTGCTGCTTCCCGGTATAGTCGTGGGGGTAATACTCGGTGTAGTGATGGGCATCAGCGAGTGGATACCTATAAGCAGCAAGACGCAGGTGCTGCTCGTTGCGACGCTGCTGCTGGGGCTGAGCTTCACCCAGAGCTATGCACTAGGCCTCTTTCTTGAGGGGGGCACGTTCATCGCGGCGTTGATCTATTTCAGAAGGGAAGCCTGGATAGTGCTCAAAGCGATTGTGGGCAGAGGAGGGGAGATGGGATGGCTGCTGCTGAAGTACTTGATAGTCGTCACGGCAATAACCGCTGTGATAGGAGGAATAATTTATGTAGTTATATCGTCAGAGGTGCAGGGCCCGGTCCTTGGGATACCGATGATAATACTAGGCATAATCCTCGTGATAGACGGGCTCCTGATAAAATTTGCTAGGTCCAGGACATCGCCTTCAAAGAGCATCAAGGAGATGACCCTTTGGGACCTCATCATAGTCGGGGTCTGTCAGGGAATATCGGCACTGCCTGGCGTAAGCAGGTCCGGTACAACCGTGTCAAGCATGCTCATACTGGGGGTAAAACCGGAGGAATCGTTCAGACTATCTTTCCTTGCGCTCATTCCTGCATCGATAGGAGCGACAGCGATAACATTGCTTATCTCGCACGGCCAGGTCGCGGCTGCGCTGAGTGTGATAGGCAAATGGAATATACTGCTGGCGATGGCGATATCGGTAGTTGTGAGCCTTGTCTTAATAAGATTCCTGCTTAAGGAGGCAGCAAGCAGCAGGATAACGACGATAGTGTTCGCACTTGGTGCTATAGCGATAATAGGCGGCCTTATAGCGCTGGTAGGCGGCTTCGCTTAGCCGATTACCGCTTTATCTTTTGGGGCCGCCGGGATTTGAACCCGGATTTGCTGGTAACTTCATATTTTAATTAATATTCCAGATTATCATCATCGCGGTTTCCCGCTCACCTAATTATAAACATCTGGAGCCAGCTGCGCTGCCAAGTTACGCTACAGCCCCTCTCTGAGGATAACGAAAACAAGATATAAATGCTTGCTGATAATGATAGCGTGGTACTCTTGAAGAGGATTGTATACAGGAGCAGGCCGTTCTATGTTGAGGAAGAGAGGATGATGGTGAACGGCGACCCTAACTACATGATAAGCCGCGTGGTGACCGGGGATGCAGTGGTCATAATTCCGGTCCTGGGAGACAAAATCATACTGGAGAGGCAGTACCGCCCTGTGATCAGGAAGACAATACTTGAACTCCCTGCAGGTGGCATAGACAGGGGGGAAACCGCACTGACGGCGGCGCGCAGGGAGCTGAAGGAGGAGACAGGGTATACTGCTGGAAAGATGAGATTCCTATTCAGGCAGTACGTAGATCCGGGTAAAATTACCTATTCCTCGCATTTCTATGTGGCAACCGGTCTGAAAAAGGGAAAGCCGCATATGGGTAGGCACGAGGCGATTCGGCTGCTCTTCCCGACTCTTAAGCAGATTCTTAAGATGATAGATGACAATACCATAACCGACACGAAAACGATATCTGGAATCCTCTACTATACTAGGAAATTCCGGTAGTTATAAATTTGTTTTGATAGATGTTTAGCAATTCGCGTGATATTCTTGAACAAAAAGGTGATCTACGGAATTGTCTTGGTGGTGATAATTGCCGTTGCGCTGCTGGTGCTCTACCTGAACAGTACCTCTGGCTCGAGCGTAGAGATGTTCATCAACCAGCCAGTAAACCAAACCCAGCTTATTGCACTGCAGAGTATAGCGAACAACGCCACGCTCGCGAACAAGGTGGGGCCCGGAATCGTATATCCCTATCCTACAAAGATAACCGGAAAGAACGTCACAATCGTTGACGGAAAGCCTGCGCTAATATATATAGGAGCAGATTACTGTCCCTTCTGCGCGCTCACGCGATGGGGACTCATAATAGCGCTGATGAGGTTTGGCAGCTTTCAGTCTCTCCATTACACAGCGTCTAGCTCTTCGGACAGATTTGCGAACACGCCAACGTTCACATTCTACAATTCAACATACAGCAGCAGCGCGATATCCTTCCTTCCCTCTGAGATAGAGAACAGGTCAGGGGCGTCATTGCAGCAGCTAAGCCAGCTCCAGAGCGCGGAAGCGCTCGCCTACGATACGGGCGAGTCAATCCCGTTCGTAGACTTCGGCAACCAGAGCTTCCAGGTAGGCATATCAACGAGCACCTCCCCCGGAACGCTTGATGGAATGAACTGGGGCCAGATAATAGGCTTGCTCTCCCTATCAAACTCAACGGTATCGCAGACGATAATAGGGCAGGCGAACATATTCACCGCGCAGATATGCCTGATGGACAATTTCACTCCTGCATCTGTGTGCGACCAGCCGTACGTAAAGAGCATACTCGGCAGCTAGCTATACCGCAGCCATCCTAGACATCTTGTTCGCGATGCCCCTGTTGACACCGATTATGTTGTCCGTCTCCTGCGGATCCGCGCTGAGATCGTAGAGCTCGTCCATCGGGCTGCCGAAGAAGTGTATGAGCTTGAACCTTCCCGAATATACGGCAGTAGCCCGCTTGTTGAAGCGCTTCTTCGCAGCGTATATCTTTCTTGCAGTGGGAGACCTGGATTTGAGCATGGCGAGCAACTCCTCGTCCCATCCCTCGCTTATCCCGGTATGCTCTGACAGGACATACCTCTGCCTCCTAAGATTGCCGTTTAGGCGGTCATATCTGCCAGAAGCTACGTTAAGTATCGCCTGATGCAGTGAGAGTAGGCTTACCGGGGCCTCCACATAATCCTTTTCGCTTACCTGCTTGCCGTTGGAGTAGTTGGCCGCTATCAGCGGTACCTTTGAGACCCCTTCGTAAGGTGGCATGGCGTGATAGAGGCCGTTGTGCTCGCCGAAGAGCTGCCCGTGATCGGAGGTGACCACCACGGTAGCATTCTCGAGCATGCCTGCTCTCTTGAGTATTCTTATGGCATTGCCTATTTTTTCGTCAAGATATGCGAGCCTCCTCAGGTATGCCTTGTGGAGCGACCTTTTCATGTCGTCTCCCAATTCCTCTATACCTCCGAGGTAGAGCCACTTGTCTTGGACGGTATCGCTCTTGGGCATGGGGTAGTTCTCATGGGCCTCTATGTAGTTTATGAATATGAACTGCGGGGAATAGTTGTAGTTGTACTTGAGATACTTTCGGAGCACCTCGTTTGTGTCATTTGCGCCCCTGTCTAGGCGGTATGTGCCGTCCGCGTCGGCTACGCTCCTGTCCATCTTCTTCCTCAGGCTCAGGTAGGCCCTGTCGAAAATCGGGCTGGGGAGCATTTTGGATACAATGTAGCTAGCCTTGTAGAGCTTGGAGCGCGTCCTGGCGCCACCGTTGAGGAAGAACGCTACTCTGTCATAAAGGCCCTTATTGTACTTTATGTTTGAATGCATCCATATATCATATACCTTGTCGAATCCTGCGGCGAGGTTTGTGTTGCTTGTAAGAAACGGGTTGTTTGAAAGCAGCACAGAGTAGTAGCCCGACTCGGACAGCTTGCTGGCGATGGTCTTTTGCTGCCCGTCAAGAAACTTCGTCTTTACCATCCATGGATCTATTTTTGAGGATCCATTTTTGAAGAAATCCTGCGATACCTGCTTTATTTCGGATACCTTTGAATCGACAAAGAGCGACGCGTGCGTGGGCGCAGTCCATGTCCCTGGAGCCACTGCATTAAGGTATGCGACGCCGTGCTCTGTGAGAGCGCCGATTGTGCGGAGGGCGCTGTTGCCGTAAACATCTGCGGCCCTTGCAGTATCTAACATCAGTATTATTACGTTTCTCTTCATCGAAACAGTCCGTTTTTATAGATTTGCTGGTCGTATATAATATAAAGCTGATTTATTAATATTGCTGCATTTGTTGCGGTATTTGGGTGTGTATTAGATGGACATCTGCGTATTGAATCCATTCTTTTATCCGTATTCTGGGGGGACGGAGCGGGTGCTGCTCGAGGTATACAGCCGCATGGCCAGGAAGCACAACATAACCGTCATCTCTGCGAACCTTGACGGCGGAAGAAAAGATTCTGTAGGATACGTGAAGGGCATAAGAGTGGTGAGGCTGAAGACGAGGCACATAGACTTTCCGGGGCTTCCGATGCCATTCCCGGTCATGCTCGGCCTGCGCGAGGCGCTGCAGCGCGAATCGGCTCAGCTCTACCATATAAACAACCGCTATCTCTACTTTTTCGATACAATAAACCAGATAAAGAGGACCTCGGGGAAGATAGCGCTGACGCTGCATGATTCTCTTCCGAAGAACATAGGTATGATGACGGACAGTTGGGGATATTTCTATGATGTCGTATGGGGCAGGAAGATAATGCAGTATGCTGATGTGATAACCGCCGTTTCAAGGAACACAATAGACACGGCAGTCCCGGCGCGCTTGAGGGAAAGGTCATATGTGATATACAATGGGGTCGATGCAAAAAGGTACAGGCACCGGCTAAGGTCTAATCCGAATGTAGTAAATGCGTTGAGGGAGCTTGACTTGGATCCGGGCTCCATCAACATAATGAACAATGGCAGGCTGGTTGCGCAAAAGGGGCAGGTCTATCTTCTTAGGGCCTTGGCGGCGCTGCTGCGTGAGAGGGATGCGCCTGATGCAAACCTTTTCATAATAGGCAGGGGATACCTGAACGATACGCTTGCTTACATGGCGAAGAACCTTAAGATAGAAAAGAGGCTCCGAATAGTGAGCGGGATTGGGGAGAGGATGATGCCTTACTACTACAACGCTGCAGACATATTTGTTTCGTCATCTCTCTACGAGCCGGCTTCGCTATCGGTAATGGAAGCCCTAGGAAGCGAGGTTCCGGTGGTGGCTACGCGCGTGGGGGGTGTCCCGGAGATGATGGGTGATTGCGGCCTTTACATGCGCCCAAGGAGCATATCCGGAATAAAGGAGAGGATAAAAGAGACTATTAAGAACACCGCTACAGCAAAGAAGAGAAGTGGGGAGGGCAGGGAGCTCATGCTAAAGGAGCATAATTGGGATGAGATATCGGCGAGGTACGAGCAGCTGTTCGGGTCTGTATTGAGAAATTGACTGGTTCGATGGCGAAAAAATCATTTTGGTACAGCATAACGCACCAGACCAAGCTCGACAAGAAGAGCTACCTGAAGCTGATACACAGAGTTGCTATATTTGTGGTTGGGGGATGCGCAGCAAGCATAATAGTTTTCGTGTTACTCGCTTTCTTCGGCGGCTTCTTCAACGTGATAGGCACGATATCTCATGCAAAGCTCGACATATACCTGCTTGCGTTCGCATCGGTCCTGGTGGGCTTCCTGCTCAGGTTCATAAAGTGGGACTACTACATAAAGCTGCTGGGACTGAAGGTGCCGCTCAGAAAGAACCTTGCGGTATATTTCTCGATGTATTCCATGACGATAACCCCGGGTAATATAGGAAGGGTGGTGGCAGCCTATACGCTGAACAGGATTACCAAGATAAAATTCATCAACATAGTGCCAATAGTCACAATCGACATATTCACCGACTTCCTCGGCTTTGCGATACTGGCGATAGTCGCTGCGATCTATGTCCACCAGTACATCGCATATATTGCAATAATAGATGTCGTGCTCCTGCTGCCCTTCCTCTTCGTATTGAATGACTGGCTCTACAAGAGGATAAAGGCGCTGCTGAACAGGAACAAGTTCATAAAGATGTTCACTCCGTATGGCGAGGAGTACTTCGCATCGCAGAACAAGCTAAACACCCCGAAGGTCTACGCGATATCGCTGCTGGTTACCCTGCCGGCGGCTTTCCTAAGCTCGATGACGCTCTACTTCTCGCTCATGGCGATAGGCGTTATCCCGATCATATCCGGATCGGTCTTCGCCTACTCGACATCGGCAGTATTCGGCATGGTCACGGCCGTGCCAGGTAGCATAGGTGTCACAGACGGCAGCCTTGTTGCATTGGTGGGCAGTACCTTCAGCCTCAATGCTGCACTGAGCTCTGCGGTTACAATAATGAGCAGGTTCGCAGACCTCTGGTTTGGAGTGATACTCGGCACAATATTCCTGCTGTTCACACTGAGGTATTGGAACCCATCAAAAAGGAAGGCTGCAAAGGCAGCGCTCAGGCATCAGGCGTCCTCTTCCTGAAAGTCTTCCGAGAAATCGTCCTTTGGCGCCGCTGCTGCTCCGGCACTGCCTGCGCCCTTCTCGACAACCTTTATCTTGCCAAACTTTCCTGTTGAGAGCTGCGGCGTTCCCCTGAACTCGTTGACGTATCCATTCGATACCTCTATCGTGTCACCTAGGTCTACCTCATTTATAGTATCCCCCCATAGCGACATCGCTATGCTTCCGGAGTCGTCCTGGAGCGTTATGTTCGCCACATTCAGCCTCTTTCCGTATTTTGTCACAACCTCCCGGGACTCCTCCTTTAGGACGACCTTCGCGGTTATGGTGACGTTGCTTGCTCCTGCCCTTAGCTCACTGATTTTCATTCTATCACTATTTTCCCCTTTTTACAAAAACTAGCAAAACTAGTTGTATCAATCAATTTTATATTTGGAAAGTTATTTAAGTCATTAGGTCGTCAGGTGCGAATAGCGGCACTGTGAGGGCGCCCGTACCTTGCATCAATTCAGCGACTTTGAGCGGGTTCCGGTCCTGGGGGACAAAAGCATGATGTACGCATTTGACGAGATAGTAAAACGCATAATCGGATAAGTTTAAATACTTTGAGATTATAAAACTATTGCTGTATGCTTTAAGCATCTTGTTATACTTGCATATGGTTTATGCTAAATTGGTGAATTACTATGTCAGAAAATCAACTCGGTGGACAACAGGTTCTATTGCTTCCGGAAGGGGCATCAAGGATACTTGGCAGGGATGCGCAGCGAACAAACATAGCTGTGGCTGTTGCGGTAGCTAGCGCAGTAAAGACTACGCTCGGACCTAAGGGAATGGACAAGATGCTCGTGAGCGAGCTCGGGGACATAATCATAACGAACGACGGGGCGACAATACTCGATGAGATGAACGTTGAGCATCCTGTCGCAAAGATCCTGGTCGACATAGCGAAGACCCAAGACAAGGAGGTTGGGGACGGGACAACCACTGTAGTAATAATAGCTGGCGAGCTGCTCAAGGGGGCGGGCGACCTGATAGAGCAGGGAATACATCCTACAACGATAATACGGGGGTACAAGATGGCTGCCGAGAAGGCGACCGAAATACTCAACAGCGTCTCAAGGAAGGTTAACATAAGCGACGATGTATACGCTGCAGAAGATAGCCATGGTCTCCATGGGCTCGAAGAACGTCGGCGACGAAAACACGAAGGCGCACCTTGGCAGGATAGTCATAAGCGCAATAAAGCAGGTGATGGAAAAGGACGCAGCTGGCAAGACGGTGATTGACCATGATTTCATAAAGGTGGAGAAGAAAGCCGGAGGCGCCATAGGTGACACGCAGCTCATAAATGGCGTGCTTGTAGACAAGGAGATATCCCACCCAGGAATGCCGAGGAACGTCGCAAATGCCAAGATAGCACTGCTTGACGTAGCTCTCGAGATAGAGAAGACCGAGACCGAGGCAAAGATAGAGATAACATCACCTGAGCAGATGCAGGCCTTCCTGCAGCAGGAGGAGCGCATGCTCAAGGACATGGTAACAAAGATACAGAAGAGCGGCGCAACGGCGGTCTTCACGCAGAAGGGAATAGACGACGTCGCGCAGCACTACCTTGCGAAGGCGGGCATAATGGCGATAAGGCGCATAAAGAAGAGCGACATAGAGAAGCTCGGCAAGGGCGACAGGTGCAAGGATAGTAACGAGCCTGGACGACCTGAGTGCGAAGGACCTCGGCTACGCCGGCCTAGTGGAGGAGAGGAAGGTGAGCGGGGAGCGCATGGTCTTTGTGGAGAAGTGCAAGGACCCGAAGAGCGTGACGATATTCGTCAAGGGCGGCAATCAGCAGGTCATCGATGAGGTCGAGAGGTCCATAACCGATGTGATAGGCGCTGTATCGAGCGTGATGATTGACGGCAAGTACGTCATAGGCGGGGGCAGCATCGAGATAGACATAGCGAATGGCCTGAGAGCCTACTCGAATGACGTAGGCGGCAGGGAGCAGCTCGCGATACAGAAGTTCGCAGACGCGGTAGAGGTAATACCAAAGACACTGGCGGAGAGCGCCGGGATGGACGCGATAGACACGCTGGTGCAGCTCAGGAGCAAGCACAGGTCCAAGGAAGGGGGTGTTGCAGGCGTAGACATACTCAAGAACGCAATCGGAGACATGGCAAGGTTGGGGGTCTTCGAGCCGCTGAAGGTCAAGCAGCAGGCGATCTACAGCGCCAGCGAAGCCGCAGAGATAATCCTCAGGATAGACGACATGATAAGCTCGAGGGGCAAGGCGCAAGCCCGTGGTGCGGGTGGCGGAATGCCTGGAGGAGGGATGGAAGAATAAGCCGATTGCGCCAGTTTTTATACCTTAACTTCAATAGCTAACCGGTCCTATGTCGATAGTAATGGTTGTAGGTTCCCCGGGCGCGGGCAAAACGGCGATAACAAAGGCGGCTGCAAAGAGGGGAGTTAGGATCATCCAGATAGGAACGTTGATGGAAGAGGAGGCGACACGGAAGGGCTACATCAAGGATAGGGACCAGATAAGGCATTCGCTGGGGCTGAGGCTTCAGCGAGAGCTGCAGGCGCATGCTTTCGACAGTCTCTCCAAGATGAAGGGCAATGTCGTGGTAGACACGCACATGTCAATATGGAGCAACGACAGGTACATCGTCGGGGTACCGCACGACTCGCTGGAGTCGCTGAAGAAGGTTGTGGCTTGGGTCTACATCGATGCAGCGACGGGCGACATAACAAAGAGGAGACGTTTGGACAAAAGTAGGAACAGGGACATGGTGAGCCCCCACGACATAGAGATGCAGAGGATGCTGAACCTCTCGCTGTTCTTCCATTGCGCTTGGTATACGGGTGCGCCGCTTTACATAATATACAACAGAGAGGGCAAGCTGAAGGAGTCGATCAGGCAGTTCGATCGCATCTTATCTGAAACAATAGGAGTATGATTATGGTCGCCGAATTGCTGTCTACGCTCTCCGTCATCGAGATTCTCGCGTCAGGAGTAATTTACACCGTGGCGGCGGCGGCGGTGCAGAGAAAGCTCTCAAATCCTAAAAAGACAAGGGAGATACAGGACAAGATAAAGGTATTCTCTGACGAGCTGAACAAGCTGATAAAGGCGAACGCCCCGAAGGAAGAGATATCGCAGAAGCAGAAGGAGATGATGCCGCTCGTTAAGCAGAGCATGACTACCAGCATGAAGGCAACTGTTGTGCTAATTCCGTCCTTCCTTATAATTTACTACTTAATCATTCCGTACGCCTTTGGAGGGCTTGCCAGTCAGACAGCGTCCTTCAGCATAGGGTCATCGGTAATATCGCTGCATTACAAGGGACTCTTCTTCGTCACGGTCTTCGTACTCGGCCTTGCTCTGTCCATAAGCATACTGGCCTATGACAGGGCGAGGGCGAAAAAGGACGCCAAGGTGGTGGAGGCGAAAGAGAATACAGCATAGTCTAAATACCTTATCGACACAAACATAGTGGTGCTGGCCTTGCCAAAACCAATGCATAGATCAAATAGCTTCAAGAAGGCAAACCGTATCACGAGTACCGGCAGGAATGTGGTCCATTACAGGAGGGCGCCATCTGGCATGCCCCACTGTGCAGTATGCCATGCTGAACTCAATGGGATATCTAGGTTCGGCGGGCGAACCAGGAAGACGAATAGCAGAATATTCGGCGGGGTGCTCTGCTCGAGGTGCTCGGCAGAGATAGTGAAGCTGGGGAGCAGGGTTGAGCAGGGAGAGATGAAGCTCAATGAGATAGGAGTAAAGCAGAGATCCTATGTGCTGCAGCTTGTCGCCCACTGAGCCTTTTTAACGATGAAAGCGATAATAATATGCGGGCCGGCCGCGAGCGGCAAGACGACCGTTGCGAGGGCGATTGCAAGGAGACTTGGCCTGCCGCAATTCGACGGGGGCGACGCACTCAAGGAGATAGCAAGGCGAAGAGGGTACCATCCTTCGGGAGTCGACTGGTGGGACACACGCCGAGGAATAAGATTCCTTATGGAGAGGAAGGCAGATCCAAAATTCGACAGGGAAGCGGACAAGATTATGCTTGCCAGAATAGCAAAGGGCAATGTGGTTGTGACCAGCTGGACGATGCCATGGATATCGAAAAAGGGCTTCAAGGTATGGCTCGATGCTAACATAAATGAGAGAGCGAGGAGAATGGCCAAGAGGGATGGGAGCACCCTTAAGCGCGCACGGGCTGCAATTTTAGTACGTGACAGAGAAAACAAAAGTTTATATAAAAAGATGTACAAGATAGAACTGGGGAAAGACATGCGTCCGTTCGACCTGATAGTCGAAGCGACCAATCTTTCACCCAAAGAGGTATCGGATATTGTGATAAAGAATATGGGAGGGCGATGATATGGCACTTATAGAAGTTGGGAGGGTCTGCATAAAGAGATATGGGAGGGATGCCGGCAGCCGCGCTGTGATAACCAGCATTGGCAAGGATGGGTTCGTGAACGTCGTAACGGCGACACGCAGCAAGAAGGAGAGGCGTTGCAACCCAAAGCACCTCGAGTTCCTCAAGGAGATAATAGACGCAAAGAACAAGGAGCAGCTCAACAAGGCGCTGGGCATAATGGGCCGCTAGGCCGGCCGATTTTCGCCTTCAAGGAGCAGCTCAACCGCCTCCTTCAAAACCTTTTCCTTGCTCGATTCGCTCGAGAGTATAGAAAAGAGCTGGAGGACATCAATTTTGTTGCCTATTCCGGATTCTTTCAGCTTTGCAGAGAGCGTGAGCATCCCCATCTCCTTGATTGGCATGTCGTCTATCCTGCCGTCTCTGACGCCGTCTATCATGATCTGCGTGTCGGCGCCCTGCAAGCCATTGGTGTCAATCGTCAGGAAAGCCGATGAGGAGTACTTGCCCGATAGGGCGTGAATCTGCAGGTCACCTTTCTCGAAGCCCCTCGCAAGGGTGCCCTCTATCTTGATTCTTATTATGGGCTTTTTCCCGTGAGACGATATAGCCCTTGATATCTCCTTCTCGCATGCTGAAACGAGGTCCGATGGATTGGCATTCTCTGCAGATAAATTCTTCGTCACGAATGGCCTGGAATTTATCTCTATGAACTTGTGCGAGCGATCTTGCGTATCGTAGAGTATGAACCCTTTCCTTGATTGCTCCTCGCTCTTCAGCTGCGTGAGGACCGTGCTTCCTGGGATGAGCAGCTTCTTGCCATGCACTGTCGCCTCTGCCATGCTGTGCATGTGCCCGCATACGTAAAGGTCGAATCCCTTCGGCAGGTCGGAGTAGTGTATGATATTTTCGCTGAAAGGCAGCATCTCGTAGATTGATTGGTGGAACATGAATATGTTGAATGCACCATCTATGCCGGTTGGCGACAGGGCCGCGATCCTTTCCTTTACCATCTCGTCAGAGAGGCCACCCAAACCAAATATAGCAACCCTCTCGTCCCCTTTCTTCAACACCGTAGTAGCCTCGCTCGTGTCTGCAAGCAGGCCAGCTAGCGAGAGTAGCTTCACTGCATTCTCCTTGCCCTCGGCAATCCTCTCATGCGTCCCAGGTATGGCTACGATCGGCGCGCGCGTGTAGATTTTCCCCTTCCCTATGTAGTCTGATATCTCTGCCTTCCATTCCCTCTTTGACAGCTCCCTGAAAAGATTTATAGCCTGGGATATTATATCCGGTCTGGGATACCTTTTATCGAATATGTCGCCAGGAACCAGGATGGCGTCTGCTATCTTGCTTGCCCTTTCCAGCGCCTCTGTTGCCTGTCTGAGGGCATCCGCCTCAAACCGCTCATACCCGAGGTGCAGATCCGATACAATTGCTATCTTCATTGAATCCTTTCTATATGCCGGGCTGGGGTTTTCCGGTCTCATTCTTCAGAATGGCCTCTATCTCGCTCCTTAGCGTTTTCTCCTTCTTTGTCGCCTCATCGTATTGCTTGCTTATTATGCTGAAGCGCATCTCTGCGGAATCCTGGCGGTCTTTGACATTCTTTACGGCCTCCTCTTTTGTGGACTCTATCATGACGCCGCCTATTGTTGAATATAGCTTGCCGGTCGCCTTCTCGAGCTCGGCGAGGGCCTCCTTGAACTCCTCCTTCTGCTCCGCCAGCTGCGCCTTCTGTATCGCAAGGGACTGTATCTGCTCCTGCAACGCCTGATAATCTGATGTGAGCTTTTCCATCTGCTCTCTCGCCATTATATCACGGATAATTATTGCGTTTTTGGTTTTTAATTCTACCTGTATTAATTACCGTAGACATTTTATATATTCCTTGAGGTATTTTTATTTGTTTGGCGAGGTGACGCATGCCGTATGTAGTTTATTCGGAGAGCAACCTTACATCGAAGAACATCGGTGAGAGCCTTCTGGAGGTTGGCGAATTCGAGGAATTGGAGTCGGTGGGAGATGCAAGGCACTTCAAGCGCAAGGGCATCAACATGATAGGGATAAAGGAGAGTATGCTAGAGGCCGACTACCTTGACGATCTTGTAAAGACTGACCTGTTCGTATTTGTCTGCAGCCATAAAAGCGCAAAAGAAATCGCCTCCCTTACTGTACATCCTGAGGGAAATTGGTCTGATGCTGCGGACCTGGGGGGCAAGCCGAGGCAGTTGAGCTTTGCATCTCCAGAATGGATGCTCTGCTTCCTCAGGAAGATGGACGAATTGAACGATACTGGCTTCCCTGTAGTATACGAGGCGACCCATCATGGACCCCTTCTTAAGACTCCATCCCTTTTCGTGGAGGTAGGTGGAAACAGAGCCGCCCTTGAGAGCAAAAAGCACAGCATGCTGCTTGCCAGGGTAACGCTGTCAGCGCTTGAGGATGGAGATCCTACCAATTTTTCCGAACCTGTGCTTGGTGTCGGAGGACTGCATTACGCAGAGAAGTTCACGCGTCTGGCATTTGACAGAAGGTACGCGTTCGGCCACATGATGTCGAAGCATCATGTAAGTGAAATAGGAATGCTGGAGCAAGCTGTGGAGAGGAGCTCCAAAAGGCCGGATAAGGCCATCATAGAATGGAAAAGTATTAAGTCTGCTGAAAGAGAGAGGATAATAGCGGCGCTGGATGCGTTGGGTATGGACCATGAGAGGACGTAATATTCTCTTCTTAGTTTCTTTCGCTGTGCTTTCGCTAGTGCTGCTGGGGAACCTCGCGTTTGGCCAGTTCTGGTTTCAGTCCGGGGCGAACGGCGCACCAGATTCGGCATACAATAACGGGGCCGGCGTCTACATACAGACCGTATATCCACAAAACCTCAGTGCTGGCTCTTTCGGCTTCTGGGTGGGGGAGACCCTGCAGGACGGCGCATTCATACAGGCAGGCTATGAGGTGACAAATACAACAGGGTATTACCCACAGGCATGCAACCCGCAAGGATGCAGTGGCTCAGTACTTCTGGAGGCGGGATACCCAACGTGGTTCTGGGAGTACTTTCCGGCAAACTCCAAAAACAGCAGCACTTTCTACGGCGGGGTGGGCGGAAATGACTCTGTGGGCCAGAATGGGATATTCAATAGGTATTGGTTCTATTCGAATGGGACGGAATGGAAGATCTACTTCAACAATGAGCAGATAGGAAGCGTGATGTTAGGAACATCGCAGTCTGGCAACCATGCTCCTGTCGCATATGCAGAGCTTGCGGACGCAAATAACAACGACGCTTTTATGGAGACAGTGCTCTTCAAGAACCTTTCCTATTACAGCGATGACTCCTTCAACCTCCTGCATGATGCATACGCCTATGTGGGGTACGGGGTGGGCAGCCAGACCGCCCTATCAAATCCCTACGGGGTAGCCGAATTGCCAGGATACGCAGACTTCTTCGAGATCGGGTCTGCGGTGCACATGGTGCAGAACGGGACAAGGTTGTGGAATAGCATATACAGCCTTAAGGCTTATTCGCAATACGGCAACGCTACAGGAACGGGCTATTATTCGACATTCTCGACCGTAAACTTCAGCATACCAAGATACGTCTATATAAGCACAACGCAGAGGGAGGTGTTCAAAGACTGGATTGGGAGCGGCGCAGGTTCTTATACGGGGGCATCTGCGCAGGGGCAGGTAAACATATACGGGAATATCACAGAGACGGCCTTGTGGGTCTCCCAGTATTATTTGGGCGTGTCATCTGATTACGGCAATGTAACCGGCAGCGGATGGTATGACGCCGGCAGCGTCGCCTTGGTTTCGCTGAATTCGGCTATTGTAAACGTGTCTGAAGGCGCAAGGGAGATGTTTAAGGGTTGGAGCAATGGGCAAATGAATTCCACGATAAGCGTTCTGATGAGTGCCCCCGCCCAGATTGATGCGCTGTGGAAGGGGCAGTATTTTGTGGGGCTGCAGACTCCATATGGAAATGCGATTGGATCGGGCTGGTACGATGCCGGCAGCAGTGCAAGCATATCGCTCTCGCAACAGTATTTCAATTCGACAAATGAGAACAGGATTGCATTCTACTCCTGGAGCGGACTCTACAACACTAGCAGCGTGATCTTTACCGTCAATTCGCCTATGCGGTTGAATGCCGTATTCAAGCCGCAGTACCTCACAACCCTGTTCGGGCAGGATTACTACCACAACAACATAAGCGTGCAGTATTTCTACCTTGATGGGAAGAGGCTAAACGGAAGCACCCTGCTGTTTGCGGGCGTCCCATACAACCTGACATACGCTTACTACAAGGGCATGGGGCTGCCTGTCAATCTAATCATCAACATATCGGGCGTGTCAAAAATACCGGTCAAGCTCCCGGTTTACGACTTAGTGATAAGCGCGAAGAGCCTGCTCAACAACCCGCTCAACGCAAGCGTTTATCTGACATTCAGGAATGGGACCGGCACAAGCTTCTATCTTGGAAGGGTTGGTAGTGCGACCCTTTACGACGTTCCATTCGGCAATGCAACGGGATCAGCCAGTTATGGTTTCATCAGCGAGCGCGTTGGAGCGAATGCGGGCAGCAGCATAGATGCGATATTCATAACTCCGATAATACTTGCTCCAGTTATCGCAGTGGTTGCGGCGTTCGCCCTCGTGCTCTTGCTGCATAGGAGCCTTACCAGGAGGCGAATTGCTGGGGCGATTAAATAAATGACATATACAAGGCATTCCTATCGAAGTACGGGAAGTTCACCGAGATACAGCGCGCAGCTATACCTATCATAGAGAAAGGGGAGAACTGCATAGTCATCGCGCCGACCGGCTCTGGCAAGACCGAGGCGGCGGTGCTGCCTATCATCAGGAGAATACTTGCGGGAGTGCAGGCATCTGGGATAAGACTTGTCTACATAACTCCGCTCCGCGCGCTGAACAGGGACATGATAAAGAGGCTCGATTGGCTCTGCAAGGAGGCTGGCATAAGCATATCTGTCAGGCATGGGGACACAACGCAGAGCGAGAGGAGAAAACAGGTAAAGAACGCACCTACGGTGCTGATAACCACTCCAGAGACGTTGCAGAGCATACTGCCGACGAAGTCTTTCGCGCCCCATCTTCGTAACGTAGGCTTTGTGATAGTGGACGAGGTACACGAGTTATACTCCAACAAGAGGGGAGCCCAGCTCTCGCTGGGGCTGGAGAGGCTTGATGAGCTCTCACCGGGATTCCAGAGGATAGGCATAAGCGCGACTGTAGCTGACCCAAATGCGACTGGGATGTTCCTTTGCGGGAGTAGAGGCTTCAGGATCGCACTTGCGAAGCCCGAGAAGAGGACAGAGCTGCGCATAGAGATACCGGCCAGATATACGAGCACTGTGAAGGAGCTAACCTCTAAATTCGACCTTGACGACAAATCGCTCGCCCGCCTGAGCGAGATTGCAGAGTCGATAAAGAGATCGCGGTCTACTCTTCTGTTTGCGAACACCCGACAGGTTGTTGAGGCGTTGGGTAGCAGGCTAGTCCAGCTGAACAGGATGCACGATTTCGGGGGCGTGGGGGTCCACCACGGCTCGCTGGACAGGAGCGAGAGGATAGAGATGGAGGACCAATTCAAGGCAGGGCAGCTCAAGTGCATAATAGCTACAAGCTCGCTTGAGCTCGGAATAGACATAGGCAATATCGACCTTGTCATACAGTACGGCTCGCCCAGGCAGGCGCTGAGGATGGCGCAGAGGATTGGGAGGAGTGGCCATACCGAAGCCGGCATATCGAAAGGCGTGGTGATAGCGACAAGTGAGATAGATGCAGTAGAGGCTGCGGCAATATACAAGAATATGAAGGAAGGAATAATAGAGAACCCTCCAGCCTGCAGGAACGCGTTGGATGTCCTATGCAACCAGATTTGCGGAATCGCGCTGGAGAGAAGCGGGATAGAGGTGGATTCGCTTGCAAAAATCATCAGGAGGGCTCATCCCTACTCTGGAATCGGCAATGACGAGCTCGCAGGCCTCTTGAAGTTTATGGACAGGCAGAGGCTAATAGGTTTTGATGGAAAGAAGGTAATGGCGTCGCAAAGGACCAGGATGTACTACTACGAGCACCTTAGCGTCATACCCGACACAAAGAGATTCATAGTGAAGAACTCGGTAGACAATCGTATAATATCGTCGCTGGATGAGAAATTCGTCTCGGCCAACATAGAGGAGGGCTCGGTCTTCATAGTCAAGGGATTGCCATGGAAAGTTATAAGCATAGACGAGCAATCGATAAGCGTGGAGCCGAGCGAGCACCTCGATGCAGCGATTCCTGACTGGACAGGGGAAGACATACCAGTCTCCTGCGCGGTCGCAATGCAAGCGAAGAGAATAATATTGGATGCAAAGATTGCTGAGAGGAGCGGTTGCATGAGCGGCGAGACATTCGATAGAGTGTTGGACTTTGCCGGCAGGCAGGCAAAACTGTATCATGCGGAGAACGAGGCCCTGATAGAGAGGGTTGAGGACTACCTGATATTCCATACAGGGCTTGGCACGCTGGCGAACCAGGCGCTTTCGAGACTGCTTGCGCACCTGATTGTTGTCTTTCTTGGAAGGAGCATAAATGTGAGGTCTTCGCCCTATTTCATTATGCTGGATGGTGCAAAGGGCATTGACATAGAGCAATTCCTGGGTAGGATGAAGGAGGCGGGTATTGAAATTGATATTGAGAATGCAGTAAAGGAGACTGACCTGTTCAGATACAGGTTTGTGAACGTGGCAAAGCTCTTCGGAGTGATAGACAAGGGCGCCACGGTATCTAAATCCATAGCAAAGAGGATAATAAAGGTGCTGCAGGACAGCCCTCCATACAGGGAAACGCTGCGTGAGATAATCGAGGGGTTCGATCTTGTGAACCTGAAGGAGTTCCTTTCCGGCATAAGGTCGGGCAGGATAAAGATAACGTATTCGGATTCGGGCGAGATCTCACCGCTCGCAGATGAGATACTGAATTCTGCATACTATACCAGAGAGCTGATAATGCCGGTTCTGCCCAGCAAGGCGATACTGGAGTCCTTCTCTGAGTTCCTGATGAAGAAGGAGATGAAGCTGCTCTGCACCTACTGCGGATTTACGTTCTTGCGCAAGATAAGTGATCTCCGCGACTCTGCGAAGATAGAGTGCCCGTCTTGTGGCAGCGTCATGATATCCAGATATTCTGACAGCCACTTCGATGCGGTTAGGAGAAGGATATCTGGCAAACAGCTAACCAGAGACGGGAGGAGGGCCTTTGCCGAGGCAATGAAAGAGGCAGGTTTATTCAGCTCTTACGGCGGCCGGGCGGCGATGGCATTAGCGACTTACGGCATAGGACCATCGAGTGCAGCCAGGGCTCTGCTCATGCAAAGGAAAGACGAGACGCTCTTCTACAAGGACCTCATAGAGAGCCAAAGGCAGTTCATACGCACAAGGAAGTACTGGTCCGCTTAGCCTTTCGATTTCTGTATGTGTATGCTGTGCTCCTCTGGCACTACTTTGTATCCCGCATTCTCGAAATGGAGGGCGAGTTCCCTTCCATTGTAGAAATTATGCAGGAAGACGGATATTGCGGAGGCGCAGGTGTGCGGCTGCGCAGTTATGCTTATGTTGAAATCCGCAGCCCTGTAGAGGGGCTTTATCGCCTCGGTGAAGCTCACAATCAGCAGTATGTTCTTGTAGGTCCTTATCTGGTATTCCAGCTTCTTCATTGGAAGCCCGTACATTGTCAGGTATATCTTCAGGTAGTTTTTTTTCTCATTTATGAATTCCTTCCAGTTTTTTGTGTGGAAAACGGAAAATTTGCCTCCCCATTTGCTGTTTGTGCCTTTGATTGCCCTTTCTATCGACCTGATGTCTCCTGCATCCTTTGCGCAGAAGGTTATTGCTGATGCCCCAAACGCGCGCGAAACGAGGGCTAGGTCTAAGTAAGACTCATGGCTGCCCTTGCCTATTACGAGTACCAGTATCACCCGCACACCCACAAGTAATGCGCATTATGCATTTTAATAAAGTTGCCTCTCAATATGGGTAGTCACTTGCCGTTAGAGTATCTGGGCGTCTACCACAGTCACTCCGCGATCTACGCGCATCAGCCTGACACCTGAGGCGCTCCTGCCGGTCACCCTTATCGCGGAAACTGGGAACTGTATAGAAAGCCCCTTCGAGTTTATTAGAAGAATTTCTGACGATTCGGACGATTTTAGGGATTTCACTACCGGACCCGTCTTATCCTTTACCTTCAGGTTTATCACGCCCTTGCCGCCCCTCCTCTGCAGTCTGTACTCATCCAACTTCGTTGCCTTTCCAAATCCGTTCTCTGTTATGGTTGCTATGAGGTTGGATTCCTTGGCTTGGAGGAGGTTGACCACCTCGTCCCCAAGTGACAGCCTTATTCCCCGCACCCCATGCGCGTTTCTGCCCATCGACCTTATGTCCTTCTCGTTGAAACGCAATGCCTTGCCCTTCCTGGTGGCTATGAAGATGTTCGAGCTTCCGTCAGATATGCAGACATCCGCAAGGGAGTCTCCCTGGTTGATGGGCACGGCGATTATGCCTGAAGCCCTCGGCTTAGAGAAGCTCTCTGCTTTGACCCGCTTTATTGTGCCCTTCTTGGTTATGAACGTCAGGAAGTTTTCGGCGAATGCCCTTGTGTTGACTATCTTCTCCACTGTCTCGTTGTCCGTTAGCTTGACAAGGTTGACCGCGGGTTTTCCCACACTATACCTGTTCGTCTCGGGTACCTGGTACGCTTTGAGCCAGTATGCACGGCCCTTGTTGGTTAGGACAAGGAGGTAGTCCTTCGCCTTGCACGAGGTGATTTGCTTCACGAAGTCGCCCTCCCGCAGTCCTATTGCTATGACTCCCCTGCCGCCCCTCCCCTGCGTCTTGTATACGCTTGTGGGCATCCTCTTCATGTAACTGTTCTTTGTGAGTATGACGGTGGTCTCGGCGTCCACGATGAGGTCCTCGTTCTCTATCTCTTCTATGCCGGTGTTGCTCTCTATGACGGTGCGCCTCTCCCTGCCGTACTTCTCCTTTATCTCTTTGGTCTCTTCTTTTATAATCTGGAAGACCCTGCCCTCGTTCTCGAGTATCTCCTTTAGGTTCTTTATGCTGCCTGCCAGGTCGGCCTTCTCGCCCTCCAGGGAGGTGCTCTCAAGGCTTGTGAGCTTGCTCAGCTTCATGTCGAGTATGGCATTCGCCTGCTTCTCGGTTATGCTGTAAGCCTTGATGAGGTTGGACCTTGCCTCCTTTGTATCAGAACTCTTCTTTATTGTTCCGATGACCTCGTTGATGTTTGCAATCGCTATAAGAAGGCCCTCTACTATGTGGAGCCGGTCCGACGCAACGTCAAGATCGTACTTTGTGCGGGCCTTTATTACCTCGACTCGGTGGTCGATGAAGACCTTTATAAACTGCTTAAGGTTGAGCGTTACAAGGCTGTTCTTTATCACGGCGATGTTCATGACCGGTATGGTGACCTGTAGTTGGGTATGTTTATAGAGTGTGTTCAGGACGGCCTCCGGGTTGGAGTCCTTCCTTAGCTCTATCACGATCCGTATGCCCTCCTTTCCGCTCTCGTCCCGAAGGTCGCTTATGCCCTGTATCTTCTTGTCTTTCACAAGCTCGGCTATTTTCTGAACGAGAGTCGCCTTGTTCACATTGTACGGGATCTCTTTTATTATTATGGTGTTTCTGTTCTTCTGCTCCTCGATTACGGTCTTGCCCCTTATCGTGCACGACCCCCTTCCGTTCAGATATGACGAGACGAGCATGTTGCTGTAGAATACTGTTCCGCCAGTAGGGAAGTCTGGTCCTTTTATGTATTGGAGCAGTTCCTGTGGAGTTATTTCCGGTTTATCAACATACGCGACCACAGCGTCGCAGACCTCCCTTAGGTTATGCTGCATTATGTTTGTGGCGACCCCTACTGCGATGCCGGATGCGCCGTTAATCAATAGGTGCGGCACTTTTGCAGGAAGTATCAGTGGCTCCTCTTCTGTATTGTCGAAGTTCGGGACGAACGGCACAGCTTTCTTCTCAATGTCTGTGAGCATCTCTTCGGCGAACCTGTTCAGCCTTACCTCTGTGTATCTTTGCGCGGCTGGAGGATCTCCGTCAATCGAGCCCATATTTCCTTGACCTTCTACAAGCGTGTGGTTCATAGAGAAGGACTGCGCCATCCTTATCAGTGTGCCGTAGGCAGCTATGTCGCCGTGCGGATGGTACTTTCCGATAGTTTCCCCCACTATTCTCGCGCTCTTTTTTGTTGGTTGATCGTGGAAATTGCCCAGCCCGTACATAGCCCAAAGTATCCTTCTCTGGGCTGGCTTCAGGCCGTCCCTTACGTCGGGGAGAGCCCTGCCTATGATTACGCTCATAGCATAATCGAGATAGCTTGACTGCATCTCCTTCTCTATTTGAGTTTCCAGGTAACTATTTTCAGCCATTCAAAACACTATATATCAAGGAACTTTACCTCGCTTGCATGATCCTCCAGGAAGTGCCTTCTCTTCTCAACATCAAGGCCCATAAGTATGATGAACATCGTATTGGCAAGCTCCGCGTCCCCTATTGTAATCCTCTTTAGCACCCTATTCTTGGGGTCCATTGTGGTCTCCCAGAGCTGTTCGGGATTCATTTCACCAAGACCCTTGTACCTCTGGAGCGTGCCCTTTCCGTCAAATCCTTTCATAATTTCATTTAGTTGCTGGTCGGAGTAAGCATATTTGACATCCCTGCCCTTTACGACTTTATAGAGCGGGGGCTGCCCGATGTACACGTACCCCCTTTCTATTAGTGGCTTCATGTACCTGTAAAGGAAGGTAAGCAGCAGCGTCCTTATGTGGCTGCCGTCAACGTCTGCATCTGTCAATAGTATTATTTTGTTGTACCTTGCGCCGTCTGGATTAAATGACTCCTTTATTCCTGTGCCTAGCGCTGTCACCATGGCGTGCAGCTCGGCATTCGCGAATATTTTCTCCTCTGTTGCCTTTTCAACATTCAGTACCTTGCCTCGCAGAGGTAGTATAGCCTGATAGAACCTATCCCTGGCTTCCTTGCTGGAACCTGCCGCGCTTTCTCCCTCCACAATGAATATCTCGCACTTTTCTGGGTCTGTTTCTGTGCAGTCGGAGAGCTTTCCGGGGAGTATGGCGCCTTCGAATAGGCCCTTCTTCCTTGCAAGGTCGCGCGCACGCCTTGCTGATTCTCTTGCTTCTGCGGCGGTGTATACCTTGTCCATTATCTTTGCTGCTTCTGCCGGATTCTCTTCCAAATATCTTGAGAATTCTGAATAGAAGGCATTTTCTATGAAGGCCTTTATGCTGTTGTTGCCCAGCTTCTCCTTTGTCTGCCCCTCAAATTCCGGATTCTGCATGAGTAGGGATATTATCACTATCAGGCCCTCGCGTGTGTCATCGCCTTCAAGAGCTATGTTGTTCTTCTTTTTACCGTTCTTCTGGTTGTAGTTCGTTATCGCCCTGGTCAGAGCGCCCCTGAATCCTGTTACGTGGGTTCCGCCCTGAGCGGTCTTTATTTTGTTGACAAAAGAGAGCACATCTTCTGAATATGAATTAACATACTGCATTATGATGTCGAGCTTGAGCGAATCGGCGTGCTTCTTTATAGATATGGGTTTGCTTATCTCCTGTCTATCTCCCCTTATGTGGGCAAGGAAGTCTTCCAGTCCGTTCTTCGAGAAGTATTCGATTTGTTTTGGGGGCTGTTCACGCTCGTCTATGAAGATTATGCGCAGGCCTGGATTGAGATATGCGAGGTCCCTCACCCTCTCTATGAGTTCTATAGTATCAAAGCTCTTGGCGGAGAAGATTTCCTTGTCAGGCTTGAACTTTATTGCTGTGCCGCTGCGCCCCTCTTCAACGGTTCCTACCACCTCAAGCGGGGTTATGACTGCGCCTCTGCTGAATCTTTGCCTGTATATCTTGCCTTCTTTCTTTACCGTAACCTCTGTGTATTCTGATAGTGAATTCACAACTGTAAGACCGACGCCGTGAAGGCCTCCGGATACTTTGTAGACTTTGTTTTCAAACTTAGCGCCTGCATGAAGGGAGGTCATTATAACCTCAAGAGCGGGCTTGCCCACCTTTGGTATTATGTCTATAGGTATGCCCCTGCCATCGTCGCTCACTTCAGCAACGTCTGTATCCTCATCTTTGCTCAGCCTTACTGTTACGGTCTTTGCATAGCCTGCCATGGCCTCGTCGATGGCGTTGTCTAGGACCTCGTAGAGCAGGTGGATAAAGCCGCCGCTGGCGGTCGAACCTATGTACATCGCGGGTCTTTTCCTGATGCCCTGGGGCCCAGAAAGCACCATTATGTCCTTTGCACTATAATCGCTATCAGCCATGCTAAATACCGAGAGGTTTATACGACGACAGATCGCCCTTTTCCTTGCCCGTTATATTATTGAGTTTTGAGCTTTAAAACCCTTTCGGTGATTTGATGGTTGGGGCAACTTTTAGGCCGCTGGATGCCTGCGACTTCTCATTTTCAGGCTTTGTCCGTAAAGTATCGTTTGTCCGTAAAGTGTCAATCTTGTCCATAAAGTCATAATTTCACATCGCTTTCTATAGTCTCAGAGTAATTTTCTATTTTATAGAGTTTATATACTAACTTGTTTATCTGTTTTTCGTAAGAGGATATTTCTTGCTCTATAACCCTTTTATCAGAATCCAACCTTACATTATGCTTCTGTTTTTCAAGATTGATTATCTTATCAACAAGTTGTGCTATATCATCTTTTATGCCATTTTCGTTCTTGTCGGGTTTATATATGGGAATTTCAAGTAGAGGTTCTTTATCTACTTGTAATTGATTTCCTTGTTTCTTACCCTTATGCTTTAGCCAAAAGAATATCAAGTTAGAATTAAGAAGACCTGTAAGGTATTTCAAGTCAATATCGTCTGGTTTGATTATGAAATACGTTTGAGATACATAACAGGGGAAATCTGCATAGGTAAAGAATGGTCTATCTGTTTTCCTTAGTGATAGAATTTTGCTACCTTCGAAGAACTTAGGCTCTCTTGCTCTGTGCAATCCATAAGGTTTGAAATCTGATGTCATAACCTTTCTAAATCTGTCAAGATGTTCCTTTATATGCGGATAATCTCTTATGCTCTTGCGGACATTCATATCTGCGTATATTATCCATAAATCATTCTTTTGGTCGGCGTAATATCTATGTAGTTGGTTTGTTGTATAAAATGGTTTGATAATTTCATTTTCACTATGATTCAATCCAAGAGCCTTAACCTCTGACTGCTTCAAAACAAATATGCCCTCATCCTTTTTAACACCAGAACTAAGATACTTAAGATGAGACTCTAACACATATTCTTGAGGACTTACTATGCCTTGTGCGACATTCTTTTCTGTAAGGAAATAATTAGCTTTACCAGCTATTTTGCCTATGACTTCCCCAATCCCCGAATTTATGAAGTTTATTTTCTTGTCTTTCAACTCTTTCGGATTTATCAGAACTTTATAACGTTCAATTTTATTACCTTCTTTTGAATTAAAATAACTGATTAACTCTCCCTTCGTAATCTTCTTATCTAAGACTCTGAAATATTCAGTATAGTATGGCTTTATCCTTGAATCCTTTTCCAATACAAAGACCATTGTTTGATTGCTTGCTTTCTTTTTGAAAACCTGATATTCATTAAAGTCGAAGAATGATAGCATTTTTGTATCAGTCAGTATCTTATCCCTTAGTTTTGAAGCTCCAGAATTAGTTATCCAATTATTAAGTGCGATATAACTATGGAAGCCGTGTTCTTTCAGTAGGTCTATTGATTCACAAGTAAATATATACCATAAATCCATTTTCCCTTGATAATATTTCTTTAGGTCTGTTTGCTTTACATCTTCGAATGGCTCTCTATATGTATATTCTTTGACATAAGGCGGGTTTCCTATTATAATATCAAATTTGATATTACCAAGATAGCCAAAACCATTTTCTACACTATCCCAATCAAAAGGATTAAGCCTTTGCTTCTTTTCAGCATCATCATTAAAATTACTCTGATTAAAGTATGATGAATCTACTATTGAGTTTCCACATCTTATGTTCTTATCAAGATTAGGCAAGGCTCGCTCTTTGAAAAGTTTTAGTTGTCTATTAACACTATCTTTTGTTTCGTTTTCCAAAACCTTCAATAGAAGACTCAGTTTTGTTATCTCGACAGCTTGAGAGTCGATATCTATACCAAAAACGCTATTCAGCAATATCTTTTTCTTTAAGTCAGTAGTCAAAGAATATTGGTTATTTGGTAATTGATATATCTTATTTTTGTATTTAGCTTTATCCTTGAGGTAATAATCGAGGATATAATCTAAAAGATATTTGTATGCTCTAACCAAAAATGTTCCAGAACCGCAAGCCATATCCAAAATTCGTATATCTTTTATTTGCTCTGGCGTTTTACCCTCTATTCTTTTACCAAGTGTATTTTTGATTATGTAATCAACAACAAATTCAGGTGTGTAATAAATCCCACCAGATTTCTTAACAAGTGGTTTTTGCTCTACTTTTACTTGATGAGATGCAGTAAGTCTTAATGTATTTCCTAAGAATCTTTCATAGGCACTTCCTAATATTTCGATACTGATTACTTTAAAATTGTATGGTGATTTAGGATAATAAAGATTCTCTACTATCTTCTTTAGAGTATTATCATCAATTTTCAAATCTGGTGTTATTTTATCCAATTCAAAATCAAATATACCACTATTATATTTTGTATCAGCTTCCTCAAAATAATCCAAAAGTTTCCTATAGATATTTTTGCTATCTGAAATAGTCTTTAGTGTATCTTCCTTCTCTATGCTCTTGTCTTCTGCTATTCTAAGAAAAAGGATTCTGTTTAATATCATTTGAACCGCATAATTCAATTCAGCAATTGTTAATTTTGAATTGTTTATTGCGATATCTTTAGCAAGGTCTTTTCTCCATAGTTCTAACTCTTTTAAGAACTCATCATCTACTTCAGAAACAGATTTGTTTGATTTGTCTATGTATCTTTCAAGGCTACCTTTTTTAACAGCAGATTGCGAAAAAGTATCATAGAGAAAATCAAACTTATCTAAATACTCTTTAAAGGTTATATAGGATATTCTCGCTACTCTTGAGTCATCCTTTTCATTAGGTTTTATTCTGCAATCGTAAATAGAGAACTCCTTGAAGTTTGTAAGGATAGAAACAGGATTTTTACTATTCCAAGCATAATTCCTAATTTGATACGCAGGTTCTTTTGAATGATTTACATCAACCGATGGCTTTTTTGCTTCTACAAAAAATGCGATATTACTTCCTCCTATCGTAAAGGCATAATCGGCTTCTTTATGGTGTCCTTTTATCTCAACATTTTCTCTTTTTATAACATCTCTGTATAATTCCGAATAGCCGTTATCATTATTTACATCCCATCCAAGAATGGTAAAGAATTTTTCAATATAATCGCTTTCTACACGACTTTCTTTATACACAGAACTCTCATAAGCCGTTAGATTATTTTCAAACTGCTCTACGAGTTCTTTGAGTTTTATCCTCGCTTCATCTTTTGAGAGAGGCGTAAATGTCATATTAATCCTCTTTCCAACCCTGAACGTCTATTTCTTCATCTAACTTCTTTTGAACGAACTTTGAGAGGTTCTGCTTTGATATCATATGGTTGTGATATACATTGTTCAAAAAACTTCCTTACTGTTCTCATTCCTCGACTTCCGAAATGAAGCTCTATCAAAAAGAGCAAATCGTTTAAATTATAAGGCAAAAATGCGAGGTATGTAATTTCTCTTGCTCTTTCCCCAATTAATTCTGAATCGGTTTTTAGCACTTCGACTTTCTTTTCTCCTTCGTTTTTACCGAAGTATTGTTGTTTTGGTTTAGTTCTTATTATCTTGCCAAAATACCCACTACTTGTTTTTTCTATTACAATTTCGTCTAAAGTCCCATCACTGTGGTCTACTTTATACTTTTTGGTGTTGTCCTCCCAGTCTTCTCTTTCAATTAAAGCGGGGAGACTTTTATTATATCCACGGTCTCTACACCACATTCTATAATAATAGAATTTGCTATCAGACACATATTTACTTTTGATACAACCCTTAAATACATTTGCCCTAAGGGAATAGGTAATCTTATCTGCTGTAAAAGAGCCTTTAAGTGTGTAAAACCTATTCATTTACACACCTCTGTCCAGAAAGTCGCTTTTCTGTCCAATAAGTAGCACTTTGTGGATACTTCTCGGACAAAGCCTCATTTTCAGTAAGCGTTAAATATTATTCAAGATAAGTAATACTGATGATAAAGAAAGCAGTCCTCTGGAACCCTTTGCCGGATAAAAAGGTTGAATGCGTAGCCTGCGCAAGACGTTGCAGGATACCGAACGGGTCTAATGGGTTCTGTTTTGTTAGGAAAAACATGGATGGCAAGCTCAATCTGATAAATTATGGGATAATATCTGCGATGCAGGTGGATCCGATAGAGAAAAAGCCGTTCAGTCACTTTATGCCTGGTAGCTACGTCCTTGGGATTGGAACATCTTCGTGCAATTGGGGTTGCCTCTTTTGCCAGAACCACAACATCTCCAAAGATAAGGAGATCCAAGGAGTTGAGATGAGCCCCGAGGGGGTGGTAGAGCTTGCCATAGAGAATGGGACCGAATGCATAGCCTACACCTACAATGAACCGACGATATTTATTGAATACGCGCTTGACGTAGCAAAGGCGGCGCACAAGAGGGGGCTCTACAACCTTTTTGTAACGAACGGATACATGACAAAGGAGACCATATCTGAAATGAGGGGGCTGATAGATGCGGCTGTTGTTGACTTGAAGGGAAATTGTGAGCAGAAGTTCGCAAACAGGTTTGAGGCCGTGGTGTCCAATGAGCCAGTCAAGGAGTCGATAATTGAATTGCGCAAGGCAGGCATACACGTAGAGCTGACCGACCTGATAATTCCAAGAGTTGGAGACTCGCTCGGGGCGTGCGACAAGCTTACAAAGTGGATTGCAGATGAGGCAGGCACAGACATTCCAATGCAATTCATCCGGTTCCATCCGGATTACAAGATGCTTGACTATGAAGAAACCAGCTTCGCTACACTGAAAAAGCACTATGAAATAGCAAAGAAGAACGGGCTTGAATATGTCTACATCGGCAATGTTCCCGGCAACCCATACGAAAACACGTACTGCCCTAAGTGCAATGCGGTTGCAGTTGAGAGAGCCGGGCACTACGTTATTGGCTGGCACCTTGACGCACAGATGCGCTGCCTCAAGTGCGGGAATAGCATACCTATAGCGGGTAAGCCTCCAAAGAAATTTAGATATGAGGAGATAAAGGTACTCTACTGATGGTCGCTTGAGAAAGATAACGCTTCTTGAGGCATTGCTGTTTGCAGGCATAGTGATATCTGCGTACCTGACCTACGTTCATTACTATCCTGGATACCTCGCGTGCTTCAAATCGTCGATAGTAAACTGCTCGGCGGTGATAACGAGTAGCTATTCGGTGGCCTTCGGGATTCCGCTGGCAGTTTACTCCATCATATGGTTCGCGGTCGGGTTCTTCCTTGTTCGGTCTGGAAAACTTAGGGCGCTTACAGAGATGTGGTTCCTGATAGGCATAGGTGGCATAATATACTCCTTCTTCTCAATGTACATGCTGAGTAAGATATGCGTGTACTGCCTTACGCTAGATGCAATAATAGCGATCTGCATATTCTTGCTCTTCAGACGAAAGTATTAATATGAAATGCGCCTAAATTTGATTCGTGGGTCCATAGCTCAGCCTGGCTAGAGCGGCTGGCTCTTAACCAGCAGGCCGGGGGTCCGAATCCCCCTGGACCCGCTCTTTTAGGGCGATCTGTTTTTGCCGGAAAAAGGAAAGTTATTTGAGTTTATATAGGCAGATACTGCTAATTCGTTTGAGTGCTTAATGATGCGACGTGAAGCCTACGTACTGCCAATGCTGATGCTGGCAACAATAATAGGCGCCGCAATCTCTTATGGCTCTACATCGGGTTCCCTTTATGCCAACGTGAATGTGCCGTGTCCCTTTGCCCTTAATCTTGGGATAAAGTCGGCGTATGTGAATACTTGGATCATAAACACCAATTATACAATTTATACCCTTAGCTCGTGCAGCTTATCCAACGCCACCGGCAATTTTATAATAAGGAACCAGACTACCGGCGCAATTGTGTACAATGCGTTATTGTACTCTGGCCCGGTCAGCCAAATTGTGGAAACGGTTCCATTCTCGTTCAATGCTGTTGGTTTTGTGAACGGAACGTACAGTGCCACCCTTAGCTTCGCGTCGTTAGGATACAGCAACGTGATCTCGGAGTATTTTCTCCTCTTGAATGAAGCTAATTTGAGCATAACCAATTTTTCGACGGCGTCTAGCGTGAACTTGGGGGCGCCACTCAGCATCAGTGTAGGATTAAGGAACAATGGGCAACTTTCAGCTACCAACATAATACTGACCTTGTCGACAGCAGGGCCTGCCCCGTTTAGTGAGAATTTCTCGCTAACTTCGCTCGATCCGGGGCAAACATCCATTTATAGTGCCCAAATCACCGGCGCTACCTCTGCAGTCGGCAGCTACACCGCAAATGTGGTGGCGAGCTACTACCCTGGAAATGTACCTTTAAGGATGTCAAATGTCAGAAATGCAACATTTACTGTGACCCAGCCGAGTCCTCCGTCTCCGGGGGGAGGCGGTGGCGGAGCGGCCGGGGCGGCGCCAGCGCCTACTCCAATAAGCGGAGTCGCCATACAGACCATTCCGATGGTGACTTCTGCTGTTAAGGGACAGGGACTTACTACGCAGATAGAAGTTACATCTAATGCAACGGTGCCGGAATATGTTAACTTCAGCATAAGCAAAAACTTTACCTATCTGGTAACGCTCTCAGATAATAGCGTCTACCTCCTGCCTGGGCATACCGCGATTGTGCAGGTGCTGTTCAGGACGGCCAATCAGACCCTGCCTGGCACCTATGTGATACCGCTGATGATAGACGTTGCTGCGCAAAATGCGGCTGCCAGCAGATACACAGAGTATATGACGTTCATTGTGTATGGAAGGCTGCAGAATGGCGTGCAGGTACTGGGCCAGACCTACATGACGAATTCGCTCAGGACGTCAAGCAGCATAATTCAGACATCAAATAACGGCAATTCTACGATAAGGAACGCAACGCTTATGACCTTTATACCGGCTGCTGTGGCCTCAAATCTCTCACAGATATCTGCGACCGGCCTTCCATACAACATATCCTCGAGCTCTTCGGGCTACACGATAACTTGGTTTATCTCCTATCTGCCGTCCGGCCAGGCGACATATGCCTACTACAGTGTCAACAACCCGCTGAGGCCAAGCCTGTTTACCTATGCGCAAAACATATTCTCTGTGCCATCGTCTGTAGGGCCGCAGAGCATCTTGAAGATAGTTAGCATCACCGCGCCAACCTTCTACACGAGTTCGACCAGCCACATATCCGCCTCTCTCTACTACACCGGAACCACTCCGCAGAATGTGAGCCTCTATCTTACTGGGCCTCTATCAGTGCGCATAATCAACCCAATATACACCATGTACTCGGCGCCCAACCAGCTCCTCAACCAGACCTTTATGGTCAACGTGGGTAACTACACCGGAACGCTGCTCTTCTACCTCTATGCAAGGGCAGGTAGTGCGAACATCACCGAATCTATACCTGTATTAGTGGTGCCTAGCTCAACGAAGAACTCGGTAACCACCATACCCATCACGGTTACCAAAGTAAGCATAAATCTGCACTACGTGGAGGCCATGGCAGGAGCCGTGGTCACGATAGCAGTCATATTAATAGCTTACTCTGCAACAAGGAAATGGCGTAGAAGGCCAAGGTACGACCCAGAGAGGACAAAGGAGCTGGTAAAGCTCAGTAAAAGATTGAAGGGAGAAAGCTATGAGTAAGCCTTATTTGGTAAGAGTTTCGTCACAGAAGGGAGGAGTAGGCAAGACCACGATAGCTACAAATCTCTCTACCGCAATGAGGAGTGCCGGCTACAAGGTCCTTCTTGTAGACTTTGATTTCACCAACCCAAGCGTAGGCTTCCACCTGGGCCTCCAGGATGTCAATTCGGGAGTACGTGCAGTGATTGCAAAAAAGGCGAAGCTTCAGAACGTCGTGGCGATACACGAGCCTACGGGGCTGCATGTATTGCCCGGAGAGATAAGAGAGTCACCCGGGCTTCCCAGCGCGAAGCTGATGACGGAATTCCTGAACCAACTTAAGAAGACCTCATACAACTTCATAGTAATGGATACATCGCCAGGATACTATCTCGATGTAGCGCTCAGCCACTTCAACGAGGACATAATAATCGCCACGCCTGACATTGCCGCCTGCGCCAGCGCAGTAAGGCTTTCGAAGAAGTACGACGGGGCGCACCTGAAGCATTCGCTCGTGCTGAACAAGGTAAGGAACACGAGGTTCGAGCTGTGCTACAGAGAGGTCGCGGACATGTACGGAAATGAGATAAACGGATCGCTACCTGAAGATGATGCCGTCCCGGCCAGCATAGCCGCGCATGTACCTGCCTACATGCTGAAGCCGCGGTCAAAATTCTCTACAGCGTTCAGGGGGGTAGCGGATGGGTATATAGATCGTTCGGGGATGGAAGGAGGAGGAGGAGAGGTAAAAAGGGAGGGTTTCATAGGATGGCTGCTCGCTTTCTTTGGCAGGAGATAAAACGTAATAAAGTTATATATTACTGCAGATGATGTGAGAGGTGCCATCTGTGAGAGGAGTAAGTAAGGTTATGGTTACGTTGTGCTTGGGGCTGCTCCTCGCAGGAGTCCTGATTGCGCCTGCCTCAATGGCACATAGGACCTTGGTTTTGTTCGATAACAATACGTTAACTCTGAGCAGCACCTCCGTCTCCACCACTCTCGTCTCTTCAACTTCCATTTCTTCCACCTCCGTCTCTTCCACTTCAATCTCCTCCACCTCCGTTTCCTCTTCCACCATCCTCTTTTCCTCAACTTCCATCTCTTCCACGACCTCTAGCGTGACTAGCACATCATCCAGTACAAGCTCTTCGGCATCGACCACATCTTTAGCTTTTGCGCTATACAATACGCTTTTCGTGGAAACCGGTCTGCCGAGCGGAATCGCCTGGAATGTCTCCTACAATGGGATTGTGCAGGTCGCTGTGACGCCGAATAGCACGATATTTTCGACATCGCCCGGCAACTACATGTATCTTGTTTCGAGCATTACGGCAAATGGATTAAATTACACTCCTTCGCCCTTGGGTGGTTTGCTTGCTGCTGGCAGCGTTATCACGATAACATTCACTGGCATCCCTATTACAACAACTTCAATCACCTCGTCAATGACAAGCTCGTCTACAACAACGCTATCCTCCACAACCACAATACAGGCGGTACCCGCAGTACAAAATCAGTACTTGAACCATACGGGAAACGGCAAGTACAATGGAATTGTGTATGCGCCGAATAATACAGCGGCGTTCTCCCTAAAAGGATCCCCGCTAGAAGGCGTACATACCAACCTATTGAAAAATAACATAGAGCTCAATATAACGGTTGCAAATCAAACCCAGGCTCCACAACAGATCAAATTCTCGTTGTCTCCGGTATATCAATATATACAGATAAATGGCACGATTGTTGGTTCAAGCGCAAATATAGACTCATTGGTCAACAACGTAACATACAACTTCTCGGTGCCGCAATCGTGGGTGGTGTCGCAAGGAATTAGCAGCGGTAATATAAGGCTATTTAAATACGATTCGGGTGTGTGGAGCTCCCTTAGCACGACATTTACGGGGTCCAATGCGACTTATTATTTCTATAGCGCATTGTCGAATTCTTTTTCTAATTATGCCGTTGGATTTGCAACAGGCAATGTTATTTCGACTACGACGCCCGTCTCCCTAACGATCACACCTAGCATCTATACCACATACTTCTTCAGCGGTGGCGGACGAGAACACTCAACAACCGCACCGACCGTGACATGGACTATAATCACAAATGATAGTATAGGCGCCGACCGTGAGAACCATACAAGCATAGGCTGGCAAACCAGCAGTAGTACGGGCACTTGGACCTTGGCAGGTACGGTCAGTAGAGAGAATACTACCCTTACCGGCATAGGGGCAAACGTAATATTTGCAAACGGCAAGGTTGTAGGAATAAGCACCACAACAACAAGGGTGAAAACACTAACGCTTAGCTATAATGTTCTTACAGCCAACAGTTTTGTGATAGTCATGTTTGCATCAAGCAATGCGACTACTTCAGTTACAAGTGGTATATCTACTGGATGCACTACAGACCAATATGTGTCTGTGACTACTAGTAAAGGAGAATCATCTTCATCAATTATTACTTGTAATTCGGTAGCTGTTGGAAATGGGTATATTGCTAATATAGTTACCACTGGCATTGGAGCAATATCTATAGCTGCGGCTATTTTCCCCCCATACAATGTAATTTTCACGGATGGACCGACAACTGGAAATATAGTGGCTTCTGTAGTATCTCCAGGAGTTCAATATGCAAATAATGCGTTTAACAGTAGCATGTTGGGCACTTTCACGCTGAATGCAATCTCTCCAGGAAGCACATATACCTTTAATTCGTGGCTCGTGAGCAGCGCAAACCTTATTGTTGCCAGTCCCCTTACGCAGAACACGTATTTTACTGTAGAGGGTAATGGAATTCTAACAGCCACTTGGAATGGTCTGACAACCTTCTCGGAGACAGGGCTGCCGAATAGTGGCGAGGGGTGGAACGTAGTATATAATAGTCAAACCCTGAATGTGATCGTACCAAACAGTATTGTATTCTCTTTTACGCCAGGCAACTATCCGTATACGGTTGCCAATGTTATAATCAGCGGCAACTATATACCTTCGCCGCTCAGCGGCAACGCTGTCGCAGGAAGTACAGTACCAATAACATTCAATCTCGCAAACTGTTTCGTATCATTGAGTACAAACGTGATAAATTTTGGGGGTATTGCCCCTAACGCAAATACTCCAACCAGTTATTCGGTAACAGATAATGACCTTGGTACTGTGGGGGCGAGCATATATCTATCTGGAAGTGCTTGGAACGGTCTGATTGTAAGTGATACTTTTGGCATTGGTAATACCTTGTGGAGTCCAACATCGCTTGGCACATATGCGGGTAATGCGCTTTCCTCAAGCTATAATAGTATGGGCATCGTCATTGCTCCCTCTGGATCAAACACAATTTACTTCGGCCTTGGCATTCCAAAAGGAACACCAAAAGACACATATACCCAGAATATATTGATTGAAAACTCATGTTGATATATTCCGCTATTGGGAAAAGTTTATATATCTGCTTAAAAAAGAATAAGCGGCGATATGGTGAAGGACTTTATCATTTGGGCTACAGTAATCCTTATAGCTGCTGGTTCGATCTTTTATGCTATTTCCAGTTTTGCACAGCTTTCTTTTGCGCTGTCAAGCAACACCGTCACTGCGAATGCGGTAGTACCTGGCAACTGCTTTATTAGCAGCGCCAGTACACTAAGCATCAATGGGCTACTACCTTATACCTCGCCTGGGGCAACAGTTGCATTTACAGTTAACGACCCTGGCGGCAATGTACCCGCCAATATACTAGTGGCAAGCGGGCCGGCAACATTCAATACCATAGCACCCACCAACACGTTGAGCATGAGTAATGTTGTTTGGGCAACAACCTCGGGAGGCACGCCCACTCCCTTAACACTCTTACTAGTTAATACGCTGATTATAATTCCGGCGCCAAGCATAGCCACACCTACCACAAATAATATTGTTTACTTTGGAGTAACAGTACCTGCTGCGCAGCCGGCAGGAAACTACCTAGGCAATGTAATTTTCCAGAATTCATGCCCTGGCTATTCGAGCTCGGCTAACGATGTTGTTTCAACAACGGTAAACATTATAGGTACCTGCTATATAACCCTAAGCACAAATACAATAATCTTTGGAACTATTTCCCCTGGAGCGAATGTTCCAACCAACAAGCAAATAACAGATAACGATGTTGGTGGCAACGCCGGGGCAACGATATATATTGGTGCTGGAAACTGGATTGCGGGGGCCAACAACTTCGGAGCCCAGAACACTACGTGGGCTGCAACAACCCAATCAACTTATATAGGCAGCTCTGTGCCCAACACGGGAATAAGCAATGCGGTGAATACAGGGATAGTTATAGTGGCCCCTACAGTTGGGACATCCACTCAAGGTGCTAGTATCTTCTTTGGGCTTGGCATACCGCTGGGCACACCGGCTTCCACATACACACAAAACATACTAATTCAGAACTCGTGCTGATTGATTTGATGCAAACGTCTGCACATCCTTACCGCATTGGCGGGATAGCACTTGTTCTAGTGCTCCTTGCAGTCCTGCCTGCGCTATCCTTCGCGCAGCTCGGAGAGGAGGCCGGGGCACTTAACTTCCAAGTGCAGATAGGGCACACCCAAACCTTGCAACTTACTCTTGCTAATGGTGGGAGTACACCAATAGGCTTCAGGGTGCAGACCCCAAAGGTTTCGCAGGAGAATAATCAGATAACTCCAAACATCACAATCAGCCCGCTCTACGGTACTATAGCGCCATATTCGACCTTCCCGGTGAATGTTACTGTATTTATGTCGATTAATAATACTCCTGGAGCTGCAACATGGAATATTCAGATATCTGCGGTTGAAGCAAGCAATGCATCCAACCCCGGAGGAGCGGTTATCCAAGCCGGGGTGTTAAAGATAGCAACTATACAGGCGATATCTTCTACCACAACAACAAGCACGACAACAACCACAATAGCTCAGGTTGCTGCCAAGGTAAGCGTGCCTGCCTCCACGCTGATTATCATAGCGGTAGTGATGGTAATTATAATAGTGATAGCGACGGCACTGCTGCTTCTCAGGAAAAGGGCGCCACCGTCTAAGCATAAAGAGCATGAGAACCGCTAGAAGAAAGAGAAAGTGACCTAGACAAAAGCGTTAGGGAGTCATCCAGTCTATTTCATAGTATTCGTATTCGCTCCTTGGCAGGTCTATCCTCCTTACCTTGTAGTAGGTAACTGCAGTCTCTCTATCAGCAATCGCGATTATGAGCTCCAGCTTCCTCTCCTTCGCCTCCCCTATTATTGCCGATAGCTCGCTGCCTCCTATGTATTCATCCTCACTTATTGAGAGCATCGCAAACCTTGGCGCATCCTCTGCCGGGTTCTCTGTGTCCTTTCCCTTTCTGTGATAGAGCAGGAAGTCTATCTCCATTCTCTTCTTCCTGCTCTTTCCCGGAATCGCAAGTATGAAAGTCTTCCTTACAGAGTGCGCGACCCTTATGGCTCTCGCCCATTCTGATATTAGCATCTTTACATCCCTCGGGAAGACCTGGATGACATGCTTGGAATGCACCCATGCCGGGTCATCCCTGCCTGGCTTCGCTCCGGGGAAGTATATCCTGAAGTGCGTGCCGAACTTGAATCCAGTCTTTACGACATACCCCTTGCTCCTCCAATCTTCGTATACCTGGTAGAGCTTTGGGAAGTCCGACCTTCTTTTGTACGCGATGCCGAATATCTCTGGCTTGCTGTAGTTGCTCACCTTTAGCCTTCCATACTCCATTAGGAATATGGTCTCATAGACATCCAGCTTGTTCAGTATTCCGTGATCACCAAGCTTGTAGGTGCCGTACTGGCCGAACCACAATTCGTTGTATATCGTCTTGCTGTCCTCTGAGTCATCAGCTATTGTAGTCAGATCCTCGGGAAAGAATAGCCCTGAAAGGTGGTATCCATCAAGCTTTATCTGCGTTGCGGGATACCTCTTTATTGGAGTCTTGGTGTTCTGCTTTGCAGCGAATTCCCCTTCCTTTATAATAAGCCCTCTATCCCTCCAATCCTTGTAGGTGAAGTACCTTGCCATTAGCTTTTTGCTCCGCATCAACTTCATTGCCATCTCGTTGAATGTGAGCACATTCCCCGAAAGGTCCTTGCATTCGGTCTTCCTGACGTCCATCAGGTAGAGCACCTCCTCAGGCCTGAGGTATAGCCTGCCGGACCCGTAGCTGCCGAAGTACCCGTCCTTCAGTATGTCTACCGTAGATTGGTCCTGCGCGTATGTCCTTTCCTCTTTATTATCGTAGATTATCGACAACATTTACTTCACTATGCTCTTTACTGTCTCATCTTCAACCTTCGAGAGTCTTGCTGGCAATATCAAGAGGGCCATCCCTCCTTCTGGGATTTTTTTTATCCCCTTAATGTCGGTTACAAGCACCTTCTGGTCTTTGAGGGATATATTCTGCATAACAAATATCTTTGTTTTCTCATTTATTATCCCTTTCTTGTAGTGGGCCTCTGCAGCTTCCAGCTCGTCTGCCACGTCAGTTGGCGATAGCGTTTCCATTCTTTCAGGATCATAGTCGAGCAGCACCAAAGAGTGCAGGTTGCTTGCCATGTTCCTCTCTATTGTCTCGTAAAAGGATACCGGCTTGTAGCTTTTGCTCCACTTGGGTATTGTGCTTGCCTGCCCAAACCTGTAAAAGTCGAGTCCGCTCTCTCCGATCGCTGCCGTGAATATGGAGCTTGCATGGAAGATCCTTGTTTCTACGCCCTGCTTGGCCGCTTCTATCAAGAGTATTTTGTGGGTTGTTGCGGTGAGGGGGTCGCCACCAACTAGGATTGCCACTTTCTCACTTTTTGCTTCCGAGACGATGCGCCTTGCATTCTCCTCCAGGTCGCTTCTTTGCAGCAATTTTGGCGTGCTCCCCAGCATCTCCGAGATTCTCCTTATCTTCTCATTATCCATAATGCTTGTGTATCTCTCTACGTAGAGCTTGCATCCCCTGCAGGCCTCTACGGCTCTTACAGACATATCGTCGTAGGATATGCCAGTCCCTACCAAAAGAAGCATCCGATCACGCTACAATATCCCGTCCGGAGTAATCTTTATGACACATTCGCCCTCAGGCATGTTGGGCGAGTCGACAAGCCTCACTATCCTCTTCTCCTCCTTGCTCTTCCTCATGTAGAGTCTTGTTGTCGCTGCATGGGCTAGGACATTGCCGCCTATCGGCGTAGTCGGATCCCCGAACATTATGCCTGGATTGTCCATGACCTGGTTGGTTATGTATGCTGCCAGGCTGTACTTGTCTGCGAGCATCTGCAGCCTGTGTATGTGCTGGTTCAGCTTCTGCTGGCGCTCGCCCAATGCCCCTCTTCCTATGAACTCCGCCCTGAAGAGGGATGTCAACGAGTCTATTATTATCAGTTTTATGTTCTTCTCCTGTATCAACTTGTCGGCCCTGTCAAGAGTAAGTATCTGCTGCTCTGTTGTTATCACTCTGACAAGGAGGATGTTGCTTAGCGCCTTTTCCGAATCAATTCCCATTGCCTTGGCTATTGATTGTACTCTTTCTGGCCTAAATGTGCCTTCTGTGTCAACAAAGAGCGCGGTGCCCTCGAGGCCTCCCTTGCTTTTTGGCTGCTGCACCTCAACAGCGAGCTGGAAGCCGAGCTGCGTCTTTCCGCTTGCAAACCTTCCGTATGTCTCGGTTATCGCGTTCGTTTCTACTCCCCCACCTATGAGCTCGTTCAGATCCTTCGATCCTGTCGATATCTTGCCTATCTGCATCCTCTTCTCGTAGACCTGCTCGCCAGTCTCATATGCAAGGGTCGTGGACTCCTGCGCCGTCTGGACGGCCTTCTTCGCCGCCTCGACGCTGATGCCCGATATCTCTGCAATATCGTGCGGCGACGCCGTGGCTACCTTGTCAAGAGTGTCGATTCCTGCTGCCTTCAGCTTTGTGGCCGTGGTTGGGCCTATACCGGGCAGGTCCTCAAGCTCATGTATGGCCTTTTCCTTTGGCATAAGAACACGATATTATTTTATGGACAAATAGATATTTAAAATGGCGATACCAAGTGCTGGAGCTCGGATTTGGATAAAAAAGAATTAGTGCCAGCGTGGGTTACACGCTGGCAAGGCGACCAGTTCTTCACGACCTTCCTACTGTAGAGAACCCGTAGTAAGCTATAAAAATATAGATTTAAAAAGCTTTCTTAGAGTCACAAATAGTGGAATATACTTTCATAAAAATGAAATAAATGACCTTCCTTACTCTCGACGCAAAAGGGGTTGCCGCAGCCGTCCTGCTTGGGCTCGTGCTCTTTGTCCTAAATGGGTTCCGCTTCTTTTTTGTAATCTTCATGCTCTACTTCCTGATTCTGTCTGCCATAGTCACTGTGAGCGGGATGAAGCGCAAAAAGCAGCTGGGGGTCTATGAGGCCAGCAGGAGCATAGCCAACGTCCTTTCGAACGGATGCGGCCCCCTGATATTCGCTGTTGTTGTCTTCTTTTCAATGGCACTGGGCCACCCGTTCTGGACCTGCATGGCACTGGTGGGATTCGGGAGCAGCGTAGCCTCAATAACAGCTGACAAGTTCAGCAGCGAGATAGGCTTGCTTGATGGCATCCCGCGTGACATACTGAACATGCGCAAGGTAAGGAGGGGTGTATCAGGAGGGATAACCGCACTCGGCCTCTCGGCAGGATTGTTTGCTGCAGTGCTGATAGCCGCACCGTTTGGCGCTATCGCTTCACTAATATTCCCAGTGAATCTTGCGGGATTGACATTCTATGTCCTCCTTGCAGCGACAATTGGTGGATTCGCGGGCACACTTGTAGATTCAATGCTGGGCCACTTTGAGGAGAAAGGGATCGGAAACAAGTTCACCTCGAACTTCTTCTGCAGCATCTGCGGCGGCATGGTTGGAATTCTGGTGCTGGCGCTTATATTGATCTAGATGCGCCAGCCGGGATTTGAACCCGGGCATCCAGCTATTTCCTTTTAGTTGGGAAGCTGGTGTCCTACCAGGCTAGACTACTGGCGCTTATCTTATGTAACTTGGATTCTGGTCTGGCGCGACGGGTTGCTGGCCCAGCTGCGGCATCTGCAGCTGCTGCATCATCTGTTGCTCAAACTCCTTCAGAGCATTGGCGGTCTTATTTATTATCTTGTCGAGATTTTTGGTATCTATTGGGAGGTTGAGCTGCGTACCGAGTATCGTCAGGACCGCCTTTGCCGCTGCGGCATCAAGACCTACGAATGCGGTCTCCCCCATGAGGCAGACAGCTGGCACGCCGTTCATCTTTGCAAATCCGATTATCATGCCTGCCGCGCCGAGTATCATCCCTCTTGATTTGCCGAAAAGTATGTCCGTCTTGCCGAACCGCTCGATTACCTTTTTGCTGGAGGCGTTGCCGAAGACCTTTGGAGCGCCGGTTATTGGCTCGCTGGCGCCATAACCCCCAATCGTGTATATGAATTCGCCTTTGAGCGTGTTTTTGAAGAACTCAACTATCTTCTGGTTGACCGCGTACATCCCCTCTACGCTTGCCGCCTGGTCGTCGCCGAGAAGTAGCACTATGTCATGGCCGCTCTTTTTGTTCTTCAGCAGGTAGAAGCGGTTTGACGGCATCCTTATGGTGCCATTTTTCAGCATTGTCACTCTAGGCGGAAAGTGGTCGGAATACAATGTGGCGAACCTCGTTGCATTGAACTCGTTCTTGAGGTGGTGGACGACCAGACTGCCCACGCTGCCGATTCCAGGCAGCCCTACAACAAGCACCGGCTTGTTCGGCTTCACCTTTTTCTTTACTACTATCCATGTCTCGTCTTTTGCCATGCAATCATATCTGCGCCAGTATGTCCTCCTTCTCCTTCCTTAGCTTCTCCTTCTCCAGCTTGAATACGCCTTTCTTCAATTTAGAGGTTATGGATACCTCCACCCTCTTTATCTTTGCTTCCGCCTCTGCATAATCCTTGCCTTCCGAGCTGAAGCGGTACTTTGGTGCGCTGATGTACGATACCTCGACCCCATCATTCTGCGCATCCGTCAACATGCCTCTCAGTTCTGTAGCACCGGATTCGGTGTTGTAAGTTTCCAATGTCGCTATGTAAGAGACGTCGTGCCGCTTTTCCTTCCTGTTCGCCTCTATCGCCTTCTGTATCTCCTCCTTGAGCTTCTTTGGCACCTTTAGCCTCTCGAACTGTTCGGAGTTTGCGGTCGCCTGCTGGAAGAGGTTTGCATAGCTGCCGAACTCGGAGTGGAGCTTGCCGAGCATCTCGTCCTTCGGTTGCAATCCTGCCTGCTTGGCCGCCTGCTGCAGAAGGCCTGCGAGCCTCCTCTCAAGGTTGTATATTCCTATCTTGTCCTTGGCATCTTTTGGCGTGACCCTCTTCAGGGAGACGTCAATCGTGTTCCTCTCCTTGTCGTAAAGCGTGACCTTGCATACGAGGTTCTGCCCCTCGTGTATGAACTCCCTGATGTTCTTTATCCATCCGGAGGAGACCTCCCTTATCGGCATGAAGACCTCCAGGTTGTTGTATTCGAGGAGCCTGCAGTATGCGCCGAATTGCGAGATTTTGGAGACCTGGGCTATGACTAGTTCCCCTATCCTTGGTGTATTTCCATATGGCATTTTAAATCACTGTACTTTTATCTCGAGCTTCTTCTTGGTCCTTGTGCCAAGAACCCTTTCGACTACGTACTTGCACTCCTTGCACTCCAGGAGGATCTTCTGCCTCTTCGATGCCTTTGTCTGCGTTGCCTTGCCCTTCACCTTGCCATGGTAGCCCTTCAACTTTCTTTTCCTCCTTCTTGCGCCGACGCCGAGGCCGCTTGCCGGCTTGCTGGAGTAGAGCTTTACCGTATGCAGGGTATGCTTGTTGCACTTTGGGCAGTATGTCCTAGTCTCTTTGATCATCTTCATTGAATCACTATGCCTGCCTGCAAATTCCGTTGTTGATTAAGAAGGTGGTGTCTTCCTTGTCCTCTATTTCTATGAGCTGCTCCTTGTCGAGCGGGCCTATCTTCCTCCCTGACGGAAGTATTATCTGTGGTATTGATTGCATGGAGCGCAGCGTCTGAGCTTTAGGCTTTTCCTTGCTATAATCTAGTGCATTCGACTTTAAAAGCTTAATTGCCTGCTCGTAGAATTCAACATCCTGCTGGGGTGCGGGTGAAGGCAACTGCCTGCCGTATGCTGCATATATCAGCATCTTCTGCCTCCTTTTTTCGAATATTCCGGTGAGTAGCTTTGCGGCGTTCTCCTTCTGGCTCTTTTCGTCCTCCGCGCCTGTAGCGTGCGAGTTTATAAATTCCTTGAAGCTATCATAGAAGTTTTTGGGCATGAGCTGCAGCTCGTTGGACTGCCTTTCCTTCTGATACGTCTGCCAAAGGACATCGTATGACATATCTCCAGTAGTCATCTCTTAGACCCCACACTTCCACTAATCGTGCGCTTTATATAATATATGATAATGAAAAATAAAACATAAAGGTTATTATACAAGATTTCAATATATAAGGTTTCAAAAAATCTTTATTAGCGGAAGTAAAGGGTCAACTGTCCTTTTTTATTTTTATAGCGAGGAATGGATTTGAACCATTGATCTCTGGGTTATGAGCCCAGCGGGCACTCCAGACTACCCTACCTCGCTTTATAAAATACAAATATGTTTTAGACGGCAAAATATATAAACAAGCAGACCGAGCTACATTTTTAGAATCGAAAGCTAGATCTCGGCATCGTCAGTGCTCTCTGGAGCACGCACTTCACGCATCAGGTCAGCCGCACCGTCACGGTTCAGCATGGCAAACTTTTGCCCACAGCCGCTGCACTTGAATTGCGCCTCGAACGCCGCATCAAACGTGAATATCAGCCTATCCTTCGGATAGCACGCATTGCATATAAAGTAATCGTTGCATTCATCTGTTATCACGGTCTTTCTGTTCGATACGCTGTTTATGTACTCGAAGAACGGCTGTATCTTGCCCGCGTTTATGTACCAAGCGAACGAGAGCCACCCGTTTGTGTTCTTTGAAACATAATAATTCGTTATTCCGTAGCCCTGCATCAGATTGAGTATCCTTCTAATCGCGTTTATTTTCATGCCGAGCTGCTCGGCAAGGTACTCGTCGGTCTTCGGCGAAGTAAGCATGTTGAGGACATCTGGGGCCCACTTGCTCACGTTCTTCTTGAGGAACATAAGCGTGCCCTCATTGTTCAGCAAGCCAGCGAGCGCCTCCTTTATCTCTTCAGGCGTCGATACGGAAGGGGCGGTATCCTTTTTTGAACGTTTCGGTGCCTCTACCGTGACCTTCGTTGCGGCGGAGGGCCTGTTCCTTGCAGCTACCCTCACCTTTATTCTCTTTGAGAGAGGCCTCCTTGAGGCGTTCAACCTTTTAGAAATTTTAGCTTTAGAGGCATTATGCCTCCCCTTTGACTTCTTTGCCATTGTAAACACTCGATGGACTGGATGCAGCACCGTCATATAATATAACGCACCTCAAATATTTAAATATAGCTATTCTGCCGGAAGACCGCAAAACCTGCCACCAAACGAAGACTTTTATAGTTAATGAATCAATATCTGTTGACCTTTTTGTAAAGTCAGAAGCGATTGAATGAACATGTATGGTCAGATGAAGAAATCCTTCGTTAACGAATACAAGCAGAGGAACGAAATCTACAAGGAGCGCATGATTAAGTGGAGGACGGAGTCCCCGATAACAAGGACCGACGGGCCAACAAACATAGCTAGGGCAAGGGAGCTGGGGTACAGGGCCAAGGAAGGGATAATAATCGTAAGGGTAAGGATGAGAGGGGGGATGAGCAAAAGAGAGGCCCCTGACGGCGGGAGGAAGCCATCCAAAAGCGGAAGATTTTTCTCCAGGGCAAAGTCGCTCCAGGCAATCGCCGAAGATCGTGCGGCGAGGAAGTTCTCCAATTGCGAGGTGCTTAATTCGTACTTTGTAGGGGCGTCAGGGTCTGACAGGTTTTTCGAGGTAATCCTGCTCGATAGGGCATCGTCAGTGCTGCAGGCAGATCCGCACTATTCGGTAATAATAGCCCAGAAGGGAAGATCCTACAGGGGGATTACCTTCCAGGGAAGGAAGCACCGCGGCATATCGAGAAAGGGATACGGCACAATAAAGAGAAGGCCAAGCAAGAGAGCCAACGAAATAAGCTGATTTTATGGCACAAAAGTGCAGGTTCGAATCGAATATAACGATAACAAAGGTAGTGCCCGCCAGCTACACGAAAATAATAGGAAAACCCCGTTCCTACAAGAGAAGCAGTATATCAATTAAGGAGGGACCAAGCTCTTTTGCAATATCGATTAAGGCAGGAGATGCGTCCGCCTTGAGGGCATCAATGAACGCGATGATGCGCCAGATACAGATCATAGAGAGCGTAATCGGCAAGGACTTCCGCAAATCTGCAGGCAGGGATAGAACTAAAAATATATAAATATGAAGAGAGGATATATTCAGTAGTTCCAAGGTAAGAAGCAGGTCTGATTATCGGTCAAGACTGTTCTAAATCCTTAAAGTGTGAGCATGAGAAGAGGATCACTTCAGTATTGGCAAAAGCGCAGAGCTTACAGGCGTCTCCCTAGGCTGCGCTCTCACCAAAAATCAGGAAAGGAGCCCACGTTCTCGAATATCGTCGGCTACAAAGTAGGGATGTCGCATGTCGCGATAATGGAGGAAGGTGCGAGAGCGTCAGAAACGAGCAGGTCATGCACGATAATAGAGGTACCTACTACCGAAATGTACGGCGTCAGGGCGTACTCTAAAGAGAGAGGCACAGGCTACAAGAAGGCATCAAGGGAGGTATACGACAAGGCGGCTGCGCAGAGGGCAGGAGTAAAGAAGGTAGCCTCCGAGCCGAACCTAGACTCCCTCAAGGTCGAAGAGGGCGTCGTCGACGTAACCGCGCTGCTCGTTGCATATCCAAAGGGAATCGCGACCGGCCAGCACCATCCGGACAGGTATGAGGCGGCCATCGTCGGAAACAGCATAGATGACAAGATAGAATTCGCAAAGAAACTGCTCGGTAAGGAGGTAAAGCCGTATGATATCTTCAAAAACGGGGAGCATGTAGACATTACCTCAGTATCGAAGGGCAAGGGATGGCAGGGGGTCATCAAGAGGTTCGGGGTCGCAAGGCTCTCCCATAAAGCCACCCAGAAGACGAGGCATGTCGGGACGCTGGGCGCTTTTGGAATGAAGAGGGTGCTCTACACCGTGCCGCAGTCCGGCCAGACAGGGTACAACTACAGGACCGAGCACAATAAGAGGATACTCAAGACGGGGAAGAAGGAGGATTCTCAGCAGGTAAACCCTACATCGGGCTTCATAAACTACGGAAAGGTAACATCAGACTACATAATAATCGACGGCTCTGTGGCCGGCCCTGCAAAGAGGCTAGTCAGGATCAGGAAGTCGATAGGCAACAGGGATGCGAAAGGCGGCATAAAGGAGCCAAAGATAAGCTACATCGCAACCACAGGCAAGGCGATATGATGGCGAGCGCAAAGATACTAAACATGGATGGCAGCGTCATGAGGTCAGTCGAGCTTCCGTCAGCATTTTCGGAGAGGGTAAGGCCGGATCTCATAGCGAGGGCGACCCTAGCAGAAAACTCGCGCAAGCTTCAGCCGCAGGGCCACTACGTCCTTGCAGGAATGCAGACCACAGCAAGGTACTATGGTGCAATGGCCTCCTACAGAACAGGAAGGCACATGGGAATTGCGATAAGACCGAGGCAGAAGCTAGGTGGCGGAATCCAAGGAGATGTCAGGAGAATACCGTCGGCAGTAAAGGGAAAGAGGGCGCACCCGCACCTCATAGAAAAGATACTCACGGAGCAGATAAACGCAAAGGAGTACCAGAAGGCGATAAGAAGTGCCATAGCCGCCACGTCGCAGCAGGAGCTGATGAAGGGAACATCGCAGACAGCACTGCCAATAATAGTCTCAAGCGACATAGAATCGCTCAAGAAGACAAGGGATGTGGCCAAGGTGCTTAGCAGCCTAAAGCTCGACTGGTACGTCCAGCACGGAAGGGAGATGACAAAAAGGAAGGGGCTCAGGCGCCTCTCAAAGCAGAGGCATTACAGGAAGTCGGTGCTGATAGTGGTCGAGAAGGACAACGGCCTCTTAAAGGCGGCAAGGAACATGGCGGGCGTGGATGCTTGCAGCATGCATGATATTACCGCAAACGCCCTCGCGCCCGGAGGACAGCCTGGAAGACTTACGATATGGAGCGAGAATGTGCTCCCGGTAATGGACAGGCAGATAGAGGGGCTCAAACTGAGGTGACGATATGGCTGGAATACTTAAATATCCGATGTCTACAGAAAAGACAATAAACCAGATAGGGAAATATAACACTATTATCTACATCGTCGACTACAGGGCGACAAAGCCGGAGATAAGGAAGGAATTCGAGAGCATCTTCAACGTGAAGGTCGATTCGATAAGAACGGTCAACACCACCACCAACAACAAGAAGGCATTCATCAAGCTGGCAAAGGGCTACAGGGCAGAGGACATAGCCAAAAGACTGAAGCTGGTGTGAAAAATGGGAAAGAGACTAAGGCAGCAGAGGAGAGGCAAGGGCTCCAAGGCGTACACCAAGCCGCCAGGCACCTTCGACCTTCGGGTCAACTACAGTAACAAGCTTGATGCTGTTGCAGAAGGCGAGGTCATGAGCATATTCAACCATACGGGCCATACCGCACCTCTTATGCAGATTACATATGACGACTTCACAATCGGCTACATGATTGCCCCAGAGGGCATAAAAGTGAGAGATAGAATTTACACAGGAAAGAGGATTTTCACCATAGGCAGCGTGATGAGGATAGGTGACATCCCGGAAGGGATGCCGATATACAACGTAGAGTCGACGCCCGGAGATGGTGGCAAGTTCGTCAGGAGCGCAGGGAGCACGGCCCATATCACCGCGCACCTCGGCTCCACCACAAACATACTAATGCCTTCAAAGGCAAGCGTGGCGCTCAACAACGACTGCAGGGCGCAGCTCGGCATGGCTGCCGGTGGAGGAATTACAGATCAGCCCATAGTAAAGGCGGGTAAGAGCCACTACATGTGGCATGCCACAAACAGGATGTGGCCCAAAATAAGAGGAGTAAAGCTCAACCCCGTGGACCACCCGTTCGGTGGCAAGCAGCACCACAAGGGCAAGAGCAGCATGACCTCCAGGAACGCGCCGCCCGGTAGGAAGGTTGGGCACATAGCAGCTAGCAGGGTAGGCAGGAGGAAGAAAGGATGATTGAATGGCAGAGAGGATAGCATTTAGAGGAAAGTTCCCCTCGGAACTGGAGAAGCTCACAGACGAGCAGTACCTTACGCTGATAAAGTCGCGCCAGAGGAGGAGCATAAAAAGGGGAGGCCTGGCATACAGGGAGCTGACCGCAAAGGTGCAAAGGGCGAAGAGCCAGAACAAGCAGAAGCCCATAAGGACGCACGTAAGGGAGGCAGTAATACTGCCGTCATGGATCGGCACGATGTTCGAAGTCTACAATGGGAAGGAGTTCCAGAAGGTGCAGGTAACGGCTAACATGCTTGGGCACAGACTCGGCGAGTTCGCGTTTACCACAAAGAGCGTCGTGCACTCGGCACCGGGAATAAAAGCGACGAGGGGAAGCAAGTTCATAGGAGTGAAGTGAAAAAATGGCATATTCATTCAACAGGAAGAGGGAAGGGCTCATCTTCGCTAGCACAAGCAATGTGAATGCGAGCTTCAAGGACCTCAGCGCTGTCTGCGACGTCATAAGATACAAGAATGCGGCCTCCGCGATTGCGCTGCTCGACACCGTATCGAAGGGAAGCACCCCTATACTTTACAAGAAGTACAACAAGTACATGGGATCAAGGCACGAGCTCGGCGGGCAAAAGGGCAGGTACCCAAAAAAGTGCGCCGTGCTGGTCAGGAAGGTGCTAGTCAATGCAATGGCGAACGCGGAAAACAAGGGAGAGGACCCGCAGGAGATGTACATAGTGCACGCATCAGCGAACAAGACGCTGATACTCCAGAGGACCGCGCCCAAGGGCTTGCTCAGGCTCGGCCACAGCATGGGAAGAGGCTCTACAAGGTGGACCAATCTGGAGCTTGCAAGGATTGAGCTCGCGCTTGGCTATGGTGAAGAAGAGGGCCTCAGCGAGAGGATGAAGAAGCGCGTAGGATTCCAGAAGAGGCAGCATGACAATACAGCAAAGGCGAAGCCGCAGCAGAAGGGGCAGCGAAGGCAACAAACGGCAAAGCCGCAAGCAGCAGCACAGAAGGCAGCAACAGTCGAAATAAAAGCGTGATTGAATGGCAATAGAGAGAAAATTCATTGATGACTCGATTATAAAGCTCAACATCTCAAGATATCTGACCAAGGAGCTCGTAAGGGCTGGCTTCTCAAGGGTGGAGATACAGAAGACCCCCGTCTTAACCAGGATAACCGTCTACGTTCTCAGCCCAGGAAGGGTCATCGGCAGGGCCGGCAAGACAATAGACGCGCTCACAGAGAACATCAAGAAGATGTTCAAGGTCGACAACCCGCAGATAAATGTGATGGAGGTGGAGAACAAGATGCTGGAGCCCATGCTGGTCGCCAGGGAGATAGCAGAAAAGTTCGAGCGCGGGATAAATGCGAGGAAGGTCATACAGACGATGCTGAAGCAGATACTCCAGAACGGCGCTATGGGCGCTGAAATAGTCGCGAGCGGGAAGCTTGCAGCAAAAGGGGCAAGGGCAAAAATGATAAGGAAGAGCGTAGGCTACATGCCAAAGGCCGGCGACGTGGTCTTCCTTGTAAGGGAGGCCAGCGCAACGGCCTATCCGAAATACGGGGCGATAGGGATAAAGGTGAGGATAGTCCCGCCAGGCACCGTGTTCCCCGGAATGGAGATGAAGCCCATAGAAATACCGAAGTCAATACTCAACAGTTAAATTTGCAACTGTATCTAAAATAATAGTTGTTTTTGATGGGTCTGATAATAGCAACGAGCATAGTCGCGTTCATATCGATGTTTGTGCCAGGAGTGCTCCTTGCGCTCGCGCTTCTCTACAAGAAGACCGACCTCCACCTTTTTGAGGTGGTGGTGATCGGCTTCATATTTGGCCTTATCGCGCCCGCAGGCCTCACCTGGGTCGAATCCTTCCTCGTCAACTACGGACTGCACATCTTTTCGTTCTCGCTCGCCCTCTTCGAAGCGAACGCCCTCGCGCTGACCATCTTGGGGGCAATCCTCTGCGTTTGGCAGGGGGTATTCAAGGACCTGAGCTTCCTGAAGCTTTCAAGGAATGAACAGATAAAATTAGAGGAGGCGCAGATCAACGCGGTGCAGGCCGACTACTCCAAGACGCTGGAGGAAATAAGATCGAAGCTCTCGCACTTCGAGCACGCAAAGGCGCTCGTGTTGAAGCACAGGGCGGAGGAGGAGGAACTCAGAAGGAAGCACGCAGAGGAGCAGAAGCTCGTAAGCCAGCTTGATTCCACCGACAGAGTCAAGCTCTCAGAGCTGCACGCGCAGGAGGAGAGGAGGCTTGCAGAGGACCATGCAAAAGAAGAGAGCATGCTGCTCGGCAGGCTCAGCGCCCCGCCGCAGGCTGCAAGCCTGTCCAGCGGATTCAAAATCAAGACCGCGTGGCCGTGGATGCTGCTTCTCGTAATAATGATCATAACATTTGCGACCAGGATGTTCGGAATACTGCCGGCACCGCACTTCTTCGAATTCGACCCCTATTTCGACATGCTTGCCGCGCAGTCGATACTCACCTACGGGCAGCAGTTCTACACCTCGTATTCTGCATGGCCAGTTGAGGTAGCAGGATCGGTCATGAGGATACAGCCGATTGTGCCCTACCTAGAGGCATACTGGTACTCTCTCGCAAACTATTTCGGAACGCAGAACAACCAGACCTTCAACACAAACCTGATGAGCTGGGTTGGGTCGGTCTACCCGCCGGTCACGGCTGCCCTACTAGTTTTCGTAATATTCATGCTCCTTTATCATGAGTACGGCAAGTACGTAGGGCTTATGGGCGCTGCGATAGCAGCCTGCATGCCCGTCCTGTTCACAACGTTCGTTGCAGGAGAGCAACTTCTTGAGCCGTGGGGGCTCTTTACGCTCTTCTTCTTCTTCGCAGCCTACACCCTTGCGATAAGGGACATGAAGAGCTCCAGGCTCGCAATCCTTGCAGGCATCGCATTCGCGTCGACCTTCCTCGGCGCCCACTACTACACCGTCAACACCGGAATACTCACGATTTACATACTGGCAGAGGGAATAATCGCGACGCTGAGAGGCACGCTTACCAAGTACTTCTACAAGATGAACATAATAGTGATCGCCACCATAGCGGTATTCCTTGCAGCATACGCGACCTACAGGTCTACGCTGAGCGGCGCGCTACCAACTATCGCAGGCATACCGATAACCGTAGCATGGCCCGCCATGGCTCTCGCCCTTATCGCAATTATACAATACCTGCCAATCCTTCTGAAGAGGCGCAATATAATCTTCAAGACGCTGAACTGGAAGGAGTATCTCGGCTGGATAGTCATAATATTAATCGTCGCTGGCGTCGCAACAATCCTCTCGCCTCTCGGCAAATCGATAATCGGATACCTCAACCTAAGCTCGCACTACACCACACCCTCGATACCCTTATTCATGACCGTCCAGGAGTACATACCAACCGGCCCTCTCTATAACTTCGGCTCAGCAGGGTTCGGCCTGATTGGGGCGAGCATAGGAGGCGTGCCGGTGCTCGTATGGATTGTATCTGTAGTCGCCTTGACACTCATATCAATAAGCATAATCTTCAGGAAGAGCCAGACCGGAATACTCTATGCCGTAATAGGAATCGGCATGATGTACGCCGGGATGAGTGAGGTAAAGTACCTTCCTCACTTTGCAATAGCCTACATAATCCTCTTCGGGATAATAATAGGGGAGCTACTCCTGCTAGCAGACAACGATTTCAGCATAAGGAAATACGGATCGAGCCTTACCACAAGCATGGTCAAAAAGCCCGAATACCAGAACGCATTCCAGAAGCACTCGAACATCGTCTATGCAATACTGGCAATTGCTGCGTTCTTCATATCTCCTATAATCGCGATAATCATGCTTCTCGTAATAGTCGTGTGGAGGAAGTCATCGACAGGCAGGGCTGCATTATGGGCCCTACTTATATTCTTCATAATAATAGAAGGAACAGCGGTCTACGTCAACCATCGGGCTATGCTTGGCGAATCAAGTACCATAACAGAGGCATTCACCGCGGCATATACCTACTCGTCCAACCCAGCAAACGCATGCAACATCATAAGCTCAAACGGCAACGGGATAGGGGAAGACCTATTCTGCAACCTTATTCCAACATACTGGATACAGGCCACGAGTTGGCTCAGCAAGAATGTTGGGTCTTTGGGACCAAGGGTCCTCTCATGGTGGGACTACGGAGACTGGATAAACTGGTTCGGCAACTCCCACGCGGTGTTGAGGGGTGACAATTCAGCACCTACAGAAGACTACGCCACCGCAGCGAGCTTCGTTTTAGGCCCAAGCGATGGATACGGCCCGTCGAACCTTGCCGGGCTGATGAACACGAACCAGACGAAGTATGTCCTGTTCGACGAGGACCTTGTGGCAAAGTGGCAGGCACTGGACTTCCTCGCATGCGTCGACATCAATGCAACTTCCAGAGTTTTCGCAATAGCGCAGGGCCAGTCGCAGAGTCCGCCTGTGCCTTACATGCTAGGCAATTCGCAATGTGAGCTCCAGCACGATCCGCAGTTCGCGCTGGTGCCGCTGGCTGCGCTACTGCCGGCAAACGCGACCACCCAGAGCATATCATACTACTGCAAGAGCTCCAACGCCACAACGCCGCTGATAAGCTCCTATCTGGTTAACGGTAACGGTCTATCGAACCAGACGGTCTGCGTAAGCTCCATTCCGAACGCGAACGGCGTGCTGAAAGTCTACAACCAGTCGGGAGGCAAGACGAATGCAGTGCTGCAGTCGAGCTACTACGAAGGAGTGATAACCGTAAGCGGCATACCGTTCGTAGAGTACCTGATGATCTACCTCCCGAACGGCCCGAGCAACACGATAACCAATGCGCCTTCCGAGTTCTACAGCTCCAACTACTATAAAGGCTTCTTTCTGGGAGAGATGCCGGGCTTTATCCAGGTGTACCCCGCAGGGGGCACCGGAGTTAACTTTGTGAACGGCACATATCCGATAAGGATATTCGAGCTCACCAACTTCACCGGCTCGCTGCCCCCGGTGACGCCGAAGCCTTCGTGGGTCAAGAACAACTTCACGATGCCATCGTAGCCTTTAATAGTCTTGCAGAAGAATTAATCTGGGGCTCATAGCTCAGTCTGGTTAGAGCGCTGGTCTTATAATAAATCTTTGGAAGAATTCCCAAAAGTTTTATAGGCAAGCCAGATGTCGTGAGTTCAAATCTCACTGGGCCCATGGTGTGTAGAATGAAGATAACAGAAGAACCAATAAAGGAGCTGATCGTGCACGAGGCATGCAAGATGGACCTGAAGGGACTGGTGCTCCAGAGAATAAGGCCTGACGGGAGTCCGACACTCCTCTCATGGTGCGACGGCGTAGTGTACACGGTCTTTACGCTAGGAGAAAGGAGCTGGGACGAAGAGCTCCTCAAGGGCAGATACCACATCATCAGGGTGTGCTATGCCGAGATGCAGGAGTACAAACCTATGATAGAGATAAGCACCGACCAGTTCGGAGGGTTGAAGATACCGGTGGTCGACAACAGCGCCATAGATATCGACAGGGAGTTGATAAGGTGGCTCAAGGCGCAGGGCAGGGCGCCGAAGAAGTAGTCACTTATACCATATGTGATGCTCTGATCCGCACTTCACGCATTTGTAGATCACGAATCCCTTCGAGCTGCCTATTATCACGTTGCAGTTAAGCCCAGGAACGAGAACGAGCGAGCACTTTTTGCATATCCTGTTCTTTATTTCAGGCGGTAGGCCTACCCTGTAGTGTGTGCTTATCCTCTCCATTATTGATACGTATCTCGAAGAGAGCCCGCTGTCCTTGGGCGCCGTCTTCTCTGCAAGGTCGAAAAGTATCTCTATGCGTTCTTTGGCGATTCCGCTTATAATGGATTTTTTGCCCTCCATACTCCTCCTTCTAATTTGATTGGTTGAACTCTACGCGCATTACCTTTGTAGGACTTTATAATGCGGTCTAGAATCTCTTGTTTGCTTGTGATGCTAAATCCTATACTATTTTTATACCCTATTAAACTTTCTTTGTCCAAAATCATTAAAACAAAGGCATCCATAGTGGATTTTCTAATATCTTTGGGTGTATCCAAATAAATGTGCGACCTTATTCCGAGCTTCATCAGCATAAGCTGTACTGTATCCAACAAGCACTTATTTGTATTAGAAATGGATATTGCGCGGAAATTTACCTCTCCTGTATAATGATGACCCTTTTTGGGTCCTCGATGTGTGTAAAGCCGCACGCTACCCTCACCATCTGCCAAGCCTCTGATATATTTAGCTTGCTCGCCAGGCGGCCAATTTAGCATTTCTTCATAAAGCTCAGTCATCTTATACCCCACAAAGAACGCAAATGCTAAGTCATTACGGAAGGTGCCAAACAGCAATATGCTTTCCCACCGAAGGCAGTACACACATATCGTGGGCAGGCTTAGCTTCCAAGTTCCCGATAAGACATACGTTACATGTTCTTATTTTCGGAATGGGTTTGGGCGTTTCCCTGCCCCTATTACCGTTTGACGCTAATATTATGTTGAATAAGATTTAAAAGGCTACTTGTGCGATGCGGTCCTTCCCCTCTTGCAAGAATGGCAGAGCCCAGTTTGCGAGTCGTAATGCCTGCCGCAGACCATCTTTCCGCACAGTTTGCACCTGTTCCGAGCGAACTTGCCGCATACATTACATAAAGATACAATCTCACTCATTCTTCACCACCGATTTGCTCTCCTGCCCCATTTCGATGAAATCGCCAAGAAGCTCCTTGGCGTGGATGAATGACAGAGGTCTCAATCCCTTCCTCTTTGCATAACCGCATTGGTACCTTATGTAGCTGTCGGTTATCCTAGTATTCGGATCTATCGCCTTGCACTTCACGATGTAATCAGATATTATTTTGGATGCTTCCTCTTCCCCCAGTCCCTTTATATTTACCAAGTAGGGAGCCAGAATCAGGTTCACGGTTCTATGCCTGACGTCAGGGATGGGCGTATTGAGAAGCTGCTCTACCCATACAAGCCCTTTACCGAGCCGTATCCCCTTGACGATGATCTTAGGCTGCGGTATCGTTTTTGCGAAGAGCACAATATCTGATGGAATAGTGGACTGCTTTATCGGAAGACCCTTCGATATCTCGTGCCGCATTGCCCCGCCCAGAGCCTCTGCAAGATCGTGCTTGCCCAGCAGCACAGAACCGGCATGCAGCTTGAAGTTGGTGAGCGAGAGACCTCCCTCTTCGGCCGTATAGGCCAAAAAGCTCGACAGGCTTATCTCGAACTCTTCCCCGCGCAGTTTCAGCTTAAGGCCGAGCTCCTCAGAAAGCCTTGCGACGTTTATATCGCTGTCACCCTCCATTGCATCCTTCGAACGACTCGCCTCGGCCTCTGCGTATGTGGATATCGCATACCTGTTGCCCATCGCGCTTACGAGCATCCGTGCATATGCATATCCGATTATGTAGTCGAGCTGGCCGTACTTTATCTTCCTGAACTCTATCTTCTTGCCTGCAAAGGCCTCCTCAAGTCGCACCTTTGCAAGTTCCAGGAACCTATCAGAAAAAATATACGATTTCTTCTCTGCAGAGGAGATCAACTCCTTTGCCTCACCAGAGAAGGGATATTTGTACGCGAATGAAATTATATCCTCTGCGGCCATAATAACATTTAAGCATAGAATAATAAAAGCTTGATGCCTAGAGCCTCAAAGCAACATATAAATATCTCGGAAATCATAACTTCATATTATGTGATAACATGAGTGGCACCAAGCACCATGCGAGTAGTATAACAACTGTCTCAGCGGAGCAAAGCGCACCCAAAATAATGAGCCTTGAGAAGGTAAAGCTTGTAGAGACTGACATAGAAAGTTGCATGGGCAACGGAATGATAATCCACGGGGCACGCATAGCTCAGGATCTGATATGTGACCTAGATGCGAGCGCCAGGGCATTGAAAGATAGTGGAGATACAATCCAGGCGAGGGAACAGGCCATAAAGGTCGTAGAGCTGATACACAATAATCAGAGATATTCAATAAACGAGGCAACGGAGGGACTAATCAACACCTATTACAACTATCCTTCAACCATGGACGAAGACGATGTTAATGATATATTCGATTTGGCAAAATCAATGGCGGATGCAACTGAGGACCCGGTACATGCCCCCTCAATGATTCTTCTAACCGAATTCCTAGAGAAACTGAAAATGAACTCGAAGAAAGCATCCAATGAACAGGAGCACGTCTATTCCGCGGAGCAAGCCGAGCTCGCTGCGATAGTTGCAGGTAAGATCGCCGAAATGTTCCCAGAAGTTGCTATATCAAACGGCAAAAAGCACTATTCATTCCCTACGGAAAGGTCGGTTCAGGGCACCTTTGCAGCCGAGCAGTACGCCTTGGCAATAGATCAGGAGCACATGCAGGCATCCCCTGATTATGAAAAAATATCCGGGTATGTAGGAAGAGTACGCAAACTGCACGAATCTATAAGAAATACACTCCTGCGCAGGATCGATGAGGGTCTAGAACCGCTTGAGCCGCTTGCACAACTCGAACAGCCACGAAGGGAAAGTAGTTAGAAAAACCATCGCCGCATGCTAGCGTAGCCCCTTTTATTAGTTAATCCTGTTATTAGATGCAGCTTAGGGGCTGTACGCTAACCTGGCAGACTACCGCGTTCGGGTCGCGGTTATCCGAGTTCAAATCTCGGCAGCCCCATTTCATGTGGTCCCTGAAAGGCAGGATCTACATACGCATCTTTTTGTCTTCTTCCGTATCCTCTCCAATGCATTTTTGGACGCTTTTGCAGAAAAACACCAGCACACCTTCCCACTTCTGCCCTCGCAATCGAATCTCTTTCTGCAGCACCCGCACTTTTCCATCAAGCAATCAAAATTATTGCCTAAGACCCCATAAAAGCCTTTAGTTGCATATTTTCAAGATACATGGATGAGAGGTCAGGAGAACAAGCAGTATCTGCTTACATCGCAAATTTGCATATCTTTTTATTCCTTTACGACAGAGTATAATTGCTATTACTGTGTGGTCATATGTTCGACATAAAGATAGACGATGCTCGCTATTGGAGAAATTGCGTTGACTCCATAGTCAGCCTGGTGGATGAAGGGACTTTTACAATCGCAAAGGACGGCATATCGCTGAAGGCGATGGATCCCTCAGGGATAAGCATGGTCTCCTTCTTCATACCGAACAAAGCATTCTCAAAATATGACGTTGAAAAACCGGCGCAGATAGGCTTAAACCTAGAGAACCTCAGCAAGATCCTCTCCAGCTCCAGAAACAACGAGCAGCTGGTCATGAAGGACGCCGGCAACAAGTTTTCGATAGAGTTCATCGGGGAGAACAGCAGGAGAAGGTATAAGCTGCCCATGATAGACATCAAGAAGGAGGCCGACAAGGAGCCCAAGATAGAGTTCGAGTCGCAGATAGAGGTCAAGAGCGACCCGTTCAGGGAGGTACTGAAAGACGCGACCTCATTATCATCGCTTGTGGGATTCAGGACGGAGAAGGACAACTTCAAGATAGTTGCCAAGGGAGACGCGGCCGAGCTTGAGGAGGAGCATGCCAACAACACAGATTTCGTAAAGAAGATAAATGTAACAAAGGCATCCTCCGTAACTTTCAACTTGGAATATCTTGATAGGATAGTCAGGGCCTGCCCATCAGGCAATTCTATAATGCTCTCGCTTAAATCAGAGGAGCCAATAAAGATCGACTACACGATAGGAGACGCCACAGTCGCCTACTTTTTGGCGCCGTATATGGAATCGTGACCGCATGCCCAAAAAAGGGAGCCATCTGAGCGAAGTTGGTGCTAAATGAAGTTCCTAATATTCATACCGCCAAACGAATTCAAGGACGAGACCCTCTCCACAACAAAGACCTTCTTCGACAAGTGGGGGATAGGGTACGACATAACGAGCTACAGCACAAAGGCCTGTACAGGGATGCACGGCGCGGTGCAGAAGCTCAGCATAAACACGAACAAGGTTGACCCCTACCAATACGATGGAATACTGCTTGTAGATGGGAACGGTGTCGAATCGTACAAGCTGCAGGAGTTCAGGCCCCTCTTAGACATACTGCTAAAGCTTAACAACGCCAATAAGTACATAGCCGCGGTGGGCAACGCGCAAAAAATAATAGCAAGGGCTAATGTCATAAAGGGGAAGAAGATAGCCGCGCCCCAGGATACCGAGACAAAGCGCACAATCCAGGTATTTCACGGGACTCTTTCTGAGAAGAGTATGGAGATAGACGGAAACATAATAACAATAAGAAACTCGGGGGCCCTGGAAGAGTCGATGAATATTATATTGGAGCACCTAGGGGTCAGGTAATCTGGTGCTTGAATGTCCCTGCTCTACAACATAGGCATCGGGGCTGCAGAACTGGTCTATGTTTTCGCCATAATAATTTCGATGAATTATCTTGTCGGAATAGGCAAGATATCCAAGTCAACATCTAGGAAGGTCGTACACCTGTGGCTCGGCGGCCTGATATTATTCTGGTTCCTGTTTAATTCAAGCATCGCCCAATGGCTCTTCACAATTCCGATATTTATCACTATAGTGCTACTTCTTTTCGGTACAATTGCAGGCGGAGGGTATAAGCAAAGGATGATGCGCTTCACAAGAAGTGGAGATGCAAAGGAGGTCTTATTCGGGCCACTCATATTCTTACTTATTTTTATACTCTTCACATTTGTTGCCTTCAAGACCCCCGGAGGCGTTGCGGCGTTGTGCGCGATGACCTTCGGCGATGGTATTGCTCCGATTGCCGGTAAATATGCAAAGTACAAGTACTTCGATGGAAGAAAAAGCATAGAGGGAAGCCTTGCACTGTTCATTGGCACGCTTTTCAGCATTTTTGTTATGTTTATAGTCTTCTTTCCCAATTTAAGCTCCCTGCTCCTATTCATAGCCATCATCGCGTCACTTGTGGCTACCCTTGTAGAGGCATTCACCCCTAGCAAGTACGACAATCTTACCGTCCCCATAGCAACTTGGCTTGTCTTCCTTGCCATATAGTCACTTCTTCAGCACGCTGAAGAAGCCAAATCGCAGAAGCGCAATCCCAACCGAAGCGAGTATTATGTGCACGGCAAGGCAACACCACCAAGAACCTGTCAAAAGCGAGAATTGGCAGCATAGGCGTCTCTATAAATCAGGTAATAAAATCCAAACCAAGCTATAAATATCCAAAGTGTAATTTTATCTGGGGTATCATGGTCGCAGCTAGCAGGGTAGCGGAAGATAGGGCAGCTTTTCATTCGGAAGTGACTGTTGACATAGAGGACAAGAGCAAGGGCAGAGAGGTTACCATAACGCCGAAAGGTTCGCACATTAGAGGTGAAAGATATGTGGGGCACAGGATAATAGGTAGTCCTCTTGAAGAGGCCGGCACGTTAGTCCCAAATGGCGCTGGGCGCCCTCCTTCGTCTATTCAACACAAACTATTCGGACGCCCGGATGAGTGTCTTAATGACAACCCGGGACCTCCAACTCTGCGCAGGCTGCTTGGATATTCAGACGAGTGCCTTGAAAAGTTCTTGGATTCTAAGTCAGATGAGATAAAGGTAAACATTGATGAAACCGGGATGGAGTTGTTAAGAGGCCGGAGCAATCTGCGAAGGCTTAGGCGCACAACTGCTATCCTGATAGAGAATCACGAAATCCATACCCTTGACAGCTTCGGCGTATCAGACTAACGCAGCGAAGCGCACGCATGCAGCGTTTTATAGTTTGCTTGAGCAATCAAACCATGGAATATAAGGAGCTAGGGAAGACAGGAGAGAAGATATCCGAGATAGGAATTGGCACATGGAAGATGCCTGTGGATTCTTCAGATGCAGTAAAGGCAATACGCAAAGCCGTAAGCTTGGGCATCGACTTTGTAGACACAGCAGAGATGTATGGCAACGAGGAGATGGTTGGCAGGGCCTTGGCCGGCATAGATGGCATAAAAATCGCCACAAAGGTGTCGCCGCACAATTTCAGGCCCGACGACGTAATCAAGGCGTGCAGCAGGAGCCTTGCCAAGCTTAAGATAAAGGAAATATTCCTATACCAACTCCACTGGCCCAATCACAGCGTGCCCATAGGGGAGACCATGCATGCTATGGAACAGCTGCAGAAAGAGGGGAAAATACGCCATATAGGGGTCAGCAACTTCGATGCCAAGGAATTCGAGGCTGCGCAGGCAGCGATGAAGAGAAGCCAGATAGTCTCAAACCAGATAGAATACAGCATACTGGTGCGATACATTGAAAGGGAGCTGCTCGAATTCTGCCAGAAGAATAAAATTACAATAATAGCATACAGCCCGCTAGCACGCGGCACTATCTTCAGCGAAAAGTATAAGGACCTGACCAAGCTGCTGGGAAGGATTGCTGCGAACCATTCGAAGAGCATCGCCCAGGTGGCACTTAACTGGCTTATCAATAAAAAGAATGTAGTTGCGATACCCAAGGCTACGGACGAAAGGCATGTAGTTGAAAATGCCGGCGCGTCAGGATGGAAGCTCACCAAGGAGGAGCAGGAGGAGCTCTCCAATTTTTTATCGCGTATAAATAAGAGGCCCTATGCCTCGTTCCTTTGGCCGGTCATAAAGAGGCACGGAATCTGGTCGAAGCTCGCATCGGGGAAGCAAAGCTGATAAGCATAAATACCTGCCAAACATCAAATAATCTGGGTGAAATGGCTGCTGCAAGCAGAGGACTTGGTGTATAGATGCCCGATTTCATAAATGCATGCAAGCTTGAGGATTTGGAGGAAGGAAAGGGCAAATGCGTCAAGATGAGCGAGGACCTTGAGATCTGCCTGTTCAAAGTAGGCGGCACAATCTACGCTATAGAGGAGCACTGCGCTCACCAAGGGGCACCTCTATCAGATGGTGAGCTAAAGGACTTCGTTATTACCTGCCCGTGGCACGGAATGATGTATGATATCAAGACAGGCAAGGCAGCCGCAGGCGCATGGGATCAGGAGTATGCTCAGAAGAGCTTCAACGTCAAGATAGAGGGGGATGACGTGAAGGTTGAGATTTGAGAGAGGTTTTGAAATGGGAGAAGTAGGACAAATAACAGAGTATGTGAGCGACTCTGCGAAGGGCTTCGACGACGCTGTAAGGAAGGCGGTCGCGAAGATGTCGCAGAAGCACAAGGACATAAGAGGGGTCGACGTGCTAAAGATGACCGCCAAGGTAAAGGACGGAAAGATATACGAATACCGGGTCAACCTCAAAGTCTCTTCTGGTCTCTAACTAGGCAACATGCAACATCAAGCTGCATCCAAGAAGGCTCAGAGCTACCTCCTGGGAATCAGCCTTCAACTAGCCAAACCCCAAACTAGCCTAGTAAGCCCCACACTAAACGTTATCTAGGTATCTGAGCTATAGCTTTTCCTGCATAACACACTAAAACAATCTTAGAATACTATCCACACCCTATCTATTTCCGGTGGATACTCTCAAAGACTTTGTCGAGGAAAGAGACACTATCCACAGGGGTAAGGTGGGTGTATAGAGTGTGGATATCTCCAATAATCCAACTTACTATCCCTCTAACCTCTTTTAACTTAAATCTTTCATATTTTTATCTAAATATATAGGCTTTTATGTTTGATACTTTATGAGCAAAGCTTGAAAGCGGTAGGCTGAATGAAATGGACTACATATTGCAGTGCACAAAATGCGGTGCAGCTTTCCCCGAAGGATACAAAAAGCAGATATGCGGCAGATGCAGTAAACTCCTAGAAGTTGAATACAAGCGACAGCCTTGCACATTGCCCAAAAATATAGGTTTCTGGGGGTATTCAAAATTCCTTCCAAACGGTAGGTACAAACATCACAGGGTAGGCAGCACACCGCTCATAAATGGAAGTCTCCACGGATTGTTCTTAAAGCTCGAGCTAATCAATCCAACAGGATCGTTCAAGGACAGGGGCTCTGTAATAGAGGTATCCAAGGCGAAGGAGTACCGTTACAGTGAAATTGCAGTCGCCTCAACCGGCAACATGGCCTACTCGATCTGCCACTTTGCGAAAATTGAAGGCCTCCGCACTACAGTATTTATAGGAAATGGGGCCAATCCAGACAAGCTGAAGGATATAGCTGCTACCCACGATGCCAGCATACACATTGTAAAGGGCGACTTCACAAAAGCCCAGAAGAACGCACAAGAGTACGCATCAAAAACAGGCGCATTTCTCGCAGGTGATTACTGCTATAGGAAAGAGGGGCAGAAGACAATCGCTTATGAATTGGCCGCCCAGCTCCCAGGAACAACCCATATAATTGTGCCCGTAGGCAATGCGACCCTCATTAGCGGGATATTCAAAGCGCTTCTAGACATAGAGAGGATAAGCGGGAGGTCGATGCCCAAAATCGTGGCGGTCCAGGCCCAAGGATGCAGCCCTCTGGTCAAGGCTGTAAACTTGCACACAAAGATACGGTATCAGGCACCAAGAACCCATGCAGATGCAATAGCGGTGGGTATGCCGACATTCGGGTACCAGGCAATTGAGGCAATCAAGCAGACAAAAGGGGCTGCAATAACGGTGACAGAGAAGGAGCTGGAGAGGGAGCAGCGCCTTTTCAGCAGAGAATACGGAAAGCCTGCAGAGCTGGCAGGAGTCGCATCGATAGCAGCATTCAAGAGGATAAAATTCAAACAGAGTGACAAGGTAGTGGCGATAGTTAGCGGAGGGAATGTTTAAGGCGTGAGTCAATGATAAAGATGATAATGTTCGACATGGATTATACCATAAACAACTGGAGCAGTAAGACCTATTCGAGGCAAATCTCAAAAGAAAGTGGAGCAGATTTCGATACAGTAGACAGGTTCACGAGCAACATGATAGACAGTCTCGATGAGGGGCGCATGAGGCTGGCCCAGTTCGAGCGCATCATATCAAAACGGTTCAAAGTTCCAAGGTCCAGAATAAAGTATTGTGGTTGTTACGAAAGGAATGTAAAAGTAAAATCGGAGATGATAAGAATCATAAAAAGGTTGAAGGAAAGGTATCTTACTGCGCTGTTGACAAACAGCGAGCGTTGCAGGTACGCGTATACGGCTAAAATAGTAGACTTAAAGCTTTTCGACTACACCTTTGTCAGCGGTTACATAAGGCTTCTCAAGCCACGCCCGCAGATATACAGATACGTCTTAAAGAAAACAAAGTTAAAGCCCAACGAAATTCTCTTCATAGATAACAACCTTCAAAACGTGGTGGGCGCCAGAAAGGTTGGAATTAAGTCCATCCACTTTGTTGGCGCAAAAAAGCTGGTGGAAAAGCTCAAAAGGCTAGGTATATGGTAAGATGCCGGACAATAGCGGCATAGCCGCATGGATAATCTGCGAGGACCTTCTTGTAAAAGTAAAGACCGAGCTCGCCAACGAGGCCATAATAACGCTGCAGAAGGAGGTCAAAGAAGGCAGGATGAAGGTCGAGGGAAGCGTCATACCAAAAAATGAGATGCAGAGCGACGCCGAGAGAGACCTGTTTGTCGCGAATGAGATCGCTGTGGAGAGCGGGAAGATGCTAAAGAGCTATGCCTATTATATAGACAGCAAGGAGAGCAGGCTCAGCAAGCTTACTTCGGAGGAGGTCCAGAAGATAGAAACCACGAAGAAGCTGATGATGGCCGTCCAGGAAATATCCATACTGATAAATTACAGGACGATAACGGAGGAATGGATCCTTGAGATAGAAGGCACACCTGCAATAAATGACCCTATAAAGCTGCTTGCCGCAACGATGCGTAGCAAGGATGATGAGAGATTCCATGTCCTTAACACTGTATTAAAGAGAAAAAGCATGATAAAAGAGAAAATTTTTGCTGCGGAAGAGCGCAAGATGATGAAAGATGCACTCTGCATTGTTGACTCATCGTATGGAGAGCCAGACAATAAGGTTTAAGATGTTAGGCAGATAAGTTAATCAGCAAAAGAGTGTAAAAATGGCAAAACCGCTAAAAGCTGCTCAGGCTAAACCCAAAAGCACAAAAGGAAAGATTACCTTCTCAATAGATAAATTCAAGGACTTTCCAGACTGGTACGACAATGCTTTGAGGCTTGGCGACATAGTCGATGTAAGATACCCGCTCAAAGGGATGATGATATGGCGGCCTTACGGATTCAAGGCGCTCAAGCTGATGTTAAGCATAATAGAGGGCCTACTCGATAAATCCGGCCATGAAGAGGTATACTTCCCAATGCTCATACCAGAGTCGATATTTGGCAAGGAAAGAGACTTCCTCAAAGGGTTTAGTGGTGAGGCGTTTGTGGTCACAAAGGCGGGCACCGAAAACTTGACCGAAAATCTTTACATAAGGCCCACGTCCGAGACCGTCATATACGAATCTGTAAAACCTTGGATAAGGTCAGCTACCGATCTGCCACTGAAACTATACCAGACGGTAAACATCTTTAGGCATGAGACTAAGCAAACTAGGCCCCTTCTTAGAATACGGGAAATTGTTAAGTTTAAGGAGGCGCACACTTTCCATACTACAGCAGAAGATGCAGACCGACAAATAAAAGAGGGCGTAGAAATCTATGAAAGGTTCTTCGACAAGCTGCTTATTCCATACATTGTGGTAAAGACGCCGAGCTGGGACACCTTTGCAGGGGCGCTGTACAACTATGACATAGTGTCTGTGATGCCAGATGGCAAAGCGATAGAACTGGGATCTGTAATAAACCTCGGCGACAAGTTTGCAAAGGCCTTTGATATAAAATACTTGAAGGCGGACGGAACGCATGCGTATGTCCACCAGACCTGCTATGGGATATCTGAAAGGGAGCTGGGCGCGCTAATCGCGATACATGGAGACAACAACGGTCTTATCCTGCCTCCCCACGTTGCACCCATTCAAGTCGTCATAGTTCTTATTGCGCATTCAGAGCAGAGAGACGAGATACTCAAGAAGGGAAAAGAAATTGAGAAAAGCCTCACAAAAGCGGGCTTTAGGGTAGCTATTGATGATAGGAACGAAAGCATAGGAGAAAGATTCTATGAGCTTGAAGCGAAAGGAATCCCCATGAGGATAGAGCTGGGGCCGAAGGAGGTCAAAAGCGGAAAGGCGATAATATTCAGGAGGGACACCAGAGAAAAATTCGAAGTCGACAGTTCAGAACTAGTCCCCAACCTTATGCAGCTGGTCGATAAGATAAATGAAACCATGATGGATAAGGCGCGCCGCAATGTTTTTGATCGCATACTTCATTTTGAAACGGTAAGCCAGCTAAAGGAGAAATACAAAGAAAGGCTTGGCATGGTGGGCCTGCCGTGGTGCGGGGATGAAGAATGTGGTAGAAAGCTGGAAGGAGAAATCGGGATTCCGACCATAGGCTATGTCTCTGACAAGAAACTTAAGCCCACATGTGCATCCTGTAGTAAGGGCAGTGTGGCGGAAATGTTCTTCGGAAGAACATACTAAGCAAATGCTTAAATTATTCGAGATGTATCATCTAGCGTAGCCCCTTCGTCTAGCGGCCAAGGACCGCGGGCTTTGGACCCGTGTACATCGGTTCGAATCCGATAGGGGCTATTACAAGGGTTTAATTATTTTAGCTTCGCCTATCATCTGCATGATGAGACGAGGTATTTCTGATTTGTGATGAAAAGAGAGTCCGCTGAAAGCAATATGTCAAATATTACCATAATCGCAACCGCCATAGTCGGAGCAGCAATAATATTCGGAGTCTACTACTATGGGTTCGGCTCCAACCACACATTGAACGCGCAGCAGAGCACCGCGCTGCTCAATTCTAGGTTTAACGTCACCAACATAACGATATCAAGTGGGAATAACACCAGAATGTACCACGCATATCTGGCGATAACGCCCCAGCAGCAAGCGGAAGGCTACATGAATGTTTCAACAATAGGCGACTGCGACGGCATGGGCAATTGCATCGGAATGATATTCGTGTTCCCGAGCTACGGGTCGCAATGCTTCTGGATGAAAAACACAGCCCTCAATCTGAAGATAACCTGGCTCGATGCAAAGGGATACCCAGCCGCTGTCTACAACGCCACGCCATACTCACAGGTGCCCAGATGCAACTACGGGCAGTACGTCGTGGAAACACTAAGGAACTCTACAATAAACGGAACGATGACCTTCGCCCGCTAGGATTTCCTCTTATGCTCGTACAGGAATAGTGCCCCCGCCAGGGTTTTCAGGCAGAGGGTTGCGCAGTTCATCCTTGCAGGTCCCGGGTCTATTCCGATAAGCTCCTTCAGCTTCTCATAGTCGACCTTCTTTGCCTTTTCTACCTCCATTCCCTTAACGAAATCGGTCAGCATGCTCGCAGACGCCTGGCTTATCGCACACCCGTACCCTTCAAAGGAAATATCTACTATCTTATCATTCTTTACCTTTATGTAAAGCGTTATGTCATCGCCGCATATGGGGTTGTCCTCATGGAATTCGGAGTCAGCCCCCACCATCTTACCCTTGTTGTGCGGATGCTCATAGTGCGAAATAAGCTCCTCAACGTAGATGTCCATTGGCATTACTCCACCCTGAATATTTTCTTCACCTTGTGAATTGCTTCGACAGCTTTGTCCACCTCCGATTCCTTATTGTAGATGTAGAAGCTCATTCTGGATACCGCGCCTTCGCCAAGCACCTCTTTTACAAGGGGCATAGCGCAGTGGTGGCCAGCGCGTATTGCTATGCCTTCCCCGTCGAATATGCTTGCAACGTCGTGGGGATGTACTCCCCGTATTGAGAAGGAGATTACACCACCGCGCATATCGATGCGGTCAGCACCGTATCCGAATATGGTAACGTTTTTTATTTTCGAGAGCTGCTCCATTGCGTATCTTGTTATCGACTTCTCATGCTCCCTTATCTTGTGCATTCCTATCTTTTCAAGATAGTCCACTGCATATCCAAATGCTATGCCTCCCTCAATGTTCGGAGTCCCGGCTTCGAATTTCCACGGCAATACGTTCGGCGTGTAAGACCTGAACTCAACTCTTTTTATCATATCACCTCCGCCGAACAAAGGCGGCATCTCTTCTAGCATCTCCCTCCTGCCATAGAGCGCGCCTATTCCTGTAGGCGCAAGCATCTTGTGGCCTGACAGCGCAAGGAAGTCACAACCAATATCTTTCACGTTCACCGGCATGTGCGGTACAGACTGGGCGCCGTCAATGAGCACCACCGCACCGCTCTTCTTTGCAAGCCTTGTAATGTGCTTTACGTCGTTTATGCTGCCGAGCACGTTGGATATGTGGGTGAGCGCAACAATCTTGGGTCTTTTCTCAAGCTCGGCCAAGAAGCTCTGCTCTGAAAGGCCGCATTTGTCATCATCAAGCTTTATGTAGTCGAGCATCGCGCCCTTCCTCTTAGCAAGCATCTGCCACGGAACCATGTTGCTATGGTGCTCCATTTGCGATATCAGTATGTGGTCTCCCTTTTTGACATTCTGGTCTCCCCAAGCCAGTGCGACAAGGTTTATCGCCTCTGTCGTGTTCCTGACGTAAATTATTTCCTCTATCGACCCTGCACCGATGAGCCTCGCAAGCTTGTCCTTAGATTCGGTGTACTTTGCAGTCGCCTCCACTGCAATCTTGTAGACTCCCCTATGTATGTTTGCGTTGTAGTTTGAGTAGTAATCACAGATTGCGTCTACCACCTGCTTCGGCTTCTGCGATGTAGCGGCACTGTCAAGGTAGATAAGCGGCTTCCCGTTCATCTTCGTCTTAAGTATTGGGAAATCCTTGCGTATTGCATCTATATTAAGAGCCGCCAATAAATCACCTACTGAATGAAGGATTCATATCCTTCCTTTTCTAGCTTTGCTATCAGTTCCTTGCCCCCCTCCGCAACTATTTTCCCGTTCGCCATCACGTGCACGAATTGCGGCAGGGTCATGTAATTGAGTATCCTGCTGTAGTGGGTTATGATCAAAAGCCCGATGTTGTATTTCTTAGCGAAGGCGCTTATGTTCTCCGCAACGACCTTCACGGCGTCTATGTCGAGGCCCGAGTCGGGCTCGTCCAGTATCGCGATCTTGGGCTTTAGCACTCCCATTTGAAGGATCTCAGCCTTCTTCTTCTCTCCGCCGGAGAATCCCTGGTTGAGGGACCTTCCTATTAGGTTATCCACCATCTTGAGGCTGACCGCGCTGTTGCGTATGTCAGCCATAAGCTCTTTTGTATTGACCGTGCCTGAAACGGATTCCTTTGCGCTGTGCAGGAAGTTGATGAATCCCACCCCCTCGACCTCGACCGGGTTCTGGAAGCCCAGGAAGAGCCCGAGCTTCGCCCTCTTGTCTGTTGAGAGCCCGAGTATGCTATGGCCATCCACAAGTATGTCTCCGCTGCTCGGTTTCAGCTTTGGATATCCCATTATCGTCTTCGCAAGCGTTGTCTTGCCTGAGCCGTTGGGGCCCATTATCACATGGGCCTCTCCCTCCTTGACCTTCAGGTTGATCCCATTCACTATCTCCTTGCCGTCTATCGCGACGTGTAAATCCTTTACCTCAAGAATCATATCTTCACCTATTTTACCATAATTGTGCAGTCAAAGCTGTTGTATTTCTGACACGCCTTGCACATCACCCTCTGCGCGCTGCGTTCGTAGCTCTTAACTATCTCTCCTACAAACTCCTCTACATGCTCGCTGTTTATCGAGGTGCCTGCGCCCCTCACCACATCGGAATACCTTCCATTGAGATATTTGCTCACAGATGCCTGTGTTATCTCCAGAAGGTGCGCCGCCATCTGCTGCGTTATCCCGTACTTCTCCACCATGAGCTTTGCAGCTGCCACCCTAAAAGCTGGCATGAACTCGCTCATCGCTATCTCGTAGTTTGTCTGCATTCCTTCACCTATACTTATAGTGCCCCTTAAATATATCCTCTTCGTTCTCCCTGCCTACCCAGATGTTCTCCATAGTTACATTTAGCTTGCCGCCGAAGTTGCCAGTAGATATCTTGTCTGCAACCAGCGAAGCCGTTGCGAGTTTCGCGCTATCGTTCTTGAAGCGTCCTACGCTGCTGGAGAAGAACCCTTCCACAAGCAGCTTCCTCGCCCTCCCCCCATCGAGCCCCTTTGACATTAAGTAGAATAAGAGCTCATCATCGATCGGCCCTGTTGCAGAAGAGTGGGTCGCCTTTACCTCATTCTCATCTATGGACATCGCAGGTATCGATTCAAGGTATGCCCTCTTGTCAAGCAGCATTCCAGATTCATGGACGAACGACTTCGCGTTCTTCGAGCCGAAGGGTATCCTGGCGAAGCCCTTCATTATGCAGGAGGATTCGCCCATCAGCACCGCCTTTGAGTGCAGCTCTGCAGTTGTGGACTGCGCGCCATTCTCCATATAGCTGCTTATGTCAAATTTCTGCGCGCCGGATCCGAATATAAGCTCGTTAGCATGTACCGAACCATCGATATCTACAGCATCAAACTGGTTCTTTACTTTAGTATGAAGCCCACCATTATAGAAGTAATTTAGCCTTAGCGTTGCAGATCTTCCTACCTTGTACTTCGAAAGGCCGCCCACGATTGTGCTGTCATCCTCGTTGTGTATTGCATCTATATGCACTTTCGAATAGGGATGCAGCGTGCTTTCGTGCATCACCACGCTCGCCGATTTGCCCTTTGCACCAGAAGCATACCATTCAAAGAGTTCGAGTTCCGATTCCTCACCGCAGTTTATCATTACCTGTGCCGCGAGCGGCCTCCCAGCATTCACGAACATTATGTTCATGTTTGCCCTTACACCTCTTGGTAGATCTATGAATACAAACTTATTTGTAAATACGTGAATCAGCGCCGCAAGCTTGTCATCCGAACTCTTATACAACTTCTTCTCCAGAAGATCTATCTTTATTTCAGATGGCACAAGCACAGTTATGTATTTGGCGTTAGGTCCTATTACGTACCCTCCACCGCCTATTATTGCATCGAACTTGATCAGGCTGTTGCCGAAGAGCGACTTTGCGAGCCCCTCTAACGATTCCCGAGTTTCCTGAGGTGATGACTCTGCGCTCTTGAACGTCTCCATGATCGCCTCCGGTCCTATGCTCACGAAATTCCTCTTGTAGAGCGCGTTCTGCTCCTCTGGGAGCGACTTGCATCTCTGGACGGCATCTTCAACAAATAGTCCATACGTATCCAAGTAAATCACTTCATGCTACAGAGTTCGATGTGTCTAGTTTTATCAGCCTTTTCAGCTCTATTGAGTACTCCATTGGCAACGCCTTTGTGAGTGGATCCAAGAAGCCAAGCACCACAGTCGTCAGCGCCTCCTCTTCAGTGAGTCCCCTCGACATCAGATAGAAGAGCTGTTCCTCGCCAATCTTGCCTACGGCTGCCTCGTGCGTTATTGTTGCATCCTCCCTCCGAACGTCTATGTAGGGATACGTGTTGGTTTTTGACTCCTTATCAAGAAGAAGAGCGTCACACCGCACCGAGGATTTCACATTTGCCGCATCCTTTGAAATGTAAAGCTGCCCCCTGTAGGAAGCAACACCATTCTTCTTCGAGACGCTCTTTGATATTATCTTAGAAATGGTATCAGGCGCAAGGTGCAGCATCTTGCCGCCGGAGTCCTGCACCTGGTTTTCCCCAGCTACTGCAACAGAAAGTATCTCTCCCTTTGCGCCCCTGCCTTTTAGATACACTGAGGGATATTTCATATTTACTTTGCTACCTATATTTGCATCGACCCATTCCATGTGCGCATTCTCATAAGCATATGCACGTTGAGTAACAAGATTGTAAACATTCCTTGACCAGTTCTGTATTGTAACATATCTAACGTGCGCATCCTTGCACACTATTATCTCAACAACTGCGGAGTGCAACGAAGAGCTTATGTATATCGGGGCTGTACAACCTTCTACGTACGTCACATCCGCTCCCTCATCCGCTATTATAAGTGTTCTTTCAAATTGTCCCGCCTTCTCAGCATTTATCCTGAAGTACGCCTGCAATGGCATTGCAACCTTCACGCCCTTTGGCACATAGATAAATGAGCCGCCAGAGAATACGGCCGTATTAAGTGCTGCGAATTTATTGTCTGTTGGTGGTATGACCGTACCAAAGTACTTCTTCACAAGCTCGGGGTACTTCTTTATTGCGTTGTCTGTATCTGTAAATATCACGCCCTGCCTCCCAAGCTCCTCTCTAACATGACCGTATACGACCTCGGAGTCATATTGGATCTCTGCCCCAGAGAAGAATTTCCTTTCAGCTTCTGGGATACCAAGCTTGTCGAATGTTCTCTTTATGTCCGCTGGCACCTTATCCCAAGCATCTTCCTTCTTGCCGCCCGGTTTCATGTAGTAATAAATGTCATCAAAATCTATCCTACTAAGGTCAGCGCCCCAGGTCGGCACCGGCTTGCTCTTGAATACCCTGTAGCCGGTCAGCCTCTTCTCCAGCACCCATTCCGGCTCGTTCTTCACCTTAGATATCTCCCTTATCACGTTTTCGGACAAGCCCTTCTCTGTCCTATATGTGTATTCGGTCTTGTCGCTGAAGCCGTACCTCTCCCTATAATCGGCATCAGCGTATCCAAGCAATTCCTCCTCATTACCTGCCATCGTTACCACTGGATTATAACTCTGTTATAATTATATGGGATTCAGGTAGTATTTAAAGCTGCCTATGCAAACGAGACACAGCTTTACAATAATTAATATTTCCACAAATGTAGAAGCAATATAATGTTTCGCAGAGCATATTGAAATAGATAAACGAGTTTTATAAGGGATGATATGGCAAAGCAGGGGTTTCCCAGCGAATTTACATACAAGAAATATGTCGAGAATGGCAAAGAGGCTGAATTCGACCGCCTTTTCGACGAGGCTGTGCAGCAGGCAAAGGCCCAATTTGGTAAGAGGCACCCAATCTACATAAATGGGAGGGAGGTGCTGTCAAACGAGACGATAACCGAGAGGTCCCCCATAGACAGCAATATGGTAATAGGCTATTTCCAAAAAGGGACAAAAGAGCATGCAAGGCTTGCGATAAAGGCTGCATCTGACGCGTTTGATTTGTGGAAGAACACTCCGTATAAGAATAGGGCTGCACTATTCAAAAAGGCAGCAGGGATATTCTCGAAGAACAAGTTCTACCTGTCTGCAATACTAAGCTACGAGAACGGAAAGTCAAGATACGAGTCTATAGGAGAGATCGATGAGGCAATCGACTTCATGAATTATTACGCAGGAGAGCTGGAGACGAACAAAGGATTTTCAAGGAAGACGCAGCTCGTCCAGAGTACTGCAATGGTGAGCGCAGGATTCCAAGGCGCCCCATCAACAAAGCCGGAGAAGGTGACGATAAGGATGCAGCCCTACGGGGTTTTCGGTGTTATCGCACCATTCAATTTCCCCGTATCGATAGGCACAGGGATGAGCGTAGGAGCTATGATAACCGGAAATACGGTCGTATTCAAGCCCTCGTCATCTGATAGCATGACGATGCTGACCGGATTGAAGATTTATGAGTACCTGAAGGAGGCAGGCGTCCCTGACGGGGTATTCAATTATGTATCTGGGCCAGGCTCGGTCGTGGGGGACGAGCTTGTGACAAATCCAGACGTTTCAGGAATAGTCTTTACTGGGTCTAGGCAGGTCGGCACTGGAATGGTAACCAAGGCCTACGAAGCAGGACTGCAGAAGACCTTCATAATAGAGATGGGAGGAAAGAACCCGGTCATAGTCTCGAAGAATACAGACCTTGACGATGCGGTCTCAGGCGTCGCGAGCGCAGCCTTCGGATTTGACGGTCAGAAATGCAGTGCGTGCTCGCGCGTCTACGTGCACGAATCGATAAAAGAGCAGTTCGTAAGCAAGCTCATAGAGAAGGCGAGGGGCTTCAAGATAGGAAACCCATTGCAGAAAGAGGTTTACATGGGTCCGCTGATAAGCGAGAACGCATTCAGGGTATATTCTGATGCGGTCGAAAAGGCCAAGTCTACCGGCAAGGTGCTATATGGCGGCAATAGGGTAAGCACAGGTGCCAACGGATACTATGTAGAACCCACCATAATAGAGGTCAGGCACGACAGCGAGCTTGTCCATAACGAGCTCTTCGTCCCTATACTCACTGTTGAGGGGTACAAGGACTTTGATGAGGCGCTGAGGATGGCGAATGACGTAAAGTACGGGCTAACAGCCGGTCTCTATAGCAAAAAGAGGAAGGAAATGGACCAATTCATCGATAAGATACAAGCCGGTACTGTGTACATCAATAGGCCCATAAGCGCGACTACCGGCGCAATAGTGGGGCTGCACACCTTTGTTGGCTGGAAGGGCAGCAGCATAAATGGCAAAGGATCGGGCAGCAGGTTCTACCTGCAGCAGTTTATGAGAGAGCAGAGCATATCCATCACGAAATAAGGTATGATTTGTTGATGAAGTTTATTGCGCAAAGGCAGCATTACAGAAAAACAGCAGTGCACATCAAAGGAAGAATCCTCGAAGCTAAAATCTCGGACACTTTCTTCAAGAAGGTGGCCGGCTTGATGTATTTACCTCAACAGAAAGAGAGCGAATGCATGCTTTTTGTCTTCAGGTTCAGTGGCAGCCAAGGCATCTGGATGCACAGCATGAAATTCCCGATAGATGCAATATGGCTCGATGCAAGCAACAGGATTGTCCACATTGAGGAGAGCATGCAGCCTTGCATGTCAATCAACTGCAAAATTTATGCCTCCAGCAAGGATGCAAAATACGTGATAGAGCTTAGAGACGGATTTGTAAAAAGGAACGGGATAAAAATAAAAGATGTTGCAGAATTCAGCCTTTAGCCTTCTCCTGCAACACAAAAAGATGAGAGTCAGTAACTATCTCCTGCCCCTCCTGTTCATCTTCGCACGTGCTACGTATCCGCCCTTGTCGAGGAAATAAAGGTAGCCTTCCTGTCTCTTTACCTTCTCGTCTCCAACCTTCGCCTTCCTTCCTCTTGTGTTGGTCCTCATTGGGGTGCGCCATACGTATCCGTCCTTTCCTAGGTAGTAAAGATAACCATCTTCCCTACCCACTCTCTCGCTTCCTATTCTTTGAGCCATGGTTTCACCGATGTAACTACGACGAGAAGACTTAAATATCTATCGTCGGTGTATCATCAGAAAAATGCAAGTCTAGTCATTGTAGCACATTATTATATTTTTGTTACAGAATCAAAATGGGTAAGAGGATGGAGATAAGACTCATAGGCGATGCTAACCTTAAAGGCGCCATACTGATAGAAGGCCTTCCCGGGGTCGGTCTCGTTGGCCCGATGACGGTCAGCTACATAATAGACAAGCTGCAGATGCAATACATAGGATATGTGGAGAGCGACAAGTTCCCACCCATAGTCTCGATACACAACAGCAGGCCCCTCCCCCCGGTCAGGATTTACTATTCTGAAAAGAAGAAGATAGCCGCGCTTTTTGCGGAGTTTGCACTCCCTCTAGACATAATGAATGACATGAGCGACAAGGTATATGAATTCTTTAAGTCCAACAAGATGAGCAGCATAATATCGATAGGCGGCATACCCACAAAGGAAATCGACGGAGAAACAGTGTTCGTGGTGGCGTCCAATGACACTACACTGAAGGAGGCGCAGAAGGCGGGGCTGAAGCCCATCTCGGAGGGGGTCTCCACAGGAATAAGTGCGCTGCTGCTACTCAGGTCATCATTAGATGACATCCCCGATACAAATGTGCTCGTGCCGGTCGATCCAACGCTCATAAATCCCGAGTCAGCGGAGTTGGCGATAAAGAGCATAAACAAGCTGCTCAAGCTCGACATAGACGTCGCCGAGCTGGAAAAGGAGTCAAAAGAGGTAGAGACGAAGATACAGGAGATACTGAAGAAGGGCAGGGATTCGCAGGACGCGCACAGGAAGGTGATAGGCAGCGAAGGTCCCTCGATGTACGGCTAGCTCAGTGCCACTAAAAGCCCTCCAGACAACTATTTATATTGCTTATTTGAAGTAGCTTCTATATGCAGGGGTTCCAGAATCTGGTTTGGCTCCAAGCCACAGAAAAATGGGCAGGACTTAAGATCCTGTGGCGTTAGCGCCTTCGAGAGTTCAAATCTCTCCCCCTGCATATTTTATTACGGGGCAGCGTAGCAACCAGCAATTCCGCAAAATACAAAATTTTAAATAGGCACCAATACAATATAATGAGAAGAGACTACTTATTGCAGCATAGGCTATCGAAGTGCATTTCAATGGCGAACGAACAATATGACGTTATAGTCGCAGGGGCGGGCATGGCAGGGTCACTTGCGGCAGCACTTGCGGCAAAGCACGGCATGAAGGTCGCACTTCTCGATAGGAACAAGGAGCAGGAGGTCGGCAAGAAGACCAACTGGGGCTGGGTCTGCGGAGATGCGGTGGCAGACGTCCATCTAAAGTTCATAAAGTCAAAGACCGGCATTAATTTTGATTATCCGGAGCTTGATGTCAAGGTCGACGGCGTGCTCGTGATATCCCCCGACCTTGAGTACAAAATACCATTCGAAGGGGCGGGATACGTGCTCAACAGGCCCGCGTTCGAGTACAAGCTGATGCAGGAAGCTAGGAAGGACGGGGCGGAGTACATTCCGCAGTTCGAGGTCGAAGGTCCGATAATAGAGAACAACTTCATGGTGGGGATTTTCGGCAGGGACAAGGACATGCAGCACAGGGAGCTGCGCGCCAAGGTGGTTGTTGACGCTTTGGGGGTCGCAACCAGCCTGAGGAGGAAGCTGCCCGACAATCCATATGTTGACAAGGTAATTGATGTTTCTGACATGGAATCGACAGGCAGGTACATATACGAGTTCGACGTAGACCACGAGGACCACAGGTTCTACGACCCCAAGAACGCGCTGATACACCTGAATCAGGAGTGGGCGCCAGGAGGATACGGCTGGGTCTTCCCCAAGAAGGGCAGCTGCGTGAACATCGGCATCGGCGTCCAGAAGAAAAGCCTTGAGATAAGGAATAAGAAGCTGAACAAGAAGGACACCCTGCATAGCCTCATAGATGAATACGTAAAGAACAATCCCGTAATAAAAAATCCTCGATTGATGAATGCCAATAACAACGGGAGGGGATACTGGTCTGTCGCTGTGAGAAGGCAGCTCGATTGCCTGGTCTTCAACGGCTACATAGGCGCCGGTGACAGCATGGCGATGCCAAACCCCATCAGCGCAGGAGGGATAGGACCAGCACTGGTATCTGGGATACTCGCGGGAGAGCATGCTGCAAGGGCCATAAAGAACGGGGACGTCAGCATAGAAGGCCTGTGGCAGTACAACCTCGACTTCAATGAAGCATATGGCAAGAAGACCGCCGGCCTTGAGGTCTTCAGGACATACCTACAGTCGCTCAGCAACGACACGATAAACTACGGGATGAGGATGTTCCTGACCGCGAAGGAGGCAGAGGAACTGAGCTATGGAGTAGTCCCAAAATTGAGCCTGGCGAAGAAAGCGAAGCTCATGCTGCAGGGAGCCTCCAACATAAATGCATTTAAGAACCTGCTCTACGTTGTCAAGGAGATGAAGAAGCTCAACGAAATATATAAGAAATACCCGCAGAGCATAGGCCAGTTTGATGCATGGAGGAAGCTGGTAAATGTCGAAATGAAGGACGCGAAGGAGAGGTTCAAGCCGAATCCGATATAAAGTGATAAGATGGAAGATATACATTACTCAAAATACGAAAAGGCCAGGATAATAGGGGCAAGGGCGCTCCAGCTCGCATTTGGCGCGCCACCACTGGTGAAGGTTCCGGAGGGCACCATAAACCCGATAGACCTTGCGGAGCTCGAGTTCGAGAATGATTCAATTCCTATAACCATACTTAGGGAAGAGTAAAATATTTGTGATACTGTCGTCGTAAGAGGCCGTGCAAGACTATAGTTTTACCTCCTTCTACTTTTTAAGCGAAAGAGGCGTCCCAAGGACACTGCCGTCCATCGAGTATACGGTAGCGCTTTCATAATTGAAGATCCTGTTCCTGAAAAGGGGATTTATGTGGTTGTCTTCCACATCATTGACCGCTCTGCCGGTTATTAGGTCGTTGAACGCAGGCATAACTATAAGTTTCGCACCGCTGTTGAACTTCTTGTATCTCTTCCTTGCACCATCTGGATCAAGCGCTGCAACCAGCCACGCCTTCTGGTTGTAGAATGCATTATTCTCGTCACGGAACGCTACCGCAACGTGGTTATGGGCTATTATTATGTAGTCCTTCGACATGGCCTCTTCAGAAGGCCACATGTGCCCGTGCAGCATCGCGGCATTGCCAAGCAGTATCTCGGGTGCTATCGGCTCCTTTACGAAGTTCTCAAGCCTGGCATCGTGGTTTCCCACAGCTATGCGCACCTCAAGGCCCGCGAGCACATCGAAGAACTGCCTTATCGCGGCAATCTCGCTTTCATCGGGGTTGAGTATGCTCTCCTTCACGTCACCGAGTATGATTATGCTCTTCGTCCCGTTCGATTCCGCCAGATGCCTTAGCTGCCCGGCCATCATCTCTGCTGCGCCATACAGCCGCACGCCCTTTTCTGCAAGCTTCCTTTCGAGGCCTATGTGCAAGTCCCCCACAACTATATGTTTCAATCCGGGGCTATGCAATAACAGCGCTGCGCTTTTGTAAAGAAATCTAACCTCATATTTTTCCATAATTGCATTTCTGCATAAACAAATAATAAGTCTACATTCGATTCATATGTGGTGCTGCAATGGTCTCCCTGTCACCCAACATAGGAAAGATCGCGGGAATAACGATACAGCTACACTGGACATTCCTTGCGCTCATATTTCTTGCATTCCTCTTCCTGTTTACCTCAACTCAGGGCCTTTTCCTATTCCTTTTGATAATACTCCTATTCGTCTGCGTTCTCATCCACGAACTGGCGCATTCAATAGTGTCTAAACGGAATGGGATAAAGGTCAAGAGGATAGTGCTGCTTCCAATTGGAGGAGCATCCATAATCGACCTGCACAAGGTTTCCCCAAAGGTTGAGATGAAGATTGCTCTCTGGGGGCCTCTCGCCAGCATACTTCTCGGAATCGCCTTCTGGCCGTTGTACCTATATGCGCCTGCAGGCCTTATCAAGCAGGGGCTCCTCTTCCTGTTCGAGATAAACCTGCTACTCGGCGTCTTCAACCTGCTACCCGGATTCCCGCTTGATGGAGGAAGAGTGTTGCGCAGCTACCTGCAGAACAAGCACGACTACTACAGCGCCACAAAGATTGCCGTCAGGGTGAGCTATGCTGTACTGCTCGCCCTTGTGATAGGCACCGTCATATACGCTGCACTGCTGGTCAACGCGACAATGACGTATAGGGAATTCGTAATTTTCTGGGACGTGCTCATAGCGCTCTTCCTCTACGAGGGCGCCAGGGTGGAGATGCGGGACGCGGAGACAAAGCTCTACACATCAAGGATGAGCGCCGGCGAGATGATCAGCAAGAACTACATACTCGTAACCAGGAGCACCAAGCTGAATGAGCTGTACAGGCAGATGCTGGAGAAGGGAAGCAGCATAGTGCTCATCAAGAGCGGCAAGAAGGTCATGGCACTATCCACGCAGAGGATTGGAATGCACCCGAAAAGCACGCAGAGCGTGGCAAGCATAGCGTCGCTTTTCAACACAAGCGTTCCAGAGGTTTCATACAAAGAAAAGCTCTCCAATGCCCTAGACATGATGCGGATGGAGGAGATAAACACGGCCGTCGTGATAAAAAGGGGCAAAGTGGAGGGAATACTCTACATGCCATACCTTGACACGGCGCTCCAGATGTACTTTTCCGACATAAAGAAGGGAAAAGGCGCCAACCCCTCCACAAAAGCTCCCTCTGACAGCAAGTAATAAAAATAGACGTTATAATATCTATTCGTCAAACCAGCGCGCGACCGATCTGGTGGAAATATGCTGTATCTAGATAGAATAACGATTCACAACTTCAAGTCTTTCCGACATGCCAACATAAGCTTCAGCAAGGGCTTCAACTGCGTGGTTGGCCCGAACGGCTCAGGGAAGTCAAACATATGCGATGCGCTGCTCTTTTCCTTGGGTGAGACCTCGCTAAAGAGGATGAGGGTCTCCTCGGCAAGCAACCTCATGAGCGTAGGGGCGAAGGCAGCGAAGGGAGATGGGGTAAAGCGCGCATACGTAAGCGTTTCATTCACCGGAGACGACAACATAGAGGTATCCAGAGTAATAAAGTCAAACGGCAAGATCGCATACAGGATAAACGGCAAGCGCGCGAAAAGGCAGGAAGTGCTAGATCTGCTTAAAGCGCACAAAGCGGAGATAAACGAAACAAACACGATATTACAGGGAGAGATCACCAAAATCTTGGCGCTCGGCGCGAAGGACAGGAGGGTCCTGATAGATATAGCAGCCGGGATAAAGGAGTTCGACGACAAGAAAGAGGCGTCGATAAAGGAATTAGAGAAATCAGAGACAAAAATAAATGAATCAAACATAATGCTGGGCGAGAGGCAGGCGTTCCTCAACGAACTCGAGAAGGAGAAAGCCGATGCCGAGAGGTTCCTCGAGCTCGATGCAAGGCTCAAGCAGGCAACGTACACCATACTCAAGGCACGCGAGGGGCAGATAGAGCTCGATTACAATAGGGCTGTTGAGGGCTACGAGAAGGCCTCAAACGGAAAGAAAGAGCTCGAGAACCAGATAAAGAAGCAGAACGACGAGCTATCAAGCTCTACGGCTTTCAGAGGCAAGCTCGCCAAGAAGCTGGACGAGGGATCCATCGAGCTCAGCACCGCAAACAAGTTGATGGAGGAGATAAATGCCAACATAAAGATAAAGGAGGCTCAGGTCTCGCAGATACAGGAGGCGATTGAGAAGAATAGGGAGAGAATAAAACAGCTGAAGGATGAATCAGACGTGATTGCGAAACAGAAGGACTCCAACGCATCAGAGGTCGCTGTGCTGAAATCCGGCCTGCTGGGCGTCGAGAAGGAGCTGTCAAAGGCTGACGTAGACTCCTTGCAGAGTGGTAAGGAGATAGTTGCAAGGTACTCAGAGATACAGAAGCAGGTCGAGGTGTTGGAGTCGAGCCTCGCGTCGCTCAACGGAGAATACATCTCTGCAAATTCGGAGATTGCCAGACTGGAGGAGAGTCTAAGGGAGTTTGCCAATGCCACATCATCTACAGGCAAGGAGAAAAAGGAGAAGGAATCGGAGCTGCAGAGGCTCAAGGAGATGGCAAACGAGGCCGCAGCAAAGCTGGAACTCGAGAAGAAGGCAATAACCGCGTCGAAGGCGAGAATAGAGGAATTGAAGAATGCATCACTCCAGCTCGACTCTGATATAATCGGCGTCAGGGAGGCGCTTGCGGTATCTGGCAGAGGCACAGATAGGATATCAAAGATATTGAAGGCCGAGATAAAGAAAGGGTTTTATGGAAGGGCAGCCGAACTTCTCAGCTACGATGAGAAATACGCGGTGGCAATCTACGCCGCAGCAGGCAGCAGACTGAACTACTTCGTTGTTGACTCAGTTGATGTAGCAAGCGATGCCATCGAGATAATAAAGAAGAACGGCCTCGGGCGTGCATCGTTCATACCGTTGAAGGAGATAACCCCGCAGCCTACAGAAGCGCGCGACGAGTCAAAGCCGCTGATAGAGCTTGCAAGATTCGACCAGAAGTACAAGGAAGCCTTCGAATACATATTCTCAAACACATACCTGGCTGACAAGATAAAAGGAGGAAGCCAGAGGAGCATAGGCAAGTACAGGATAGTGACCCTGCAGGGAGAGGTGGTCGAGCAATCTGGCATCGTAACCGGCGGCACGCTAACTCCGCAGCAACTGCCTGCCGTCTTAGAGGCCAAGCTAGCAAGGCTGACTTCTCAGAAGACCGTAATAATGCAGAAGATCTTCGATGTTGAGAAGGAGTACGAACTGGAAAGGAGGAATATGGTTCAGCTTGAGCTTGAACTGGCAGGCCATGGCTCCGAGGAGAGGCATCTCCGTTCCGAAATCGAGAGGCTTGAAGAGTCCATGGCGCGCGCGGCAAAAGAGGCGGTCGCACTTGAGGCCAAGGCAAGTGCGCTAACCAAAGCTAGGGAGGCATTTGCCTCAAGGAAAATCGAGCTGGAGAAGCAGCGGGAGCCGCACAGGGCGGAATCCGACAGGCTCTACTCGGTGCTGAACAGATCTGTATCCGCGAAGAACATCGGCACCGTCGCGCAGCAGCAGATCGACAAGGTAAAGGAACTGCGCCAGTTCATAGAGGAGACCAAGGTCAAGGTCGCTGCACTCGAAAAGGAGAACGAGATGCACGAAAGCAGAGCGAGAGCGATATCCAAGGAGCTGAAAGCGGAGGAGTCATCGGTAAAGGAGGCAAAAGCCAAGATAGATGAGGCAGAAAAACAGATACTCGACTATGGAAAGAAGAAGGCAGAGATTCAAGAGAAGATAAAGGGTCACAGCTCCAGTTCAGACTCGCTGCTCAAGGAGCTCCAAGAGTTAGACGAGAAGATATCAAAAATGGGATTTGATAGGGGCAAAGCCCTGGGCGATGTGGATAGAATAGAGAGAGATCTGATGGACTTCGAAGGGAAAAGGTCACAGCTGCAGACAAGGCTGAGCGACATAAAGGCCGAGCTTATTTCGTATCCTGACATGAAGATGATGGCGTACAAGGATGTTGAGGAGCTGGAGAGGCAGGCAACCGAGTGCAGGCACGAGAAGGAGTTGCTAGGCAACGTCAATCTGAAGGCGCCAGAGGCATATGCGCAAAGGAAGAAGGATGTTGATGAGGCACGCTCAAGGATGGAGGTGCTGGACCGCGAGAAGAATTCGATAATGGCGATGATCGCCGAGATAGAGTCCAAGAAGCTCAGCGTCTTCAACAAGACGTTCAATGAGGTGAACGAAAACTTCAAGAAGCTATACGGGACCGTTTTTGAGGGATCTGCGAACCTGTATCTCGATGGGGGAAGTGATCCATTCAATTCCAAGCTGATGTTCAACATACAGGGCGCCACCAACAGAAAGCGCACCGATGAAGGCATGTCCGGCGGCGAGAGGTCGATACTGATGCTCTCGCTCATATTCGCGATACAGATGAGGAAGCCCATGTCTTTCTACATATTCGACGAGATAGACATTGCATTCGACAAGGAGAACTCAAAGAAGCTCTCCAAGTTGATAAGGGAGCTCAGCAAGAATTCCCAATTCATAGTGGTAAGCCACAACGACTCACTTATAACGATGGCGCAGGCTGCGATAGGGGTGGCAATGCAGGACGGCCAATCGCGCGCGGTCGGCATCGAGATAACAAACAAGAGATAGGCGTAGCATCTTGGCAAAACCAAATCAGATGAACAAAAAGAATGCAATTACGACATGGCCGCTCTACATACTGCTGGTCGCAGCATTCATTCTCTACATACTCTACCAGTCAAACGCAGCCCTCGCGATAATTTTCGGTATAGTGACGGTCGTGATCCTAGTCATGCTGATAGGCCTCGAGGTAGTGAATGGATCGAAACAGGAGGGCAAGCTCAAGAACGCACTGGAGATACTGCTTGCGATAGTCATAGTGATAGCGATATGGTTCGCGATGCAGTTCATACTACATACCAAATACCCAATCGACGCAGTGCCGAGCTGCAGCATGCTGCCAGCGCTCCAGAGGGGCGACCTAATACTCCTTCAGGGGGCGAACGCAAGCATGATAAAGGCGCCCGTGGTAGACGTGACCCCGAGCCAGGTCCAGGGCATGCTCAATAACATAGCCAACGAATCGCTCGAATGCGTCGCATACAGGATAAACGGCAGGACCGCAAACATATCACAGGTTGTTCTTCCTGGCTATTCCATAGGCCTCTTCAAGCAGGAGCAGACCGGAGGCAACATAATCCCGAATGCCTCCCAAGGCAACAACCTCGTGAAGTACCAGTGCGGCATCACAAATGTCGTTTTCACTAACGGAACTCGGCTAGAGGAGGCGTACACGCAGTCGATAACGGTGGGCAATTCTACGATAACAGGAGACCACAACAACAGTATAATCGTCTACGAAACGGTGCCACAGGACCTGTTCTACCAGGAAGGAGCCAGCTACGTAGTGCACAGGGTATATGCAATACTAAATGCCGATGGCAACTACTATTACCTGACGAAAGGTGACAACAATCCCGGGCTAGATATGCAGTACGAAAACTATCCGGAAATCCAAAGCTACGTCCAAGGAAAAGTTATAGGGAAATTGCCATTCCTGGGATACCTGAAACTGATACTGAGCGGCACCTTGAGCCAGCCGAGCGGGTGCAACTCCACATTACAGGATTAGTTATTGCAAGATATTGTTCGGCCTTTTAGCATCGACATTCCACCCACAGCGACTGGAAAAGCCAACACCTATATATACTTTTCCGTAACAATACTCTTAAGTTTTCTCTCGCAAGAGGCGGAACTTAAAGCTTTATTTCTGCGTGTTTTTACATGGCGGATTTGGCAAACGATATACGTTTAGCTGTAGACAGCGGTAAGACAGCCATAGGAATAAAAACAGTGACAGAGTCGATAAAAGAGAGTACAGCAAAACTGGTTATAATGGCTTCCAAGAACAAGGAGAGCAATCTGCAGGACCTTGCCCACATAGCAGGAATAGTCGGAGTACGCATAATAAAATTCGAGGGAAACCCGGTGGAGCTAGGAGTCGTATGCGGGAAGCCATACTCCGTATCGGTGCTCTCGATAATCGAGCCCGGGAACTCAAACATACTTAACGATTGAGTAACATGCCAAACGGTGAATTTGCTGCAAGGAAGCTTGTCAGGCAGAGAAAGCACCAGCGCCTGCTGAAGAAGTGGCTGAAGAGGAGGAAGTTCAAGCTGAAGCAGAAGTACGACCCCATGGGCACTGTACCTAGGGCGAAGGCGCTCGTACTTTCAGAAGTTCAGCTGTAGAGCAAAAGCAGCCGCACTCCGGCAGATAAAGTGCGTTAAGGTACAGATAATAAAGAATGGCAGGACGGTCGGCGCATTCGTGCCTGGGACGGATCAATAAGCTTCATTGACGAGCACGACGAGGTCACGATAGAGGGCTTGGGAGGCTCGCAGAGGGGCCAGATGGGATGCATACCCGGCATGAAGTACAAGGTGGTGGAGCTCAACGGCGCGACATATAGGCAGATAAGCAAGGGCAAGAAGGAGAAGCCGAAGAGATGATGGTATGGAAGAGCAACAGCTTCAGCAGGTTCCGGCAACTGAGCCGAACCCAGTGCCCAGAGCCCGCAGCGCCGCGGAGGGCGCCAAGGAGAAGCCCTCCTCCATCGCAGCCGGACCAGCAGAAGAAAGATATATTGCATTTCGTCTGAAACCTTGCTCTTCAACAAGTACAGCTATGATGTCGAGGTATACGACCCAGCCTCAGGAACTACATAAACCTGAAGCCTATCGCTTATCCCCCACTCATACGGGAGGGAGAGCCAGAAGCAATTCTCAAAGGCAACATGAACATAGTCGAGAGGCTGGACAACTCCCTTATGAGGGGAGGCACGGGAGGCAAGGTGGGCGGCCACGTGATAAGGACCAAGGGAAGGCTGCAGGGCAAGAAGATAAAGGCAATGAACATGATAGAAGTCGCTTTCGACACAATAAACAAGCAGACCGGCAAGAACCCGCTGCAGGTCTTCGTACAGGCGCTGGAGAACAGCGCGCCTATAGAGGACACCACCAGGGTCAGGTACGGAGGCATAAAATCCAACGTCGCGGTGGACATAAGCGCAAGCAGGAGGCTGGACATCGCGCTCAGGAACATCGCGATGGCGACCGTAATAGGCTCATTCGGGAACAAGAGGACTCTGGCGCGAGGCGCTTGCCAACGAGCTCATGCTCGCGGCAAACAATGACATCAACAGCTATGCGATAAAGAGGAAGAACGAGATCGAGCGCATGGCAAGGAGCGCGAAGTAGTGGGTCTTTTTATGGTAAGAAAGGAATATCGTTGTCGAAGAAGTAGCAAAGATGATGCGGGACCACAAGCAGATAAGGAACATCGCGCATCATAGCGCACGTCCACCACGGGAAGACCACGCTCACCGACTCGCTTCTCGCAAGGCGGGCCTGATATCCAAGAGCGTCGCTGGCGATGTCCTCTACACCAACTACGAGGCGATAGAGAAGGACAGGAGAATGACGATAAAGTCCGCATACATATCGCTTGGCTTCAACTACAAGGGCAAGGACTACATAATCAACCTGATAGACACGCCGGGCCACGTTGACTTCGGCGGCCACGTCACAAGGTCGATGAGGGCGGTAGACGGCGTGGTGCTGGTAGTCGATCCAGTAGAGGGGATAATGCCGCAGACAGAAACGGTGCTCAGGCAGGCGCTGAAGGAGAAGGCAAGCCCGTCCTGTTCGTCAACAAGACGGACAGGCTGCTCACAGAACTGAGGCTCACGCCAGAGCAGACGCTCGAGCGGCTGCTCAAGCTGATAAACGATATAAACAAGCTGATCGAGCAGTACGCCCCAGAAGAGTTCACGGAGAGAAGTGGAAGGTCAGCGTCGAGAACGGAAGCGTTGCTTCGGCTCCGCCTAGGAAAGTGGGCGATATCGAAGTGCATAATGGAGACAAGTACAAGATCAACTTCAAGCAGATATTCGAGCTGACCGCAAAGTAACGAGCTCGAGAAGCTGCAGGAGCTCTGCCCGATAGACGAAGCCACACTAGCAATGGTCGTCGAGCACCTGCCAAACCCCGCCGAGGCGCAGCCCTATCAGGATACCACAGATATGGCACGGCGACCTCAATTCTCCGGACGGAAAGGCGATGGTAAACACTGACGAGAACGGCAAAGACAAATGTTGTAGTATTCGGAATAAAGTATGACCAGCAAGCGGGAGAGGTCGCCGTTGGAAGGGTCTTCTCTGGAAACGCAAAGAAGGGAACGGAGTTCCACATATCTGGAAAGTCGTCCATGCAGAGGCTGCAGCAGGTGGGCATATACATGGGGCCGGACAAGGTCATCGTAGACTCGATACCCGCAGGAAACATAGCCGCACTTATCGGCATAAAAGACCTCTCGGTGGGTGACACACTCAGCGAAGACATAATCGAGCCCTTCGAGCAGATAAAGCACTACTCGCAGCCCGTGGTTACAAAGGCGATCGAGGCAAAGGACTCGAGGGACACTACTAAGCTAATAGAGGCGCTGAGGATGCTGACAAAGGAAGATCCGACGATCAAGGCTGAGATAAACCAGGAAACCGGTGAGCACCTGATAAGCGGGATGGGAGAACTGCACCTGGAGATCGTAGAGACCAAACTGAAGGACGATTTCAAGGTGCCGATAACCACAAGCGAGCCCATAGTGGTCTACCGCGAGACGATAGAGAAGAAGGCGGGGCCGATAGAGGGCAAATCGCCAAACAGGCACTCCAGGTTCTACGTAACGGTAGAGCCGGTGCCTGCAGGGGTTCAGAAAGCGATAGACGAGGGCGCGATAAGGGAGGGCAGACCCAAAGGGCAGGCGGCAATCGAGGCGATGGTAGCCGCAGGGATGGTGAGGAAGATCGCAAAGGAAGTAGAACAGATATCCAACAAGTGCATATTCGCTGACACCACGAAAGGTGTCCAGTACATGGATGAGGTGATGGAACTGCTCATAGATGGATTTAACGAGGCGGTGGGGGACGGGCCACTGGCAAGGGAGAAATGCTCGGGCGTGCTTGTAAGCGTGGTGGACGCAACGATACACGAGGACCCGGTGCACAGGGGGCCAGCGCAGATAATGCCAGCGATAAAGAACGCGATATACGCAGGAATGCTCACCGCAGGGGTGATACTCGAAGAGCCGAAGCAGAATTTCACCATAAACATACCTCTGGACTACATGTCTGATGTAATCTCCTTCCTGCAGAGCAAGAGAGGCCAGGTGACCAACATAGAGCAGGAGGGCGGCCAGGTATCAATACTCGCGAAGATGCCCGTATCAGAGGTGATAAAGGGATTCTCGAACGACCTCAGAGGCATGACCCAAGGAAAGGCCATATGGTACCAGGAATTCGCAGGATACGAGAAGATGCCGACAGAGCTGCAGAATAAGGCAGTGAGGGAGATAAGGAAGAGGAAGGGGCAGCCGGAAGAGCCGCCGAAGGCGGAGCGATTCATGGACTGATAGGTCCGCCCCTTTAATTCGAGACATGCAGGCCTTCACAAAAAGGTATAAATAGGTTTAGATTAAAGTGATTATGTCTTTTTGTTCTAAGTCCAAAGTAATCATACTAAACTGGATGAAGTGAAAGACCGACGGTGTTATGTATGGCATCTTATGCAAAGTTCGAAGTATCTAACGAAGTCGTCGCGAAGACGTACGAAGCATTGCAGCTAGCAAAGCAGTCAGGCGCAATAAGGAAGGGCGCGAACGAGGTGACAAAGAGCGTAGAGCGTGGGCTCGCCTCATTCGTTGTCATCGCAACAGACGTTAATCCGGCAGAGGTAGTAATGCACATACCCATGATATGCGAGCAGAAAAAGGTCGCATACACGTATGTGCCGAGCAAGCAGGAGCTCGGAAAGGCAATAGGGCTTACCGTTCCATGCGCCGCGATCGCGGTGGAAAGCCAGGGCAACGCTTCTGCAGCAATAAAGGAGGTAATTGCCAAGATTACAGGACTGGCGCCGTCCGCATCAGTAGCACCGAAGCAAGCGCAGCCAAAAGCCGAGAAGAAGCCGGTGAAGGAGAAGGCTCCAAAGCCGCAGGCGGCAGAACAGGCAAAGCCAGACGCCCCAAAACAATGATTGAATGGCCAACGAACCGCAGCAGCAAGTGAGGCAGCTGTCAGGATACCTGACAGAGATAGTAGAAATAAACACCAAGGTAAAGACAGGGATATATGGCGAGATATACTCAGTGAGCTGCAGAATACTTGAAGGCAAGGACAAGGGCAGGATAATAAGGAGGAATATGCTCGGCCCTGCAAAGGTCGGTGACATTATAAGGTTGCCGGACACAAGCAGAGAAGCCCGAGAGATAAAGGTAAAGTAGTTGGTTTAAATGAAATGCTCGTACTGTTCAGGCGAGGTGCAGAAGGGCACAGGCATAATGTACGTCTACAAAACTGGGAACATCAACTACTACTGCTGCAGCAAGTGCTACAAGAACAACATAATCCTTAAGAGAAGGATAAGCAAGAAGAATGTCGCCACGGCAAAGAAGACGGCAAAGCAGTAGCCGTCTCACTCCTTCCCGAACAGTTCATCAAGGTCTATCTCTTCATTTTCCTTTATCTGCTTATTGAGGCCCTCATCAGTATAATCTGGGAATTCCACTCCACTTACTACTAGCATCACTTTCAGTGTCTCCCTCTGTGTGTCTGGCTCGATCCTTGCGCCCCACTTCAATAGCGCGTCCTCCTTTATCCTTCCCGATACCTCCTGGAATATGCTCTCTGCCTCGCGCAGCGTGAGGCTCTCGCCTCCCACTATGTTTACCAAGGCCCTCTTTGCCATGCTTAGGTCTGCATCAAGGAGCGGGCTCTTAATCGCATTCTCTAGCGCGACTGTCGCCCTGCTCATGTTGCCGCTCGGGCGCCCCTCGCCGGTTCCAATCACGGCGTAGCCTGAATCTTTCAGCACACTTCGCAGGTCCGCAAAGTCGAGGTTCACCATGCCCGGTTTGGTTACCATCTCGACTATGCCCTTAGTTGCCCCGGCGAGCACCTCGTCGGATACCCTGAATGCCATGTTGAGAGGCAGGTCAGGTGCGACAGAGAGCAGCTTGTTGTTGTGTATTATTATCGTAGTGTCTGTGACTTTCTTCATCTTTGCGAGCCCTTCAAGAGCATTCCTCATCCTTGTTTTGCCCTCGCTTGAGAACGGAAGCGTTACTATGCCTACTGTCAGCGCGCCCACCTCCCTGGCTTCGTGCGCTATGGTCGCGATGGAGCCGGTCCCCGTGCCGCCGCCCAGGCCGCATGTTATGAAAACGAGTTGCGCATCGGAAAGCATGTGACGGATTTCTTCCCTGCTTTCTAGGGCGGCCTCCTCCCCCACCTTTATGTCGCTGCCTGCGCCCATGCCCTTCGTAATCTTCTTGCCCATAAGCAGCTTTCTCTCGGCCTTTGCCCTGACAAGATGCGGGGCATCGGTGTTCATCGCTACAAGGGTCGCACCCTGTATGCCGATGCTTGCAAGCCTGGTTATGGTATTACTGCCGCTCCCTCCAGTCCCAACAACATATATCTTGGGCTTAGCGCTCTCAATGAATCTTAATATCTCCTCGTCGTCCTTGCTAAGTGCATCCATCTGATTACCCGGTCGTCATTTATACATGCCTACAAAAAGATAAAAAGCTATTGCGGCGAAGTTTTCCGCTCCAGAAGCGCAGAATGCACTGTTTTGTGCCAGTCCAGGCGTAAAAATAAAACCGTTGCAGCCTCCCCATACCGAAATTGATATTAATGCGAGCGAATAATATTCAACTGATTTTATGAAGCAGTCGAAGAGCGAGATGCTAAGGAAGCAAGTAAAGGACATAAAGCTCAAGAAAGGGATGAGGGTATCCGAACTTATAGAATCGATGGACTCGATTGGCGGCTTCTCCGGGCAGCACATGGTCAAGGGCATAAAGATCCTGAAGAAGATGATGGATGATAAAAGATCATTCAACTTCCTGTCTTTCCCTGCGGACATCGTCTCCACAGGCCTCAGGGGCATACTCGCCGACTCTGTAAAATACTTCGATGCAATAATAACAACCGGCGGCACGCTGGACCATGACATAGCAAGGTCTGCAGGCGGTAAGTACAGCCTCGGCTCATTCGATGCTGACGATGCAGAGCTGCACAAGATGGGCATCTACAGGCTGGGCAACATCTTTATAGAGAACAAAGAGTACGGCCAGAAGCTGGAGGACGCATTCACCGCGATAATGAACGACATATATAGGTCTGGCGACTACAAGAAGGAGTACAGTGCAAGCGAGCTGATATACGAGTTCGGCAAGAGAATCAGGGACAACGGCTCAATCATAAGGCAGGCGTACCTGAACAATGTGCCGATATTCAATCCTGGCATACTGGACGGTGCGTTCGGCACACAACTCTCCATATTCTCGCAGGACCATGACTTCAAGCTCAATCTGATAAGGGACGAGCTGAAGCTCAGCGACATATCCTTCGACAACAAGGTCACGGGTGCCCTCATGATAGGAGGGGGCATAAGCAAGCACCACGTTATATGGTGGAACCAGTTCAAGGGAGGCCTCGACTACGCGGTCTACATAACCACGGCAACGCAGTTCGACGGCAGCCTCTCCGGCGCAAGGCTCACAGAGGCTGTTTCGTGGGGCAAAATAAAAGAGAAAGCTGACTACACTACGATAGACGGCGACGCTACGATAATACTGCCTGTGATGTTTTCTGCAATAGATTTGGTGTGAATGTGCAAAAGACCGTCTCTAGATCGAACAGAAGGATAGGAAAGAAGTACAGGAACGTGCAGAAGTTGCGAAGGCTTAGGCGTGAGCATAGGAAGACCTACAAGATGACAAAAAGGAAATAGTCAGCCTATGTCCGTATATGTCTTGTCATTGAAGTCGTAGGCTATTGCACCCTCTGGCATGTCGAGAGATGCTACTAGTTCCTTTATGTCAGCAAACCTCCTTGTACGATCCTCAAGGTTCATCAGGTAGCTGGATTCATTGAAGTCGTAATGGACATAGACCTTCCTGGAGTCATTCTGCGATACGACTAAGACCCTCGCCGAAGGGTTTCCTAGCGCTATGAGGATGCTGCATAGGAGGACATTTCTGTCGAATGTGTCTCCCATCAGGAATGCTATCGTCTCTTCCGGCAGCAGCCAGAATTCCACTGGAAGGGTCACCTCCCTGACCATCTGCTTCACAAATGAAAATGCCTTGAGGCTCGCCTCGTAGAAGCATTTATCATACTCGTAATTGCCGAAAGAGAGCTTTATCTCCTCCGCCTTTGAAACAATCGCGGGGCTCTTCGGGGTGACCAAGCTAGGCAGCTCCGCTATTGAGATTCCTTCTTTCTCTTCTATGTAGTCTTTGTAGCGGGATATTATGGTAAGATAGAGCCTATTCAGCCTATCGTTCATATCCGCATCTTCTCCAGGCATTCAACTCTGATATATATTGAATACAAAGTGATAAAATGATTCTTTCTGCAATAATCTTGAGCGCATGGACAACAAGCGGATCGCCGAGATATTCGACGAGATAGGGGACATGCTCAGCCTCGAGGACTTCCCTACCGCGAAGTTCGAGGTCAGGGCGTACAAGAAGGCCGCGCTGATGATAAGCACGCTGCAGGAGCCCATAGAGGAGATCTACAAGAAGGGCGGTCTCAAAGGGCTTATGGAGCTTCCAGGGATTGGGGTAACAATGTCGAAACATATAGAGGAGTTCGTCAAGACGGGGAAGATCAAGAAGTACGAGGGGCTGAAGAAGAAATATCCAATAGACATGGCCTCCCTCACTGCCATAAACGGGATGGGTGCCAAGAGGGCGATACTTCTCTACAAGAAACTCGGGATAAGGAATAGGGGCGACCTAAAGAAGGCAGTAGAGGAGCACAAGATAAGGAATCTTGAAGGGTTCGGAGCAAAGAGCGAGGAGGTGATAGCGCAGGGAATCTCGCTTCTGGAGTTGAGCAGCGGCAGGCAGATGCTCGGATACGCGCTCCCTGTAGCAGAAAGGATGATAGACAAGATAAGAATGAGCGGTCTCGTCGAGAAGGTCATAATAGCTGGATCGGCCAGACGAATGAGGGAGACGATAGGCGACATAGACATACTCGCAATATCGAAGAAGAACGAGGAGGTGATGGGCTTCTTTACCAAGATGGAAGAAGTGAGCAAGGTAATATCAAAAGGACCTACCAAGTCGACCGTATGGCTCAAGATAGGGATAAGCTGCGACCTCAGGGTGCTTGAGCCACAGAGCTTCGGTGCCGCTGTGCAGTACTTCACCGGCAGCAAGGATCACAACATACAGGTAAGGCAGATTGCGGTCAACAAGAGGTACAAGCTGAACGAGTACGGCCTCTTCAACAAGACCAATAGGAACGTGGGAGGCGCCACAGAAGAGAGCATATACAAAAAGCTGGGTATGCAGTGGATGCCCCCCGAGATGAGAGAGGCCAGAGGAGAGGTAAAACTCGCGCTCGAGCACAAGATACCGAAGCTGGTTGAGCTTTCCGACATAAGGGGAGATCTCCACACCCACACGAAGGAGACCGATGGCGTCAACTCGCTGGAGGAGATCGCCGACGCTGCCATCAAGATAGGATATGACTATTTCGCCACAACCAACCACTCCAAAAGCGAGTACATAGCGAACGGAATGGACGAGAGGGGATTCGCAGCATACTTCAAGAGGGTGGAGAAGCTTAGGAAGGTGCTGGACGACAAAATAATCATACTCTATGGCACAGAGGTTGACATTCTGAAGGACGGAAGCCTTGACATGGAGAAGGAGACGCTCAAGTCCATGGACTGCGTAGTCGCCGGAATACATACTTCATTCACGATGGGACAGAAGGAGATGACCGACAGGGTGATAAAGGCTTTCGATAGTGGCCTTGTCCACATATTCGCGCACCCGACAGGCCGCCTTATAGGTGACACGCAGTTCCACAGGTCGAGGCCACCATACGCGATAGATCTGGAAAAGGTTGCCGATGCCGCAGAGCGCAACAATGTCGCGCTGGAGATAAATGCGTTCCCGAACAGGACTGACCTCAACGACACCAACGTAATGCTCGTCTCCGGCCGCAAGATAATGTTCGCGATAGACACGGATACCCACAGCGTATCGCACCTCCAGTTCATGAGGTATGGCGTGGGGACTGCACGAAGAGGCTGGCTTACCAAGGAGAGAGTGCTCAACACACTTCCACTCAAGAAACTGCAGAAGCATCTTGCAAAGTGAAAGCTTAATATTCAAGAGGCATAATTGGTTGCATGCAGGCTGATACGAAGCGCAAGATACTGAGCGACCTTTACAATGCGGAGGTGCTGCACCATGAGGTCTACTTCAGCTTCTCAAAATCCGAGAGGTCTAGCAAGGTAAAGGCAGATATGGCAGAACTGGCTAAGCTCGAGAACTATCACGCAACCCTCTGGGCCGAGATGCTCAAGCTCAGCAATGCCCCCATCCCAAAACAGGACCGAAAGATGGCTGAATTCTGGATAATGCTATGCAGGAGAGTATTAGGGTTAGCTCTTACGATAAAGATAATAGAGCACACGGAGCAGACGCAACACCAGAAATTGGATGAATTCCTGAAACATGATGGTCTAACATCAAGCGAAAAGAGAGTGCTGCAAAAGATAAAGTCCAGCGAGGAGGGCAGGGAGGATCGCCTCGAGTCAAAGATCGTCGAATACAATCCTTTCTTCAACAACATAAGGGACGCGATGTTCGGCATGAACGACGGGTTGGTAGAGCTGCTTGCGGTGGTAGCAGGTCTTGCCGCAGCGCTTCATACACCGATAATAATATTTATTGCCGGTTTCATAGTGGCCATTTCCGGAACGCTTTCGATGGCTGTTGGCGCCTACATATCGACTGACTACCAGAAGGATATTGGCACCAAGATGAAAAAGGGGAGCCGAGAGATGTCGGCAAAGTCTTCAGCTTTCTACGTAGGCATATTCTATTTAATAGGGTCGCTATTCCCTTTGTCACCGTTCATCCTCGGCCTGCCGGGCTACGTCGGAATAGCGGCAGCGGTAATAATAACCGCGATAATCCTGACGCTCACCTCTTCGATAATAGCGGTGGTGAGCGACAAGAGCGTAATCAGGAACGTCTCAAAGACGCTATTGCTGTCCCTTGGCGCTGCCGTGGCAACCATATTGCTTGGTGCATATGTGAGGGCTACCTTCCACATAACCATTTAGGTAAGCGGAATTCAGATAAATATAAATACTTCCCTCGCCAAGCTATCTTGCTTATTATAAGGGGTGCAATATATGGCCGATGAAAAGAAGGTAGCGGAGATGATTGTCCAAATAACCGCCAAGATGGATCAGCTGATAAGTGACACGAGCGTGCCAAAGAACGTCAGGACCGCGATCGGAGAGGCGAGGACAAAGCTGAACAACAGCGGCGACTACACGATAAGGATTTCCACTGCAATATACAACATAGACGGGGTCAGCAATGACATCAACCTGCCCTCACAGGCCCGAACCGCGCTCTGGAGCATACTCAGTATGCTTGAGGCAGTAAAAGAATAATCGCATCATGGCTGGAAAAGATGTCCTAAAAGAACTATCAACAACTCTTTCTCAGGCAAGGATACTTCTTGCAGCGGATGTGGATGCAAAATTGGTTGAAGGTGTAGATGTAAACGCCCTGGTCACCCGCCTTGTGGAGCTCCACAAGAACGACATGGAGATAAGCATAGTCAACAGGGCGCAGGTCGTATTCATAATAGATGATATAGAGAGGGAGAAGGCACCCACCACTGTAGAGGTAATTCCCGAGGCAGAATTCAAGCCCACCGCCGCCGATGTCGATGCGCTCTACCAGATAACTAACAAGGAGAGGGAGACCGCAGATGGCTCAACCGCAGACTTTATCAACTATTTTAGAAATCGCGTCGACAGGATCAAGAGGATAATAGAGGAGAGGAGAATTAAGGTGTCCTTGTCGCCGAGCATAGAAACCGTAAAGAGTTACACAAGCGGCAGGGAGGTCACCGTTGTGGGAATCGTCACCACAAAGACGATAACCAAGAAGGGTAACCTTATGGTAGTGATTGAGGATGAGACCGCTGAGCTTCGCGCCATATTCGTAAACGGTGTCGCAAACCTCTCGAAGGATCTCTTCGAGGAGGGGAAGAGGCTGATAAACGACGAGGTTGTCGCCATCAGGGGCAAGATGTCGAACCAGTTCCTCATAGCGAACGAGATAATCTGGCCGGACATACCGATAAAGGAGCACAAGGAAATATCTGATGACATCGCAATCGCATTCATATCGGACATCCATGTAGGCAGCAGGCAGTTCATGGAGAAGAACTTCTCAAAGATGCTCAGGTGGCTCAACGGGGATACAAGGTCCAAGTCAGATGGGCTTGCAGGAAAGATAAAATACATAGTCATGGCTGGCGACGTCGCCGATGGGGTAGGCATTTATCCCGATCAGGAGTTTGAGCTTGCTATACCTGATATATACTTGCAGTACAAGCTCCTCTTCGGCTTCATAGCGCAGATACCCGACTACATCCACGTATTCGTCATGCCCGGCAACCATGATGCTGTAGGCAGGGCAGAGCCACAGCCGCCGCTGGGCGAGGATCTGCTCAAGGATTTCAAGGCTGACAATGTGCACATAATATCGAATCCCAGCAGCCTCAACCTGCACGGGCTAGACGTTCTCGCATACCACGGCACATCGCTAGATTCCATCATAAGGGCGATACCTGACGCCAGCTACGCTTCCCCAGAAAAGGCAATGATAGAGCTACTTAAGAGAAGGCACCTCTCCCCGATATACGGCGGCAACGTAATCATCCCGAGCAAGGACGACCAGCTGGTAATAGACAAGGTGCCAGACATACTCCACATGGGGCACATACACAAGAACGGGCTTGCAGAGTATCACGGAGTGAAGATAGTCAACAGCGGGACATGGCAGAATACCACGGCATTGCAGCTTAGGTCCGGGCATGTCCCTTCGCCATGCATTCTTCCAGTATACGAGCCAAAGCAGAACAGCTTCACTTCGATAAGTTTTGAAGATGGTACCGCATGAAAATAGAGGAATACTTCAAGGAGTTCAACAAGGCCACCGAGAGAGCTTATGCTGTCGCTACAAGGGCGCGCCAAAAGGGATACGACCCAGAGACATTTATCGAGATAAAACCCGCCCCGGACCTGCCTTCAAGAGTGGAAGGGATAATTGGCGTGGCGAACCTTGCAGCGCTGATAAAAGAGAAAAGCGACGGAAAGTCGAGGCAGGAGCTTGCATTCGAGATGGTAAAAGAGATATGTACTAATGATAGGTTTGCGATGGAGAAGGTAGAAAGAATGACTCTCGCGGTCAGGGTAGGCCTATCAATCCTAACAGAGGGGATACTCGTAGCCCCAACAGAGGGGCTGCCAGGAATCGAACTGCACAAGAACCCGGACGGTACCGAGTATGCAGCCGTGATATACGCAGGCCCTATAAGGAGTGCTGGAGGAACGGCCGCGGCTCTTTCGGTCACTCTCTGCGATTACGCAAGGAAGCTGCTGGGAGTAGACCAATACAAGCCGCAGAAGACCGAGGTGGAGAGGTGCCTGGAGGAGATACTACTTTACCATACCAGGAGCGGAAAGCATCTGCAATACCTCCCAAGCGAGCATGACATAAGGATGATACTTGAAAACTCCCCGGTCTGCGTGGACGGGATGCCGACCGAAGAGATAGAGGTAAGTGTCCACAGGAATGTGAAACGCCTCGAGATAGATGGAACAGAGAAGGTTATGACAAACAGGGTGAGGGGAGGCGTGGCCCTGGTCGTCTGCGAAGGGATTGCACAGAAGTCGAAGAGCGTTCTCAAGTATGCGAAAGCTGCCGGCCTAGACTGGAGTTGGCTCAACGAGATAATAAAGGTCGACAAAGCCACCTTCGGTGCAGGAATGAGGGAGGAAAGGAATGATCCGGCCTTCCTAAAGGAGCTCGTGGGAGGGCGCCCCGTGATATCTTACCCCAACCATAGAGGAGGATTCAGGCTTAGGTACGGCAGGTCCAGGCTGACCGGAATCGCAGCCAAGGGGTTCAGCCCCGCCACGATGATAATACTAGATGAGTTCATAGCTACCGGCACCCAGGTAAAGATAGAGAAACCAGGCAAGGGCAGCATAGCCATGCCAGTTGACACCATTGAGGGGCCGTTCGTCAAGCTCAAGAGCGGGGAGGCATTCAGGGTCAACAGCGCCGAGCATGCAAGGCAGCTCACGGGGCAGGTTGACAAAATCCTCAGCGTGGGAGACATGCTCATAACTCTAGGGGACTTCAAGAAGAGCAACACGCCGCTTGTGCCAACGAGCTATGTCGAGGAGTTCTGGTATGCGCAGCTGAAGAAGAATGGCTACGAGGGGGATATGCCCGAGGTCAACAGCTTTGAAAGCGCATACGGCTTCTCAAAGAAGTACAAGGTCCCCATACATCCTAAATATTTGTACGATTACCATGAGCTCACCGTCCAGGAGGTCAAGAACCTCGCCAACGTGGTAATATCGGCAGGTATAAAGGCGAAGGGCAGCAGCATATTCGACCTGGAAGAAATATCGATAGGCGAGCCTGCGGCAAACTCAGTCAGGATACAGGTGGAAAGCCTCTGCATACCGCACGAGGAGAGCAATGGAATAAGGATAAAAGGGGGCGATGCACAGAGCCTGGTTGCGTCCCTCGGCCTGACGAAAGACGAAAAGATAAACCTTGATACCGGCATACCCGAAAAATATAATGGAGAAGACACAGTGGCAGCGCTGAACAGCGTTTCCCCATTCACGATAATGCAGAGGTCCTCGACGATTGGCGCAAGAATCGGAAGGCCCGAGAAGGCAAGAGAGAGGCTAATGAAGCCAGCGCCGAATGGCATATTTCCGGTAGGGGAGGCAGGCGGAAAGGAGAGGAATCTCTCAAAGGCATACTTCATAGCAAAGAAGCAGTTCAGCGGCCTCGGTGCAGAGGTCGAGATCGCCAATTACAGGTGCGCAAAGGGTGGTGAGCAGCTCAGCTCGCCATACTGCGCAGTGCACGGCTGCAAAGCAGTGACCGAGAGGATATGCCCCAGCTGTGGAAGAAAGTCAACCGAGCAGAAATGCGGCTACTGCGGAAGCAAGACTACCGGGAGCTCGATGAGAAGGTTGGACATAGCAAGGGAGCTAGACGGGGCTAAGCAAAGGCTGCAAATCGACATTCTCCCCAAGACGATAAAGGGGGTAAAAAGGCTGATGAACAAGGACAGGATACCAGAACCTGTAGAGAAGGCGGTCCTGAGGAGCCTCTTCGGGGTCTACACCTTCAAGGATGGAACCTCTAGGTTCGATGCAACAGACGCACCTATCACCCACTTCTACCCCAATGAGATATCTACAAGCGTGGGGAAGCTGGCCGAGCTGGGTTACACAGAAGATTGCAACGGGGAGAGGCTCGAGAGGGGAGACCAGCTCGTTGAGCTAAGGCATCAGGACCTGATAGTAAACAACAGGTGCGGCGAATATCTTCTCAAGGTATCGAAGTTTGTCGACGCCCTCCTTGTCAACTATTATGGGATAGAGCCCTTCTACAATGCGCAGGCGAAAGAAGACATTATTGGCCAGTATGTAATAACGCTGTCGCCGCACACCTCCGCCGGGGTACTGGGTAGAATAATAGGTTTCACCGAAGCGAACGTAGGCCTTGCGCATCCCTACACCATCACCGCAAGGAGGAGGAATTGCGATGGTGATGAGGATACCACCATGCTGCTGCTTGATGCGCTCCTAAACTTCTCCAGAAAGTACCTGCCAAGCATGATCGGAGGCACGATGGATGCACCGCTCATACTCACAGTCAACGTAAAGCCTGAAGAGGTCGACGACGAGGCGTGGCAGATGGAAGTTGTAAAGTACTACGGTCTTGACTTCTATCTCAAGACCTTGGAGAAGTCGCCGCCCTCCGAGGCAGTTGTCGAGAGCGTAGGGAGCAGGCTCAACAAGGAATCCATATACGACGGGCTTGAGTTCACCCACAAGAGCACGGCAATGGCGCTCATAGACGCGCCTGTCAAGAGCATCTACACAAAACTGAAGACGATGGATGAGAAGATCGACCTTCAGTTCAAGCTGATGGATAGGCTCTACAGCATAGACAAGAGGGACACGGCAAGGAGGCTGATATCAAACCATTTCATAAGGGACCTAATGGGCAACCTCCACTCATACTCGCAGCAGGGGTTTAGGTGCTCATCATGCAATGCAAAGTACAGGAGGATACCTTTGATAGGGAGGTGCACGAGATGCAAGGGCAAGATCCTACTGACAATATCAAAGGGCGGCATAGAGAAGTACCTAAAGACCGCAACCGACCTTGCGGAGCGGTACGACCTGGAGCCCTATATGAAGCAGAGGATATACCTACTCAAGTACGAGATACAGAACGTCTTTGGCGAAACAACCGCAGATGGTGAGGCGAAGCAGTTCAACCTATCCAAATTCATGTAATGCTAGCGTCTATCAAGACCAAAAGATTAAAATAGTCTCTGCTGCTTTGCCGAGGCTCTTTTCTCCCAGAGCTTCTCTACGAACTTTCCAATCCTCTCCGTTGAGAAGTCGTGCTCCTTGCACATGAAGTCCATCATCTTCTTCTTATCAGGCAGCACATCGAGCTCCCTGCTAAGATCTTTCAGGTTGATATCAGATACTTCCGGCTTGGTGAACAGGTCTTCTACCTCTCTTATATCAAGCTCGAACTCTTGGTTGTATTTCTCCTTAACGTACCTCTCTATATCAGAGATTGAATTTGCGGTTTTTGCTATCTTTACCGCCGTTACCGGGCCCACCCCCCCTATCCCGTCATTGAAATCGGTGCCAAGAAGTATGCCGACCCATATGAGCTGCTTCTGGTTTATTCCTATGCTTTTTAGCGTTTCTTGGAGGTTTATCATCTCCGGCTCTATATTGATATACACGTTTTTTCTGGGCAGCTTTCTTCTTCCGCTTATCGTCACGTTTCTTATCACTCTAGGTGTGGCAAACAGCAGCGTATCATAGTCTTGGCTCGCAGCGGAGTAGACCAAGCCTTTCTTGCACATCTCGCATGCCTGCGCTTCGCCCTCGCTCGGAGCATTTATGTGGACAACTCCCATATAATCTAGCAGCTCCTTTGCGCTCTCTACTATGTATCTGTTTATTCTGGTACTTTGTTGCGCATACTTCTTTGCCTCCTCTTCCTCTCCGACTTCTTTCGCCTGCTGCCACGCCTTATAAGCCTCCTCCCTTCTGTTCATTCTCGCCTCAATGGTCTTCTGCTTCAGCATCGACGGTATGCCATCGAAGACGTATATCGGCCTTATACCATTATCGACAAGTTCTATCGTCCTGTAGAAAAGGCCAGACAGGTGGCTGGTAACATTTCCGTGGAAGTCCATGAGAGGCGTCCCGTCGGGCCCTCTTATTATAGTAAGGAATTGATAAAGGACATTATAGGCGTCTATCGCTATCGTCTTGCCATTCAGCTCATTAAGCGCAATCTTCCTCTTTACAGCAAGTTTGGCGAGGTTTACTGACATATTATCACTTAGAAAAGAAGTCCCCCAACGTCACGCTACCTGATTTATTGGTGTGCACTTTTGGGTCGTTACCGTGCTGCTGCGTTATCTTTATGTTGAGTGCCTTCTCCAGTTTCTTTGTAAGCTCTACGGATGGCTGTGTCTTTTCCTCCTCCACCCTTAGCAGGTGTGCCTCCTTCTCATTTATCATCTCGCTCAGGACCTTCAAGGGAATCTGCATTCGGTCCCTCGCCGCATGGATTTTACTGCCGTAGCCCTCGACAAGCTCTACCTCTTCTTCTGTCTTCTTTATGGTCTTCCTCGGTGTCCCCCTCGGCTCGTCAACCGCTCTGTATATTACCTTCTTGCCCTTCACGCAGTTCTGGCAGACGCGCAGGTCCACGCCCTCTACCGATACAATATAAACATCTTTCATCTGCCGACCGCAAAGCTCGCAATCTTCCATCCCATTACCCAGTATATTCTTTCCTGTATTAATTTAAGCCTTAATGATGTAACCTAATCCTATGCGATTAGATCCAAAATCGAGCCTAGCCAACCTGCTGGTTGTTGTGATATTCATACTCGGGTTCGCAATAATAGTGCTCGACTACTACGCGGCAGCCCTGGGGGCGATAGTCCAGGTGATACTGGCACTCTCGACCCTGGTCATTTCGGGCATCTGCATCCAGAAGATAAAGGGCCTGAAGGGAGGGTATGGACTCTACATGGCGGGAAGCAAGAAGGGCATAAATACGGTGGACAGGATATCCAGGAAAAATGTTAACTTCTGGAAGCACATGTCGACATGGGGCATGGTGCTCGGCTTCGGGGTCTTCTCATATTTCCTGCTCAAAGGCAAGATCGACAAGAGGATTTTCGCTCTAGGCATCGTCTCCATCGCCGTAATACTTTACTTTATGATACCCTGTACAGCCCTACCTCTCCAGTTCGTGCATGTGCCAGGTCTGCAGAGCTACGCAGCCGCAGCTGCCTCAGCATGCATACCCTCTTTTAGAGGGCTTACGCTTACAGGCTACATAATTTACGCCATCACCCTAATATTCGGCTTCTCAGGCTTCATGATTGCCTCGCTCCTCTACAATGCAGCCAGCATTTTCTCCAACAGCATTATATACGCGATATCAAGCTACAACGGCAATCCGCAGACCTCGCTCCTCACCAATCAGATACCCGGAGTCGCGCCTGTGATACCTGGAATAGACATACCTTTAATTGCAGGCATAGTCTCGCTCATTATAATACTGACGATACACGAGATGTCGCATGGCATACTGGCAAGAATAGCGAAGGTAAAGCTCAAACAGATAGGCGTGCTGCTTTTTGGCGTGATACCAATAGGCGCGTTTGTAGAGCCGGACGAGAAGGCAGTCCAGAGACTTAACAAGGAGAAGCAGAACTGGATATCTGCCGCAGGGATATCATCCAACTTCATAGCTGCCATAGTTTTCTTCCTGCTGATGTTCGCCATGCTCATCTTCGTTGTCCCATACATCTACCAGAGTACGGGTGTCTTCATCAATAGCGTAGCATCCAATACGCCTGCTAACGGAATACTCACATTCGGAATGCAGATACTCTACTGGAACGGATACAAGGTAAACAATATAACCTCCCTAGAGGTGGCGGGTCAGAACGACATCCCCGGTGCAATTGTACGCGTTTCCGCGCTCTCTGCAAGCTGCAATCCTACTTCTGGGCTTGCATGCACCTTCAGCAATTACAGCATAGCCGCAATTTCGATAAATGGCTCTTCACGAGGCTACATTGGCATAACAGCCGTGCAGGAGGAGGCAATTGCTAACACCGCGTACGCAAAGACGGCGTACTTCTTCTACACCCTCTTCTCACTATCATTCATACTCAACTTCCTGATCGCGATAGTGAACCTCTTGCCGATACCAGGCTTCGACGGCTGGAGGATATACAAGACCAACATAAAGGACAACAGGATAACAAGGTTCGTAATGGCGCTGATAATAATCGGCCTTGCATTAAATGCCCTCCCCTGGCTCTATATAGGGCTTTTGCACTGATCATTCAGTAAGCGCGCTTCTCAGTTCGCTTATTGTACCAAAGTCGATTGTAGAGCCATAACCAATGGCAATCGCCTTCATCTTGCCTACGTTAACCTGTTCAAATATGGGTGCAAGAAGCTCCTCTTCAGGCACTGCATTTATATCCATGCCAGAGGCAAAATAGTTTATAGCTGGCAGCACAAGGAGCTTCTTCCTCTTGAAGGTTCCGTAGAGGAAGCAGCGCAGCTTCTCTCTCTTCCCCGCCTTGTTATATATCGCTATGGCGGGGTGCTCGTGCCCCATTATGAGCAGCTTTGTGTCCCTGTTCAAGCCCTGAGGCAGCTCCTCGCCGTGGAAGAACAGATATCCCTTTATGCGTGCTTCCTGCCTGTAGATCTTTAGCCCGAGCGAATCCCCGTACCGCTCAACGAAGTTGTCGTGGTTCCCCTTTATCAGCACAACTTCGACATTCATCTCTTTCATGAAATTTATAAAATCGTATAGCTCGTTGAACTCCTCTTCGTCTACTGTCGAGAATTCATTCTTTATATCGCCATCCACTATGACTGTCTTTGCTTTTGTCAGCGTCAGCGCACTTTCCACAATCTTGCATATCGACTTCAGGTTGACCTTCGGTATTAGAACTCCCCTCTTTGCCATCACCCCCTCGTATCCGAGGTGCGGGTCCGCTATCACGATTGCGTTCATGCTCCTAATGAAAACGACTGGCACCCCGTCCAGGAGCTCCACGTCATCTGTCAGTTTCATTGTCCCCCTTCTTTATCCTCTCCATCACGAGCTCGTGCAGCGACTGCAGGTACCTCTGCCTTTCCTTCATTAGCACCGTATCTGTATGGCCGAAGGTTATCATGCCGTGCGCAAATGGCGATGGAATTGGCGTCTCTATGAACTTGTAGGAGATATCGCCTCTCGTTATCCCCTCAAGCAGCTCCTTTGTCCTTGGCAGGTCCATAACATCGTTGAATATCTCCCTGTAGACCTCCTTTATTATCGGGAAATCCGGGTCTATCTCCTCCGCAGCCTTCAGTATCAGCTGCGAGTTTACCTGCTGCCTGCCCACGGTCATCTTGTAGCCCTTGTAGTTCCTCAGTATCATGAAGCTTCTCGCAGCAACATGCCTGAAGCGCCTCCTCATAAGCTCGGTCTTTCTTATGTTCTTCTTGAGGAGCTGCTCAAGCTTTACGCTCGCCACGTCCGAGACGAGGTCGTCGACCCCATCCCCGTCAAGCTCAACGTCCTCCGTGGTAGACAGCACAAACCCGTTGTCGTTCACCATAATCCCGACATCTATGTCGAGCATTTCTCCCAGTTTCATCGCGAATGCCCTAGAGAGGGCGTCGTTGACCCTGCGGCCGAACAGCGAATGGAATATGAGGAGCCTCTTCTCGGAATCCGCCTCCATTGAGGATTCTATGAGCAGGAGCTTGTCGTTCGGCACCTCCTTCGCGAAGAGCAGCTGCTCTACGAAGTAGCCGAAGATCGCACTCTTCGCATTTGCATCTATCGGCAGAGCGCTTAGAAACTCGTCCGCCTCCTTAGGAAGCGCGCCCTTCCTTATTAAAGATTTTACCTTTGATTTTGCTATGCAACCCTGCACCAGCTTTGCAAACACACCCCTAAACCTGCCTATCTCGATGGCGAGCTCGTAGCTGAGCGGCAACTGCTCCGAGAACCACGGCGGAATGGTGGGTGAGCTAGCGCTCGCCTCAGTGACATAGCACTTTATCCCTCTCGAATATTCGAACTTGTAGAGCCTCCCTCCCAAAGTAAAGATATCTCCCTGCTTGAGCCTCGAGAGGAACTCCTCCTCTATGTTGCCGATCCACTTCTTTGAGGTGGTTAAGACGTTGATCGCAACCTCGTCCGGTATCGTCCCCAGATTAAGCATGTAGATGACCTTGGTAAATCTGCCCCTCCTGCTGAAGGTCCCCTCTTTCTCGTCGTACCATATCTTGCCGTAGACCCTGCGGCTTTCGAGGCCCACATAGGTACCCGCAAGGTAGTTGAGAAGGTAGACGAAGTCCTTCCTGTCAAGGCTATTGTAAGGATATGCCCTCCTGACCAGCTCGAATGCTTCGTCCACCGTCCACTTCTTGGTGAGTGACATGCCAACTATGTGCTGCGACAGCACGTCAAGGCGTTCTTCGGCACGGAAAACGAATCGAGATGCCTCTTGAGCGCAGCGTCAAGCATCACAGTGCATTCTACAAGGTCATCCCGGTTCAGTACTATCGCCTCGCCCTTCGCCACCGCCTTGTAGCTGTGCCCCGCACGCCCGAACCGCTGAACTGCGCGCGTGACGCTCTTCGGCGATCCCATCTGCACAACGTTGTCTACGGACCCTATGTCAATGCCGAGCTCAAGGCTCGTAGACGAGACCGCGCACCTCAGGGAGCCCTTCTTTAGAAGCTCCTCCACCTCCAGCCTGGACTCCCTGGAAAGCGAGCCGTGGTGGGCGGCTATATCTTCGCCATACTTGAACCGCTTCTTCAGGTTGAAGACGACCCTCTCAGTGCCGCTTCTTGTATTAGTGAATATCAAGGTGGTCTTGCTGCGTTTTATTATGCTGTTGAGCTCTTCGTAGGTTGCATCCTCTATTATGTCATTTTTCGTGTAAACAAGGTCCTTTACGGGGCTCATCACCACAATCTCAAGCTTCTTGCTCCATGATGCATCCACTATCGCGCAATCTCTCGAGGCACCGCCCTCGCACCCAACGAGGAACTTTGCAGCCTCCTCCAAAGGATGAAGTGTCGCGCCAAGGCCGACCCTGACGAAATTGCTCTCCGAAATATCGCGCAGCCTCTCAAGCGAGATGGAGAGGTGCGCTCCCCGTTTGTTGTTCGCGAGCTCATGCAGCTCGTCTATTATCACGTACTCGAGCCCCTTCAAGTTCAGCACGAACTTTTCTGAATTGAGCAGTATCGCAAGGCTCTCGGGAGTCGTTACGAGTATGTTGGGCGGGTTTTCGAGCTGTTGCCTTCTCTCCTTCTGCGAAGTATCACCCGTCCTTATCCCGATCGTCACCTTCTTTATATTGGTCTTTATTATGTCGACGCCTTTCTCCTTCACTATGATGTCGTATATCTCGTCGAGCGGCCTGGTCAGGTTCTTGTATATGTCATTGTTCAGCGCCCTAAGCGGAGAAACGTAGACGCAATATATTCTCCCCTCAAGCTTTCCTTTGAGGGCGAGATCGAAGAGTCTGCTTATTATGGAGATGAATCCGGACATCGTCTTGCCGCTGCCCGTTGGCGCGGCGATTAGTACGTTCTTCTTGTCGTGTATCAGCTTGAAGGTGTACCTCTGTGGTGGGGTAAGTTCCGCGAAGTTCTCAAGGAACCACCTCTTCACGTAGGGATCGAGAACCGATAGGCTCTCCTCTTCCGAGAAAGGTTGCTTGAGCTGCTCTATCACTGCATCGCCCCTACTAATATTTTTGAAAAGGAGTTTATATTCGGGCTGCTTTTTCACGAATACTGGACTTACGCATCACTTGTATATCGAGCGGTATTTGGTTCCTGCGTCATCCACTATCACTATGCATTCGCCTTCGCACTCTATCAGGCATGCCTGGCAGAGTATGCATGCAGAGCCACTGACTCCCACCGAAAGGCCTCCGCTTCCGCCCTCGTTCTTCTCTGCGAAGTGCTTGTGACCGTCGTTGACGTTCTTCCACTTGTCGAGCATCACCTGATCGGTCGTCCCTTTCCACTTGTCAGCCTCCGGCGCATGGTCGTTGTTCACGTCCGGCGAATTTCTGTCCTTCATCTCAAATACCGCAACGGGACACACATCGAAGCAGTGCGCGCAACCTGTGCACTTACGCTTTTCTACCCAAACATCCATAATATCATCTATCCGAATTGCAGATTTTGTTGCACTTTATGTATTTATTGCTTTCTTCAAGCTACGCACTTTGCATTCCGTAAGCTGCATTCGCTGCCATGGTCGCTGTTCTAGACCGGTCAGCCGAACAGGCTGGCCAATCCGCTTACAGCTTCCTCTTCGCTCTTCTTCTCGCCTTCGGCCTCCTTCTTTGGCTCGGCTTTCTGGCCCGCTCCCGCCACTGGCGCTGCCGGGGCTGCCGACTGCACCTGCATGGCCTGCGCGTTTTTGATCACATCCTTTATGTTTACTCCCTTCAGGGACGCGACCATGGCCTTTGCCCTCGCCTCGTCAGGCGTGAGTCCAGCTGCCTTTATAACCTCTGTAAGGCCCAGTTCCGTTACCTCCTTGCCTGCTGCGTCAAGAAGCAGTGCTGCGTACACATATTCCATATATTTCACCTTTTAGCGTCATGTTGTAGTTTGCTGCCGAAGCCCGTTCAGCGCCGCAGCCTGTGCGGATGCGTTACTGAGCAGGACCTCTACTATCCCAGGCTCGTAAACCTTGACCTCTATTCCGAGCGCCATGGCCTGCATGTAAGCCTTTATTATCAGAGTGTTTACTGTGTACTGGTTTATTATCCCTCTCTCTATACACAGTACATAAGCGTTCATGAATGCATTCGATATATTGAGCCTTGTCCTGCCCTCGTCTATGTCCAGGAGGTCCCTCGTGAATACAATTCCGTTGGCGATAAGGGCATAAGGCTCTATCGACGCCCTGAATGGCATGTTTCCGAGCGTGCTGAGCACCTTTGCCACGGTCGTGCTTATCAGCTCGCCCTTCTTGACGATTACCTTGTCCTTTGCGATCACAACCTTGCCCTTCTGTATCTGCACATCTATACCTGCCTGCTTAAGTTCTGCCACGGCTGCGCCTGGCTGCAGCGTCGTCTCACCGCCGCTTACCGTTATGTCAGCGGGCGCTATCTGCCTCGGTTTTGCGGCAAGCTTTATTGCGTTGGACCTGAACGCCCTGAAGAGCTCGAACGGGTCCGAGTTGCTCATCACTATCGCGGTGGTTCCGCTCATTTTCGGGATGAGCTGCTTGGTGTCCTTGCCGCTGTCGAGTATCTTGACAAGCAGGCTCTTCCTGCCGAGTATCACCTTCACGTCGCCCTTCATCATGTTCCTCGACTTCTGCAGCAGCCTGTCGGGTATGCCACCAAGGTTGATTATTCCTACTACCTTGTACTTCGAGAGCTCCCTGCTCCCCTCTTTTACGAATTTTACCTTCTGGTCCTTGTTCAGCATAACAGCACCTACACCAGCTTGAGCGGCTCGCTCATGGTTAATTTAACGTAAACCGACTTGATGTTCTGCCTGCCGACCTTCTTGGCAACGGAGTTGAGCACCTCATCTATGTTTGCCGCTATTTCCGGGGCTCCCATCTTCTCGGTGCCTACGACGCAGTGCACGGTAGGCAGGTACTTGCCCTTGCTCCTTATGAATATCGACTTGCCTATGTTGCCTATTATTGTTGAAACGTCCCCTATGAGCGGCTTCGGCATCTTGTTTCTTGGCCCAAGGAACTGCCCGAGCTGCTTCGCGATCTGCGGCATCAGCGCCGGCTGCGCCACAAGCTCGTATTCAAGGAGCTCGGCCATCCTCGCCTTATCATTTACTATGGTGGGGATCTCCCCGCCAGGTATTATCTTAGCGCCTAGCTTCTCCGCACCAGCATTTGTCTTAGGGTCATCGGAGAACACCAGCACCTTGCTTACCCTACCGCGGCCGTTGGGCAGCTGCACCTCAAGATTGAGCCGGTTGTCCTGCTTCGAGAAGTCGATGCCGGAGAAGTTTACAGTGAGGTCAACCGTCTGGCTGAACTTGCGTTTACCTCTATTGGCGTCTATAAATGCCGTTAGCTTTTCTAGCTGATCTTTTTCCATGTGAATCCCTCCTGCAAAGCTGCAGTATCGCGGGAAAAACAGACGTTATTAGATAGGTAAAATAGGTTTATAAAGCTTATTCTTGGTCAGCCTCCGCCGCTCGTATAGAACTTCAGCAGCCACTTGCTGAGCTTGTAGAAGATAACAAACATCGCTATGGAAAGCGCCAATACGGTCGCAAAGGAAAGGTAATCTATTTTGGAGAACATCAGCGCGGCTGGATAGAACGAAGCCAAGCCTACAGGGAGCGCTACCGTAAGCAGCAACGTTCCTGCAAGGCCGTATACTGCCAGGGGATACTGTGACGCGGTCTTCGCTATGCTCGTCACCCATTGCAGGTAATTGCCGCTCTTGAAAAGGACGTAAGAGACCAGAGTTATGAACAGTAGAAACATCACTAATGCTGCCGATCCGAAGCTGAAGAGCACCATCGAGGAAGAAACCGATAGCGCATTTACGGTAGTGTTGCTAAGCGCATAGGCGAGCAATGCAATGCCGCTGATTATGGTTCCGATAGATAGAGGAGATCCGTAACGTGAAAAAATTGATACCATCGGGTTGTACGGTTTTGTGAGTGCCTGGTCGAAGCCACCATTCCTAAGCGACCTTACAAGGTTCTGCGGATTTATCATAAAGTTTATGAAACCAAAAACAATATTCGCCAGCGCTACCAGCGCAAGCATCTGTGCGTAACTCCAACCTGGTATCCCGCTCGAAACTTGATATATCACGCTTACGCTTATGAAACCGCTTATCGTTGAGAATACACTCACTACAATCCATACAAGCGCCTGAGTCCTGTACACCAGGAAGGAAAGCAAGTTGTATTTCATAGACGCTAAGAAGAATCTCCAATTCTTGATTATATCTTCGAACATTTAGACCCCCACAGCGTTCAGCCTCTTGCTGACCTTCGCCCATTCGAACCTAGCTATCAGCACGAGTACAACTATCCAAACAAGCCCAACAAGTATGCTTTGAATGGCGACACTGGAGGGTATCATGCCAAGTATCGTAGCGGCTGGCACATACGCCGTTATGGGTATCGGAGTAAGCAAAAGCGCATTTGTAATTGCCGCGGGAAAGAATACAAGAGGGGCTATTTCACCTCCGGCTATCCCGAATATCCATCCTACTGCATTGTACACCCCCCATACGTTGGTCAGGTATGCGGACAATCCGCCAAAAATGAATCCAATCAGGTTTATCACAATTAGTCCTATAACAAGGGCCGCAAGAAAGAGCAGGATCGTTACGATGCTTGGGACAAAATTACCTACCAGTAGTACCAAAGCGACTATCGGAATGGTTCCAAGCAGAAACATTATTATTACGTCGGGTGCTGACCCGAAAATCAATTGACTGACATAGCTCATCGGCCTTATCAGGGCCCCGGCGATACCACCATACTGAATATCTGATTGCATGCTGTTCACAAAGCCTGACCACCCCGTCACTAGGGATACTCCGCCAATTACCAGGAAGTATGCTATTGTCGTTATTAATGGCACGCCGTTAATCTTACTACTATTTGAGAAATAGTATACCGCGCTCCAGACGAGTATGAAAACAAGAGACGAAACCAAAGTTAGGACTGTGCTGAGCGCCATGTCCATTCGGTATACAAACGTCTGCTTGAAGTTTATGCTTAGCAAAGAGCTATAGGGCTTGAGCCAGTCAGCCATCTCCCTACACCTTGCTTCTCTTACTCTTGTCCAGGCTCCTATACATCTGGCTTAGCAGGAAGGTAAGCCCAGGCTCTGCAATTCTGTAATTAACTATCTTTTTGTCGTTTAGCATTCTGATGAACCATCCCTGCTTTATGACAGAAGGGCTGACTTTGACCTTTACATAAGTGTCTCCCTTGGCAAGTAGCTGTCCGAAATGCAGGTATTTTGGCTCAACCTTCCCAGAGAAGTAGAGCTCTACTGTGACGACCCTCTTGAAAAGATTACTCATTTTCTGCTGTGTGCCGTCAAACATCTTCTTGCCCCTGTCTAGCAGTATTATTCTGTCGACGCTTGCAATATCTTCAACTACATGGGTTGTTATGATGGAAGTGGTGCCAAGTTCCTTCCTTACGGCGAGAATTGCGTTCGATATGGCAACCCTCGATGGAAGGTCGACCCCGATGGTCGGCTCGTCCATGAAAACTATCTTAGGTGAGTGAAGGTTTGCCGCGACAAACTCGCACTTCATTCGCTCCCCCATGGAAAGCTGCCGGGTCTGTCCGGTATAAACCTTTTTCAGGTCCAAAAGGTCAATAAAATACTTTAGCTGCTTGTCGAATGCCTTATCTGAAACGTTGTACATCCCCTTGATGTAATTGAACGTATCGATTGGAGGCAGATCCCACCAAAGCTGCGGATGGGTGGATCCGAACACTACGCCGACCTGTTGCACCAGTTTTATCCTGTCCACGGTCGGATCAAGACCCAAAACCCTTATTTTGCCCTCGTCCGGATGCAATATCCCAATAAGCATCTTCAGCAGCGTCGACTTGCCACTACCGTTCCTTCCCAGCAGGGCAAGCAACTCACCCTGCTTCACGCTAAAGCTGACCTTGTCTAAGGCGGTTACGGTGACCTTCTTCCTTCTGAAGAACGACTTTGCGCCGCTCTTGCTTTTGTAGGTCTTGAACCGCTTGACAACGTTGTCTACCACTATGATATTTTGCATAGCCAGCACTTCAACATAAACGGATCTGGCGGGATTTTCATAAGCTTTTGGTAACAAAAGTTTATTTTGAACCCGCAACATCCGGGTCCGAAGCCCGGCGCGCTATCCAAGTTGCGCCACAGATCCGATATCTATTAGGAAGAGAAAGCAATATATCTATAGCTAAAAATTGGTAAGCCTGGTCTGCTTTATTGTCTGCATGGTCTGCCAGTACTGCCTTATATGGACCCTTAGGGCCTCGCTCTTCATGTTTCCTTTAACAGCGCTTATGGTGAATGAGTCTGCCGGGTATCCAGAGCCAAGCTCAATGCCTAGGTCATTTGCAATCTTGTCGATCGCCCGGTCCCTCTCCACTTTCGCTATTATGCTTGCAGCGGAGACAACCGGATACCTTGCATCAGCCTTATGCTCCGCGACTATCTTGGTATATCTAACCCCTTTTTCGCCCTTCGAGCTGATTCCAACGATCCTCGTCGGCTTCGATGATGATAGGTTGACACGTATGCCGAACTTCTCCGCTATTACGTCAGGCGAGTCAAGATACAGGGTTCCTACCTCACTATTGAACCTGTCGAAGAGCTTTGCGAAGTGGAGCGCCTCGAGCTCGTTTAGCGAGATGTTCCCCCTCATCGCCTCATTTATCTCCGCTGGATAAATCTTGTCCACCTTGACATCCACAGCGATATCCTTTATCATGTCATAGAGGTTCTCGCGCCTCTTTCTAGAAAGCAGCTTCGAATCCCTTACCCCTATGTCGGCCAGCTTGTGCTCCGAGCTCTTATTTACCGATACGATTGCGATTACCAAGGGCCCTATCAGTGCGCCCCTACCAGCCTCGTCACCACCACAGATTATTATGAAACCACCCAATGGGTTACTACCGGAATAACAGGCGCCTATCCTGCAGTTTCAGAGGTCTTTCCTGTCAACGACTATGAAATCGTTAACCGCCTTAACAGAGGCGTAAGGTACCCTCACAATGCCGCCATCAACCTTAACTTTGTTCGCAAGCCCCCCATCAAGACTCGGTTCCACAAGAATAGCGTTTATCTTTCCTGTAACATCGCTTATTTCCGCATCAACGAACCTCCCAAGGTCGTACCCATCACTTGTTATTACACGCTTCCCTACAAGTTGCTTTGCAATGATGTATTTTACCATTCGAACACCTTCAGTCGCACTAGAGGTATTATGACGTAAACTATTAAAATACGTATGTTGCGCACGGGCATGTGGAATTCCTCGCTAATCTGTCTAGATATGGTATTTTATAGCCGAATTTACAAATCTAGTAAGATTGGATGGCAGAACAGAAGGCGGAGCCGAAGCAGGAGCAGCCCAAGAAAGAAAAGACGATAATCTTCAAGGACAAGCAGGCAAGGATAATAATGTCTTTGAGAACCCCCGGCCAGAACTGGTACATCTCCTCTCTCGCGAAGGCGACGGATACGACTTACGTCCACACCTGTAGGTTCATAGGCATGTGCGAGGCGATGGGAATCACTACCAGCGAGCGCCACGGAAAGATAAAGGTGATAAAGCTTACGGACAAGGGCTCTCAGCTGGCAGACATGGTCGCGGGCATATATAGTATAATCGGGCAGCCGCAGCCGCAGAAGCCTGTGGAGCCGCACAAGTGATCAGACGACTCTCAGGTTAGTCCTCTTCTTCACCGCATTGAGCACATGCCCGTAGTCCCTATAATGCGCTATCGCTGTAAGCGTTACTGTGTATTCACCAGGATCCGACTTTAAGCTTCCGAATACCTCCACCCCTATGTCCTTCTCCTCACCGCCAGCAAGTTCGCCGACCCTTACCTCCCTCTGCTTGGATACTCCCATAGTGTCGAACGCAAGGTTCTGCGGGAGTTCGACCACAATAGAGGTCAGCAGCATCTCCGATGTGAGGTTCTTCAACCTTATGTTGAGCGTGGCGGAGTTGTTCCTATTCGCGTATAGGCTGTATGGCGTCCATTCCGTGAAGACCCTGAAAGGAGATGGCTTTGCCAGCTCAGATCCCGCATCCTTCTTTCCAAAAATGTTGAATATTCCCATTCGAATCGCCCAGGGCACAAGAAAATTCTGCCTATTTCAGAATCTAATTTATCTTACATGCTTTTATATTATCGTGTTTAATCTTAAGATAGAAACGTTAAGGCCTTAAAAAAATTAATCGGTGAAAAACCCGGTAAATTTGGGGCAATTTATGCCTTTAAAGCATAACATAACCAAATATGACGTTCTCGCAACCAGAATCCGTAAGATTGCACTGAAAAATGGTGCAGCCATCCTCAGCGAAGAAGAGAAACGTGCAGTGTTAATGGCGGTTCTCGTTGCCTCATTTTCATCAGGTCAGTCATGGAGGACACACAACCTGATAACAGGTAATCCAACCGACTTGAACAACGGCGAGGTAAAGGAGGAATACCATCAAGCGGCAGCCTCAAGATGGAAAACCATCTCTGCGTCAGACATAAGCGAGGTGCTGAACAAAGGAATCTCGGACGGCGCCTTCCATTCATGGCTCTTCTTCAACGTCGACCACCAGCAGCAAGCCCTTTACAACGAGGTATGGAATGAACTGCTGACCCAGTTCAAGGAGGCTTGCGACGACATAGGGATCGCCGATACTGCTGTGCACTGAAGCCATACCGTCAAGCTTTTACTAAAGGAAACATTCTGGGAGAATGGAAACCAAATGGTTTAATTACATCACAAAGCATCCCATAACCATTTAAAAATCTTATTCCTAATATCCTTCCACGCAGGAAATTTTTCCTCGGGGCGATCTGATGGGTGTTGAATTTATTATAAAAAGAGACGGGCAGAGAGTTGTTTTTGATCAGGGGAAGATAACAAGCGCAATCAGCAAGGCGTTTGGGAATGTCTACATGGATAGGTCCGCGGAGGAGAATGTTACCGAGGCCAGCAAGGTTACATCCAAGGTCGTGGAGGCGATCAACGCTACTAGCAAGCAGGAGTGGCATGTGGAGGACATACAGGACCTGGTCGAGAAGGCGCTCATGGAAAGCGATGCCAACGTCGCCAAGGCATATATACTCTACAGGCACAAGAGGGCCGAGATAAGGGCCTTCAAGAAGTCGCTCGGCATAGTCGATGACGGGCTCAAGATGCCGGTCAACAGCCTGATGGTCCTTGGGGCAAGATACCTGCTAAAAGATGAGAATAACAGGGTAATGGAAACGCCGAGGCAGCTCTTTGAGAGGGTCTCGATGGCGATAGCAAATGTCGAGCTTAAATATGGGAAAACACAGGAGCAGGTCAACGATCGCGCGAAGGAATACTTCGATGCTATGACAACCTTCAGGTTCATGGCGAGCACGCCAATCCTTATGAATGCAGGGACCCCAGAAAGCCAGTTGAGCGCATGCTTCGTTATACCTGTCGGGGATTCAATTGATGAGATATTTGACGCTATAAAGTACGCAGCAATAATACACAAGTCGGGCGGCGGAACCGGGTTCTCGTTCTCAAGGCTGAGACCCGCCAACGACCTCGTTGGACCAAACAGGCGCATGGCAAGCGGCCCTGTCTCTTTCATGAAGGTGTTCGATGCGGCAACAGAACAGATAAAACAGGCAGGGGTTAGGAGGGGCGCAAACATGGGCGTACTAAGGATAGATCATCCAGACATACTTGATTTCATAATGATAAAGGAGAATGAGGGCACCCTCAAGAACTTCAACATATCGGTTGCTGTGACAGAGGAATTCATGAAGGCACTTGAGGGCAACAGGGACTACAATTTAATAAACCCAAGGAACGGCAAGGTAACGGGAAGGCTCAATGCAAGGGCGATCTGGAACCTCATAGTCACGATGGCGTGGAAGACGGGGGACCCCGGACTTGTCTTCATAGACAGGATGAACTCGAGCTTATCGAATCCTGTTCCGTCATATGGGCCGATAGAAGCGACAAATCCTTGCGGTGAACAAGCTTTAACGCCGTACGACGCATGCAACCTTGGATCGCTAAACCTTGCGATGATGGTGAAGCAGCTTGACCATCACTTCGAGGTCAACTGGGATGAGCTGAAAAGGGTGACCAGGCTCGGTGTAAGGTTCCTCGATGGCGTGATAGACGCAAATAAGTACCCGCTGCTCCAGATAACCGAGGTGGTCCATGCGACGAGAAGGATCGGCCTTGGAGTAATGGGATGGGCGGACATGCTGATAGCGCTCGGGATAAGGTACAACAGCAACGAGGCCCTGCTGCTCGCCGAGCAGGTAATGTCTTTCATAACCGAGCAGGGAAGGAAGATGAGCCAGGAGCTCGCCGAAGAGAGAGGCCCATTCCCGGCGTTCAAGGAGAGCATCTGGTACAAGCTTGGCTCAAAGCCGCTTAGGAACTCCACGATAACGACCGTTGCGCCGACAGGGACGATCAGCATAATAGCTGGGGGGACATCACAGGGGATGGAGCCGATATTCGCGGTCGTATATCTGAGAAACGTACACTCAACTCTTGGCTACGATCTGATAGAGGTCAACAATGAGTTCGAGAGAAGGGCTCTGGAGAAGGGATACTATTCAGAGGAGCTTATGAGGGGCCTCGCAGGCAAGGTATCAATACAGGACGTAGAGCAGATACCATTGGAGGAGAGGAAACTGTTCGTCACAGCATACGACATAGCGCCCGAATGGCATGTCAAGATGCAGGCAGCGTTTCAGAAGCACGTTGATAATTCTGTATCGAAGACGATAAACTTCCCCAACTGGGCCACACCGCAGGATATAGAGAAGGCTTACAAGCTGGCGTACGACCTTGGATGCAAGGGCATAACCGTCTACAGGGACGGCAGCAAGAACGTCCAGATACTGCAGGCTGTAGGGGAGAACCCGCAGCAGCGCATCGATACGTTCGCCGACATCAAGAAAAGGCACGAGGAGCGGCAGGAGGAGCACAAGGGAGTAACGATAGCTGCAATCAGGGAGGGAGCAGGGACCTACATAATGTCCTCAACAACGGAATCGAAGTGCTCGGAGTGCGGCACTACGATGGTAGCGGCATCGGGATGCTTCACCTGCATAAAGTGCGGCCACAGCGAGTGCGGCTGATTAATCTGTCTATTTAAACTAATCGAGTGAGCACCTTGCAGCCATCTTTCTCTACAACAATCTCTGCCTCTGCCTGGGAAACAAGCCCCCTACCCAGCTCTATCAATGTCGGGTATGCAGTAAGAACTCCAGACCTTGCAAGCTCTGCGATTCCTGCATAGAGGCCGAATCTTGACGGAACTGCGCCTGAGAGCCATCTTACCGCGAATGGCTCATGCGGGTAATTCTTCTTTATCTCCTCAAGTGCCAGCCTCGACTCCCTCATCCTTGTCTGCGAATCCATATCGTAGCTGTATATGTCGCAGATGTCGCTCTCAGTTACCATTCCCTTTCCGTTCGTGGCGAACGGCTCAATCGCTACTACCGCACCCTCATCCAGAGCCGTATCATCGCCATTGTCGAAGTTGGGCACAAATATGTGGGAGTGCAGATCGTGCATCTCAATGCTGTGGCCTCCCAAGTTTGCTATGGGCACAAAGCCCATCGATTTTATTGTACGCTCTATCTCCTTGCCTATGTCCTTAACCATAACTCCCACCTTGGCAATCGCTATCGCATTCAGCAGTGCCTTCTGCGCCGCCTCAACCAGTTTCTGATTGTTCTGCGATAGATCCACAGTCACCGCGCAGTCGCCAAGTACTCCGCCTTTCTCTGCGCCAAAGTCGACTTTTACAATGTCGGTCTCCCCGAACACCGTTTCATCATCGACCGACGGCGTATAGTGCGCAGCCTGGTTGTTCACAGAGAGGTTGAGCGGGAATGCCATGCCGTATCCATTGTCCTTTAGGAATTTTTCTACGTAGTTCGCAACATCGAGTAGCTTCGCCCCCGGCCTCACCCTTTCCTTGGCGGCCATCAGTGCCTTGTACGATATTGCTCCTACCTCCTCCAAGACCTTCGGATCAACCTTTTCATCTTCCATAGCATCACAGCTTCATCTGGGTACCAAGCCCCTTCAACTCATCCTCATTGAAGTTAAGCTCTTTAAGTATTCTCATTGTTGCGGGCAGCACCTGGTGGTTTATGTAGTAGTCGGCATCGTAATCCTTTGCGAACTCCTCAAGCTCCGCCTTGTCGGATATGGACGAGCCGTGCTTCGTTATCACGAAGCTTAGCACCGCCTCCTCCACCTCATCCTTCCTTTTCAGGCCTGCCTTCACCGCCTTTCTTGCAGCACCGAGCTCGGGCGACTTTGAATCATAGCTGTCAATCCCCTTCCTAAGCTGCGTATTTATCGCAAGCTCGCTCATCGGGACCTTGCCCTCCTTCAGCGCCTTTATGACCTGCTTCACTATCTCTGCTGCCTTCTCTGCGCTCCCCTCCTGCAGTATCGCTTCCAGCACCTTCCTCTGCGTCTCCCTGGCGATCTTCGACCAGTCCCTCCTTACGAGCTCGAATCCCCTTATCTTTATTCGCCCCGACTCTGATATCAACGCGTACTTCTTCTTTGCCCCTTCTATGCCGCCCTCTGTTTTCCTTCCAACGAATACTCCCCGCCTGTAGAAGTCCTCAAGCTCCAGCTCCATATTCTCCGGCAGCTTTGAATTGAACTCCTTGAGGAACGCCAACGCCTCCTCCTTTGCCTTATCTTCAAGCAGCATTACAATTGAATCGGTGTCGCCGTAGAGCACCCTGAAACCCCTATCTTCAGCAGCCTTTATCGCCTCCTTTATGTACTGCCTGCCGTAAGCCGTCACGCTGCCGGCGCAATCCCTCGAATACCATCTCGACCTGGCGTAGCCCAGATACCCGTAGAAAGAGTTAGAAAGGATTTTCAACGCTGAAGACCTCGACCCCAGGTACTTGTCGTCTGGGTTCTTCTTGTACTGCCTCTTCACCACAGCGCGCTGGTCTATCAGGACCTTCAGTATGAGCGGCATTATCCCCTTCTTTTTCTTGTCAAACTTTGTCCCGAGCGGGGACTCGTAGTAGTCTGTGCAGCCGTCGCATATCGTTGCAGGGTCGATGTTGTATGATATTATTATCGATGGGTACAGGCCCCTGAAGTCGAAAATCGCAAGATTCTCGTAGATGCCTGGATCGGGTGTCTTTACATAGGCGCCCACTATGGGGTTGGCGAGCCTGTTCTTTATCTCGTTCTCGTTGGGCTTGTTCGGCACCATCTCGTTCGCGCGGCGGGCATATCTCATACAGAGATAATCGACAAGCTGCCCGGTCGTGGAGACCGCAACATCGCTCAGGACATCGCCGGTCGTCCTCGAGAGCTCGATCGTTACAGGGATGAACATGTCGTAGACCGCTTGCAGGGCGCGCGAGTCGCTCAGGTTGTAGTCTGCAAGCATCTCCAGATCCTTTGCGCTCCCGTCCCAGAGCCTGTGTATGCCAAGCTTGTCCACGTTTGTCTTCTTGCCGCCGCTTATCGCCTCATAGACGTTCTTGAGCGTGTAGTTGTTAAGCTTCAGTATGTTCTCCGATGATCCCACTATGGATATGAACTTCACAACCTGGTACATATCCACGTGGACTACGCCGCCTATCTTGACCCTCTGCACCAGGCCGTGGCTCTCAAGTCTGGTCTCTCCCTCATACCTGCTGAGGTTGAACTTCACCCCAAGCTTCCTCGCCCTGTCTATCATGTATCTTATGTCGAAGTTTGCAGAATTGTACCCTATGATGACATCTATGTCCAGCTCCTTGACCTTCGCTGCGAAGGCGTCGAATAGCTCTCTCTCGTCCTTCACAACTGTGACAAAATCCCTCTTTATGCCCTTGTAGGTCAACACCCCCTCGCCGGACTTGCCGTGCGATTGGTATACGTAGCTTATCATTATGACAGGATCGGTGGAAGCCCTCGGTATGCCCAACGGGTTGTATACCTCTATGTCGAAGCACATCGTGTTGAATTCGATTGCAAGAGCGTCCTTTGAGAGTTTCATGGACTTTATCTTGAGAAGCCCGTCCTCGCGCTCTGCCTCTATCTCGTAGTTCGACATAGGCGTTATGTCCTTGTCAAGCACGTACCTTTTGGCGAATGGTATGTCATACTCATAGCAGGTTCCGTACCTGCCCATCGCACCGCTCAGTTTCGGTACGCTCATCGGGCTGCGCGCCACTATCCTGTAAAGCGCTCTCTCTTTTCCATAGACCTTCCTATTCAGGTTCTCCACCCTTGCAGGGACCGTCTCCCAGCCCCCTGATGCCTCTGTGAGCTCGCTCGCACTTACCCCCTCGTTTGGCAGCAGGTAGAAGTAGGGTTCGAACTCTGTGTCAAAGAGCTCGTATGCCTTGCCATCTGTTCCCTTGACTGTGATCCTTATATTCGCCTTGCTGTCGCTCTCAAGCAGGTAATCTACATCAAGCACAGCGCCTTCTATATGCAAACAGACCACCACAAGCAAGCCAGGCGCGGTCAGGGCAGAAGCAGAGAACTACTTCTTGTCCTGTATCTTTGTCTGGGATATTACAATCGGGGGTATCAGCCCAAGCGAATATGCAACAAGCGTGCCGGTAGCACCGCACCTAAAATTGAGGCTATTCAGCACCTCCTCGGCAAGCTCTGACGGAAGGGTGTGACTCTCATTCCACTTCTTCGTTATGCTGGCCACCGCTTCCTTCGTGTCCTTTATCTCAATGACCCCGGAGAGCTTCAATTCGCCTATGCTCTTGGCTGTCTTGGAGTTCGCATCCCCGTCGAAATATGATGCGGTAAACTCGTAATCCAGCTTCAATATGTCCGCCTCTGCGGTTAGCTTGTCAAAGTTGTAGTTGAGCCTTGGGAATCGCTGCCTTCCAAGCCCCTCTACAGAATCAACTCTGCCTTCTACCTTGGATATTATGAATCCTGTTATCATAGAAATCACTTAGGATTCTTTGTCCATAAAGGTATTTAAAGGATAGGGTGCCGTGCAGCACCCTGCCCCAACGACGTATTCCTGGATACAATAAGGTTATAAATGCATTCTTCAAAATAGATGCTGGTGAAGCGATTGATACGCTACGTTTGGGTAGCACTTGCCCTTCTCATGGTTGGCTGTGTGCAGCTTTCCAGTGCCTCTTATACCATCAACCACATAACAACACAGGTGACACTCAATATCAGCACGAGCGCAAGCGTCCAAGAAACGTTCAACATCTCGGTCAGCAATAGCTCGGTCAGCCAGTACATATCAGACAGGACCGCGCTCAACCTCACGCTAAGCAACTGGCAGTCGATCATAGGGTCCAGCCTGACGCAGCACATAATAAATCCAAAAACCGGGGTCTACAACTTCAGGCTTCTCCCCGGCCCGCTACTGAGCTCTCCTGGAGGCGGTCAGCAGGCAGTCATAACAATACTCTACGATGTAAACAACGTGACGGCGGTCAACCAGACCGCGCCGAGGACCTTCGTCTATTCGTTCAATCCTGACGTATTCAACTACCAGCACGAGCAGAGCGGCGAGGTACTTACCGCAAACAGCACCCTCACCATAATACTCCCGAAGTCAGCCAAGATAACCACGATCTTCCCAATTCCAGACTACCCGACGACATTCATCACCGGCAGCAACGTTACCACGGTTTCATGGTTCTATCAGGAGCCTCTATCTAAGTTCGCACTAACATTCGTAACTGGAGAGAGCGTGCAGCACGAGGTGCTCTCCTTCTTCGCAGCGATATACAACTACCTGGGAATATTCACATATGTCATAATAATTGTGGCGGTGCTGCTTTTTATCCTCTACACCTACTTTAAGACGGAGAAGTGATCTTTTGCATGAGTACGAAGTCAAACTGCTCAGCGCACTCTCTAAAAAAGGGAGCGCCACCCCTGACGATATAGAGCGTGCCACAGGGATGGGCAAGGATTCCGTCCTCTGGGCGATCGAGCAGCTGTCAAAGACGGGAAGCATAAAAGTGAGCAGGGGCACAAGCGTAGCAATAAGTTTGACGGCCGAAGGAAAGAGGTACATATCCGAATTCCCGGAGGAGGCGCTTGTAAAGAGGCTAAAGTCGGTAAAAAGCGAGGCAGCATCCAAAATAAACGACCAGATAGCGTTCGGATGGGCCAAAAAGAACGGATGGGTCGCGATAAATAACGGAGTTGTATCGTTGACGCAAGAAGGGGCGAAAATAGCAAAAGGAAAAACGGATTATCCGATGAGGCTGCTGCTTGCCAAGCTGGCCAATGCTAGCGACGCAGCGCAAATTGCCAGCCAGCAAAAGGATAAGGTGAGAATACTCGGGAACAGGGGGCTTATACAGAAGAAGGAAACGTCGATCATTTCGGTCTCGTTGGCACAAGCAGGCGCCAAGCCCGAAGCATCTACGGCCGCCAGAGCAGAGCAGGGCACGTTGACAAAAGAAATGATAAAGAGCGGCTCTTGGAGGGAACAAAATTTCAGAGAATACGATGTCAATGCGCCGACCGATGTATCTTATCCTGCCCGTCTCCATCCGCTAAGAGAATTCATAAATGTGATGAGGTCCAACTGGCTCGAGATGGGATTCATAGAGGTATCTGGCCCGATAATAGAAACTGCGTTCTGGAACTTCGATGCGCTCTTCTCGCCGCAGGACCATCCCACGAGGGAGATGCAGGACACATTCTTCCTTTCAAATCCCAAGCAGCTAACTATAGAGGACGTCGAACTGCTCAACAGGGTCAAGAAGATGCACCAGGCAGGATGGAAGGAGGAGTGGAGCGAGCAGCTCGCAAAGGCTGCTGTGCTTAGGACACATACAACAAGCGTCTCTGCAAGGTACATGAACAGGCTCGCGCAGGCTGTTGGCACCAATTACCCGGTAAAGATGTTCTCGATAGGCCCGGTCTTCAGGAACGAAAGCATAGACTACAAGCACCTTGCGGAGTTTCTCAACTGCGATGGAATAATAGTCGGAGACAACCTCACGCTCGCCAACCTGATTTATACGCTGAAGAGCTTCTATTCGAAATTGGGCATGGACGAGGTGCGCGTCAGACCCTCCTACTTTCCCTTCACCGAGCCGAGTCTTGAATTCTTCTATTACGACAAGGAGCACGATGACTTCATAGAGCTCTGCGGCGGAGGGATAATAAGGAAGGAGATAACCAAGGCGATGGGGCTGAACAAGACTGTGCTTGCGTGGGGCAGCGGGGTCGACAGGTTGCTACTCAACCAGAAGATATTTGGAGTGGATGCAATTCCAATGCTTTACAAGAACGACATTTCCTGGCTCAGGTCGAGAAAAAACATAAAGGTTTGATGATGGCGATTGTAACTTTTGAGTCGAAGGATTTCAAAAAGATAGAGCCCGACAGGCAGAAGCTCCTCGAGCGCGCAGCCGCGTTCGGAATGGAGATTGAACTCTCTGATCAATCCGAGATAAAGATGAATATCAATCCCAACAGGCCCGACCTGCTCGACTTTGTCGGGGTGATCAGGGCGCTGGAGAGCTTTACCGGCAGGAAGAAACCCAAGGATAATTTCTACAAGATCGTAAACAAGTCATACCTTGACGTGGCTGTAGATGCTCGCGTGGCAAAAGTCAGACCCTACTTTGCTGGTATGGTGGTAAAGGATGCAGACCTGTCGGGAAATAGGTTGAAGTATCTCATAAATTTCACAGAAAAGTTCGCCGACACTTACGGCAGGAGAAGGAAGAAGCTCGCTATAGGGATCCATTCGCTTAGCGCAATCCGGGGCGGCCTCGCCTACTCGGCGTCAACAGCAGGTAGGCTTATCCCTCTCGGCAGGTCAAGAAACATGCAGTTTGAGGACGTGATGAAGCAGCATGACAAGGGGATAACCTATCAGGATGCGGTGCCGAATTACGGCAGTAAGAGGGTTATGTATCCATTCCTGAAGGACTCCGAGAAGACAATCGCGCTAATACCTATAACCAACTGCGAGCAGACAAAAGTGACTGACAGGACAAGAGACATTTTCATAGACATCACCGGGACGTCGTCTAACGCGATAAAGAATGCAGCTAACGTCCTTGCAAGCTCCTTCCTTTATGCTGGCGCAGATGTCTATCCGATAACTGTGAGATACGATAAGGGAATACAGACTACTCCGAAGCTCGACTACCGCGAGATAAAGGTGAGCATGAAGCAAGCTGACACGACTATAGGGGTTGAGACAGGCAGGCACAATGTCATTGCGTTTGCAAACAAGATGGGTTACACAGCCGCAAAGTACGGGTCAAGCGTGCTCTTCTATGTCCCGCCATACAGAGTGGACGTGCTCAACGAGCAGGACATAATAGAGGACATAGCGATTGCATACGGATACGACAGGATAACCCCCATTCCAATAGCAGGCATCTCATCAGGGTTGTCCAACGATGCAGCGGACCTCGAAAACAGGCTCGGTGCCCTTACGGTAGGGCTGGGCTACACGGAGGCGATAAACAGCGTACTTACAAGCGAGGAAGTCAACTTCAAGAACATGCAGCAGAAGCCTGCAAAGGAGAGCTACGTCAGCATAGCTGATTCAAAGACCTCGGCGATAACCATGCTGAGGACCTCTGTGCTGCCGAGCCTGATGCAGAACCTCTCAGCCTCCGCCAGCGCAACTATGCCGCAAAGGTTCTTCGAGATCGGAAGAACCTTCTCTCTCAAAGGGGCAGGGGCTAAGGAAGAGGTGAGGCTTGGATTGGTAAGCGCCCATTCAAAGGCGAACTTCGCAGAGATGAAGAGCGTGCTCTGCGCTATCTTAGCAAACATCGGGCAGGAGTTCACTATCGAGCGCCAAACCGACCCCTCTTTCATAGAGGGAAGGTGCGCGAAGGTAATGGTAGAGAAAAGAGCTGTGGCGGCATTCGGTGAGATACATCCACAAGTGCTCAGGAACTTTGCCATAGAGGAGCCGGCAGTCGCGGCAGAGATGCTGCTCTATTAGCAATTCAAATAGCCAAATGATAAAAGCAATCCTTTTGGGCCTCATCGAGCAGCGGAATTAAGCAACCAATCAAACTCCGTGGAACCAGAATTCCTTCTCTCCACCTTTCTTTTCCTTTGGGCCCTTCTTCCTCTCCGGGTTCGGGTCTCCAGTCTTCGTTATGCTCTCCATGTACTCTCCCTGCCACTGGTGGAACTTCTGCAGCTTCTCGGCACGCTGCTTCTCCGTCCTCTCCTTCCACTCATCCTTCATTTTGGCCCACTCCTCATCTGTGTAGCCATACGGCGGATGCTCCCTTATTGTTGGTGGGAAATAAGCGTAGCTGTAGAACTCCTTTACGTAGTCGTAGTCCCTCTCCTCTATCTGCTTCATGTCTGCGTGCACTCCCTCTTTAGCCAGCGCATCTATGAGCTCCTGCAGGCTCATCTGCTCCCTCCTGTTCGCTGCGCCCTTCGGGTTATATATTATCGTTATTCTGCCCTTAATGTAGTTGACCGACGCCTTTATTATCGGCTCATGGAGCGAGAGCCTGTACTGAAGACGCGCAGCATACTGCGGGTCTATCATCTCCTTCTGGCTAAGCCCGTTGAATATCACCTGCTTTATTATCTTATACGGCATCCTGTACCTGTTGCCGTTCTCATCGATTAGCCAAGCCTCCTCCACGTTGCCCATCTGGCGCTCGTGCTCAAGGTCCTCTTTGTATTTGCTGCCACCCTCAACATTTTCTCTGCGGTCCATTGTCAAAACCTTTAAGCACTATTGGAATCAGTCAGAGCACCCGCAAGATTCGCTTCCACATCCGCACGAATCTCTGGAAACCTCCTCGAAGCCGGCAGGTATCTCGGATGTAGATCCAGATGCCTTCTGCACTATCTGCTGCGCGACCTTCGGCTTCTGGTTTGCGAAGTTTATCACGCCCTTTCCGCCGTTTGACGGCAATGCAAAGTAGTCGATCATCTTGGAGTAGGTGTTTATGTACTCCGGACTTGCCTCGAGCTCCTTTATGTTCCTGATGTACTTGTCCTTCGCGTAGGCCCAGTCCGGGTGGGTCTTCTGCCACTCGGATGCAGGTATGCTATACTGCTTCTGTATCTTGTCCCTGTATACCTCCGGGAATACGTTGAATGTGCAGAACGGAAGCACCTCGCCGTCAGGCATCGCGTAGTGTATGTCGCACTTCTCGACCCTGTGTATGTCGTAAGTGTACTCGTCCTGGAAGTGCATCATTCCGAGGAACAGGGTCTTCATCTGGAACTTGCCCATGGTCGCGAAGTCGTGCTTCAGGAACAGCGACATGAGCATCTTGGTGAAGTTGACGCTCTTCGGCTGCTTCTTCTTGTCTATGAACTTGTTCATGCCGAGAAGCGCCTTGAGCGCTATGAGCCTTCCTCTCGAGCTTGCGACTTCCCTCCATCTCGTTGACCGCCTTCTGCAGGTGCTCCAGCAGCCCCTGCGCGTCGACGAACTTTGTTATCGGTATTATCTTGTTGTCCGTGTCCAGGAAGATGTAGATCCTGCGCCGCATGCGAAGTGTATCGAGAGGTCGTACTTGTACTCGCCCGTGAGCGCCTCTATGAACTTGTTTATCCCGCCGACGTACGGCACTGAGAACCAGTGCTCCTTCCTTATTACGCCGTTGGTCTGCTCCTCTATGAGCTTTATCGCGCCGGGTATCGATATCCTCTGCTTCTCCCTCAGCCTTGCAGGCATCCTTCCCACCAGCGAGACCGGCTGGAAGTTTACCGCCCTTACCACGTCTATGTTGTTGAGCGCGAAGTTGATCATCGCCCCGAGCTCGTGGTCGTTTATCGTCCTTATTACTGTAGGCACAAGCACCACGCCTATGCCTGCCTTCCTGCCGCATCGAGCGTCGAGCGGCGCCTCCCAGTGGTTCTTCGGGTTTGCCCTCTTGCTGACCCCGTCGAAGCTCATGTAGAGCGTGCTGACGCCCGCGTGCCTCAGCTTGTATCGCCATGTCCGGGTTCAGCCCTATGTTTATTCCTGTGGTGTTGAGCTGTATCTGGTCGAAGCCCGCCTCCTTTGCCATCTTGACTATCTCGACTATGCTGCGGGTGCATCGTCGGCTCTCCTCCGGTTATCTGGAGGGCGTTGGCCGGTATCGGCTTCTGGCTCCTCAGGTTCATGAATATCTTGTCTTATCTCGGCCATGCTCGGCTCGTATATCGCCTCGCCCTCCTTTGCGTAGAAGAAGCAGTACCAGCAGGAGAGGTGGCATCTGTTCGTTATGACGACGTTGGCAAGCCCGGTGTGGGACTTGTGCCTCTCGCACATCCCGCAGTCGAACGGGCAGTTCTCCCCCTTGTGTCGTTATGTAGTTGGGGTTGTCGAAGCCCCTTCCGTAAGTAGTTGTAACTCCTCATCTTCATGTACATGTCGTAGTCCTCCCAGTACTTCTCTATGGTCCAGCCGTGCTCCGGGCAGTACTTCCTTATCATGACGTTGTCCCCGTCCTTGTAGATTGTGCCGTTGATTATGAGCTTGCACTCCGGGCAGACCGTCATGGTCTTCTCTATCACCGGCATCTTCTCTATCTCCTCGATGGTCCTGTGGTATACTGCAAGAATTGGATCTATAGCGTCCTTAGAGTCCGCCTGCGCCGCCTCCGGCCTCACGTTGTTTATGTTGCTAACTATATTCTGTTTATTCTGGTCCACCATCTGCACCTCTACCTCTGAGAGCTTTGGTGCACCCGGATTACCCTGATTTAGCATTCATAGTCACCTTTACTCATTTATCGCGCTTCGAAAGTCTTTAAATACTTTCTGGTCAGGCTTTTACTTTCTTTCAAAAGTTGTCAGCGCAGCTTTCTAACATGTCGTTGGCACGTTTTAAGGGAGGCCTATGGCCGTCTCCTGCCCCTTCCTCCTGAAAAGCCGCGCCTGTCCGAGTCCCTGTCGCGGTAGCCTCTCCTCTCGAAGCCCTCTGCCTGCCCCTCCTTTTTCGGCTTTATTGGTTTCTCTTTCATCCTCTTTATAGAGTCATCAAGCCTCTTCTTCAGCTCCTTGGCTATGAAATTCTTGGAGAAGTAATCCGCCTTGAGGCCTATGCTTATCTTTGTCGCGTATGCGCGTGCTATCTTGCCCCTTATTTCGCGCTGGGCATTTGTCACCTCCGGCAGCTTGAACAGTATCCCATATTTGGGCGGCTTGCTGCCGTACTTTAGGTGCTTGAAGAGCGCCTTCTCGGCTCCCAGGAGCTGCACAGTTCCAGCAGGCATGGTCGCAAGGCGCTCGAGCGAGCCCGCCTTGCTGAGCAGCTCCGCAGCAATCATGTGGTCCGTAAGGTAAGTTGTATTCGGCATTAGCCTGGTAGCTGCAGACTTTATGTAGCTGTCAAGTTCCTCCAGAGACTCCGACAGCGATATTACCATCTTAGAGAATCCTATCACCGCCTTGGACTCCTCCAATTCCATCTGTCTTCCTATCGTACTCTGCGCCATCGCGTGGACCTCCTCGGCCTTGGCGCTGTCCTTTATCGCGTCCTCTATCAACTTTCTATCTTTCTCACCTACATTGAGCACCATCGCCAGCCTCGCTAGGGTAACTGGATTGCTCATCCTTACTTCTGGGAAGTATATGCCATACCATTCCGAAAGGCGCTCGTATGCGAGATTGTATGATCGCGACGTCTCTATCTGCGCGTTTACTGCCTGGATAAGGGCATACTCTTCGCTGCTGTAGGCGCTCTTTATTCCCTGCTTTGCGCTAGCAAGCATCTTCTCTCTGACTTCCTCGAAGCCTTTCCCTGGCAAGTTACCACCACAGTTAGAGTGGTATTCTCATGCAAGGTATAAAATAATAGTGCTTTTGCAAAAATGGAAGCGGAGCAGCATATAAATACCTAATGCGCTCCAAGTCTTCCTAGTTGTTGAGAGTGGAAACATGACCAACAGAAATAAGTACAATCCAAGATATCCGGATTACATATCCCAGCTTGAAGGATTGGGAAGAAGGTCAAGAGTCGAGACGATAAAGAAATTTATAGGGCCAGTGCCAGACGATAAAGATCCGATTCCTGCGCCGCTACCGCCGCCTGTAAAATTTGATAATGGCTTGGCTGCAGAAGTTCCGCCAGACAAGATAGAGAAGCAAATAGCAGAAGTGATGATGCTCGCGCAGCTATCTCTGCCATCTCCCGTTGAAAGCAGCACAAATCTGGATGCGCAGCAGCCCAGGTCGTATACCGGTACGTCAGCCGTTAGCAGCAACGGAATCCGCATGCTGCGCAGAGCTCTTGCAAATGTGCTCCGCAGGGGCGTAGTTGATCCAAATGAGGTAGCGCCCTCCATTGAGGAGGCATTGCATCCCAACGTCGATTTCGACCAAGAATAAGAAAGATACTTAATAAACACCAGTCAAAAACTCCTCTATGCAAACAAAGCTCGAGACTCTTGACAACGGAATGCGCGTCATTGCAACCGCTCTTCCTTCGGCGCAGACGATAGGAATATCTGTCGGCGTAAGATACGGCCTCATTGATGACAGGAAAGACAGGATAGAGGAATCGCACTTTCTCGAGCACATGCTCTTCCAGGGAACGAAGAAGAGAACTTGGGAGGACATCAACAGGGAGTTCAAGGAGCTGGGCGTAACGAGAAACGCATTTACCGAATATGAGACTACCGTGTACCTTCTGCAGGGATACAAGGGCTACTTCTCCAAGATGATGGACCTCATGTCGGACATAATGATAAACTCCACGATACTTGAGAAAGAGCTGCAGAAGGAGAGGGGGCCGATGATAAATGAGCTTCTGATGCGTCATGACAATCCGCAAGACATACTCGAGGAAAATCTGTCTAGGGTGCTCTTCAAGAAGTATCCTGCGAGGAACATAGCAAACAGGGACAGGAAAACCATAAACGCGATAAGCCGCAGCGATGTGCTAGGTGTATACGAGAGATACTATGGCCCAAGGAACATGGTGATTTCAATATACGGGGGTATAAGCACAAAGGCTGCATTGCAAGGGGCAAAGAAGTTTTTCGGTCACTTCAGCAAAAAGGTGGCCGCGCCCAAAAGGAGAATCTGCACCGAGAAACAGGATAGAGCCACAATTACCGAATCAAGGAGTGGAATAAAGCAAACAAGAATAGGCATAGGCTTCAAGACCACCGCCTTTTCAAGCACGAGAATGAAGGACTACCTCGCATCAACAATTGCAGAGAAACTACTAGACCACAGGCTCTTCGACGAGGTAAGGGAGAAGAGGGGACTGTCATATGACCCAATCGCAGATTCGGTTACCCAATCCACATTCGGTTTCATAGGCGCAGGCGCAGGAATAGAGAAGAGCAAAATTGATGAGACGAGGCGGGTAATCCTAAAAGAGTTCGAGAGGCTGCAGAACGGCGAGATAGACCCCGGCCAGTTCAAGATGATAAAGACCGGCACCATTGTCGAGTACATAATGGGCAGGGAGAGCACGCTGATGATATCGATATGGATGGCACTATCCGCGCTGATTGAGGACGACCCAGAGCTGCCATTGAAGATGCCAGAGCTGCTGAAGGGGCTGAGCATCGACGACCTTAGGGCATTCTGCAGCCGCTACATAGATGTGGATAGGTATGGTATGTTCATCCTGAAGCCGAAATAGCTGCAATCCTTTTATATTGATGCAACAGATTGTATACGGGGTTCTATGAAAATAGATGACCTTCTGGCATACGCGAAGAGCAAGGGCTTCTTCTGGCCTAGCGCAGAGATATATGGCGGAGCCACGGGCCTATTCGATTATGGTCACCTTGGCGCACTCCTGAAGAGGCGCTTCGAGAATTTCTGGCTATCGTACTTCGTCGACTCCAACCAGGACTACCACCTCATAGACGGGTCCAACATGCTTCCGGAGAAGCCGTTTATCTCCTCGGGCCACGCATCCAGGTTCAACGACGTTTTAGTGGGCTGCACAAAGTGCAAGACCTACTACAGGACCGATGCAGTGTTATCTGAGAAGAAGATAAATGTATCCGAAGGCGCAACTCCCGAGGAGATGGATAAGTTAGTATACGACAACAAGATAAAGTGCCCCAAGTGCGGCGGCGACCTTGGAAAGTCAAAGTCATTCAATATGATGATAGGGGTCAGTCTCGGCCCGGAAAAGGCAGACAAGGGCTACCTGAGGCCGGAAACCGCTCAGTCCGCATACCTTGACTTCCCCCAAGAGTTCAACGCCCTTAGAAAGTCGCTACCGTTTGCGCTCGCGATAATAGGCAGGGCATATCGCAATGAGATATCGCCAAGGAAGGGACTCTACAGGATGAGAGAGCTTATCCAGGCAGAGCTGCAGATATTTTTCGATCCTGAAAGCTGGAAACCAGACTTCCACAAGTTCTCCAAGCGGAAGGTAAGCGTAGTTACATACAGAGACAAGAAGTCGCAGTCGATAACATTGGCAGAGCTGTGTAGCGCCTACGATATCCCCGAATTTTATGCTTATCATATGGCGCTGATAGACATCTTCTATACTGAGATAATCGGCGTTCCGAAAGAGAGGTTCAGGTTCCTCGAGAAGGGGGGCGACGAAAAGGCATTCTACAACAAGGTGCACATGGACATCGAGGTAGACGTCGAGAGCTGGTCTGGCTTCAATGAAATAGGGGGCCTGCACTACAGGACCGATTACGACCTGAAGTCGCACTCGAAGGGCTCGAACCAAGACCTTTCCGTATCCGTGGGCGGCAAGAAGGTCATGCCGCACGTGCTTGAACTTAGCTTCGGGGTTGACAGGAACATCTGGATGCTTATAGACGTTTTCTACAAGAAAGACGGAGAGCGAAGCATCTTGGCGCTCCCCAAATTCCTCGCTCCGTACCAGGCTGCTATATTCCCTCTACAGAAGGAGGGCAACCTTAACGAAAAGGTAGAGGAGATGAGGGAGAGGCTCTCCAGAAGGTTCAAGGTCGTCACCGACTACTCCGGATCGATAGGAAGAAGGTACGCAAGAATGGATGACATAGGAACTCCTTACTGCATAACCGTAGATTACAACACTATGGACAAGGCCTCAAAAGAATACAACACCGTGACGATACGCAACCGCGATGACAAGTCGCAGCAGAGGCTGGGAGTGGACGAGATAGAGGGCTTCCTTCAAAAGGAGTATTCCGTAGCACCTCGCATGTCGCAGGAATGATATATTGAGCAGCACAAATGTATCGATGCAGCAAATGCCTGTATCGTTATTCAACCTAAGGCACACATTTGAGAGCGCGCAGCCGCTCACCTTCTACGCGGACTACAGCCACGCGAGCGGCACGCTAACCTATCCGTACGACTCAATGGTCATAAACATGATGCACGCGGGTGGCACCGACAAAGGTATCATAAAAGTTGTAAGCAGAAATTCAGCAAGGGCGGCATCTGAGGTAAGGAGGCGTTTCAGGCTTGACGACAATATGCAGCTGGTATACAAGAAGATATCAACGGACAACTTCATGAAAAAGGCGGTTAGCAGCTACCGCGGCATGCGGCTAACGGTCAACGACCCATGGGAGACAACAATGGTCTTCATACTATCGCAGTTCAACAACGTCAAGAGGATTAGGCTAACCACCAGGAACATAATAAACAGGTTCGGCAGCGACATAACCGACGATTACGGCAAGGTAATCGCCAAGAGCTTTCCACAGAGCAGGGACCTGCTTAAGGCGACCGAGCAGGACTACAGGGCGCTCGGCGCTGGCTTCAGGGCAAAGTACCTCAAGGAGGCCGCCAACTACTGCACCTACAACATCGACCTTCACAAGCTGCCCGCGGCAAAGTACGATAAGCTGAAAGAGAGCCTTATGTCTATAAAAGGGGTTGGAGAGAAGGTAGCAGACTGTATAGTCCTCATGGGATACGGCAACCTAGAGGCATTTCCGATAGACGTCTGGGTTGAGAGAATGCTAGAGAGAGTCTACTTCAAAGGGAAGAAAAAAAGATGAAGGACCTGCAGGAATTCGCAAAAGATAGGTTCGGAAAGTATTCCGGTTACGCCCAGCAGTATCTCTTCTGGCAGGGCAGGTCTTCGAAAGGGGTAATAGAATGAAACTGGATGACGAAGTAAAGAGGATAAAATCCAATCTTGAGAAGAAGATGGAGAGGTTCGAGAGGGTCATGGCGCTCTCAAGAAAGATAATAGCCTCTTCAGCGCAGGCGATAACCATGCTGCACAACAACGAGATGCAGAAAGCAGCAACTGAGATACGCCAGATAAGGGAGAATGTAAATGCGCTGCAGAAGCTTGACTTGCAATTCAAGTATTACACCGTGCAGGCTTACCAAGAGTACGTAGAGGCATCAATCCTTATGCAGATAAAGAAAGCCGGCTCAATACCAACACAAAAGTCGCTCAGCATGGACGACGACGCCTATCTTCTTGGCATGATGGACGCGGTTGGCGAATTGAAGAGAGAGATACTCGAATCGTTGAGGAAGTACGACACGAAGACCGCAGAAGAATACTTCGACCTCATGAAGCAGATTTACGATTCGACAAGGAGCCTCAGGTTTGCAGAGTCAATAATGGGGGGATTTAGGAAGAAGCAGGACACTGCAAGGATCCAGATAGAAAACGCAGGCAGTGAGATACTTATGTTCAAGAGCAGGGAATCAAAATGAAAGCTTTTTTATTTGCAGAAGGAATGCGACTACGAGCCCTTTTTCTGGATTAGCTCCTTCAATATAGCATCAATCAACTCTGGAAACGCCTCCGTATTAAAATGCCCTCCCGCTGTGTACTTGTAATATTCTATATTTAACTTATCATGTATGAACTAGCTTCGTCTGCATGAGTATAGAGATCATCTGCCGGTATAGATGCTCGCCGCAATTCTATCTATACTCTCATTTACCAGTGAGATACTCTTTCCGGAGACAACCATTCTTGCAATCTTCTTATCGAAACCAGCTGCCTTTATCCCAGTCACGGTCCTCTTTATCCGATTAGAATATTTTCCGTTCAGGTACTTGTTCACGGCCGCCTGTGTTATCCCCATCCTTTTCGCAATCTCCGCCTGCCCCATGCTGTACTTAGATTTCAGCAGTTTTGCGACGGCTATCCTGACTGCAGGTATCGATTGCCTTATCACGCTGTGGCGTTCCAATATCAAAGAAATCACTCAACCCCGAATGTATCCTTCAATGAGTCAAAGATGCCTCCCTTTCCCTTCTTTTTCGAGGGTGGCATCTCCTCCTCTAATTTTTGTGGCTTTTTCTCAACGGGCTTCTTCTTAGGCGGCTCCATCTTCTGGCCTCTCTCCTCCAGAGCTGATTCATCCGCCCCGAACACACTCTTTATCGATCCGAAAAATCCTCCACCGCCCGGTGTCTTTACCGGCATTGGCTTGGACGCTGGAGCCTGCGACATTGCCTTTCGTTCCTGAGGCGCCGCTCCGCTTTCCGGCTCCTCGAATGAATCCTGTATACTCTTCAGCATCGCCCGCGTGTCCATCTTGTATATCTTTGCCGAATCGAAAACTATCAGGTTCGCCCTCGCCTTGATGGCTGCCTTCGTGTCCTCAACGTCCTTGCAGACAGTTGCCCTTATGCCACCCATCCTATTCGCCTCAATGCACGCCTCGATCGGCGCCTTCGACACGAGTATCGCAAGATCGAAGCTCGCTATAGAGCCCTTTATGTCGCTAAGGAGTGTCCTGTAATCCGTGGCGCTCGCATCGCTTATTATGCACATACTGCCGCTCCTGTTGATCATGTTTGCAAGCCTGATGCCGAGCTCTTTCTGCTCTGCAACGATATATGCTTTCATGCAGTACATCCTATCAAAATTGGCGGATATGGTTAATAAGCTTTGTGATAGAATAAACGTATCCGGAAGGTGTTTTTTTGCGCGGAAGTGATACATTGGTGGTCTGCGAATCCTGTGGCAGGAAGGTCCCAAGGAACAAGGCCATCATAGACGAAAAGGCGATAAGGTTCAGCACAGAGCTAAAGACCGCTAACGATGTCAGGTTCTTCGAGAGGCGCAAGGTACAATACTGCATAAGCTGCGCCAAGCACAGGGGAATATTCGAGAAGAAGAAGCGCCAGGCAATAGAAAGGGCCAAAAGGTTCTAATCTATGGTTGAAAAGAGCGACATGCTAATCTTCAAGCTACGCGAGAAGAGGCAGCAGGTCCAGCAGATGCAACCGCAACCCCAGAAGCAACCCACGCAGCCAGTGCCGCATCGGCGTAATGCTGCCAAGCCAATCCCTCCCACAAAAGAGGAAAATGTTTTTGTTGTTCCTCCAACACCCGAAAGCACAGTAGAGGAAAAAACGCCGTCTAGGAGGAGCAGGGGGAAGTACGAGGCGAAGAGCAGGGAAGCGGCATCAGGCCTCTTCTGCGAATGGCATCCGTGGAGGTCTGCATATGCGATATGCTACAAGTGCACAAAGCCCTACTGCTACGAGGACATATCAGAGTACAATGGCAGGTATTACTGCCTCGAGGACATAGATTCAGCCTCATCTGCCGCGTCCGCGGAGGGTGCATTTGAATACAACAAGTTAGGCCTCCTCGCTGCTACGGTTTTCATAGTCGGAATCTTCATTTATGTCTTTTTCCTAAACAACCTCCTAATATATGTCTCGCAGAACGTGCTTCAGGTCGGCCTCCATAACTTCATCGAGCTAAACTTTGTCTACCAGTTCAATTATGCGTATCTGATGCTGATAGGTGGGCTTATTCTTATGATAGTCGAATTCATAGCCGGCATAATGATATTGGCGGGGTCGCGCAAGGCATACGCATTCGGCATATTTATAGGATTCCTATCAACAGCCGCATTCAGCTACATCTACCTGCAGAACTCCCAGCTCTACAGCATACTGATAAGCGTGCTCTCCTTCACAGGTATAATAACGCTTGCCTCCTCGAAACGCGCAGTCACCCCCCTCGAGAGCATTGAAAGCATACCGTCTGTGCAGCCATCAATCAGATATTCGAATGTAAGCTCCTTCTGATCAGCCAGGAAGCAGCGTTCTTGACTGGTATCTCCCGCGCCTCTCTATTTCTCTGAGCCTATCAATTATCTCGACTTGGCCCTTCGAGACGGTCCTGTAGCCGTCCATGAACTTCTGGAAGAGCGCCTTCTCCAGCGATCTCTTCATCAAGAGAAGGTCGAGCGCTTTCTCTTCCACAGACTTGGTCATGGCAGCCAGGCCGAAGTCTATTACCCAAAGCCTTCCTTTATGGTCGATTATAAGATTCGCGGGGGTGTAATCTCCGTGGGCTATATCGGAGTTGTGGAGCGCGCCCGCGGCCCTGCCAGCATCGTATATCGCCCTTTCGAGCATCCCCCCTGGAATGTCGTGCTCGCCCCGCATCACCCCAGCCATCCCAATTCCGTCTATCTTGCTCATGAATATCTTTGTCTTTGCCGCAAGTAGCACTCGCGGCACGTTTATTCCCGCCCCAGACGCAACCCCGAGTATCTTCGCCTCCCTTCTTGTGCGCTGCAACCTTATTTCGCCGTCTATCTCAGGAATCCTGTAGCCTTTCTTTACCCTGTCCTTGACTATCGCATCCCTGCCAAGAAACTTCCCATAGTAAACTACCGCCTCGGCGCCCTCCCCTATCTTCTTCATAAGTATTACCATGTCACCTTTACAGTGTCCACCCTGTATCTTTGGTTGATTGTTATCGCACTGTCGTTGTAGCGCTCCCCCGCACGGAACATCCTGTCAGCAACTACCGATATCATGGCGCCGTTATCCGCGTTCAACTCGTTTGGAGAGACAGAAAACCTTACGCTGTGGGATCTTGTCATCGTGGCCAGCATCTCCTTCAGCCTCGCACTTTGTGCAACTCCGCCGCAGACCATAAGCTCCCTCTTTCTCGCGAGGAGGAGCGCTCTCTCGGTAGCCTCGCATAGCATCGAGAAGGAGGTCTCCTGCAACGAATAGGCGACGTCCTTCACCGGATGATTTTCAAGTGCTTTTGTAGCGGATGTAAGCAGCCCGGTAAAGGTAAAATCCATGCCCTTTACAGTATATGGTAGGTCGAAATATCTCCCGCCCTCTGCGACCCTCGCAACAGTAGATCCCCACGCAGGCACGAGCTTCGCAGCCCTCGCAAAGCTGTCTATCATGTTGCCTATTCCTATGTCAAATGTCTCGCCGAACACATGATAGTGCCTGAACGGGCTGTCCACCAGGCCCAATATCTGGGAATTTCCCCCACTGACGTAAAGAACGAGCGGATCCTTGAGATTGAACGCCTGCTTGGTTACCTCTATGTGTCCCAACGCATGGTTGACCGGCAGCAGCGGAATGCCGTACTTCTGGTGAAGGCTCTTTGCCGCAAGTTGGCCGATGCTAAGGCAGGGGCCAAGCCCCGGTCCCTTTGTGTAGCCTATAGCCTCTATGTCGTTTATCCCGAGCTTCGCCTCCTTGAGCGCTCTGCTTATGACGAGCCTGACGTTGTTGGCGTGAAAGTCAGCCACCTTGCCAGGTATCAGGCCCTTGTCCTTTATCGGATACATTACCTTTTGGTTGGCGATTATTTTTCCTTTATCGTAGATACCCACTCCAAAAGTGTGGGCCGTACTTTCTATTCCCATCACAGGCATAGAATCATCAAAAGTCATATCACGTCTATTATGTCTCCCTTGTAGCCCATGCCGATGAGAGCCTTTTTTGTGTTGTCCTTATGGTTGCCCTGCAGCTCTACCGTCCCGTCCCTGCTGGTTCCCCCGCAGGCGAGCACCCTCTTCAGAGTCTTCTCTGTCCTCTCCAGCTCGTCAGCGTTTACCCCCTCAACTATCGTCACGATCCTGTTGAATTTCGCCTTCTTGGTGTAGATCCTTATCTTGCTCTCTGTCTCCCTGTCCAATACAGAGCATACGCATATGTCCTTGGGCAATCCGCATTTTGGGCAAACATCCGGCATTAGTTTCGTGCACCTTTTTCGTTAAGAATGGTGTTTATCCTTGCAATAGTCCTCCTTATCTCCCTTGTCTTTATCACTTTGCTTGCAACTCCCGTGGAGGCCACCTTCCTCTTCTCTATCCCCAGCTCTAGCTCAAGCTCGGCTAGCTTGGTTTTGAGTGCGCTTTCAGACAGAGACTTGAGTTCCCTAATTTTTATATAAGACACCTTCTGTAGATGTTATTAACAATGAACAAATATTAAAAGGTTTGCGTAACGGTCATTCCCGTACAATATGAGAGGTATATTAATAGTTTATTTGCAATATATTTCTGATAATAAATGCAGCAGTTCAAAACAACCGCAGACATAAAGGTCCCCGACAAGCTCATCGACCAAGTGATCGGCCAGAAGAGCGCCTCTGAGATAATAAAGAAGGCATCGAGGCAGCGCAGGAACATACTACTAGTGGGCAGCCCAGGCACTGGAAAGACCATGCTGGCGCAGGCAATGGCAGAATTGCTTCCAGCTACCGACCTCGAGGATGTGTTGATCTACAAGAATCCCAACGACGAAAATATGCCTCTAATCAAGGTAGTAAAGACCTATCCAACGGAAGAGGCAAGGGCGAAGATGGGAGATGGCCAAGGTAGGCAGATACTCCAGAAAGAGAGAATGAAGAATAAGATGGGGATGAGTAGGGGGGCATCCCTCATAACCCCAATAATCCTAATACTCGTGATAATACTTTTCGCACTATCCCTCAGCGGCATCATAACCGGCTACGAGATAGTAGTGCTCGCAGCGCTTATACTTGGAATACTTATATTCGGAGCGATGGCGATGTTCACGACCGGCCTCACAAGAAGGGGTTCAGTCCTTCCCGGAATGACCGACTATAATGAGCCCAAGCTCATAGTCGATAATACCGGCAACTCCCACGCCCCATTCATCGATGGGACGGGCTCAAGGGCGGGCTGCGCTTTTCGGCGACGTTCGACATGACCCGCTGCAGAGCGGCGGCTTAGGCACCCCCGCGCACCTTAGAGTTGAGAGCGGAGCGATCCACAAGGCAAACAAGGGAGTCCTGTTCATAGACGAGATATCAAGCCTTGAGCCCAAGTCGCAGCAGGAGCTTCTTACCTCAATGCAGGAGAAGAAGTACCCGATAACCGGCCAGAGCGAGATGAGCTCAGGCGCCCTTGTCAAGACAGAACCAGTGCCCGCGGACTTCATACTTGTCGCTGCAGGAAACCTCCAGGACATACAGAGCATGCATCCGGCACTCAGGTCGAGAATACGCGGATACGGATACGAGGTTTACATGGAGTCGACAATGGAGGACAACGACACCAACAGGACATCACTGGTGCAGTTCATAGCACAGGAGGTGACAGAAGGACGGAAAGATACCCCACTTCGATAAGAGCGCAGTAGACGAGATAATAGAGGAGGCGAGGAGGAGAGCCGGAAGGAAGAAGAGGCTCACGCTCATACTTAGGGACCTGGGTGGGCTAATAAGGGCAGCTGGCGACATCGCAGTTGAGAGAAGAAGAAGATAGTCACCAAGGAAGACGTGATCGCCGCAAAGAACCTCGCCGCTCCATAGAGGAGCAGGTCGTGACGCAGCAGATAGAATACACGCAAGGACTACAAGGTATTCACGACAAAGGGCTTCAGCATAGGGAAGGTCAACGGCCTCGCGGTGATGGGAACCTCCACCATAACCTCTGCAGGCATAGTGCATACCGATAGTCGCCGAGGTCACGCCGGCAGGCTCGAGGTCAGAGGGCAAGTTTATACCAACAGGAAAGCTCGGCAAGATAGCGACCGAGGCCGTCAAGAACGTAAGCGCGATAATAAAGAAGCACATGGGCAGGGATGTCGCCAACTACGACATGCACGTGCAGTTCCTGCAGATCGTATGAGGGTGTTGAGGGAGACAGCGCGAGCATCTCCGTCGCCGTCAGCATAATATCCGCCATGGAAAGCATGCCCATAGACCAGTCGGTCGCCATGACCGGCTCGCTCTCGGTGAGGGGAGAGGTGCTGCCGGTCGGCGGCGTGACAAGCAAGGTAGAGGCTGCAATAGACGCGGGCATAAAGACAGTGATAATCCCTGCGAGCAACATAGAAGATGTCTACATCAGCAAGGACAAGCTCAGGAAGATAAAGATAATACCGGTGAAGACCCTGGCAGACGTGCTAAAGTACTCGCTAAAGCAGAGCAAGAGGAAGAACGAGATAATAGCGGAGCTGAGGAAGCACGAGAAGCCCCTAGGAAAGTGAACCCATGAAGGACAAGAAAGGCGGAGTGCGACGCCAAAGAAGGTGCTAGAGGAGTTCGGCGGCGGAATACTCGGGGAGATAGATAGGGGAGAAGAAGCCGAAGTTCATCACCACTTCAAGGACTAGGTCAAACATCCATTATGACGAGAAAAAGGGGCTGCTCTCTCTTGGCAGCAAGACCGGAGGAGCGCAACTTCGTCAACGTCGCCCAGTCGAAGAGGTTCATGCAGACATTGGCGATAGCCGCCAAGTGCCACAAGTTCGTTAACGAGAACCTGCACACCACGATAAGGGGCCTCTTCTACCAGCTGAAGTACTCGCTGGGCGAGGACGTCGACGAAAACATATTCAACGAGCAGGCAGAGTCGAACCCGCTGATAGAGGACCTGGAGGTCGCGCTCGGGCTGAAGAGAGAGGACCTCAACCTCAACGCCAACAGGAAGGGCGTCCTTGCCGGCAACATCAAGATAATGGACACTTTCGGCGGCGAGAGGATAGAGATAGACGCGCCAAGCAGGGAAGGAGCGGCTGGGCGATACCCAGCGACGTGGACAACGACATAGAGTTCGTTGACGTAAAGGCGAAGTACGTGCTTGTCGTCGAGAAGGACGCGCTCTGGCAGAGGCTCAACGAGGACGGGTTCTGGAAGAAGGAGAACATGATACTGATATCGCCGCAGGGCCAGGCTGCCAGGGGCACGAGGAGGCTGATAAGGAAGCTCGCCGACAAGGGGCTCCCAATATATGTATTCAACGACTGCGATGCCTGGGGATGGTACATCTACTGGACGATAAAGACCGGAAGCATAAACCTCGCCTACATAGGAAGCGCGATAGCCACCCCGGAGGCAAAATTCATAGGCGTCACGATGTCGGACCTAGAGCACTACGACTTCCTGAACAAGATGACGATGAAGGCAAGCGAGGTGGACCTAAAGAGGGCGCAGGAGATGCTTCAACTACCCCTGGATAAACAAGCACAAGGAGTGGGTAGAGGAGCTCAAGAAGGTGATAAAGACCAAGAAGAAGCTCGAGCAGGACGCGCTGCAGGGACCGAGGCTCACCTTCGTCGACGACTACATAAAGGAGAAGATAAAGAACAAGGACTTCCTGCCCTGACCATCATCTCCTTATGATAGGGCTCAATCCCTGCAATCCAAGCTTTGCAAGGGTCGCTTCGGGGTTGTAGTAGTAGCCCCTGACGATCTCGTTTATGCTATTGAGGTCGCGTCTTTCCCTCTTGTTCATCTCGGCGAGTATCGCGGCCCTGACCCTCTCCTCCGCAAGCAGGTCCTGTGGAATTACCCCAAGCAGCTTCGAGATGTTGTCCCTGTATGTGACGCTTGGGAGTATCGGCATCGCTTCGTTCGTCCTATAATCGAACTTGTAAAGATCAGATAGGAGGACCTGGGTCTCCACCCCAGATATCTCAGACATCTGCACTACCCTGCGCGTAATTTTGCCGCCTTTCGGAACCTGAGCGATAACCACTATGGCGTCTATAACGGGTACAAGCTCCATCGGGACGTTCATAGGTATGTTTTGGAGCCTGTTCACTATATCTCTGGACACGGACCCGTGTATCGTCCCCATGCATATCTTACCGATGTTCATTGCTGTTATCATGTCGTTCGCCTCCGCGCCCCTTACCTCGCCTATCACTATCATGTCGGGCCGCATCCTCATTGCGTTCTTTACAAGGTCCTGCATCGATAGATCCTCGCTAGTCTCAAGGTTGACGCAGTTTTCCTGGGTGAGGGTGTTGAGCTCGTACGTTTCCTCTATGGTGACTATCCTAGATTCGGGTCTGAAGAATGAGAAAATGGCATTGAGCAGCGTGGTCTTCCCGCATGCAGGCATGCCTCCAATAAGGAGGTTGGCCGGCCTCACGCCGAAGCCGTCAACGTAGATCCAGAGTCTTGCCGCTATCTGGTAATCAATCTCCCCAAGGTTTATGAGGTCGATTATGCTGTAGGGGCGCTTTTTGAAGTTCCTTACTGTTATATCGTAGCCGAGCGGCGACGTAACTATATTGACGCGGTTTCCTGTAGGCAGGTGCACGTCAATCAGGTTCCCATTGGCCGTTTCATTCGTCGCGTACAGCTTCAGCTTGTCAACGAATGTATCCAGCTCCTCCCTCGAAGCAAACTTGCCATCAATCTTCTTATACCTATCTACAGAATCGTAGACGAATATATTATTGATGTTGTTCACCATTATATCCTCTACATTCTCATCCTGCAGGTACTTGCTTACGGGCTTAAGGTTGTTCATATCATCTATTATCTCCTTCAGCTCCGCCTCAGATATATTAGGGCTGATAGTTTTCGCTGCGTTGATTATCAGCTCGCTGCGTTTTTCAGGCAGCGTTACCAATACAAATTTGCCGGAGAGCAGCTTGAGCACCTCCTTCTCTACAGCATAAACTGAATCCCGCATCCTCTCACCACGCAGCTATAGATGGCAAATTATAAAAGACGATTGCAATCAACCGCCCGGCAGTATGGAATCGACTACGAACTTCGGGGTATAGGGTATAAGGGCATCATAGGACTCTCCTACCCCAAAGAAAAGCACCGGTATGCCTGTGGTGTGCGCTATCGAGACGGCGTTCCCTCCCTTTGCATCGCAGTCAAGTTTCGTCAGCACTATCCCATCTATGTTCATGTGCTTGGAGAACTCCTGTATCTGCCCTGCAAGCGCGTTCCCCGCTGTGCTCTCTCCTATGAATAGCGTAATGTCCGGCTTTGAGATCCTCACCATCTTCATCATCTCATTCACTAGGTTCTTGTTGGTCTCCTGTCTGCCTGCGGTATCTATCAGCACAACCGGTATGGCGTGGGCCTTGGCGTATGCGATTGCGTCGAACGCCACGCTCGCCGGGTCTGCCCCGTAAGAGCTTTTTATCACCGGTATGCCTAGCGCCCTGGCATGATGCTCGGTCTGCTCTATCGCGGCCGCCCTGAAGGTGTCGCTTGCTGAGAATAAGCTCATTATGCCCTGCTTCTTCAGCATCATCGCGATCTTCCCCATCGTAGTCGTCTTGCCTGTCCCATTCGGGCCCAGGAATAGTATCCTCACCGGAACCTCGCCCAACGAGATCTTTTGCTTTATCTTATTCGTTATATCGGTCCCAGGTTTCGCCCTGTTCAGCATCTCGAGCAGCGCCTCCCTTACGCTTTCCACCATCTGCTCCTTTATGCTTCTCGACTTGAACTTGCTCTCGGACATCTTGCCCCTAAGTATCTCGAGGAAATCGTCTGTCGCGTCGTACGAGACGTCTGACTGGAGGAGCGCTGGGCGCAGCTCCTCTACGAACCTGTCTATGTCCGCCTCGTTCAGCTTTACGCTGTCAAGAAATGCCCCCTTTATCTTCGTACCGAGCGATAGGTTTATCTCCATCTGCTCTGCATCGTGCGATTGGGCTGCTGGCTTCTCGATCTCCTTCTCTTCCTTCTTTATGAAGCCCTTTACAGCATTAGAAATCTTCTTCCTCAGCTCGTCGAACATTGAATACCTACCTTGCGCCGATCTCCTCCAGCCTTAGCGAGACATCCTGCATCGCGCCCACAAGCTCGTTCCTGTTATTGATAAGCTTGTTGAACATCTCTGTGATATGCTCAATCTTCGATGCAAGGAACTGCTTGGCCTGCGTGATCGTCTTCTCCACGAGGTAGCCTCCACCTACGCTCACAATCACGTTGTCGAGCTTCTTGCTTTTTGCGCTCATGTAGACGTTCGCACCCAGGTGGACGAGAGCCTCCCTTCCTCCTATCTGGTCCGCGCTTTCGATTGTCTTTTGGGCGGTGTTAAGCTCGCCCAGGTACGCCACGACCCTGTTTATCTCACTTGATACCGCACCGTACTGGCTCTGGTAGAGCTGCTGCAGGTATCTCAGCGTATACGTCTCCTCTTCCAGATTTGCCGCCTGCTTGTTTCCCGCCTCCATCTAATCACCTACTCCTTCTTTACCTCCTTTATCTCTATCGAGGTAGCCCTAAGTCCGTGCTTGCTGCCGAGCCACGTAGTTGCGACCGTAGCAGCATGTCTGGCGCTCTTCGCGCGAACGCTTACATGGAAACCCTTATGCTCATTTTTTATGGTTCCTGTGACCATGAAATTCTGCTCCTTCTTCACTGCCATAATATCACTCAATCTGTGCTAAGTGCATCTATAATCCTTGTGAGCTCAAAGCCGGTTGTCTCGTCCCCGACCAAAACGCCGTTCGAGTTGGTTATCGAGCCGAGGCCTATGCTGAGGCCTCCCCTGTTGGCCGTCGTTCTTATCGAGTTGAAGCCGGTGAATCTGTCGAGCTCGGCTTTCTCCTCGTCGGTGCCCCTGTTGTTTATAACAAGGCCTTTGTTGGTCAGTATGTTGTTGGCTCCGACGGTGTTGAAGCCGCCCGCCTGAGCCTTCACGACCTCTACGCCAAGCACATCTCCTATCTGCCTAATGTCCGCTGCAGAATACTCAGGATGCACTATTGCTATCCTGTCATTCGCGAGCACATTGTTGCCTATCGCGTTTATATCACTCTTTATCCTCTCCACGTTTATGTCCACGCAGTTCTGCTTTATAATGTTCACCTCTTCATCTGTTGCTATGTTGGCAAGCGCGATGCCGTTCAGGTTCGCCCTAGCAAGCAGGCCTATCAGGCTCGTGTCCCCTATGGATATGCCTATGCACTCCGTGTTCAACATCTTCGAAACGAGCTTGCGGGTGATCTCTTTTACGTTCCAGGCTACGAATGTCGTCTTGTCGGTAGATGTGGCGAAAGCCCCTATATAATCGCTGCCCTCAATTTGGCACTTAGCAGCATCCATTACAACATCCTCACTTTTTCGGTGCCGCGGCCTCCTTCTTTGCTGCGCCGCCCGCCTTCGGAGCCTCCTGCTTCCCAGATTTCTCCAATATGAACGGTTCGGCGAAGGCCTTTCCGTTCTCCATCTTCACATTCATCTTTACGGGCGACATCTTCTTTGAAAACCGCTTCACTATGAGGGAGTTGAGCTCCTGGCTTATCTTTACGTTATCGATGTCTGTCTTCGTGAAGTGCGATATCCTGTCGCGCACGTACTTTGCCGCTTTATAGGCGCGTTTGTTGCGCGGCTGCGTAACAAGATACTTCCTTATGTTTATCGTCAACAGCATCCTGCTGGTTGCCATTCCATCAATCCTCTATGTTCAGCTTTGTCCTCCTCCAGTTCCTCGCGAAGAGGTTGCTCTGGAGCCTTCTGTGCGTCCTGACCACCGCCAGGAGCGGCATCTTCCTCGACTTCTTCAGCGCCTTTCCGAGACGCCGCTTTTTCAGGTTGGATTTCTTTGTCATAACATCATTTGTGCTTGAAATTTATTGTTGTCTCCTTTCTGAACGTTACCTTGTCGAGTATGGAGAGCAATTGCTGCTCGCTCATCTTTCCCTGCAGCCTGTTCGTCTGCGCGAGGGAGACGATCAGGTTTATCACCTGCGCATAGAGCTCCGGGTTCGATATCCTTATGTTCATCAGCCTTTCATATGCCTTTGTGTCAAGCAGCTGCTTCATCAGCTCTTTCTTCTGCTGTTCTATCTGCATGTTCTTCAATGCAGCAGAGAGCCTTTTCCTGAGCGCCTTCTGACTCGACTGCTCCTCTTCATCGTAAGCCATATCCACACCCCTACTTCTGCGCCGGCCCTGCCTCTACCTGCTTTGCAATCTTGTCGAGGAATGACCTGCCCTGCGGGGTTATTATCCTGCCTCTCTTCGTATTCTTCACGAAGTTTATCTTCTCGAGCGACTGGAATGAATCGCGTATCACGCTGCCTCCTGCCTTCACCGTGTGCTTCCTGTGGACGCTGTGCTCCTTCCTTGAGCCGTATCTCGTCCTAAGCCTGGAGACGCCGATGGGTCCGTTCATGTAAACCTGTCTGAGTATAGATGCGCTCCTCATGTACCAGAAATCTGGATCAGAAGGCACCCTCTCCTTGTTGGCACCCGACTTGACGTAATTGAGGTAGTCCGGCTTCTTTATCTTGTCCTTGAGCTGCGCCGCCGCTGCCTTGACAAGCTTCGAGGCTTTTACATCGTATACGTTAGGCATTCAACTACCGGATAAGAGCGAAAGAAGCAGCCCTTTAACTACTATATTCTGTCCTAAAACCTATTAAAATCTTTGCTCTCTTAAGCTGCCAAGCAAACTCTTATATATTTTGATGCGACACCATTTTAAGGGGGGTTAAATGCCAGAAAGAACTGCTTCAATGTGGGAAGTAAATAGAACTGGTCGAGCGACAGGAACACAAACCCAGGTTATATTAGATCTAGATTTTAGTAGTCCTCGGAGAGAACCAACAACTCCGAAGGGACGTTTTGATAGAAAAATGGAAATTGCAGAGCAGGTATTGCATGCAAGATCAGGTTGCGCAGCACATCCTCATATGAACTCTTGGCAGAATCGTGAAACTGCAATAGGTTTATACATAGGAGCAATGGAATACGCTCTAAGACACCCAGAGCTTGGAAAGGAGAGGGCCGCGGCTGCTGCAGAAGAAGCTTTCAGATTGCTTGGTGAGAAGGCAGCCGATCACATAGGAGCTGGAGATTTCACGCAGGCAAGGGCAGCCTATCAAAAAGCGAAGAGAATATCAGTACATCTTGGACCCAACCAAATTGGAGCGGTAGAAGGAGCACTAGAGGAGCTAGACCGAACTGAAAAAGAGAAAATTGAGAAAGAAAAGAGAAAAAACGTAAGACTGCTAAGATAGCTATTTGCTTTCAGATTTAATCGCATCCTCTAATATGTCAAGGCCCTTTTCTATATGCTCTACCGACATCGTGAGCGGCGGTATTATCCTTATGGTGGATGTGCCACATGGGAGAAGTATCAGCCCGTTATGGAAGCACCGTTCCAGTACAGCTGACCGCTCCTTTACCGCAGGTGCCTTGCTACGTTTGTCCTTGACAAGCTCTATGGCGAGCATCATTCCCAGGCCCCTCGCGTCCCCTACTATCTCATACTGGCTCTTCATCCTCTCGAGCCTCTTCATTATGTGCCTCCCTTTCTCCTTTACCATCACCTCCAATCTCCTCTTATTTCTCTTTACATACTTTATGGTGGCATTTGCAGCAGCGATAGAGACAAGGTTGCCGCCGAATGTGCCAGCGTGAGATCCCGCGGGGGTGTCCCCCAAGGAACTTCTCGCCACCGTGATTCCCACCGGAAGGCCTCCTCCTGCTGCCTTGGCCATTGTATAGATATCTGCGGTAACCCCAAAGTTGTCCATTGCGAGGAACTTGCCCGTCCTCATGTAGCCAGACTGAATCTCGTCGGATACAAGAAGAATGCCATTCTCATCGCAGATTCTTCTCAGCTCTTTTATGAAGCTCTTGGGCGGCACAATATAGCCGCCCTCGCCCTGGATCGGCTCAACGAAGATCGCGGCTACCTCCTTCGGCGAGCACTCCTTTCCAAGTATGTTCCTCTCAAGATGGTCTATGCAGACTTTGCTGCACTCTTCCGGATCTCCAGCCGGCTGGCACCTGTACGGATAAGGGTAAATTGAATGGACCACATTCGGGAAGGGTCCGAACCTCTCCCTCTGCGACGTCCTGGTCGCTGTAAGGCCTAGGGACCCCAGCGACCTTCCATGGAATCCACCATAGAAGCCTATCAGGTACTGCTTCTCAGTGAATATCTTCGCGAGCTTTATTGCGTCCTCGTTGGCTTCTGTCCCGGAGTTCGAGAAGAAGACTCTGCCGAAGCCCCGCGGGAACATCGTTAACAGGGTCTCTGCAAATTCTACCGGAAGCTCGGCGTAGTAGTCCAGAAATGCTGCATGCATGAGCCTGTCTACCTGCGCCTTTATCGCTTTCCTTATCTCCGCGTTAGCATTGTCGCCGAAGTTATAGACACTTATGAAGCTCGAGAAGTCTATGAAGCGGTTTCCCTCTGTGTCATATGCGAAATCTCCTGATGCATGGTCGACAACGAAGGGGAATTCCTGCCTGGTCGTCGTGAACATCACCTTCCTATCGCGCTTTATCACGTTCTCTGTCCTTTTTGTTATCTTCACCATCAGATCAGCCCCTCCTTGTACCTTGAATATTCTATCAACGCTCTCAACGCGCGCGTTGCATTGTCCGGAGACTCATAAACAGGCACTCCCGATTCCTCTATAAGCTTAACGTGGGATTGCGTGTAGCTGCTACCAGAGCTCATCACAACCACAGGCTTCACCTTTTTCGATGCGAGGTTTATCACCGCCTGCGCTGCCTTCTCGTCAGCGCCGGGCGTCTGGAAGAGTATTATCATCATCATGGCATCTACATTTGGATCCTGGCTGACAAGTTCCATTGCAGCAGAGAATCTGGATGAGTCTGCATCGCCACCTATGTCAAGGGGCATCCTTATGTTCACTATCGGCGGCATCACCTTCCTGAGTGCTCTTTCGGTCGCCTTTGAGAGAGTGGCAAGCTCAAGTCCGCTCTGATATACCGCATCGGTGGCGATTACACCATGGCCTCCGCCATTTGTTATTATCGCGATTCTTTTCCCTGTGACGGGGGGCTGCGTCTCGAATATCTTTGCAAAGTAGGTGAGGTCCTCAAGGGTCTCTGCTCTCACGAAGCCGAACTGCCTGAATACAGCCTTGTAAGCCTCGCTGCTTCCCGCCAGAGCAGCGGTATGCGAATGCGCTGCGCTTGCACCAAGGGGCGTGATGCCACCCTTTATTATCACCACCGGCTTGAGCTTTGTCGCGCTCTTGGCAAGCTCCACGAATTCCTTGCCCCTATTTACGCCTTCGATGTAGAATACTATCACCTTCGTATCATCATCGTGCGCCAGGTAGTTGAGTATGTCTACCTCGTCAACCACAGCAGCATTGCCATACGAGATGAACTTTGAGAGGCCGAATCCCTCGCTGCTTATGAGATCCAACGTAGAGCTCCCAACAGAACCGCTCTGCGATACGAAGCTGACTCCTCCTATCTTTGGCCTCGATATCTTGAATGTCGGAAGGAATAACGTGTCGTTTCTGTATCTTGTATCCATCACGCCAAGGCAGTTGGGCCCTATCAGAGGTATCCCATATCTTTTCGCAGCAGCAACAAGCTTGTCCTGAAGTTTGGTGTTTCCGACTTCGGCAAAACCGCTGCTGACCACAACAATCCCTTTTACTTTTGCCCTTCCGCATTCCAAGACACAGTCGACTACCGCCTCGGCTGGCACCGATATTACTGCTAGGTCGATGGGCTTCTTTACATCACATACGCTTTTGTACGCCTTGTACCCCAGTACCTTGTCGTAGCCTGCTATGTTTACTGGGTATATCTCTCCTTGGAAGCCAACATCCACATAGTTCTGTATTATCGCGTTTCCAACCTTGCCAGGCTTGTCGGATGCGCCTATGACCGCCACGCTCTTCGGTTGCATTATTGGCTTTAGGTCGGCATATTTCATAATCTTACCTCAGCATTCTTAGGTCTACAGCATCGTAGGTCCCATCGTGCAGTATGACGGGGTTGAGATCCAACTCGAAGAAATTTCCATTGTTGAACATCTTTGATACCTTTACTAGGAGGCCTGCCAGTACATCTGCGGATTTCTTGTCAGGCGCGATCACGTCCTTTGAACGAAGCTCGCTTATCATTTTCAGCGCCTCCTGCCTGTCTATCGGGCAAAGTGCGAGTGCAAAGTCCTTGAATGCCTCAACGTAGATTCCACCAAGGCCTACGAGCACCATCTTCCCGAACTGCGGGTCGACATTCCCTCCCACAATTATCTCAATGCCATCGGGTATCATCTGCTGCGCTATTATCTTATAGGGCTTGAGCCTTGAGGCCCTTTTCGATAACCTCTTGTACGCAGCCCATATTTCCTCCTCGCTTCCGAGGTCCAACTCGACGAGCCCCATCCTCGACTTGTGCAGCGCCTTGCCAGAAAGGACCTTCAGCACTATCTTCCCTTTCCTGTTCCAGAACGAGACAGCTGCATCCACGCTTGAGACATACCCGCTCCTCGCACTCCTTATGCCATATCTGCCAAGTATGCTTCTTGCCTTATAATAATCCATCAAAGAGACCATGCTTCCTTCACCCACAGTGGCTCGTGCCAGCCAATTCATATCACACGCATCAAGAACAACAGCGCTATTACCGCTATAATTACAACGATTACGACTACACTGAGCATGATGTTCCTTCTCTTGGCGTGCTTTATTTGCGCTTCTATCTCCTCAAGCGTCTTCTCCTTTGGGGCCGTCTCGGTCTGCGGTGCCGCAGCCATCCCGCCTTGCATGCCGGTCTGCTGCGCCGTAGCTGTAGGTGAAGGTGGCATCAGCATCTGCTGTGTCGCTTGTGGCATCTGCTGCCCCTGCGCCTGCTGGGTTTGCTGCTGCAGCATCCCCATCTTCGCCTGCAGAAGCCCCTTCTCTGTAAGCATTATCTCTACGTTACCATTCCTTATGTCGTAGACAGCATACTGCTGCTCGCCCAGCTTGTAGATGTGGAATGCAAGGTCCTTGGGTCTTAGGTTTACTGCATTGCCGAGCTCCACATATGTCCGCTTTCCCGCCTGCAGCTGCGTTATTATCGCAAGATCTACGAGGTCGAAGGGCAGTTTTGCCTTCTCTGCCGCCTCTGCGAGCAGCTGCTTCCCCGTTTCGGTGACCGTTATAGTGCTCTGCACAGGGAAATTTGCTGTAAAGTCAACAAGGTTCTTCAGCCTGAGCGATCCGAGTATGTTCGACCCATCGAAAAACGAAGAGTTTATCTTTCCGCCGAATTTTTCAACAACCAAGTCTGGAGTTATCTTGCTCAACGCAACAAGGTCAAGAAAATTGGCTTCATCTACCATTGCCACCAGCCTAGCTCTATATGGATAGGAATGTTTAAATAGATTGTTGGGAGATTTTCAATCGGAAAAGCGGCTATTCTGTTTTGAGGCATTAGATGCAGTTACGTTTCCTTGGCGGAGCTCAAGAGGTTGGAAGGTCAGCCATAATGCTGAAAGACGAGACAACCTTGATGCTCGACTATGGGGTGAAAATAGACCACAAGACAGAGTATCCCATAAGCATGCCCAAGATGGATGCCATGATAATAAGCCATGCGCACCTGGATCACAGCGGATTCGCCGCTGCTGTATACAACGAGATGAACATACCCGCATTTGGGACGCTGCCCACGCTGCAGCTTTCAACACTGCTCCTAGAGGACTCGATAAAGATCGCAAAGAAGGAGCACACCAAGGCGTACTTCCACAAGCGCCAGGTGATGAACTTCAACAGCAAGTTCATAAGCTTGGATTATCATACTACCGCGCATCTTGGAGGCTTTGACATAGAACTCTACGATGCGGGGCACATAAGCGGAAGCGCGATAACCTTCATTGAGAAGGCGCACGCGAAGGGCAACAGAAGGGTCGTCTACACCGGCGACTTCAAGCTTGCCGCGCAGACCCTGCACAACGGCGCGGAGGTGGTTGAGAGCGATGTACTTATCATGGAATCTACATACGCATCTAGGGAGCATCCCGACAGGAAGAAAACGATAGCCGGAATGATAGAGAGAATAAAGGAGGTTCTGGACAACGGGGGCAACGCGCTCATTCCCGTCTTTGCAGTAGGCAGGAGCCAGGAGATATTGTCAATACTATACCAGAACGGGCTTACTCCCTCTGCATACATAGATGGCATGGCAAGGAAGGCAACATCAATAGTAATAAACCTCCCAAAGTTCATAGATAACAAGGATGTCCTGACCAATGCGATAAGGGAGACGACGTGGATAGAGGAGAGGTCCTCAAGGAAGGAGGCGCTCAACGGGCCATCGATAATAGTTACAACGGCGGGGATGCTAAACGGAGGCCCCGTGCTTGATTACATAACGAAACTAAACAAGCACTCGCACATATTCCTGACAGGATACCAAGTGGAAGGGACGAACGGTCGTACCCTGATGGACCATGGTTACATAACGCTGGACGAAGAGCGAAGGAAGATAACCACTCCTGTAAGCTTCCACGATCTCTCTGCACATGCAGATCGCAGCGATCTTCATAACTATGTAAAGAGAAGTTCCCCAAACACCGTCGTGTGCGTGCATGGCAGCAGAGAGAACACGAAGATTCTTGCCGATGACCTCAAAGAGGAGGGATTCAAGGCATTTGCACCAAAGGTGGGAGATACAATCGAAATCGACTGACAATAGCACTCAAGCCGGTTTGGCCATCAGAACCCGGCGCTACGTCGTCATTTTCATTCGCCTTGGCCGGGATTCGAACCCGGGTTGCAACCGTGACAGGGTCGCATGCTGACCACTACACTACCAAGGCTTGTATAAGATAAGCACTTATTACTCTTTTAACCTTTCCCAAATCGACTTCAAGTCTTTGCCATCACGGCCGTAATTACTTATCCTGAGGTCATGACTGTCTTCTTTTCTTCTTGGTATCACATGCATATGGAAGTGCATGACCTCCTGGTCCGCAGCCCTTCCATTCGATGACAAGATATTTATCCCGTCTAACTTCATCTTTTCTTTGTAGCGGATGGATATTCTCTTTGCCACGACCGTAACCTTTCCAATGAGTTCATCAGGTATGTCGAATATGTTCTCGTAGTGCCTCTTTGGTACCACAACGGTGTGCCCCTCAACTGCAGGTCTTATATCAAGGAAAGCAAGCACATCCACATCCTCGTATATCTTGAATGATGACAACTCCCCCTTCACAATCTTGCAGAAGATGCAGCCCTCCATGATATCATCAAATCCCGTTGGAGCGAGTCGAACGCCCAACCTGCCGCTTTCTAACATTTCCTGTTAGTTAACAGACTACAGGCGGCCGCTCTGCCATTGAGCTACAACGGGTAATCATCTATTGAACCTCAAAATATTAATATGGTTGTTTCGTGTATATGGTAGCTCCGAAGGTATAAATATCAAAAATCCGTATATTTACTGGAGGGAGTGGGCAGAGGTAGATGGCAGAATCATCTCGCGATAAGGTTTACCTTCAGGAGAAGGAGCACGTAAAGGAGATAATAAGGCGCCACCAACGCATTCCCATATTTTTCTACAGCCTTGACGATAAGGCCGTGAATCTTGTCAGGTCTCCAGCTTTCATAGACAGCCTGCTTGTGCTTCTTGCGTTCGCTGCAGCCTGCCTCGCGCTCAATTTCTATCCACTTCTGATAATCATTGCGATTGCAGTAGTGCTGTTCATTGTGACCGTCAAGAAGCCGTTCCTGGGCTTGATACTGCTTATGATTGCAGTACTGCCGCTTCTGATATACCAGATGCCGGCGTTGGCATGGATGTACATGATAGTGATGGCCGCCTCGCTGATATACGGGCACAAGTACTACCGGACGATCCTCCTGATATACGCGATTGTGGCATTCATGTTCTGCCCAATCGGCTACCTTGCCGTCATCCCTGCATTCATAATAGGAACACTTGTCGTCGGCTACAAGAGAGCATGGGCGATAGCAGTTCTGCTTGTGGTAGCGGCGGTCACGCTTTCCGCAGTGTCCGGCGTGCAGAACACTGCATACATAATATACAATGCGTCTTATGCGCACCAGCAGGTTGTCAGCTCCTCCCTGGTCCAGTACGTAGTTCCCTCGAGACCCGGGCTGACAATTAGTACCTTTGGTGCAGGGTTCAAGTCTTCACTTTCTCTTTTCGCCAGCGGCAATGTCACATCCGCATCGAGCGATGCGGCGACTGCATTGCTCGCTTCATTCATGATAACGCCCGAGTACTACATTGCTCAGCTCTTTGTGCTGATGGTGCTCGTATTTGCGATTGACAGCTTCTCCTCGGTGAGCAGGATGAGGTACAAGGGGACGTTAGCAAGCATAATAGGTGTCGGCTATCCCCTCGCTGCGGTAGTGCTCTCGCTTTCTTCCATGACCGCGCTGCCTCATATCGCATTAGCAATCTCGTTCATGGTCGCCCCAGCAATACTGTACGTGCTCGAGTTCTTCAACATCAAGGTCGTGAATACGCTAGACATTAGGAAGCAGGACCTCCGCATGAGGTTTGGCGAAGCGTTCGAGACCTTGGAGGCTGGCAACGCCAGGGAAACATTTGACGACATAGCCAACTACGAGGCTACGAAGAAGGAGCTGGTGGATGCGATCCTTTCACCCATAGAGGAACCGGGCATTTCGAAGGCGTACAACGTCAAGCCTGCCAAAGGAATACTCTTTTTCGGGCCTCCGGGAACGGGCAAAACGGTAATGATGCGCGCCCTGTCCAATGAGATAAGGGCCGGCTTCTACTATGTGAACGCAGCAAACCTTGTATCAGGATTTCCCGGAGAGACCGAGAGGATAATAGCAAACATATTCAGAATCGCCAAGAAGAACGCGCCCTGCGTCCTCTTCTTCGACGAGATTGACTCCATAGCTACCTCTAGGCAGAAGGCAGCAGCAGGCAGTGCGAGCGCCCAAGCGCTCTCGCAGTTGCTTATAGAGATGGATGGTTTCGAGCAGGTGCATGGGGTAATAGTCGTCGGGGCCACCAACGCTCCAGACCTACTCGATCCTGCAATACTAAGGCCGGGCAGGTTCGACAAAATCATATACCTGCCTCCGCCGGATTACACGGCGCGCAAGAAGATCTTCGACTTATACCTGAAGGGTCTGCCTATCGCGGGCGACATAGACCTTGACAAGGTATCCGAGAAGACCGAAAGGTACACCGGCGCGGACATAAAGGCCGTATGCGAGAGCGTCGCCCAGACTGTGGCCCAAGAGGCTTCCAGCAAGCACCAGGTCCTGGAAATAACACAGGAAGACATAACTGAGAGGATAAAGTCGACTAAGCCCTCAGTATCGCTTTCGCGGATAGAGGTCTACCAGAAGTTCAGGCTTGATTTCGAGAGGAGCGCATATGGACAGGCGGGCGAGGAGTCAATCCCCGAGGTTAGCATTGATGATATTGTGGGGCTGGATGACGCGAAGAAGATAATCTACGACGCGATAGTCATCCCGCTTATGCACCCCGAACTCGTTAAGAAGTATGGTATAAAAAACATAAACGGGGTTCTCCTGTTCGGCCCCCCAGGCACCGGAAAGACAATGCTTATGCGCGCGATAAAGAACGAGATGCACGGGATAACTATGCTGGAGCTCAACGGCGCAGATATAGCCAATCAGGGGGTGGAGAAGGCGGCCTCTACAATAAAGGAGACATTTGACAGGGCGAAGGAGAACGCCCCAGCAATAATCCTCCTAGATGAAGTGGACGAGCTCCTCCTAAAACGAGGCAGCGCGAGCGAATATTCCACCCAAATAACGAGCGAGATGCTCAGGCAGATAGATGGAATAAACAGGAATGACAACATAGTCGTGATAGGGGCGACGAACAGGCCCGAGGTGATAGACCCCGCCACGCTCCGCCCGGGCAGGTTCGACAAGCTCGTCTACGCCAAGACGCCGAACAAGGAGCAGAGGTCGCTGCTCTTCAAGCTGAACCTGCAGGGCGTGCCGGTAAGCGCCGACATAAACTTCGAGCGACTCGGCGCAGAGACCACGAGCTACACCGGCGCAGACATATACCATGTCTGCAGGGAGGCAAAAGCGCTTGCCATGGAGCAGAACATAAAGAGCGGTGAAGAGGCCAAGATAACAGATGACGTTATACGGAATATAATAGCGAAGACGAGGGGCTCCGCGCCGGAATCGGTAGTGTCCCAGTATCTCTTATTCTACGCGAAGTATGGGGAGCGCTAAATCTCTGGCGTGCACCCAAGCTATTTTCTTATTACCATAAACACCTTACCGACTATAGAGTCCCTTCCTACCGCACCGAATTTTCTGCTGTCTTCGCTCACAGGCTTGTTGTCCCCTACAACAAAGTAGCCTTTTCCTGTAATCCTTGCGATCCTCTTTACTATGAAAAACCGCCCCGAGGGGTGCCTCAAAACCACAATATCCCCCGCCTTCGGTTTTGCAAAAATATAGGAAACACGGTTGGCAATGACATAGTCGCCATCGTTGATGGAGGGCTTCATGCTCTTGTCTTTTACCCTGAATATGGCTACAGGCATGATCTGTCTCTTCATTGTCTCGGCAAAACCAGCTCCTTCTCCGTTGGGTAGGGCGCCTTAACTCTCACGGTTGGTATGCTCTTCGTCTTCCAAAATATCTCTGCTACCTTCTCCACGTTTTCAAGGAGCGCATCTGCATCCGCCACATTCACGCTCTGCTTTGCCTTTGAGGCTGCTTTGAGCGTGTTCCAGACCAGCTCATGAAGCCCTGGGTTGGCCTTCGCATGTTCCAGTTTGAAGTAGTCCCCCCAAAGCACGCTTATTTCATGCTTGCATATCTCGGCATGCTGCTCCTTCACGAGGTTATACCTGACGAACTTACTTCTGTCCTCTACTTCCATCTTGCCGGATTTTGCCAATTCTGCAATAAGCATGTCCATCCTGTATACCGTATGGGCCGCAACCTGCGCTGCGTGCGGATCATATATGCCGCACGGTATGTCGCAGTGCGCATATACGACCTTGAAGTTCATTATCCCGTCTAGAGCCACTAGTATCTTGTGCATTCCACCACGCCGAAATATCGTAAGTTTTCTTTATAAACTTTTGCAAGAAAATACCCTTGAACGATATCATGAAGTGTCTATCTCTGCGGCAGCCTTTCGCCGAGCTGGTCTGCTCCGGCAGAAAGACCATCGAATTGAGAAACTGGAACACTAAATTCAGGGGGCGTTTTCTGGTTCACGCATCAAAAGGTCCAATAATGGGAGGCGCACTCATACACAATCTAGGAAATGATCTGCCAAGAGGCTTCATAATCGGAGCTGCAACATTGATCGATGTTAAGCGATACAAGAGCGCAGCGGCGTTGCGTGCGGACAGGGATAAGCATCTCTATCTGGGTCCGTACCACTCCAAAATATACGGATTCGTAGTAAGAAATGCGAGAAGGATGAAACCGATTCCCATGAAGGGGCAGCTCAATTTCTTTGAAGTCAAAGTAGGCGAGAGATGAGCAAATTATGTAGCGATGCCTTTTAATGAGCCCGCGGAGAGTCGAACTCCGGTCTCAAGCGTGTAAGGCTAGCGTCTTAACCGTTGGACGACGGGCTCTGTGCTCATTCTATGTGCAAATAGAATAATATCCCTTTTGGTGCCCTACTTTTTCTCCAGAAATGCATCGTCTATTATATAATCGCCTGACGAGCCCCGCCGCACCATGTGGGATTTAGCGACCTTTATCGATTTCTTAAAGAGCGGTGCATCGAGCACGAAAGATTCGGCCTCGCCGCCCTCGAATGACATGTTTATCCCATACTTGTTTTTTAACTTCTCGAGCGTCTTTATCATCTCCTTGTCGATTCTCTTCCCTAGAAAGCTTTGGTCCATGCCGCCGGCTGAAACTCTGGTTATTATCGCATTGAACCTGTTTGCTATCTCCTCCAGCTCCTTCAACTGGTCCATCCCCCAGAGGGGCGCATGGTGCACTATGTTGAGTTTCTTGCAGATAGCGTTTACCCTATCTGCCTGGTACCTGCTTGCTACCGCGCCCGTGACGAGCTCTGTGACCGAGTTCTCGCTCAGCGCGCTCTCCAGGTCTACCAGCTCTGCATCCTTCGCGCCGAGCGTCTTGAAGAGGACATGCGCGATTCCCATCGCCTCTGCTTGCAGAGCAGTGAACCTTACGTTCGGCTTGTGGAACATGTAGCTGAACTCGTTTTCTGGCATCATTGATATGAGCAGTTCCACGGGCCTTCCCTGCTCATACATCTTCTGCACCGCAAGCGTTGAATCCTTACCACCGCTGTACAATGCAGCCATCATTTTGCATCACTTGACGGGCAGATGTCCTTCAGCACGCAATCACTACAGTACTTCTTCCTTGCTGTGCAGACGTCCCTGCCAAGCGCTATAAAAAGATGCGTTAGGTTTCCCCAATCCTTCCTAGGAACAATCTCCATCAGGTGTTGTTCTATCTTCGCAGCATTCATAGTATTGTACAAAAAGAGCCTATTTGAAACGGTGATGCAATGAGTATCTATCGCGATTCCGCTGTGGCTTCCAAAAGCGTTTGAGAGCACCACGTTCGCTGTCTTTCTCCCGACTCCTGGAAGTTCAATCATCTCCTCCATGGTTCTTGGAAATTCACCACCGAAATTATTCCATATGCACTTGGCCGCCCCGACTATATTCTTCGCCTTGTTTCTGTAAAGTCCCAAAGTCTTTACATACGGATAAAGCCGCTGCGGCCTAAGCCTCGCAATGCTCTTAGGGTCTGGATACCTCTTGAATAGGGCGGGCGTTACCTTGTTTACCTGCGCGTCCTGCGACTGCGCAGACAGCATTGTCGCAACTAGGAGCTCCCAAGGCGTCCCAAAATCAAGAGAGGTCATCATCTCCTTTCTGTACCTTTTCTTCAGTCTGGAGAGTATCACAGGCATTTTATTTTCTGCTCCCTTTGCCCCCATCTAATCATTCAAAAACTGGTTTGTAGCCGGAATGAGCCGTAGCGAATTTTGTCACGCGTGGTATTTGAACATCGTGGCCGCAGTACGCCTCAAACCCTATGTACATTCCGTAGGCCCAGATAAGGAATAGCACAAGGGTGCCGAAATCCGGCACCCTGATTATTGAGAACGCAACGTACAAGACTACTGCTATCGCCCCCAGCACGCTCGCCTGTACCGAATGGAACTTGACCCTATCGGCCTCCGGCGAAAACATCACGTAGATTATAACGCCGGTTATGAACATAAGTACATAAGACAGGAAGCAGAGCCCTCTTTGCGCGTCTTCCTCCATGGTAATCTCAATAGCTATTACAAGTCAGATTTTAAAGCTTTCAGTTTTTTGTTCCGCATTCCGAAAAGATATTTATAGGACCGAGTTGATACCAGACTACGGGGCGACAGGGTTCTTGTCAAAAAGGGATTGCGATGAAGATAATATCCGACCTGCACGTTCATTCAAGGTTCGCAAGGGCCTGCAGCCCCGCGATTACGCTGCAAGGCATGGAGCAGACCGCCATCGAAAAGGGTATAAATCTAATTGGGACAGGCGATTTCACCCACCCAACGTGGCTGAAGGAGATAGTGCTCCAGCTTGAAGAGACGGATGGCAAGGGCTTCTTTTGCATAAAGGGGTCTTCTTCTGGCGTCAAGTTCGTGCTTAGCGCGGAGGTATGCACCATATCAAGAGATCATGACAGAGTAAGAAAGATACACAACTGCATACTGATGCCGAGCCTCGACTCTGTCGCGTCGATGAACGAGATGCTGGCGAAACATGCTGACCTGTCATCTGATGGGCGTTCAATAATATCAATAAGCGCAGCCGAACTGGTTGACATGGCAATAAGGGCCGACAGGGACGCGTTTGTCTTCCCTGCGCATGCTTGGACTCCATACTTTGGGGTCTTCGGGGCGATATCAGGTTTTGACTCGATGAAAGAGGCGTACGAGGACCAGGAAAAGCACATATACGCGCTTGAGATGGGCTTGTCGTCCGATTCTCCAATGAACTGGAGGCTCTCTGCGCTTGACAAGTACGCGCTCATATCAACGAGCGACATGCACTCCCTTCCAAAGATCGGCCGGGAGCTGACCACGTTCGACCTTGAAGATGTATCTTACCGCTCAATGCTCAACTCGATAAAGGAAAAGGACAACAGGAGGTTCACCGGCACCGTCGAGTTCTTCCCAGAGGAGGGCAAGTACCACTTCGATGGGCACAGGCAATGCCATGTGTCGATAGACCCCAACAAACAGAAAGGAATGACCAAATGCCCAAAATGCGGCGGCAAGCTTGTAATAGGGGTGCTACACAGGGTAAACGACCTTGCGGACAGGGATCCTGGATACGTTGCAAAGTGGCGCCCGCCTTTCGTAAAGGCGGTGCCGCTTCTCGAGGTAGTCGCTTACGTGATGAAGAAGAGTACATATTCCACACTTGCAGTAAATACATACGACGAGATGGTGCGTTCGTTGGGCACAGAATACGAGATATTGGTCTCGATGGACATAAACAGGATTGCAGACAAATTCGGAGAGGAAATCTCAACGGCCATCAAGAATATGCGGGATAGCAACGTGACCATAGAGCCAGGCTATGACGGCGTATTCGGCAAGGTCGATCTTCTTAATAGGGATAGAGGCAAGGTTAGCATAAGCGGATGGAAGCAGAAGATGCTATAGTTAGCTGTTTGAGAAGAGCTTTCCCAATAAGACGAACGGGTTTATCAGTACCCTCCTGAAGGTCCTTCTAACCTTCCTTATCTTGACGTTCTTGAAAGCCGCCCCGGCAAAGCTGTCCATTATGTTACTGTAATGCTTCAGCGCCATAAGCGTGACGAATATCACACTTACGACTATCATCTCGATTAGTATCAGATCTCCGCTTATTGTCAGCATGAGCCCCGAGAAGGCGGCGCCTCTTAGCACCAATAATGAAGCAAGAGCGATTACGAAGTCCAACCCCACAGATATATATGCAAGCCGCTCAAGGAGCTTCTCCGTCTTCTTTACCCTATCGTACTCGCTGTAATACAAATTTTCCACCCATCTGGTCGCATTATCAAATAGATCAAAGCATTTTAAAAAGGCAACACCCGGGCAGGACTAGCGGAAGTTTTGATACGCAAGCCCAATCGCGAAAGGCATAGCTGGCATGATATTCGCCATAATAAGCCTCATAAGCGGAGGCGGCTTCATAATCGGCTTCATCCTCGCCTTGATAGGAGGAATACTCGCGCCAGTGAACAAGAACTAATCGTTCTTGTCGCTAAACGCGGCATAGCCAATACCTTTAAAATGCTTCTTTGCCAATAGAGTAGTACATACACACATCTAAGCAATGACTCGTGTTTTCATGGTAAATCAACTTGATAATAAGCTAATAGCAGCCGTCAGAGTCCGTGGCAGGGTCAACGTCAGACACGACATAACGGAGACGCTCAACAGGCTCAGGCTCAAGAGGGTCAATAACTGCGTCGTGATGAAGATGACCGACTCCTACTACGGCATGATAAAGGAATGCAGCAACTACATTACATATGGGGAGATAGACGAGCCCACGCTAACAAGGCTGATAAACGGCGCTGGTATAAAGGCCGACCCCAAGCAGATCATGGAGGGCAAGTATGACATGAAGGAGCTGAAGAAGAGCCTGCCTTTCAGGCTTCACCCCCCGAGGCACGGATACAAGAGCACCAAGAGGAGCGTGAAGCAGGGCGGCTCGCTGGGCTACATGGGTCCGAGTATAAACAAGCTACTCCAGAGAATGGTGAAGTGATGGTCGTAAGAAAGCAGAAGCACGCAAGGAAGTACCTTGGATCAAGGAGATGGGGAGTCGGCAACATCAAGAACGCAAGGGGCGCAGGAGACCGCGGGGGCGTAGGTCGCGCAGGAACAAGGAAGCACAACTTCACCTACATGACCTCAAAGGCAAGGGAGGAGATGCACAAGAAGGGCTTCAGCCCGTGGAATAGGAAGAGGCTGAACGAGATAAACCTCATGCAGATAAGTGCGATGGTTGTCGGCAAGGATACAAAGCAGCCGATAGAGCTGCCAAACTACAAGGTCCTGAGCAACGGCAGCCTTAGTGCGCCGGTGACGATAAGGGCTTCCAAGTTCTCAAAGGCAGCAGTCGAAAAGATAAAGGGTGCCGGAGGCGAGGCAGTAATAATAAAGTAACCTCCCACACGGGACGTGGTTGAACATGTCTGAATCTTTGAAGATCGCATTCTATACAGATACGTACCTGCCGGCTGTCGACGGCGTTGTAACGTCCATAATAAACTCGAAGAAGGAACTCGAGCGCAGGGGCCACCATGTATCTATATTCACCACCTCTTCGAGCATATCAAAACCTTTTACCGAGATAGAGAGGAATGTCTACGCCGTGCACGGCGTGAAGTTCAAGAAGTACCCTCAATACAGGATGGCCCTCTTTCCCTTCTTGGCGGCCGCTAAACTTACAAAGATAAATCCCGATGTGATGCACGCGCATACCCCTTTCATGATGGGAATATCGGGCCTCTCAATGGCAAAGATAAACAGGATACCGATTGCGGCCACGTTCCACACCTTCTTCGCAAACAGGAGCGTGCTCGAGGATTACGGTCTCTCAAGCAATCTCGGCCAGAGGGTGATAAACCGGTACTCGTGGCCCTACGCAAGGTTCTTCTTCAACAGGTGCGACAGGGTGATCGCCCCCAGCGAGACCGCCAAGAATGTCCTGAAGAGGCACCGGATAAACAATATAAGCGTCGTGCCCAACAGCGTAGACACAAGGGTCTTCAACCCCGAAGTTAACGGCGACAGAGTAAAAAGGATGATGACCAGGAACAGAAAGGACAGGATAGTATTGCATGTCGGTAGGATGAGCAGGGAAAAGAGGGTCGATGTAATAATAAAGGCAGCAGCGCGCCTCAAAGGGAAGGGGATAAAGTTTGTCTTTGCCGGCTCCGGTCCCGCACTGCACAGGTACCAGCAGATGGCGTTCCGCTACGGGCTCAGGGATTCGGTAAGATTCCTCGGCTTCGTCCCAGAGGAGCAACTTCCCAAGTACTATGCGGCTGCCGACCTCTTCTGCACGGCCTCCACGTTCGAGACGCAGGGGGTGGTGCTGCTCGAGGCGCTGGCTACTGGCAAACCCGTAGTGGGTGCAGACTTCCTTGCGATAAAGGAGATAATAAGGAATGGCAGGAACGGGGAGAAGTTCAAGGCGGGCGACAGCGCCGCCTGCGCAAGGAAGATAGAAAAGGTCTTAAATAATCTCGACTCCTACAAGGAAACCGTAAGTACCGCGGACCTCTATTCCGTTCCGAAGACCACAGATATATTATTAAATGTATACAGGCAGATTATCTCGGGTGGCTATATCTGACAAGATCAAGCAGTTAAGGCGATTCACTGACCGAAAATGAAAGTGTGAAGGGCCCGGCTCACGAGGGCCAGACCGGAAGGCCTGATTCTAGGGATCAAAACAACGGTAGCGGAGCGCAGACCCTCGGTAGCCTGATAAAGAGCTCGGAAGATGTAAGGGTGCAGGAGCTCAAGACGCAGATAGACCTGCTGAAGAAGCAGAGAAGCGACCAGATGGGCAGGATCAGGGAGTGCCAACGAAGACTGAACTACAAGAGCACCGAGCAGGAGGCGATAACGCAGCTTCTGGAGATGGAGAGGCAGAAGGAAAAATCCGGGAAGCCAAGGCCTATCATGGGCAAGCTTAAGAGGCAGAGGCACGCTCTCGAGTTCAAGGTATCAACAGAGGCACCGTCGCTCGCACAGGAGAAGGCCTTCGTAAGGAAGATAAACGAGCTCAACGCCCAGATAGAGGAGGGCATGAAGCTGGAGAGGATGGAGCGCAAGAAAGGCCTCGTAGCAAAGGACATAGTGGAATTTCAGACAAGGCTCAACGCCCTGGTGGCCGAGATAGTGCAGACAGATACAAAGCTTGACGAGCTCTACGCAAGCGTAAGGAGGATACTGGGTATAGGGAGGCAGAGGCCAAAAGAGCAGGGCCAATCCAGGCCCAAGCTGCAGCAGAGGCAGGCCGAGATAAACCTCGAAGACATAGTAATAATAAAAAAGAAGGATGCAAAGGGATCAGTTCCCACAGCACAGGAAAACATATAACAAAAAGTGTAATTTTATGAAAATCTCATTTCTAGGAGCAGCAGGCGAGGTAGGCCGAAGCTGCATAATGATAAGTACGAAGCAAACAAATATACTCCTCGATTCGGGAGTGAAGCTTGGCGAGAAGATAGAATACCCGAAGATAAGCGATGACCAGCTTAGGTCGCTGGACGGGATTTTTCTATCGCACGCGCACCTCGATCACTGCGGTTTTATACCGCACCTTTATTCGGCCGGCTACAAAGGGCAGCATTTTGCCATAAAGCCAACGCTCGAGCTGACCAACGTGCTGGTGAGCGACTATCTCAGGATATCTAACCCGACAAGCGTCACGAAGAAGGGCGTAGAGGAGATGGCGAAGCACGCCAAGATAGTGGAATACGGGCGCGACATAAAGTTTAAGGACCTCACCCTGAGGTTCACGCCGGCCGGGCACATACTCGGCAGCGCCCTGATACAGGTAAGCGACGGCAGAAACAGGATTGCATACACTGGAGACATAAACCTCTCGAAGACGAGGCTGCTTGAGGGCGCAGAGCTGAGGAACTTGGCAGCCGACACGCTAATAACAGAGAGCACCTACGCTGCAAAGACGGACATTTTCCCTAACGAGAAGCACGTTACGCAATTGATGCTGAAGAGCATGAAGGAGACGCTCCTAAAGGGAGGCAAGGTGCTGATACCAAGCTTCGCAGTTGGGAGGGCGCAGGAGGTGCTCTTCCTGCTTGACGACTACATAAACTCGGGGATCCTGCCCAAGGTGCCGATCTACGTCGATGGGATGATAAGCAAGGCGCTGAGGATACACAGGCACAACGTGATCTACTGCAGGAAGGAGCTGCAGAGCAAGATACTGATGAGCGACTACGATCCCTTCAAGAGCCCCAACTTCGTGATAGTAGACAGGAAATCGATGAGGAACAAGATAGTGAACGATAACGATAGCTGCATAATAGTAACGACCAGCGGGATGCTCAGCGGCGGCCCGGTCATGTTCTACCTTCCGAAGCTGTCGAAGAACTCCGCCAACAAGCTGATCCTCGTCGGATACCAAGCGATAGGGACGATGGGAAGGGCGCTGCAGGGGGGCGCAAAGAAGGTGATGCTCGATGATTCGGAGATAAAGATAGAGATGAACGTGGAAACATACCACCTATCGGCTCACGCAGACCGGCCGCAACTTGAAAACCTTCTCAGCAAGGTAAAGGGGCTGCAGAACGTTTTCATAGTGCACGGCGAGATAACGAAATCAAGGGATTTCAGGGAATACGCCTCCAAGAAGTACAATGCAAGAGTGCCGATGCTGACCGAGGAGTTCGATATCTGATTCTTGACCCTGCAAGCAGCCCACCTACGAAAGTAATAAATAACCTCAATTACGAAGATTGCAAAATGTGGGGTTAAACCAATGGCAAAAAAGAGAGGGCACGGCAAGTACTCAGGCGAAGTGGAGAGAATAAAGATGCTCGGGTCGCTCAATGAGATGATGAAGACGAGCGACATGGAAAATGCGCTCCTCTCTAATTCTGCAAGGGACTCGGAGACGGTCAGCGACAGCGTAGTCGACGATATGCTAAGCAAGATAAACATCGAGCGCGGAAAGGACATCCAAACAGTTGAGAGAATGACTGCGTATTCCACTACGCAGGCGCGCACCCCTAAAAGGGCAGCAAGAAGTCCGCCTAGAAAGCGGAAGGCAAAGCCTGCAAGAAGGCATAAACCAATTAGGAAGAGGAAGGCGAAGAAATCTAGGAAAATGGGCAAGCCAAAACGAAGGCGCTAAATTCTTAAAAGCTACAGCATATGGCGCAAGGCGCCCATCATCGTGCCGAGCATCACAACAGCTATTATCTTCTTCTGGATTACGTCCTCCTGCCCTGCATAAATGCTTTTGTCTTCGCCGCAGAATCCCAAATGTTAAGAGATAACTTTAAATGTATAAGATAATAAATCTAGATGTCCGATAGTTAAAAAGGGCTCTTGGCTTAATGGTAAAGCGTCCGCTTTGCAAGCGGAAGATTGCGGGTTCGATTCCCGCAGAGTCCATCTTACCAAAGGTCAAGTGTATCCACGTATGGGTTTCTGATAACGGTGAGGTATTGAATGGGATAAGGAAGGCAACTGACAATGCCAATGAATATATCAAAATTGATTAGGCAGCTGGGTCCAAAAGGGGCCAGTTTCAGTTGCCTTAGCGTAGGCTATTGAGCTCTTTCACAACAAGCGAGATGACTTTTTCTTCATTATCTTCCCTGCTAGTGCCGCTTGCAATTGGCTTAAAGGAATGGTCTGCATTGCCGATTACGTGCAATTTGCAATTGGGAATTTCTTTCTTTAGTACATTTTCATTGCAGTATAAGTCATTGGTTCCCTTCACAATGGTAAAAGGTACCTTTATCGTCCTAGCACTGCTCTGGTCAAAAACCTCAGAAGGCTTGCCCTCTTCATGCAAATAGTAGCCCAAGGCTATCACGCCCAAAATATCAAATCTTTCCTCTGCTGCAACTATTGAGGATATGTAGGCGCCAAAAGACTTGCCAACGAGTACTATATTCCTGTTCCCGAAGAAATCCACGATAGCTTCCAGTTCCGTCACGCACTTTTTAGTATCCATATTTTTTGGATTTCCAGTGGAGGAGAAGTTAAACCTGAGCACATCATAATCGCCCTTCAATCTGTTGAAAAGCTTCTCGATCAACCTGCCGCGCATGTCGCCGTACAAACCGTGCACCAATACCACACATATCCTATGACCTCTCTTAGAGTATTCCATATCGACTTTACGGCCGCCTACTTCTATAGTCTGCTGTTCTTGCCCTGGCATGTTACCCCCCTCAATAGCCCTTCGGATTGCATATTAAAAATCATATCGTTTAGCCATTTTCTCTTCGTCAGCTTCGTCGGGCTTAAGAATGGATATTTTTTGAGCAAAAAGGCAGCAAGCAAAGTTATGTCCTCGATTGCCTCTTTCTCGGCTCCTGGGCTTGAAGGCTGGCCCTCGATCTCCAATTGGAAGAGCCGCTGCCCCATGCATGTGCTCGTATCTACCTGTATGGAATAGGTATTACCAGTTCCAATTTTTTGCACTACAATGTATTTCCGCCTCCTATTTATTGTGCCAATGGTTTCGCCTTCTAAGTAGTTGCCTGCAATCTCTTCCGACTTATGCCTCTTAATGATGCAGCCTAGCTCTATGCCATCATTGACTATCTCCCCCTCGTTTTTCACAGTGATTGTTCTACTAAATCCCTCTCCAACATTTATCCTGACGTTTTCGCCGCCGTTTGCGCGTTTATATCTATAAAGCTTTCCGCGCTCCAACAAGTAAGACAGTTCAGGCAACAATTCAAAACCTCTTACAAGCCCATTGCAGAAGTCCCGCTTTATATCATGGATTACATACTGGTGCTCGCCATCTAGGGAAAGCTTTGCCTCTATCTCGGTTTCGGGGACTGGCGATGCCCTGTTGGATTTGCTTCTCAAATGGTCGCAAAGCATGTTGTAGGACGCAACCTTCTTTTGGATGGTCGGTTCGGCGTTTATCCCGGCGAGGGCATCCCTCACTCTTTTTATCCCCTGCGCAACTGATTTCTCTTCTGGATACTTTATCTCAATTCTTGCGCCCTCCTCTGTAGCTATGTATACCGGGGTCAATCCATCCATCAGGTAATATCTTATATCCCTGTCGATCGTAATTCTGGCGACGCTCCCTACCCAATAGCTGTTTCTTTCGTAGCTCGTGGCCACGTAGGGGGCAAGTGGAATTGTAATAGGATTGTCAAGGACTTTTGTCAATAGGGAATACCTTGAAATAATAGCGCCAAGCTCCATCGGCGGATCCACCTCCTTCACCACCTTGCTTTCCACATATTCCGATTTCTTCTCACTTCTAAAAATTTCATTGGGCGTTAGGGTTACGCCCAGGTGCGAGGATGCTATTCTTCGTGCCCTGAACGAGACTTCGAACGGTAGCTCATGTTCGGGGTTATTGAAATAAATGGTTTGCACGTAATCTTCGGGGTATTTCTGGATTTCCACAAACCCTGCCAGGGACTGAGTGAATTTTCCCAGTAGCGCTGGGCTTACGATATACCTCTCCTCAATTCTCTCGACTACGCCCTCGTCGATGCGCTCTACTGATTTTTCCCTAGTCATTGTCCTCTCCTCAGCGATACCAAATCCGCTGCAAGTTCCGCTATGCCGTCCGCATCCAGCTTAAAATGCCGTATCAGGGCATCCAATTTGCCCGAGGTCCCTATCCTAAACCCATGCCCATGGATTGTCGAAGGCCTATTTGAGTCGAATTCCATTACCGTGCTCGCTACGTTTTGTCTCAGTATATCCGGATGCCCATTGTAGAGGGTAAGAACTGGCTTTCCTTCCGCAAGTTCCCTGACGAATCCCTCGTCAAGCGACTTTTGGTTTATGACGTTTATTACCTTGGATATAATTCCCCGTTCTCGGTATAGTTTCTCCCCAGCCTCTACCGCATTGGAAACCGGGAATCCGCTCGCAACAAATACAATATCTGGCGAGCTGTGCGGGTTATCCAAAACATACCAGCGCACGTTCCTGTTTTTGGCGCTCAGGGACCTGACCGGGACGTCGGTAAGCCTCAGATATATCGGTTTGTCATATTCGGTGAAAGCATAGTTCACGCAGTTATAGAAGTCCAGCACGTCTGCCGGTTCAAGGACCGTAATTTCTGGCATCGTAAAGAACATCCCTGGCTGGCCGACCGATTGGTGTGTCGATCCGTTGTGATTGTCTGCCAATCCTGCCTTGAGCACGATGATTACCGCCTTTGTTCCCGCTTGAGCCATGACATTGAGCTGATCCGCTGCACGGTACATAAACTGTTCCCCCGGAAGTATCAGGATGCGGGAGTCCCTATCAGTATGCGAAATACCGTGGGCCATGGCAAAGAGGTGCTGTTCCCGCAAACCTACGTCTATGTAATGCGTTCCCTCCACGAAGCCGTATGTACGGATTGTGTCGGAGCGCACCATATCTGCCGTCATCGCATAGAGCCTGAGTTTGTGTCTCGATGTTTCTATGGCGAGAAGCCCTGTGCTGTCCTTCAGCGCAGAAGGGATGTCAGATTTTCTGCTGCAGCTCTGCAGATTGAAAACCACCTTCTGCGCCTCTATTGCATCTACCTCTTTTGATTCGAATTTTGAGGCTAACTCCCTGGCTAGAGACTTTGGATCGAGCCCAGACTCCAGAACTTTATTTTTATGTTCTTCGATAGAATTTACCAGTGCAGCATTTGTACAACTGCTTATTGTATGGTATCCACAGCAATTCTCTTCTGCCCCTATCAAGCCCTTGCCTTTTGTAGTGTGTGCTATAACAAAAGTAGGTCTATTAATTTTTGTTAAGCCCTGATAAGCCTCCAGGACGTCCTTTATTGAATTTCCATTATAGATTTCCCTAACGTCCCATCCATAAGCTTCCCACAGTTTCCTTATATCCGTAGAATCTACATCTTTTATTGGTCGGGACAACTGCTTCTCGTTTTTATCCAGAATGCAGACGATATTGTCAAGCCCCAATTTCGCAGCGTGTCTCGCCGCTTCGCTCACATTTCCCTCTTCCTCCTCTCCATCGCCTAAGAATATATAGGTCTTGAAGTTCCGTCCCATACTCTTCGCTGCGTATCCGCAACCAACGCCATAAGACAGTAGCATTCCCAACGATCCGCTGGGCGTTATATCAACTCCTGGCACAAGTTCCATCGACTCGTGTCCTTGCAGCCTTGAGCCAAGCTGCCTGTACGTTTTAAGTTCTTCTTCGCCCACCCATCCGAGCAAAGAGAAAAGACTATACCGCAACGGACCCATGTGGCCCCTTACCAGAACTCTGTCTCTTTCTGAATTTCTCGGATTATTTATATCGTACCTTAGCAGTCCACCAAAGTACAAAGCAGTTATAAGTTCTACTGAGGAAGACGTGCCGCCCAAGTGCCCGCTTCCGGCTGTTTTCACGGTACTGTATATGCGGCTTCTCAGTTCAGCAGATATCACCTCCAGTGACATTATCCTCTGACTGTCGCTTAATGTTCGTACTAGCGAAGCTGCCTGCATCTTCCCCAATTCCCAACTTGCGTCCTTATGCCGGTCCATAGTTACTGCCATTCAAAGCACCAATCATAATTTCATAATTATTATCGATCAAATACGGAACATATCCTCAGCAGAGGGAACCTCTCATCATAAGACACGCTCCGCATCTTCCAGCCTAAAAATAATCTAAGAGATATCTGCATCAGAATCACTCAACCCCTAATCACCCTACCAAAATCCTTGCTCATGTACTTCGCGATGTACGCAGACGGATACTTTGGCTCCCTGCCAGCAACAAACCACGCTTTTACCACAAAATTATTTCCACTTACATCGACATAGGCCTCTTCCTAAAGCGAAGCGCCCCGAGGTAATCCTCTACTTCGTCAGCGTATACTATCTGCCAGACATTAGATGACAGCCTTATGATGCTGGTAGGCCTGCTATCAGAATAGCACCTGCTGCCATTGATTGTCTTTTTTATCCAGTTCCCAATTTCCATCTAATCCCCATTTAGCTTGAAGGTTACAATTTGGCGTGCGCGTCAAACCCGTCATCTCTGAGGGAAAGCCTGGGCGTACCGAATTCAACGGTGCGCCCAAGCGGTGAGAGGTAAGGCAAGATGATAAAAGATGGACAGGCATCAAATAGGATACAAGCTCCTCTGCATTAGATACAGATTCGCCACTTACCCCATCCATTCTCCCGCCCTTAACCCAATTTATCTTTACGGCAGACCTTGTATTTAATTGTGAATCATGAAAGAAGGAGCAAAGTTTAGCGCAAAGCCACCAAATAATGGATAATACCCAAATTTAAGCTAATTTCATATGGTTATAAAAGGGGAATACATAAGGTATAAATATGTTATAGTGGCATATAAATATATGCAGGACTTTCCGCCGAAGGTATCCGAATCATTCGCCAGCTTGAAGAGGAAATATCCATTCTACATCTCTTTGAAGATCATCAACTCAAAATATTACGTATACAAGGTAAAGGCGTTCTGGAACAAGCAGGAGAAGAAACCGAATACCATATCCGAATACCTGGGAAGGATATTGGAAGACGGGTCATTTCTGGAGAAAACCTCCAGGAAGAGTGCCTTGGACAGGGCGAGGGAGCTCATAGAGGCGCGCGGAGGAAAGGTGGTCTGGACAGGGGAAAAGAGCGAGCCTCCGGCCCAGGCTGCCCAGGCAAGCCAGCTCGAGATGAGTGAAGCGGAAAAGAAGATACTGATGGCATTGAGCATGAATGCAAGGGCGCCGTTGCAGTTGATTGGGGGCATTGCTGGCCTGAAGCCTACGGCGGTCGCATACCATATAGAGAAGCTGGAGAAAAGGTACGGGATCAGGTATTTCGCTGAGATCGATGTGACAAAGCTCGGATACGCGGAGTTTATCATTTTTGTAAAATTCGAGGACAAGAAGCCGGGCCCTGAGGAAATAAAGGCGGCATTGGGGAAGGACCCGAGAGTGCAGCTGGTCATGGTCTTGAACGGCGATTACGACCTTTTCATATACTATGTGGTGGAGAACGACACGCGTATTGCGACAAAGAAGATTTATGAGATGCAAAAAAGCGCGTTCCCTTCTTACAAGGCCCAGTGGTACAGCTCGATATTCGATTGCGCATACGGTTGCGTTCCGCTGCGCGATAAATTCTTCGCGGAAGTGCTAAAGGAAAAAATAAAGTCAGCAGATAGCCGCGATCAGAGGCAGTCGCAATCGAGGCTGCTGAACAGAGAGTATGCCGTATTAAAGGAGCTCAGCAATAACGGCAAAGAGGAGTTCACTGCGATAGATGAAAGATACGGCTTTGATAGGGGCAGATCAAACTATACTTTTGACGCATTGAAAGAGAGGAGGGTGATAAAAAGGGTGACCTTGACTATGGGGAACCTTCCAATAAGGCACTTGGAACTTTATTCTATGAGCATTGTGGACAGCAGCCGTTTTGACAAAAGTAGACAAGGACTGCTCGAATATGTTATAGGTGAGCAGCTTCCTACGAACAGGTTTGCCCTTGAAGGAAATATATTCGTTCCGAACGGCATTGTATTTGCGCACACGATACTCAAGGATAATGAGCTGGAGAAAACCGAGGGGGTATTAAAGGGCATCGAAGGAACGGCATGCAAAACGATGATTATACGCGAAACCGTACTGGGAGAACTGTGCTATAGGCTGTTTGACAATGCCTATTCAAATCAGAGTGAGATACTCGAACAGTATTATGGTGCACCCAAATCAGATGAAATAAAATATGAAAAGGGAAGCATTGCTAGGAGGAAGTCAAAGGCTGATATCAGGGGCGTATTGGCTGCAGAATAGTATCCGAAAATGCAGACGTAACAAAATACTTTACCCGCCCCAGCCGCCTGGGTCTTTCTTCTCCGGCTCTTTCTCTTTTTCTGGCATATCTCTCACCGAATGCGCATCTGAAACATCTCTGGCAAGGAATATATACCTTATGCTTGCACCCCATTAAGCGCAGGACTTATAAATTTTGCACGCGTTTATTTCCGCTATTGATATGTGCAGGATGTTCGCGTACATTGGTAGGTATCAGGAAGACCTTGAGAAATTATTCGATGCGCTGAAGAGAGCATCAAGGGATGACAATACAATCACATGGTCGCGCGATCGGAGGCATAAGGACGGCTAGGGCTCGTAATCTTCACGAAAAGCAGTCTGTTCCATTACCGCACCGTAACTCCCATATATTTTGATGACAGCTTTAGGATTCCAAAAATCGATGGGGTGGCCTATGCAATATTCCACGCCAAGAAAGCGTCGCCACTGCATGGCACTTGTCAAAATAAAAAACTGCGCCTAAATAATCCGGCGTCTATCGAATCTCAGTAGGATGGACACATATTCCACAAAATTATTAGATAGAAGTCCTCAAGTTCGAAAACCGAGGCTCAAGCAAAACATCATTTACTGTCTGTCTTCTTCTTTTTATCAGCCGGTTTCGTCTCCTTTTCCCGTTGCTCTATGAAGTCCTTCAGCCCAGCGATACCCATGGGCAGCGGCAGGCTGAAGCCCTTCGACTCTGTAGGTATGAATACCATGACGTTCTTCCCTGCGAGGCTTATCTCGTACATCATGTTCAATCCCCTGAGCTGCATCGCAAAGGGATCCGTCTCGTACTTGTGTGCTGCCTCAAGCATCTTGTCCGCCGCAAGCGATTCGCTTTCCGCTAGTATGACCCTTGCCTGCTTCTCCCTGTCGGATGTCGCTACCCTCGCCATTGCATTCTGAAGGTCAGATGGTATCGTAACATCCCTTATCTCTACAGATATCGCCTCTACACCCCAGTTGGTTACCCTCTCCTCTATGAGCTGCTGTATATCCATTCCTATTTTATCCCTGCCGGAGAGCATCAAGGAAAGTTCGCTCTTTCCTATTATGTCCCGCATCGCGGTCTGCGATGCTAGAAGGACAGAGTCGTAGTAAGACTGCACGTTCAGTATGGCGCTCTCGGGATTCCTGACCTGCCAGAAGAGTATCGCGTCCACGTCTACAGGCACGTTGTCTTTTGTAAGGGTCCTCTCCGCCTTGAACGCGGTGCTTATTACCCTCAAATCGACCCTTATCGGGGTCCTGTCTATAAGCGGCACTATCAGATAGGGGCCCGGCCCTATCACGCCAACATATCTCCCAAGGCGAAGAACGGCCATCCTGTTCCACTGGTTAAGTATCCTTAGAGATAGACTCAGCACAATCAGCAGGATTACAAAGAAGACTACGACTGCGGATATAATGCTGAATGTCAGGTAGTATGTGAATCCTGTTATTATCGCTATTATAAGAAAGTCGACCGCTGCCGCTACACCAAAAGCATAAGACCTCGCAGTTCCCACAGAAGGCTTAACATCAGCCATAAGATATCATTTATCCATTAAATCTATTTAAGGCTTTGCTCTTTCTTGGTCTTCATCTGCAGCTACAGCTCCCTCAGCGCATCTATGGGCTCCATCCTTGATGCCCTCCATGCCGGATATATGCCCGCTATTACGCTTACGAGCACTGCGACCAGCAGTGCCGACGCTATCGTAGTAAAGGTAAAGACGGGATGGTACGACAGGCTGGAGCTGGATGATGTTGAAGGTCCGGCAGCGACTAGCGTAGGTCCGCCGAAGCCCGATGAAGCCCCAGCTCTATAAGTGCCAGACGATGCGCTGCTCGCCGACGACGTTGTGGACGTTGAAGATGAATGCCCTAATACGCTGGTAAGGGCGTAGGAAGCGCCTGCGCCGGCCGCCACTCCCAGAATTCCGCCGACCAACCCTATCGTCATCGCCTGGAAGAGGAATATCAGCATTATGTGCCTGTTCTTGAAGCCCAGCGCCTTCATTACACCTATCTCGTGGGTTCTCTCAAATACCGCAATAAGCATCACGTTCATTATCCCTACCGCTGCGACGAGCAGCGACACACCACCTACAATCACGAATAGCGTTGTTATCTCCCCAAGTATCGATGAGGTGGCCGTAAGCAGCTCCTGCGTTGTAATCACCCTCGCCTTGCTTCCGTAGATGTCGGTTATCAAGTTCGAAAGCGCAGTCACGCTGCTGGTGCTTGTCGCCTTTACAAGTATCGTATTGAAGTATGTCCTCTGCATCAGCGCCTCAGCAGCAGTCAGCGACATCACAACCCCACTATCAACCGGTATCAGGGAGCTGGCGTATGATTGCAGCACTCCTACCACCGGCACGGTCACCGTCTCGCCGCCCTTCCCTCCAATCGTTAGTGTTGCCGGGTCCCCAACTTGTATCTCCTGTGCACCTGCACCCGATGAGGGGAAGGCCGCACTGTATCCCACAACGACGTCCGGTGCGACTGTGTCCTGATACATCGCGCCCTGGTACAGGTTTGTGCTGCCGAGCAGCTCCTGCAGCCCTTCCGAAGTTATGCCTATAAGCTCGGTCGACTCGTTCAGGCTACCAACCCTCAGCGTTGCCGTTGAAGTTAGTATCGGTATTACAGTGCTGACGTTCGGCAGTGAAGATATGTCACCCGTATCAGCAGCAGTAAAGCCGGTGCTGCCAGTAGACGTAATTATTATCGAGGTCGGCCCCAGCGAGGAAAGCGTCTGGCTTACACTGGCGCTTATGCCTGCAGTCTGAGACAAAAGCGCGACTATGGCGGCGATGCCTATCACCACCATCAGCGCAGTGAGCCCCGTCCTTACCTTCTTCTCGCTTATGTCCTTGTAAGACAGCCAGAGTATATCCTTTACATTCATTTAGGATGGCGCCTCCTCCGCGTTTTAAAGATTAGCACAGATTCGACGATAACCACTACAACAAGTCCTATAACAACTACGAGCATGATAGAGCCGCCAGTTCTATATACTGAAACGCTAGTGCCGCTTCTTATTACGGAGTTCGAGCTTGTGAAGGATGAGCCACCTACTATACCTACCGATACATTCATCGTCATGCTGATGTTGTCCCTGAAACTGTTAAGGTAGTTTATGCGTATCGGTATCGTGTAGTTGCCGCTCCTTATGCTGTTGCTTGCGACAAACGTCAGCGTTATCGGCGTCTGGCTGTCTGCTCCCACATCGCCAACGAAGACCGAGCTGGAACCGAAGGTGGTGAAGCCCTTCACCGCAAGCGCAGTCGCTGCTAGAGCAGAGGCGCTATCCGTTCCTGTGTTTGTAAGCACGAACGATATTGAAAAGATGCTGCCAGGGGCGGGCGCGCTGGGTGATACTGTAAGGCTAGACGTAGTGAGGTTTATCGTGCCTGCGGTAAGCAGGTCGAGCGTGTTCAGCGACTCCTCAAAGAGCACGCCGTTGAAGAAGGTTATGTTCACCAGCGCTGGCAGCAGCTGCGATGCGTTCTTGTAGACGTAGACGCTCGCGCTTATCGTCTTTTTGCTCATTCCGGGTACAGAGCCGACGTCTATCGGCTGGTTGTCCAGCACTGCAGCGTATTGCGATGGGAATGTTGTCTTAAGTGATATCGAGTTGAGCGGCGTCACTCCGGTATTGGTTATGTTGAAGGTTATGTTCTGTATGCTGCCCGCTACGAGTATCTTGGGGTTAACGTTGACCGACAGGGGCAGCGGGCAGGTAGTTATCCAGAGGCTAACGTTCCTTGTCTCGCTGTCTGTGTAGATTGTGTAGTAGTAATAATTTATCGAAAGCTCGGCCTGCACGAACGACGCATTCGAGCTGACGAAAATGGGAAGATCGCCGGTCTGTGGGCTGGTCTGATTGACAACCGGTAGGGATATCGTGCTGTTGCCCAGCGTGTACAGTCCCTTGCCGCCAACAAGCCCTATCTGCGTGTTTTCCATGCCACCGCTCCCGCTCACCGCCAATGTTATCGGTATCAAATTGACCTCTCCCCTGCATACTGTGGTCACATTGGTCTGTATGTAGAAGTTGGGCGGCGGTGGTATTGGGTTTGTTCCCCCGCCACCGGTTGCTGCGAACGATATCGGGACAATAGCCGCAATCAGCACCAAGAAGAGAATCCACATCCTCATTTTACCAGCACCTGCTTTTCCTTCCTTCCATCTCTAAGGTATATAACCCTATCACAGTACTTTATTATCTCAAGGTTGTGTGTCACCATTATTATCGTAATCCCTCTCTCGTCGCAGATCTCGCGCAGCAGCTTTACCACTCCCTCGCCTGACTTTGTGTCAAGGTCACCAGTGGGTTCGTCCGCCAGAACGAGCGTCGGTTTGTTCACAAGAGCCCTCGCAACCGCGACCCGCTGCTGCTCCCCGCCGCTCAGCTTTGGCGGTTTCATGTTGAGCCTCTCCCCGAGCCCGAGCTGCGTTAGCAGTCCTGATGCCCTCTCCCTTCTTTCGGCTGTGCTGATAGGATTCACCATCAGCGGCAACTCTACGTTGCCCTCTGCAGTAAGCCCGTTTACAAGGTTGAATGCCTGGAAGACGAAGCCGAGCTTGCTGTTCCTGAATTCTGCCAGCTGGTCCCCGCTCATCTTCGATGTCGCGATTCCATCTATGTATATCTCGCCCGATGTGGGCTTGTCTATCGTGCCGAGCATGTGCATAAGGCTAGATTTGCCGCTTCCGGAAGGGCCCACTATGGCTACGAACTCGCCCTTCTTAGCGGTGAACGATACATCGTCTATCGCCCTCACCTCTACAGTGTCAGATTTGTAGATTTTCGACACATGGTCTACGATTACAGAGTCGGCTCTCATAGTTTGAATTACACCTTTAATCCTTAAGAAGGCTCTCTTTTGTTTCTGTTTTTGCGCTCCCCGCTACATCTGTTAGCAATAAATTCTTTGTGATACAATATCTTGCGCTGTGATTAGATGATGCCGAACATGGACCCAAGGACGATGAAGAGCATGATGGCCAAGATGGGCATAAAATCAGAGGAGATAAGCGCGATAAGGGTGACAATAGAGTGCGATGACAGGCAGATTGTCATCGCAAGCCCCCAGGTGACAAGGATTGAAATGCGGGGCATCACGAGCTTCCAGGTAACCGGTGACATATCTGAGAACGAGAAGGCTGTAGAGCTCAGCATAAGCGAGGACGACATAAAGCTTGTGCAGGAGAAGACCGGGATAAACGATCAAGACCGGGTTAAAAAGGCGCTCTCTGATGCGAACGGCGACATAGCGAAAGCGATACTCGACCTCACAAGGAAGGACTAGACTCTGTATGCCTGGGCATAGGGAACCCCCTTTACGGTTTTTACGTGCCCCTTCTCTATAACCATCCAGTCTATCGCCGCCTTTACAGATTCCTTCCCCACTATGTTGGCTGAGAAGATTTTGCTCTTCTCAGGAATGCCGTTTGACTCGTCCGGGGAGACGAGCTTACCCCTGTAGAAATCGGAGTAGCCTTTTATGTCTATGACAATGGTGCCCTCCTCGAGAACCTTGTCGATAAGCGCCTCGTCGCACATCGCCACAATCTTGCCGTTTTCCGTGTCGTGCACCTTCAAGTATATCAAGCAATCATCCGTACCTGTATAGCAGTATTGTGGTAAAGAGGTAGAGCACGCCATATGTAACGAGCCAGACCGCACCAAATACGTTGCTCTCAAGGAAAGCTACGAAGCCGAGCGAGAGGAACGATGCGGACAGGGCTATCTCCATCTTCGTGTTTGCTATCGCGTACGACAGGTTGCTTGCAGAGCCCTTCTCCACCTTCATCCACTGTACTGTGGGATCCCTCTTGAATATCGCAGCCAGCGCGGCCTTGGCGCGCGAGATGGCGAGAGCGAAGTTGAGCGCGAAGATCATGAAGCCCTTCTTCACCGAGCCGAAATAGACCTTTGTCAATATCACTGATGCAAGTATTGATAGGGTGAACGCTACGCCACCCAGTATCTCAAGCCACCAACTCATGTAATGGCCCTGGACAATCGCCTTTACCGTAAGATGCCCGAACGGAAGCGTAGAGAACGTTATCAGTACCGAGAGAACGGTGAAGAAAATAAGTATAATGGATAGATAGTTGAGGCCAAAGCCATGGCTGTAGTAGTCCATGTTCGCCCTCAACGAGAGCTTCCTCGACTTGCCCGAGCGCTTGAAGTAGTACTTTATGAACTGCGTGTCGCCGTAGTTGTACCTCCATTGTTGCTTTATGAGGCTGCTGAATGTTTCTATAGGCTCCCCAAGAGCGTAAACCTCAGGAACATAGAGGCCCTTGAAGTTGTGAAGGTCAGATTCGAGGCTGAAGAAGGTATCCTCTATCACATATTCGGGGAAGCCTCCTATCTTCCTGGCGGCGGACATCCTTATCATGCCGCACGAGCCGGCGAAAAGCGCGGTGTTGTTGAGCGCCCTCTGCGGCTGTATGAACTTGAAGAAGAACGCATCGAAGAGGTCGACCGCACCCGAGAATAGTGAGCCTTCCCTGTACCTCTTCTCGGTCTGCACATATGCAAGGGCGCTGTCCTGGAAGTACGGTAGTATGTCCTTCATGAACCCCCTATTGGTGAGGAACTCATCTGCGTCAAATATTGCGAGGAATTCCTCCTTTGCAATCTTTATCAGCGCGTTCATCGCGCCCGCTTTGCAGCCCTTCCTGTTGTCTCTGTGCATGAAGATGATGTCGTTCTTTCTGCAGAAGAGCTCCAGCTTCTTGGCGACCTCGGGGTTCGTGGAGTCATCCAACACATAGAAGGTCATCTTGTCTCTCGGATAGTCAATCTTGAAGAGCTCCGACAGGTTCTTCTTCACCATTTCGAGATCCTCGTTGAAGACAGGCATGGCCACTGCGACAGTCGGGAACCTGTGGAGAGGCCTGAGCCCCCTCTTTATGTTTGCAAGGTACCTATCATAATAGTAGGACCTCAGGTACGCTACCGAGGCGTACACGTTGAAGAAACCGGCGAATATTGTCAATGCGAGGAAGGCGCACGCTATCGCGAGGGTGTAAGCCGAATTCGAGACCAGAAACATATAGCCCGCGAAGATGAAGCTCGCAATGGAGAGCACGATAAAGGTGGCGGCCGTTGCAAACCTTATAATCAATCCGCGGGTGAAATATTGTTGCGTCAATATGACCATCAGATTGCCACCAATTGATGGTAGCTAGAAGATATTTAATAGCTAATCTTAAATAGATACTGCTCAGCAATCTATGGGCTGCTGGCAAATGCCGGGGTGGCAGAATCTGGTAACGCGCCGGTCTCGAGCTTTTAAGGCATCGAGAGCTGATCTGTGATGCGAAAACGGGCTAACCGGTGCCCGCAAGGGCTTTAGGGTTCGAATCCCTACCCCGGCGAATTGCATTAAGCTGGCTATGGAAAAGGGATAGTATGAAAATTTCCGGGAATATAATCCTGATAACCGGCGGGGCAACAGGCATAGGGTTCGCTCTCGCAAATGCATTTGCTGGATCAGGAAACAAAGTCCTTATATGCGGCAGGAGGCAGGGCAGGCTTGCCGAGGCCAAAAAGGCACTCCCCGGAATAGAAATATTTCAATGCGACATATCCAAGGAAGAGGGGCGCGAGGCCCTTTACGAATGGGCCACATCTAATTTCCCCGGGCTTAACGTGCTGATAAACAACGCGGGGATACAGAGACCTATAAATTTCAAGAATGGAATGGCGGATCTGCTGAATAACGAAGACGAGGTCGAAATAAATCTCAGGTCCCAGATATACCTGTCGGCGCGCTTCATCCCCTTTCTATTAAAATGCGATACAGCTGGCATAGCCAATGTTTCATCGGGGCTTGGGTTCGTCCCTCTTGCAAGATTTCCGGTTTATTCAGCAACAAAGGCAGCAATACATTCCTTCACCAAGACACTGCGCTATCAGCTCAGGGACACAAAGATAAAGGTCTTCGAGATAATCCCACCAACAGTCTACGACACCGAACTGAAGGGCAAATCCATAGAGAAGGTCGCATGGACGGTGTCCGCATCTGAGGTTGCCCGAGCGACTCTTGATGGCATGGAAAACGACAGATATGAGATAACGCTTGGCCCGTCAACGCAGTGGGTAGAGGGCACGAACAAAGACAGGGAAGATATATTCAACAACATGAACCACTAAGCAGCCCGCTATGCCTGTTTATATACTTTTCTTCAGAAAAGATTAGAGATAAGATGGCCATTGACCAGCATGATGTAGATGCGGCGAAGGGAATCCTAATGCCGGACGAGAAGGTGCAGGTCACGGTAAGGCAGAGGAGAGTAGGCCCCGGCGGGTCCGTAACCGTGCCGACGTCGGTGATAGCTACCGACAAGCGGCTGATAATAGTGAACAAGGCGACGCTCGGGGTGAGGAAGGACTACGAGGTAATACTCTACAGGCAGATAACCAGCGTCAGGTTTGAAAAGGGGATAATATCCTCGTCGGTATTCATAAGGGTGCAGGGCTACGACAAGGACCAGGGTCTGTTGAAAAACGGCAAGGAGGAGGGCGAGATAGACGGGCTCAACAACACTGACGCCAAGACGCTCGCCGATTACGTAAATCAGATGTTGGTTTATGGAGGGAGTTCTGGTGGGAATGAGCCTGCAGCCGGGGGCGATGGTTCGCCTGTTTTTTGCAGCAAATGCGGGACGAGAAACTCCACCGGCTCAGAGTTCTGCAGCAAATGCGGAGCCAGACTTACCTGATAAGATTTTGCTGGCAGATGTACCGCTCTATGCACGGCATCATCAATCCTTCACGAACTCGTTGAGCAGCACGGTGGCATACGACCCGGAAGGCAATGAGAAGGAAAGCACAGCGTTTTTGTCCTCTATCTTGCTTGAGAAATCTACGAATGGCGCGAACAATGCCCGGTAGTCGCCCCTGCAGCCCAGCTCCGGCATCCTCCCTATCTTGAACATCTCCTTCGTTATCCCCAATTCCTCCATTATCAATTTCTCATTCTCGTTTATCTCCTTGCTTTCGTAGCCTATTATGTTGCCCACAAGAAAGTGCCTTCCTTCAGGCGTTGCATCTTTTGTGCTCTTTATAGTCGACATATCCGGGAACCCGAAGGGATTTGCCGTGCAGAAGATGTCGTCAGGTTGGGCCTCGTTGCGGGTGCTTGCTGCCCTGGATTCCACCTCTTTGTTAAATATCTGGCTCTCAACGGAGTGCACGAACATCAGGGAAAGCTGCCGCGGCAGCCTTCTTATCGCGTTGGCGTAGTCTGTCGGATACCTCGAAAGGTATTCTATCACACTCTTTTCATATTTCAGATAACCGGGGAAGTAATCCATCGCAGCCTTGAAGTCCCGCTCCTTGGCGAGCCTCTCCCTTGCCTCTATTGAGTCAAGGTTCCTCTCGTTCGACGTGTTTGTCAGGAAGTCTATCGCTGCCTGCTCGAAGTTCCCGTTTATTATAGAGAGGCCTACACTCACGTTGTTCGATCTGAAGCCAAACCGCTGCCCGCCGAAGTAATTGGGGCAGATTCCATCCAACTCCTCGGTTATTTTGCGTATTCCTTCTTCTGTTGCGTCGGTCTCCCTCACCGTTATCGTAAACCGATTCCCGAGCAGGTCGCCCATCTCTATTCCGACATCGCTCTGCCACGCCCCGTTTATTGTTATGTCCTTGGCATGCAGCATGGAGACCCTTTCGGCGCTCGCCCCGAATATGCTGCACAGTTGGGTAGATACGGATGCCCGGTCCTTCGTGCCTGCGAAGGCCACAGACCTCATGCCCCTGCCGGCCTTCTTCGCCAGCGTCTTCAAGGCCTGTATAGTATTCCAGTCCCTCTTCTGCATCACAAAAACCGTGAATTTGCCTGCCGGCGATGACTGCATGCCGAGGCTCTCCGCAGCCACCTTCTGGTTAACCTTGAGGATGGTCCCATTCTTTGCTATCTCCTCTACCACGAAGTCGTCAGGATTTTCCTTTATCTTGCCAGCAACGGCATTGCTGGAGGCCATTCTCAGCATTTATCGCACCCCGCGTTAGCCCGGAAAACTATTAAAAGTATCATTGGATAGTTTTATAGCTGATGGTGCCAATGGTAAAAAGAGTATTTATTATACATGGATGGGGAGCTTCAAGTGAGTGTGGTTTCATATGCTAATTGGTATAGTTGGATTAAACGGCTCAGGAAAGGATACTGTGGCATGGTATCTTGTTCAGCATCACGGCTATGTGCATAGGGATCTGGGCCAGGAGATCAGGGACGAACTTAAGAGGCGGGGCAGGAACCACCTTGACAGGAACGAGATGATCGCGCTGGGCAACGAGTTGCGCCAAAAATACAGCTTCAATTACTGGTGCAAGAATGCAATCGATGCAGCCGAAGCCGCAAATTTGAATCCAAAAGAAAAAAGAGTTGTGATTACTTCAATAAGGAATCCATCGGAAGCGGATGAGCTCATGCGCCGTGGCGGGATAATAGTTGAGGTGTTCGCAGATCAGAGACTGCGTTTTGAGCGCACTATTGCAAGAGTGAAAAAGAATCAAAATATACATGGTGATATACAGAGCTTTGATGAGTTTGGGAAACAGGAGGAAAAGGAGCTCAGAAGCGATGACCCCGCAAAGCAGCAGCTGCTCAGATGCATATCGATGGCGGGGCACAGGCTCGATAACAACGGCTCCTTCAAGCAACTTTATGAAGGAATAGACTTACTGCTTAAAAAGCTCGCTGCTAAGCCAGAATAAAAACAGCTGCTTTATTCATCTTCCTCTTTTCCTTCCGTATCTGGATACTCCTCTGTGCCTTGTTCTATGTACTCCAGCTTTATTCCGGTCGCGGCAAACATCTCCTCAGCGTCGTCGCCGGCATGGTACCTTCTTTCACAAACAACTCTCTTTATACCACCATTGACGATCGCCATCGCGCACGTCCTGCACGGTGTCATATTACAGTAGATGGTGCCACCATCTATTGATATCCCACGCTTCGCCGCATTCGTTATAGCGTTCATTTCGGCGTGGGCTGTCCTTACGCAATGCCTGGTCCTGTGACCATCTTCATGTATTGTATCTTTGAACAGGTGTCCAACATCATCGCAGTGTGGCATCCCAGCCGGCGCTCCCACATACCCGGTCGAGAGCACCTGTTTGTCCTTCGCTATCACGCAGCCGCTTCTTCCCCTGTCGCACGTTGCCCTTTTTGCCACCGCCTTTCTTATCTCCAAAAAATATTCATCCCAGCTTGGCCTGATATACTTTTCTTTTTTTTCGTCTGCCATTCAACCGCCCAACCTCTCTGCTAAGTTGTTAGTTCAATTACATATAAATAAGTTTATTGTTGCCTCTCCAAGCCTTCAGAAGCAGCATTGCGAGCAGTCGCCGCAAAGCATAGCAAGCTATTTATACCTTATTCAACGTAATTATGGTTCGGTGCTATTATGGCAACTGAGCTCTTATAGGCTCCTTTCTGTATTCGAGGGCTTTTTCTGCTTGATGAAAATACTTTGATAGAGTCCGTAATCTCTTGCCAGCATTTGTGATATCGTCTGCTTGACGATTGATTTGAGGAGAAGAAGCTTGCATTATAATTTAAGCCACCTAGGGGATGGCTTGGCTCCAGCAGCGACGAAGGACGTGGCAAGCTGCGATAAGCCCAGGGTAGCCGCAAGTCAGGCTTTGAACCTGGGATTTCTTAATTGTGCGCTAGCAATAGCGCAAGCATACGCGGGGAACTGAAATATCTTAGTACCCGCAGGAAAAGAAAGCATATGCGATGCGGCAAGTAAAGCGATTGAAAGCCGCACAGGGCAACCTGAATCCCTCCTTGGCAACAGGGGGGAGATGTGGTGCAGTGTTTACATCCAGAGCACGAGCCGAACGTTCTGGAAAGAACGGCCATAGAGAGTGACAGCCTCGTAGGCGAAATGCGTTGGAGTTGTACTGCAGATAGAGTAACTCTGGCTTGAATATGCAGAGCGAATACGGGGGCATTAAACCCCAACCCTAAATATTGGCTGCAGACCGATAGCGAACAAGTAGCGTGAGCGAAAGCTGAAAAGAACCCACACGCGTGGGATTGAAAAGATCTGAAACTAGGTGGTGACACGAAGGTAAGGCGTGGAAGGAATGAAGTGCGCTGAAGCAGAAGTGCCGAAAGGACACATGCGAAGCGCATGGAACAATGTCTTATCATTCTTCTTGAAGCAAGAGCCAGGGAGTGTATGGGAGTGGCGAGGCGAAAGCCGAAGCGAAAGCGAGAGCGCGCAAGCATATGAGGCGCAGGGTATGAAAATGCCAAAGTCACTTTTATACGACCCGAAGCCGTTGTGAACTACTCGTGACCAGGACGAAGCTAGGCTAACGCCTGGTGGAGGTCCGCAACCTGTCATGGCATGTCCTGTTGGGTGAGTTGCGGGTAGCGGCGATATACCATTCGAACACGGCAATAGCGGGTCCCCTCTGAAGTATCTTTAGGATAGCTCCGGGCGAGCTTGCATATGCGGTAGAGCTACCGATTAGTAGGCACGGAGTCGAAAGGCTCCACTTACTTGTCAAACTCCGAATGCATGTGCTGCGTAGACCCCGGGAGTCGGCGATGTTGGGTAAGCTAGCATCGCGAGACTGCAAAGATAGTGACCGAGGTTAAGGTCCCCAAATCCTAGTTAAGTGTATCAAAGGACGGCATGTGTCACAGACAGCTCGGGAGGTAGGCTCAGAAGCAGCCATCCTTTAAAAAACGCGTAATAGCGTACCGGTTGAGATGCATCTGTCCGAAGATATACGGGGCTAAACTAGGTACCGAGACCCTAGAGTCGAGAAGACTGGGTAAGAGGGCGTGCTGCACGGCAAGAAGTGCGTCCGAAAGGACGCATGGACCGTGCCGCAGTGAAAATCCTGGTATTAGTAACAGCATATATGGGTGAGAATCCCATACACCGGAAGCACAAGGTTTTCTTCGCAATGCTCGTCAGCGGAGAGTTAGTCGATCCTAAGCTGCAAGCCAATCACACTTGCAGCAAAAGGGAAGCATGTTAATATTCCTGCACCTAGCACGTAGGCGTGGCAACACAAGGTGGATTTCTGACGCTTGGGGATAGGTCCTGCAAGACAGTGCAAATGGCTGCGGAGTCTCGTTATGAGGAGAAGCAGCTAAATGAACTAATGGACTGAATTCCTGAGCCCGTGAAAAGGGAATCTGCAACGATCATTCTAGTCCGTACCTAGATCCAGTACAAGTGCTGCTGGCTGAAAAGGCCAAGGTGTGACGGAATAACCCGTGGTTAGGGAAATCGGCAAATTAGTGGCGTAAGTTTTCGATAAGCCATGTCTGCGTATAGTATATGCAGATATCATTGACAAGGGGACAGCGACTGTTTATCAAAAACACAACTCACCGCAAAGCCGTAAAGCTAAGTACAGTGGGTGACGCCTGCTCACCGCCAGTACGTGAAACCCCGTTTCAAGGGGAGTAAGCGCTGGCAAAGAGCGGGAGTAACTCTGACTCTCTTGAGGTAGCGTAATACCTCGTCACTTAATAGGTGACTTGCATGAAGGGCGTAACGACTGTCCCACTGTCCCAACATCGGATCCGGTGAACTTACTGCGCGGTGAATATGCCGCGATCTCTCAGTGGGAAACGAAGTCTCCATGAAACTTGACTATAGCCTGTTGTTGTTGTGTAATGGATTATGCATAGCGTAAGTGGGAGCGTCGAAGCGTGGGCTTCGGCCCACGTGGAGCGACAATGTAACACCACTCTTAATCTGTTTCGCAGCTAACCCGGAAGGGGACAGCTGCAGGTGGATAGTTAGACTGGACGGTTGCTTTCGATAAGGAAACGAAAGTGACCAATGCTCTGCTTAGGTGGGTTGGGAACCCACCGGTAAGCATAAAGGCAAATGCAGGGCTGACTGTATCCTGAAAAGCGTGGGATGCAGACTGGAAACAGGGGCTTAACGAACGTTGGTAGCCTCTTTTAATGGGGCTCCAAGCTGTCAAACAAGTTACTCTGGAGGTAACCGATTCGTCGCCGGTGAGAGTTCACATCGACCCGGCGGTTTGATACATCGATATGGGCTTAGGTTATCCTGGCGGTGCAGAAGCCGCCAAGGGTTGGACTGCTCGTCCATTAAAAACGTACATGAGCTGAGTTCAGTACGTCGCGAGACAGTACGGTAGTATCTACTGGGAGTGTTAGTGTCAGAGGATAAGATCCCCTTAATACGAGAGGAACGGGGGATCGGCGCCTCTAGTGTACCGGTTGTGAATGCATTGCCGGGTAGCCACGCGCCAAACGGATAAGTCCTGAAAGCATCTAAGGACGAAGCCATACCCGAAACGAGACACTAGGGCGGTCGCAATTACACGACTTTGATAGGACGGGTGCGTAAACAGGGAGCTCAAGCGACCTGTGAACATACCGTTACTAAAGCCTAATTTGCAGAACTTCTTCTCCACCTTTTTGTTTTATAAGAGTCAGCGTGAGCTGTAGAAGAACGAAGTTCTTTTAAAGCATACAACCAAACTCTATCTTGAAAAATGAAGAAAATAGAGTGCGGTGGCTTTTATGGCTTTGAATGGAATAAACCTAAAAATATCAGAATTTGCGATAAAGAAGGCATCATCAGCGGCAAAGATTGATGATATACTAAATGAAATATCTGGCATAAACAAAAAGGGTTCGGGGTTAATCCAAATATTCAATACAGACTCTGTAATAAGCAGGGTTCATCTTCTCGGGGCGTATGCTGATGCGGCAATGGCCTTCAAGGAGAAGAGGAACGTATCATCGACCGTCGCCGTGGAGATGCTGCTCTACGCCGCGATGACCAGGCAGATAGGAGATGCAATAAAGATGATGGGCGCCAAGTCCAACAGAAGTTTCGTCCTCTTCGCCAGCAGCCAAGCCGCGCTATCCAAACTGAAAGACACAATAAAGATTCAAGGCGATTTCAATCCAACACAAACAAAGTCGCTGGAGGTTGCAAAGAGGTTCGAAATAAGCCAGAAGGAGGACCTCGACGACTTCGTTCTGCAGAAGATGGCGCTAGCGCTCCTCGATTAGCTCCTCGTACTCGCTGTTTATTACCCCGTGGATCTGCGTTGCCTTCTTCTTCCCTATCTTCTCGACCTCCATGAGCTCCTTCACGTCCGCATTTGCTATGCGCTTGACGCTCTTGAAGTGTTTCAGTAGCGACCTCGCCAATTTTGGCCCTATGCCCGGCAGGTTGCCTACGATGTACTCCTGGAAGTGCAAAGTTGTGTAGGCTCTCCTTCCCCCTTTCAGCGTCGGCTCCCTATTACTCTCAACCTGCTCGTGCTTCGCGATGCTCGCTATTATATCTGAGGTCTCCCCTGCGCTCGCCGAGAGTATCGCCTCAATGCCGTAATCCACGTAGATCGTCACCATCGCCCCTATTATCACGTTCCTGCCCAGCCTGAAGTCCTCCCTGTCACCCTCTATAATTATTATCGGAAGGGAGTAGCTCTCCTTCAGCCTCTTCAGCTGCTCGAGCAGCCTGCCACTCATCAACGAGCTCTCGAAGTCCGATACGGTCTTCCTCTCTATGCAGATCCTGTCGGATATTATGTAATCGCCGACAGGTATCGTCCTCCTCTCAACATCGATGCCATTCTCCTCGAGGCCGGTGATTAGTATGGGGTTCCTCTCCCTCTCGTCCATTATCACCTTTAGTTCGTTCATCTTCTTTCACTGAAAGTTATGTTGAGTATGCCGGGTGTGCCGCTCCCCTCGCTGACGAAGAGCAGCGGGTTGCCGTAAGGCCCCGATATCATTGATGTGTTGAAGGAGTACCTTGTCAGCGTCCCTGTCAGCGGCATGGTCGCAAGAGTCGCATACTGCGTTGAAGAGGTGGGCGACTCCACAAGGAGAGTGCTGCTGCCTCCGACCGCAACCGCAGAGAAGCTCACAGTAGTGTTTATCAGATACGGCGTTGACGAGAAAATCTTATACTGCAGGTCTGTCGCATTCTGGTACGGCGCGAAGACCGATATCAGCCCGGGCGATATAGGTGCCCAGAGGCTGGTTACAGTGCCATTTATGAAGCTGTCGAAGTTCTCCCAGTCTGTCACAGACGGGTATGCCACGTAGCTCCTGAATATAGAGGCGTTTATCGCCGCGCTCGTCGAGAACGCTATAGTGCTGTTGTCTTTGTAGATCGGGTTCCCGAACGCGCCCGCCACGTATGGCTCGAGCTCATCTATCTCGCTCAGGTTGAGCACCTGCGTGTTTATCACCACAAACGCCGTGCCGTAGTCGTAGAGCGAGAGGATGCTCTGCGCGGTGTAGTTCTCAAGCACTGGAGAGGAATAACTGAAGTTGCCGGTCTGCTGCAGATTTGATGTGGCTACAGCAAGCGGAATCACGTAGAGCTCCAGCTCCTGCGTCAGGTTTATCCTGCCTCCATAACCGCCGACTATGGGCTTGTGGGATGCACTCGTGTAGAACGACGCCTCTCCGGCTGCGAGGTCTGGGTATTGGATGTTGTTGTTTATTAATATAGGCAGCTGCAGGACCGAGAAGTTCTCGTTGTAGTTCGCCAGGAGATGGTAGAACGGCGGGATTGTAACGTATGTTGCCACAATCGGCGCGAATGCGTATGTCATTATGCCCGCGCTCTCAAGGACGAAGACCGCGCTGAACGCGGCGACCGCGCCGAACTGTATGAGGCTCTTCCCGTTCATGCGCGCCAGCCTCTCCATGAGAAACTTCATCCCGATCGCGGCGAGCATCGCAATAGCTATACTGAACGCCACGTAGAAACGGTCTGGCTCTTGGAGGACGCTGAATCCTGGTATGAAGTGGTAGGCATAGTATATTCCCGGTATGCCGGAGCTGATGTACTGCCCCAACTGTATGTATGGCCCAAGAACCATCCAGCCGAAGAAGAGAGCAAGTATTATCCAGAGGCGTGCAGCCTTGAAGCTTTTTATTATGCCGATGGCGACCAGTATCATCGCCGCGTATCCCACGTAGGCTATCCTCTCGTTCGGGTCCACCGAGTAGATGCTCGCATAGCTGAGAGAGAGGTTGTGGAGGAGCCCGTTATACGGGCTCGGGAGGAAGAACGATAGGATCGGAGAGCTCCACTCTGCGTCGTTCGAGAGCGTGTTCCTGCTGTTCACGTTCGCCGCGGCCCCCGGCACGAGTATGCCGTGGATTACAGGTATGAAGCCCCACGAGCCTATTATGAATGTCGCAACAACGCACAGAAGCAGCGCGAACCAGAACCTTTTGTTCATCATCAAGCGCCTTGTCGACGAGTAGAGCAGGTAGCATAAGAACACTATGAAGAGCAGCACGACCGTGAGGATTCCCTGCTCAACGTCTCCCATGAAGGTTGCAAAGACGATGCAGACTGCGAGTCCTATCGCGTATAGATACTTGTGCTCGTCCTTCACCATCCTTATGAAGAAGTAGAGCGCAAGCGGGACCCATCCGATTACCATCCAGTCAAGATGCCCGATTGCAGTTGCAACGTGGAAGGCGCTATACGCGAAGACAATCCCAGCGAAGAATGCGGCATACGCGTTCTTTGTTATGTAGTCTGCAAGTATGAACATGCCGAGGCCTGAGATCAGGAACCCCATGAAAAATATGACGTTATATGCGAAGGTTACGCTTATCGCCTGGAACGGTGCCGTTATCACCGCTGCGATCGGCGCGAAGGTGAAGTATGCGATGTTGCTGCCTATCGGCCAGAACAGAAGATATGTATACCAGAGGTTGCCGTGCGTCTGGAAGAGCGTATATGAGGCCCACCAGATTCCCCACATGTTGCTATAGAGGTCCCCTCCGGTGCCCGGTGCGACAGTAGACATGTTCGCTGTTATAGGATAGAATATGATGAGTGCTATCGCAAGGTAGATTACCGCGGCGATGATGTGCTTCCTCTTCACCTTCGCTCTCAATGTATCGACAACCGCCTTTGGATAGTCCCTCTTTGTATGGGGTGCGGCGTGAGACGCCGAGCTCGGTGCCTCAGGGTGCGCGGCGGCTGCTTCGGGCATGCTATGCTCAGTTTCCCCCTCCATCTAATCCTCGCAAATAGTAGACTATTCTACTGCATACAAATAAAAAGCATACCAGTTTACACGGTAATCCTTCCGAGCCTCTTGAGGATAAGGTAGAGTGCCGTGCACGCCGGCAGGTTCTCGTCACTGTTCTCATATGGCCCGTACTCCTCCCCGCCGATTGAAAACTTGGGCGCCCTCTCTATGTGCAGCTTTGCGCTCCCACTTCCACTTCCGAATGCGACCGCCTCCAGCATAGGATCAAACTTGTCCAATTGCGAGGGCGAGGCGAGCCTCTTCGCGATGAGGCCGGTGCCGCCATGTATTGTGTCCGGAAGTCTTATGAGATGGTAGACGTCATTGGTCACATTCCTGTCTATCGAGTCGCTCTGCGATATCGCCATCCTCTGCATCACCGCGCTCCAGAATTCTCCCTTCTTCTGTATGTTTATCTTGTCCCAGTTGCCTGTAGTTATGCCGAAGATGACCTCCGCTTTCTGCGCCTCTAACCTCTTCGCCATCTTCGCGTCTATCCCCAGTTTTGTCATCGCCGCTGTGCCGCCGTTGAGCGCGGTTATCAACCCGCGCGCAAGCTTCCCTCCCCATCCATGCTCGGACGGCTTGGGCCCCACCAGGCGCATGCCCCTCTGCCCGATCGTAGGGAAGAACCTCCTAATGTCCATGCTAGTGCCGGAGATGTACTCGCTTATCTTGCGTCTCTGCTTTGAATCAAGAAGGAATATCTCCTTGCTGTTCACGTGGACGTGGTATCCCCTATTTCCGCTGAAGTTCACATTTATCTCGCTCCTCAAGAAGCCGAAATCTGGCACAAGGAAGTCCTCTATCAGCTTTATTGTTTCCGCCTTTACCTCGTCAAGGCAGTTCTGGCAGATCCACGAGCTTCCATGCGCCTTCTGGCAGTCCAGGCGCAGGTCGCTTGCGTCAAGGTCGAATGTCAATGGGGAGCCCTTCCACTGCTTCTTCTCCATCGGCCTGGCGTCAGGATAGGCGTACAGCGAACTGGACGCGTCGCAGAACGGTGGCGCGTTCGCCACCAAGTACCTCCTCAACGCGGAGAGGTCCTTGAATGCGTAGTGTCTGAAAGCTATCTTTGTCTCGAAGTTGCCGAATCCGAACTCCCTCTCTGACACGTTCTCAATTGCAAGGTCTGCGCCCCTGTAGTACTCCCTTAGGAGCGAGGTTGCAAAGGCCGCAGATTTTTCATCGAGCATCATATCTGATATATTATTCATACAGCTAATTAATAATTTCCCAAGCCCTGCTACATGCCCCTTTGGCAATCGACGAATACCACTCCGTCATATTTAAATGCAGCATGCGAGCCATTATAGGTGGTTCGGATGGCGAAACAGGAAAAGTGGAAGTTCGATCGCGCAACCGTAATCTATGATGTCGACGGCGTTGCTGTAGATGACATAACGCTCAGACTGAAGAGAGGATTCCCTCCAGAGGGCCACGGCGCAATAAGGAGAGCATGTGCAGAAGGGCTCTTCAACATACTCAGGCTCAAGCCTTTCAGGAACGCGGCGCTCAAGAAGATGGTGGATGAGGCAAAAAACCTAAACGAACTAAAATTAGACGAGCATGCGGCTGCGCATATGCGCAGAACGGCTGCCGATGGTGTGGGGGTCGCAATCTGTACATCGAACCCATTCCTCTACTCAAGCGGGATGGGCAGGCTGCTCTGTGACCACGGCATCAAGGGCGCACACATCAAGATAGCCCTGAATGGGAGCAAAGCTGATCTCATCCCAAAGGAGGGAACCGTAATGATTGAGGATGATCCGATGGTTGCGCTCGTTCTTGCAAGGGAAGGTGTCGAAGCCATAGTGCTGAAAAAGGACTATAACCCATTGCTTGCGCGCCTTTTCGAAGCCATAAACGGCAATCTGCACGTCGCGAGGGATTGGGAAGATGCCGATCGTATCGCTGCCCCGCTCATAACAGGAAAGAAAAAAGAGATGGCGAGGCTGCAGCCACACTAAAATAAAAAGATTGGCTTCCAAGCAGTTTCATGGCAAGGGCGAGCACCGGCGAGATAAAGCAGGCGATAGTAGTCAGGTCTGATCTGGACATGGGGAAGGGGAAGATGGTAGCGCAGGGCTGCCACGCATCGCTCATGAGCTACTTCGAGGCAGAGCGGGCAGATAAGAAGATAACGAAGCAGTGGCTCGACGAAGGTGAGAAGAAAATCGTGCTGAAGGTCGACGGCGAAGAGGCTTTGATAAAGCTCTTCAAGGCCTTCCAGTACAAAAATGTGCCGTGCGCGCTGGTGATGGATGCAGGACTAACTGAGCTGCCGCCCGGCACGAAGACCGCGCTCGGCGTTGGGCCATGGAAAGGTGATGAGGTAGACCAGTTTACAGGAACCCTAAAGCTGCTCTGATTATCTGACCAGAGTCAGCCAGTCCCCGAATTCATGGTTTTCGCCCCTTACCACACTGTCGTATTTCTCAGATAGCAGCTTTGTTATAGGGCCGGGCTTCCCGTTCCCTACCGTTATCCCATCGATGTTCACTATCGGGGTTATCTCTGCAGCAGTTCCGCAGAAGAATACCTCGTCTGCAGAGTAGAGCTCCTCCTTGTGGGTCTCCCTCTCCTCAACTATAAGCCCCAGGCTCTCAGCGATCTGTATTATCGAGTCCCTCGTTACCCCCATCAGTATATCTGCGCTCGCATTCGGAGTTATGAGGTGCCCGTACTTGACAATGAAAATGTTGTCTGCCGGCCCCTCGGCGACGTAACCATTGTACGACAGCAGTATCGACTCGTCGAAGCCAGATGCCACCGCCTCATTGCCGGCTATTATAGAGTTTATGTAGTTGCCGCTCGCCTTCGCCTCGACAGGCAATATACTTGAGTTTATCCTCCTCCAAGAAGAGATCTTGCAGCGCAGTCCCTTCACCTTCGCTGCCCCGTAATACGCGCCCATCGGCACCGTCGCCACGAAGACGCTGCTGTGCTTCCCGCGGGTCCCTATGCCTATATCCTGCGAGTTGTAGAATATGAAGGGGCGTATGTAGCATGAATCGAGCTTGTTCATCTTCACGAGCTTCACTATCGCGCTGTGCATCTCCTCCGGAGTGTACCGAATCGGCATCGAATATATCTTTATGCTCCTGAAGAACCTGGCTATGTGGTCGTCCAGCCTGAATATGGCGGGACCCCCCGTTGTGGGATACGCGCGTATCCCCTCGAATATGCCACTCCCATACTGCAGCGAATGCGTCAGTATCGAGACCTTCGCCAGTTCGTAGCCTATGAACCTTCCGTCAAGCCAGACCTTCATTCCCTTCGCTCGCACAGCCATCTTATCAAATAGAGAAGACCAGATAAGGTTAATAATCCTTTTTGAGGTTCTTTGATATGCGAGGCAGCAATGCGAGAATGAGGCGGGAGCTCAAGAGGATGGGAATGAGCGAGTTCGAGATAAAGGTCCTTCTTGCGGCAAAGTCCATACCAAGAGGAAAGACTATAAGCTACGGCCAACTTGCAAAGATGGCAGGTCATCCTGGCGCCGCAAGGGCGGTCGGCAGCGTCATGAGGAAAAATCCCCTTGCTCCGACAATACCTTGCCACAGGGTAATAAGGGGCGACGGCTCCATAGGAAACTACTCAAATGGCGGGACAAGGATGAAGATGCGCATGCTCAGGGCTGAAGGCGCGATAAAATAGATGGTCGGGATGCCGACCATCTGTCCATTCTCCACCCGAGTCTATCCCAGGGCTCCGAGCCCTGCTAGCGCTGCGTAATTCCGCGCCCCCACAAAACGGCTCATCGCAGCGCCGCTGAAGTACCTAAGTATGTCGCTTCTGCTGTGCTCTACGAGCTGCAGGCTGCCTCTTCCCGATTTGGTCAGCTCAAGGCTCTTACCCCGCTCATCTTTCGTAGCAAAATCGAGGAAGCCCCTCTCCTTCAGCCTCTTGAGTGTGTACCAGAGCGAGCTCTTGGATATGCAGTATGAGTCGCTCATGTACTCGACGAAGCTCGAGGCTGTGCTCACACTGTCAAGGCCTATCTCTATCAGGACGAGCTGCTCGCGCCTCGAGAGCATCGACTCAAGGCTTAACCTAACACTAGTTTCCATTTGGACCATCGAAAACACCTAAGATTTTTTTAAGATGTTCACGCGTCCAAATGGAAGAGCGGTGTATTCTTGCAGTCCCACATGACGATGCTTGCGCTGCCTATAACAGTATAGCAAAAGTCCATTCGCAGCGCTTGTTCCTGCATCGACACCACATTTCCATTCGCGTATTAAGCGTCAATTATTCAACGTGCTGTAAAATATTTAAATGTATTGTACAAACGAGCTTTGCTAAAAAAGTCAATTTATTAGCAGACTAAATTAGCAGATTTGATACTTTATTAGCAAAGCCGTACAAACGGGGCAAGAGCTGGCGAAGAAACAATGAAATCCCCGTTTGGGGATGGATGTTTACTGCAGCAACTCAGTTAGACGTATGTCACGCCGGAAGAATACCTGTAAATATCTCAAAACCAATATAATAATCGGAAAGGGTGAATGCGCCCTGAAGGGAGGCGCATTTTGCTTTTGGGTGGGAGAATGGACGAGATGAAGCAGGTAAGCCCCGATGTGGCTGAGCAGTATAGCGCCGCGGAGTCGGTAGTGAAGGCGGTTGCCGACACATGCGCGCAACTACTCATAGCCGAGCTCCAAAAGGCGCTCTCGAACGAAGACGTCAGGAGCCATGTGAAGGACGGTGTTATGTCCGTGCTGTTTGCGGCTGCCTTCCTGAGCTTCGCCGGTCGTGAAATAACCAAGGAGAGCCTTACCAACGTACTGAAGGTAATACATCTGGAGCCGAACCCGAAGATGGTAGATCTAGTGCTGGGCGCAGGCATAAAGAACCATCTAATCTATGCTTATGCTTACTACTTCATTCTCGTGAATGGCCTGGATGCGACGGAGTCTGAGATAGCGGATGTGGTGGGGGTGTTGGGGCTCTCTGCCAACCTGCAGACTATAAGGGAGGTTGTGAATCTCACAAGCCAGAGGGTAATCCACTGATCAGATCGAGGCTACATCCTTGAATGAATGCAGCTGCCTGCCGAGCTCGTCCTCGGAGTTAAATATCTCTATCTTCAGCCCTGCCTTCTCAGCAAGAGCGAGCAGCTCCTTCATCTTCTGGTCGCTCAGCACAGAGTCATTGACAAGTATCGTCTTTGCTGAGTAGTTCTCTATCGCCTCCTTGACCTCCTTCTCGCCCGACTTTGACCTTCCCGAGCCAAGCCCTTCAAGGAATTCGGCCATAAGCCTGAACTCCTGTCTTATCCTCTCGCCCTCCAGCAGCTCCGAGACGTCCTCGCTTCTTATGAGCTCGTAGATCCCGGACCGCTCCACGTTGCTTATCTTGAAGAAGAAAAACCTCTTCGGGATTTTCTTCAGGAGCCCCTTCGTCTCCGCATATTTCTTCAGCTCGTCCTTGGTGAAACCCGGGCCCGCCATCACTATTATGTCGGCGCTCATGTCCCCAGCAAGCTTGATAAGCTCGTTGAAGTACTTCACCTGCTGCTCAGCGAAGTCCTTCGGGCTCATCCTCTTGCTTAGTCTGCTGTATATCTCATCCTTGAAGTCGATCCCGTAGCCATAGAGGTATGCGGGAAGCGCCTTCTCGTCATCGAGCGCTATTATGCCAAGCCTCGGCTTCTTCGAGTCCCTCACCGCGTTCTTTATCACCTGTATCAGGTAATCGTGCCACTCCACTTTGGTTATCTCAAGAGTATCACCGGGCGCTATGTTGAGGGTGTGGTAGCTGTTCAGCCTGATATACTCGAGGGGTCTCCCCTCCACTATCTTTCCCATTATCCTCAGGCGCGCGGCATTCTTGTCGAGCTCGGTCTTCTCAACCCTCAGCCTTATCACTACGTCTTTGAGCTCGCCGGTGTCCTTCTCGCTGCCCTTGAAACGCCTCACGCTCTCCGACTTGACGAGGTCGCCCACGAAGATTATCCTCTGTATAGCCCAGAGGTCCTCCATGCTGTCCGCTCTCAGCTTGAGCGCTCCGCTGCTTTCATAGAATTTTACTACCTTCATCTTCAGCACTTGATTATGCAGTGCATCGAAAGTATTTAATTTAGCCGAGCAAAATAGACTTGCCGGTGTTCCATTGCTTTTCGACATAGTCTCAACGTTCATGCAGCTCTTCACCGCGTCGTACGCGACGATAACCAGCCTCTTCCATCTATATGGGTACTTCGCCGTATTTGGCCTGATGCTCCTTGAGGGTTCGTCCCTGCCGGTGCCGAGCGAGGTGGTGCTGCCCCTTGCGGGGCTCTTTGTCCAGAAAGGGCTGATGAACTTCTACATTGCACTGGCGGCCGCGCTGCTCGGCAGTATAGGAGGCCTCGCGATCGACTACTACATAGGTTACTTCCTTGGAAAAGAGGTCGTCTACAAGCATCTGCACCTCTTCCACATAAGGAGGGAGTCGCTCGACAGGTTCGACGACTGGTTCGCAAGAAATGGCAACACAACTGTCTTCGTATCTAGGATGATTCCAATAGTAAGGACGTGGATGAGCTTCCCCGCAGGCTTCGCGAGGATGGCACCGAAGAGGTTCTTTGCATACTCGATAGCAGGGACCTTCATATGGGATGTCGTGCTGATGGCATTCGGGTTCTACTTCCTTTCGGCGAAGAGCGGACTGGTCGTGCTCTTCGCAATAGCAGTCTTTGTGGTTGTCATCTATCTGATATACCACTTCTCAATGAGAAAAATGGGCAGACGCAGCAGTGCCGCATCCTGACTCTACATTATTTATAGATGTAATCAGCAACTGATAAGCAGTGATGAACGAGGTAATCTCCGAGCAATGGCTGTGACGATAGGTAGGCGGGCTGATTTGTTTGTTGAATGCACTCGCTAGGTTGAAGAAGTCGAGCATACGCGCATCTGACATAGCGTCGCAATACTGGTGCGAGAAGCAGATGGAACTCAACTACATTTACGGGCAGAAGATAACCGCAGAGATAATGAAAGGCAGGCAGATGCACGACCAGATGGAGAGCGAGACGAACGTGCCGATAGTGCTCATGCCGAAGAGCTACGCGGATGTCCTCTACAGAGGACTCTTCACGAGCTACATGGCGTTGGAGGCGCTGAAGCAGAACCGCAAGACGCGAGAAGTGCAGGTCTATGGGGACATAGACGGATTCAAAATTGTAGGGAAGATAGATCAGCTCGAGATAAAGGACAACGAGGTCGTGGTGCAGGAGGACAAGACGCGGAGCAACGACAACATACCGAGCGATGCCCAGATACTGACGCACAAGGCGCAGGTCATGCTCTACAGGAAGCTTCTCGACGACATGAGCGCAGCGCGCTACAGCGCGGTCAGTTTCAGGAATGCGTACAGGACCTCCTCGCTCAAGATAACGTCAGAGTTCACCAGGCAGTTGGAGAGCATGCAGGTAGCCCGCGACCTTCTCGGCTTGGAGCCGATCACGGATGCTTTCTTCTCGGCGGCGGAGAAGCTGGGCAGGATAAGCGACACGCTTTATATAAGGTATATAAACCAGTATTCAGGAAAGCAGATAAAGCTTGAGAAGGTCAACTACACCGATGAGGAGATGTCAACGATGCTGCAGTTCACTATGAAGTACTGGAAGGGCGAGAGAGCGGCGATGCCCGTGCCGCAGGACGAGAAGTGGAAGTGCAACTTCTGCGCCTTCTTCGGCAAGGAGTGCAAGGTCTGGTGGCCACAGCAGAAACTTGGTGTCTGAATGCTCAGCAAAGATCAACTAAGGAGGGACTTTTCAAAGGAGCCGAAGAGGTACTACTCGACGAAGCTCTTCGATAAGGAGGGCTTCATTAGAAAACAGTGCAAGGTGTGCAAGAAATTCTTCTGGACTGCCGACGAATCGAGAGAATTGTGTGGTGAACCAGAGCACGAATCCTATTCATTCATAAGCAAGAAACCGAGGAGCGTAGGCTACGAAGAATTCTGGAACAAGTTCGCAGGATTCTTCAAGAAGAATGGTCACGCGATAATAGAGAGGTACCCTGTGGTGAGCAGATGGAGGCCCGACCTCTACTTCACGATAGCGAGCATCCAGGACTTCCAGAGGATAGAGAACGGGAAGCTGAGCTTCGAATACAACGAGAACCCCCTCGTGGTGCCGCAGATCTGCATGCGTTTCAATGACATGTCCAACGTGGGAGTGACGGGAAGGCATCTAACATCATTCATGATGGCTGGCCAGCACGCCTTTGATTACCCGAAGAAGGGATACTGGCGCGACAGGTGCATAGACCTCAACTACCAGCTGCTTACAAAGATCCTCGGGATAAAGAGCACCGATCTCACCTACATAGAGGGCGTCTGGGCGATGGGAGACTTCTCCGAGTTCGGCCCCTGCCTCGACTTCTTTTCAAAGGGATTGGAGCTGGGAAACAACGTCTTCACCGAGTTCAAGTACGAGAACGGCAAGACAGAGGAGCTGAAGGGTAAGGTTGTTGACGTTGGATGGGGATTCGAGCGCCTCATATGGTATTACACTGGTGCGCAGACGGTCTACGATGCGATATTCCCCAACGAGCTCAGCTACATCTACAAGAACGCCCCGTTCAAGAGGGATCACGTACTGTACTCGAGGCTTGCGTCAGTTCTCGGTAAGGTCGACCTGACCGAGATGAAGGGCGACGAGGAACGCGAGATAATAAAGAGGGCTAAGGTATCGACGAAGGAGTACCACTCAACCATAAGGCCGATGCAGGCAGCGTATGCGATTGCAGACCATGCGAGGAGCCTGCTCTTTGCGATAAGCGACGGCGCGCTGCCGAGCAATGTCGGCGGTGGATACAACCTCCGCATAATACTCAGGAGGATATTTGACTTCATAGAGAGATACGGGATAACGATAGACATAATCAAGCTGATGGAGATCGAGGCCTCGCAGGTCAAGAACCTCTACAAGGGACTGGAGGAGAGCATACCAGAAATAAACGAGGTTGTGTCTATAGAGAGGCAGAGGTACGCAAACACAAAGCAGTCTGCGCTGAAGATTGTCACATCGATAGTCGAAAAGAGGGAGCAGCTAACCCCCGAAAGGATGAGGACCCTTTACGAGAGCAACGGGATAACCCCGGATTTCGTCTCGGAGATCGCAAAGCAGAAGGGGATGGCGTTGGACCTGCCGGACGAGCTCTACACCAAGATAATGAGGGGTGACTTCGCGGCAAGGGAGAAGCAGCACGAGGTCAAACTGCCGATAAGCGCGGAGGGGCTCAAGGCAACCAAGACCCTATTCTACGACTTCGCCTCCGAGTCCAAATCGAAGGTGTTGCGAATCGAAGGCAACATGGTCGTCCTTGACAGGACGCCATTCTACGCGGAGAGTGGCGGCCAGGAGTGCGACCTCGGCACGATAAACGGCATCAAAATAAAGAGAGTCGAATACGTAGGTAATGTCATAGTACACGAGCTGGAATTCAAACCAACGTTCAGGGAAGGCGCAAGCGTCGAGTGCAGGGTAGATGTAGACAGAAGAATAAGACTGATGGCACACCACACGGCCACGCACCTGATAAATGCCTCTGGAAGGAAAATACTGGGCAGCCATGCATGGCAGGAGGGCGCCAAGAAGACGCCCAACAAGGCGCACATAGACATCGCGCACTATGAGAAGCTCACAGACGAGCAGGTAAAAAGTATAGAGGACATGGCGAACATGTTCATCCTACGCGGCATAAAAGTGAAGGCGGAGGAACTCGAAAGGGGAGAGGCAGAATCAAGGTACGGATTTACAATATATCAAGGGCACGGTGTGCCTGCTCGCAGGCTCAGGATAATCTCTATCTGGGACCTCGACGGCAACCTGATAGACGCGCAGGCATGCGGAGGGCTGCACATTGTAGGAAGGGAGACGCTGATAGGACTGATAAAAATAATATCTACCTCGAGGCCGCACGATGGGATAGACAGAATAGAGTTCGTGGCAGGGCCTGCCGCGCTCGACAAGATAAACGAGATGGAGGCTACCCTGAGGAACATTGCAAGGCTGTCATCGCTGGACCTCGACAAGCTCAACGATGGGATCAAAGACAGGATGGAGGAGGCGCAACGCGCAAGGAAGGAGAACAGGAGGCTCGCTGAGGACCTCGGCAGATACATGGGATTGGGCGTCTCCAAACCCGCAGGCGTGATAACAAAGGAGCTCGACTACAGCAGGCAGACACTGAGGGAGATCGCAAACATGATGATTGAGGCGAATGAGAAGGCGGCGGTGCTGCTCTCGAACAAAAGCGGCGATGCGGTCTGCATAGCCGGCAGCAAGTCGGGCAAGATCGCGATAGAGCTGCTAAGGGAGTATGCATCGAAGAGCGGCAAGACCCTCACCGGAGGCGGCTCCGACAGGATCGCAGAAGGGAGCATAAAATAGGTGCACGGCGAAGAGGTATAAATTTTGACACATTTAGTTTATCAAATACGATAAACAAATATACACAAAGTATAAATATCTTTTCTGCGTTAACCCTACTGATAACATGAAGGCGATAGAGCTGCTAAACCTGCTGAGCCAGACCGGCAACAGGGTTTTTAGCACATACGAACTGGCTCAGATAACTGGCGTTGACATCCCGTATGCCTCCCTGGTTGCCCACAGGCTGGTCAAGGCCAACCTTATACGCAAGGCGGAGCGCGGCGTTTATTACCTGCCAGGCAGCGACATATACACGATAGCATCAAATATAATATATCCGTCGTACATAAGCCTATTTTCCGCCTTCAGGTACTACGACCTGACCACGCAGACACCAACAATAACCGATGTTATCACTACAAGGCGGCATAAAAAAATAATCAATTTGGACGGTTTCACGATAAGATTTATAACCATAGGCAAGGGAAGGTTCTTTGGATTCCACAGGGACAAGGAGAGTGGCGCATTTATTGCAGAAGTCGAAAAAGCCATCGCGGACGCCCTTTATTTAAAAAACCCTCCTGAAGCATACGTACTGGAGGCGGCATCCGCCGCTTACAAAAAGGGCAAGCTTAATGTTGGACGCCTAATGAAATTCTTGAAACTCATGAGGTCTAAGGCAACAACCCATAGAGGTGAAATACTGATAATGGATTTAACCGCGGAGATGAAGGAGGACGAGATGGTTGTTAAGAGCTGATATGCATGGCTGGCGCAAAACAAGAGGAACTCCAAAAATGGAGAGATTATACGGTCAGCCTCGGCTTTATCACGCCAGCGCAAGCCGAAAAAGATTACCTTCAGGAGATGCTGCTGCTTAACCTTTTCTCGGTTAAGCCTGTCAGGATGCTCGTATTTAGGGGCGGTACAGCACTTTCCAAGCTTTACGCCACGGGCAGGTTCTCGGAAGATCTCGACTTTGTTTTGATGGAGCCAACGGAAAAAGGTGTTGTAAAGGAACAGGTGGGGAAAGCGATAAACCGCATGAATGACTATTATCAGACAGGTTTCACGCTGGAGGAGTACCGGAACATACTAAAATACGAACTGAAACTAGATGGTCCGGTATACAATGCAGTGCACAACAATCAGGCAAAGCAGACGATACGCATCGATATAAACACATACGCATTCCCCCTCATGAAACCAGCGCTCATGCGCAGGGTGCCAATTTACGATGACATAAGGCCGTACTATCTTTATTCGGAGCAGCCAGAAGAGCTGGTTGCTGACAAGATCGGCGCGATACTGGAAAGAAAGAGGGCTGTAGCGAGAGATGCCTATGATTTATGGATAATGCTAGTGAAATACAAGGTAAAGATAGATATGGGACTTGTCAACAGGAAACTCTCACTGTATGGCAAAAGGGGTGACGAGCATTTTATAAAATCCATATTCATCAAGAGACTAGCATCAATCGGTCGTGTATGGGAAAAGGAAATAAGCCAACTTACAAGCACGTACATTGGATATAAAGATGTGAGAAAAGCAATATACGACTCAATAGAGCGTGCATAGCGCGGTGTTCAATTGTACTACTATCTCATTTATTCCATAATACTCTACCCGATAATATACATCTTCCCTGCATACGCTGCGAACGGGGCTCCGGTCCTCTTCGGTGGCAGGGGCGGGCCGCTCGACAGGGGCAGGAAGATCGGCGGAAGGAGAATTTTTGGAAACAATAAAACAGTTGTCGGCACTCTTGCGGGTCTGACATGTGGAATACTCGTCGGTGTAATCGAATTCCCGTTCCTGAGCTTCATGCTGCCGATAGCTGTGCTCCTCTCAATAGGGGCGATATTCGGCGACCTCTTCGGCAGCTTCATAAAGAGAAGGTTCAACGTGAAGCCCGGAAGGAGCATCCCTATATTAGATCAGTATGGCTTCTTCATCTTCGCTCTTATATTCACGCTGCCGTTGGGTCACCAGCCCGGTATCTACGGGATTGTATTCCTTATAATTCTTACAGGCGTGCTGCACCTACTTACAAACATGGGCGCGCACAGGCTGAAGCTTAAGAAGGTACCGTGGTAAGCACGATGCCCAAGCACAAAACCTTTTTAAATCTTTAATTGAAATGCTCTATCTCTTGGGGTGAAGTGTTGAGCTTCTATGTTTACACGCTAGGGGTGGGAATAATCGCGCTCCTCTTCTCGCTCTTCGCGGCAGTCTGTACGCTCAAGAAGCCCGAAGGAACAGAAAAGATGAAGGAGATCTCTAGGGCGATAAGGGACGGCTCAAGGGCATACCTCAACAGGCAGCTAAAGACAATAGTCGTATTCGGAATCATACTAGCAATAGTATTCTTCTTCCTCAAGAATGGCAGCCAGCTTGACATCGCGTTCGCTACAGGCGCGGTAGCCTCTTACCTGACCGCTTTTATTGGCATGAACGTAGCGGTAAGGGCTAACGTCAGGACAGCGAAGAGCGCGGAAAAGGGCACAAAATCCGCATTCGACACAGCAATACTCGGCGGCTCTGTCACCGGATTCGTTGCGGTCGGGCTTGGCCTTATTGCAATAAGCCTGCTTCTCATGTATCTCACAATATCGAATGTCGCAATCTTGATAGGATTCGGCTTTGGTGCATCGCTCATCTCGCTTTTCGCCAGGGTCGGTGGTGGAATATACACAAAGGCTGCGGACGTTGGTGCAGACCTGGTTGGCAAGACCGAGTTGGGATTGCCCGAGGACGACCCGAGGAATCCCGCCGTGATAGCCGACAACGTTGGGGACAATGTGGGCGATTGTGCGGGAATGGCTGCCGACGTTTTCGAAAGCTACGCTGTCACACTTGTTGCGGCGCTGCTCATCGCAGCAAGCATAAGCGGCGCGGCTTTCCATCTTTTCTCCTATCCACTCATGATCGCTGCAGTAGGGATAATCGGAAGCCTCGCCAGCATGTTCTTCATGAGGGCGCGCGGTCACAACGCGGTAAAGGCGCTCTACATGGGGATAATATCTGCAGTAATAATATCTGCTGTTCTTGATTTTGCGCTCACGGTGCTGATGCACATGCCGACACTTGATTTCGTGGCCGTGCTCTCGGGCCTTGTAATCGCGATACTGATATTCTGGATTACCGATTACTTCACCGGCAACAAGAGTAAGCAGGTCATCAAGATTGCAACAGCCGCGAAAGGGGGTGCAGGCATAGATGTAATAATGGGGCTCGCAGTCGGGCTGAGGAGCACGTGGCTCCCTGTCTTTGTGATAATTATAGCAATACTCGTGAGCTACTGGAGTGCGAGTGTTTATGGCATAGGAATAGCCGCAGTTGGAATGCTCTCGCTCACAGCAACCATACTCACAATAGACTCATTCGGCCCGATAACCGACAATGCGGGTGGCATAGCAGAGATGAGTGGCATGCCCGCTTCGGTCAGGAAGGTCACGGACCATCTTGACGCGATAGGGAATACGACCAAAGCCACGACAAAGGGCTACGCGATAGGCGGAGCTGCGCTTTCTGCCGTTGCCTTGTTCGTCGCTTTCGCAAGCGCGGTAGGGCTCACCACACTGAATGTCCTCGACCCGCTTGTAGTTGTGGGCATATTCATAGGCGCGCTGCTCCCATTCATCTTCTCATCCTTCCTGATGGAGGCCGTGGGTCACGCCGCCAACCTGATGGTTGAAGAGGTAAGGAGGCAGGTCAAGACGATAAAGGGGCTCATGCAAGGCAAGGCAAAGCCGGACTATGCAAGGGCTGTCGACATTGCGACGGTCAACGCGCTCAAGGCGCTGGTGCTCCCCGAGCTCATAGCGATACTGGTGCCCATAACTGTCGGGCTTGTGCTCGGCAAGGCCGCGCTGGGAGGCCTTCTTGTAGGGATGATACCCACAAGCTTCGTGCTTGCGCTCTTCATGGCAAATGCAGGAGGTGCGATGGACAACGCAAAGAAATACATAGAATCGGGGCACTTCGGCGGCAAGGGAAGCGACGCACACAAGGCGGCGATCGTGGGAGACATCCTCGGGGATCCGCTGAAGGATACGGCGGGGCCGTCGCTCAACTCGATGATAAAGGTCGTGAGCACCATATCGATACTGCTCGCCCCGATCTTCGTCACTTTCGCGCTACTCTAATGCACCTGCCCTGATTAACTTTAAATATTGCAATGAGGTATTTACTAACATGTCAGGAGCAACCAAGCTGGCAGGTCTTGCACTTACTGCCCTGAAGTCGAATTTTACGCGCCTTAGCAGACCGTACAAGCTCAACTTTGCGGTAACGTACTGGTGCCAAAGCCGTTGTATTACGTGCGGAATATGGGAAATAAGGCCCAAGGACGAGCTTACGATAGAAGAGATAAGGAAGTTCGTTGAGAAGAACAACTACTTCAAATGGATCGAGCTTACTGGCGGAGAACCATTCCTCAGGAGCGATATTGCAGAGATAGCAAAAGTATTCAAGGAAAACTGCAAGGACCTGTATCTACTTACTATGCCCACAAATTCTTTGTGCAGCATTGCTACGGTCGAAACGAAGCTCAGGCAGATACTCTCGCTGGGCATACCCAGGATAGTAATAACCGTCAGCCTTGACGGCTACAAGGAACTGCACGACAAGATAAGAGGGGTTCCTGGCAACTATGATAGGGCCATGGAGGTATTCGCGCTGATCAGGAGGCTGAAAGGAGAGTACAAGGATATCGATGCCATATTCGGGTACACGCTGAGCAAGTTCAACCAAGGGCAGTTTGACCAGACCTTCAATTCCGTGAAGCAGAGGTTCCCAGACATAACGTACAACGACTTCCACATCAATCTCGCGCAGACGTCAGAGAACTTCTACAAGAATGAGGCGATGGACATAAGGCCTGATGGTGAGGTCGCCGCGAAAGAGATAGGGGGCTTCCTGTCGAGCAGGGGCACAAGCATGGACCCGATGATAATAATAGAGAATGCATTCCTTAAGAGGCTTGTTGAGTTCGCAAGGACAAAGAGGAGCCCGATGAAGAGCAGGAGCCTAGAGGCATCGTTATTCCTTGACAGCTGGGGCAACGTCTATCCATCTATAATGTGGAACAAGAAAGTCGGAAACATAAGGGAGACCGACTACGACCTGGGCAGCATCTGGCGCAGCGATGCGGCCCAAGATGTAAGGAAGATGATAAAAGAAGGAAAGGAGCCGAGCGAGTGGACCTCCTGCGAGGCTTACCAGATACTCACTGGAAGGATAACTACCTTGCTCTGACAGCCTGCAAGCATCTATTATGTGCCACAGCAGAATGAAACATGAGTATTTGATACAAGTATAATTTGTAGTGGTATGAATGAAATCAGTTTCTATAATTTTACCTGTAATTAACGAAGATAAAAACATCAGGATCCTAATAAAACAGATAAACGGTCTTGTAAATGCGGGTAAACTCAGCGGCCTAAAAGAAATTATATTTGTGGATGGCGGAAGCACCGACTCAACAATCTCAGTGATAAAGGAACTATCCAATAAAAGTAACAAGTACAAAATAAAGCTTATAAATCAGAAGATAAAACCGGGGACCGCGGCCGCCACGCTGCAAGCTGTGGCAAGCGCAAATGGCGAGAGCGTCATTGTTATGGACGCGGACCTTCAGCATACGACCAAAACAATACCAAGTCTTATAAAAAAGTTTGCCGGGGGCTTTGACATTGTTGTAGCTTCAAGGGGTATCGTAAGCGGCCAAGTTAAAAGGACATTCGGAAGGGCAATAATGAGCAGGACTGCAGAATTTCTTGCATACGTGATGGTCAAACAATCAAGAAAAATCACCGACCCGCTATCCGGTTATTTCATTGTCAAAAAGGGCCTTTTAAAAAATCTACAGCAAAAGCCCGGTTTTTATAAGCTACTTCTTTATGTAATGGCAGCAAACAAAGACATTAAGGTGGCCGAAATCCCGTTTTTTTTCGATGAACGGCGCCATGGCGTTTCAAAAGTTACATTACTTTCAAACCATGTAATAACAAGGTACTCAAAGGAATTAATGTTTTATCACAAACTGCAGCAATCCAGATGGAAAGCCCACGGGCTTTAGCCGTGGTAGTTTACTCTTTCAGGTAGGAGTAGATAAGATCCACCTCCTTCATGAACTCCCCGCTCTCCCTCTTCCTCGGTTTTCCCAATTTTATATCAACTATCTCCCTTACAGATGACGGCTTGTTCGAGAGCACCACCACCCTGTCGGAGACCTCAACGGCCTCCTCGACGTTGTGCGTCACCATCACCACAGAGTCTACGGGCGACTTCCTGCTGCTCAACATGCGGACGACATCGCTCCTCAGGGTGTCTGCTGTCAGCGCGTCCAGGGAGCTGAATGGCTCGTCCATAAGCAGCACTTTCGGGTTCGATGCAATCGCCCTTGCGATTCCAATCCTCTGTTTCATCCCGCCGCTCAGCACGTTGGGGTAGGAGTCCCCAAAGTCCTCAAGGCCGAACAGCTTAAGAAGCTCGCCGGCTCTCCTCTCCTTTTGCCCGTCGGTCATCTCGGTCATCGAGAGCCCGACCTTTATATTCTCCATGTTTGTCAGCCACGGGAGCAGCGCAAAGTCCTGGAATACGAATGATATCCCGCGTGTCGGGTCCTCAACCCTCCTGCCCATGAAGAGCACCTCCCCGCCATTTGGCTTCACAAGCCCGGCGAGTATCCTGAGGAGGGTGCTCTTGCCGCATCCAGACTGCCCTATTATCGAGACGAACTCGTCCTTCTCGGCCGAGAATGATATATCCTCTATTATCTTCGCGTCGCCGTATGAGAACGATATGCCCCTCGCTTCTATTACGCTCAACTCGATCCCCAGAGGTTCGCCACCCTCCTGTAAAGCCTCTTCCAGACAAGGGTGTCGATTATGATTATCATCGCTGTTAGGTTTATTAATGCTGTCACGACAAGCATGAGATTGCCGGATGCAAGCGAGAGGTCGAGCAGCTTCCCTATCCCTATGTTGACCGAGCTAATGACGTTTGTCCCGGAGATGCCGGATGTGGTGAAATACTCGGCAACGATGCTTGCGTTCCACATACCGGCTATCGCGGTTATACCGCCGGTTACCATGCCGGGCATGAGGGCGTCTATGTAGACCTTCCTCCACGCCCGTATGCCCTTCAAGCCGAAGCTCTTCTTTACCTCAAGAATCTCGGGATTGAGGGTCCTCGCGCTAGCCAGCATCCCAAATATCATGTACCAGATGCCGCTTATGAAAAATATCAAAAAGGCTGTTATCTCTCCATGGAAGGGGATCCCGGAAAAGTCTACGGCGATAGCAGGCAGGAGAAGGGTCGCAGGGATGGAGGCGAATATCTGGAAGAGCGTGACGTAGCTGCTGCTCTTCTTCGACATGAAGACGAGGTAGACGGACAATGGGATCGCGACCACACAAACAGCCGCAAACGCGACCCAGACCCTGATGAACGATGTCAGTAGAGCTACGACGGCAGCAGCCTCGTACCCTATGAGATAGCTGTAGCTCAAGAAGAGATATGCGAGTATCGCAGCCGCAATGAGTATCCCTACAATGTAGTAGGGCAGTGAGCTCCTTCTCGCCCTTGCGGCCGGTTTCTGCACTGCGCCATGCTTCTTCCTCAGTGAGGGTATGCGCATCTTTGGCATGTGTATAGAAGCCAGCCCGGAGAAAGCCCTCGCGCGCCAGGCTGCCCTAAGCTGCGCCCTCCTCTGCTGCGGCTCCATGAACCTCGAGGTGTACCTCTCGAAGGGCTTGAAGAGCAGGAACCTCGTCGCCACCACGAAGGCTACGAAGACGCCGATGCCAATTACATAGTAGAGCGCGTTGCCCGAGAACGCAAGCTTCGTTATCTCTACTCCTATACCATACTTGACGGAGTAGGCAGCGTTTCCTGTCGAGAATATCTCGCTCGTCACAAGGTAGAAGAGGCCTATCGCCCACGACAGGACGGACTGTTCAGCCACCCTGGGCATGCTCGCCGGTATGTATATCTTCCTTATCCTGTCTATCCTGCTCATTCGATAGACCGCGGTGACCTCTATCGTTTCAGGTGGTAGCGTGCTCACCGACTCATAAACCGCGAACGCAATGTTCCATATCATGCTCGTGGTTATGAGGAGTATGACCGAGGCGTTTATGCCTATGTAATTCGGCAGCGCTGCGACCACTATATAGATTACGAAGGGGAAGAATGCGAGTATGGGCAGGGTCTGCAGGACGTCAAGGACTGGTATAATTATCCTGCCGGCGGTCTTCGACCTAGCAGCCAAGATTCCTATTGCGATGCTCAGAACTATCGAGATGAAGAGTGCGATGAGCATTCTTGCCCAGGAGAACGACGCGTCCACAATAAGGAGCGCGACCAGGGCAAGCAGGGTCTGCATGATAAGGAATGAATGCCATATTATAAAATTATTGCAGTAGCCGGCCTCCTAACGCGCTAGGTGCTGTAATTTATCTTTATTATCTTGGTGTCGCTGTTCTGGTAGATAACATGCATTGTAACGTTGCTGGCGCCATATGGGCATTCCGAATAGTCGCAGAGCACCACGAACTTGAAGAAGTTGCTCATAGGCATCTTCGGCCCGATTATCGCGCCACCGGTTATGCTGCTGCCGTTGAAGTAGACCACCAGGCTGTAGTTGGCGGTATTTGCGATGGTGGATGTCGCCTCCGAATACGGCCCTCCGCTCTGGTTTATGAAGATGACGTTCTTTATCGCGAACCTCCCTGTCGAGAGTACGCTGCCAATGTAGGCCTGCACCTCTACAGTCAGGTTGTGGGACTGCGTGCTTATCAGCTCTGCGCTGTAGTACGGGTATGCGCTGGAGTTGAACAGGTATGCGGTAGCATTCTGCGATCTCTGTATGTTCAGCGAGCTCATCATGTCGTAGCCGTACGCCGTAGAGTTTGATATATCGCCCTCCGTGGCGACACCTCCTATCTCGTAAATCCAGTAGCCCCTGACCACGAAGTACTGCGGCTTGCCCGCCACGTAAAGGTAGGTTGCATTCGACTCCGTAGAGAAGAGCCACTGCGAGAAGTTGTATATCTTCTGTGGCGTTTGCCCTCCGACGCTGTCCATAAGGCTGGTCCTGTTCGCCCAGCCCTCCACGACGGAGCCGTCAGGCCAGAGCGCCAGCACGGTCGCGTTTGTGGGAGTATTGTTTCGCAGCCATACCATCGCTTGCAGGAACTGCGGGGTTATTCCATCTGCCTGCCCGCTGCTGAACGAGGAGGCCGTCGTCTGAATGGTGTTTAGTATTATCAGGATTGCGAATATCGCTATCGGTATGAGGATGAGCCAGCGCCACCTGATGCCCCAAAGGCTCTTTGGTATCGCATACACAGAGTATGCGGCGAGTATCGCTATTGGAGCAGAGACAAGGGAGTTGTATCTTATTGCACTGAGCTGCAGCCAGAGTGTCACCATGAAGTAGGCTATCACCGCTATGAAGGCGATGTTCGCCATCATCGAGTGCTCCTTGTCCACAATCCTCCTCCCAAGAAGCAGGAAGAGCACAACGCCAAGGGGTGCGAGCACAATCTGCCAACTGAAGCTCTGCCAGATGAACGAGAGGGTGGGTGGCTGTAGTTCCTCTATGGTGACGCCAAGGGAGCTACCACCAGAGCCGCCGCTGTTTATAAGCTGGCCTATGTATCCAGGGAAGGCGACCACTATAATTATAATAGCGAGCGCCAGGAGCGCAATCGCCACAATCGCCCTTCTCTGCCAGGTGCCTGCAATCGCCTCAAAGCGCTGCCTCCTCTTTGCGAGATATAGCGCCGCAAGTGATCCGAGCAGCACCGGTAGATAGAAGATGAAGAAGTGGATGCTGCCCAAGGTAGGCACGTTCCTGAGTATCGTTGTAAGTATGAAGAGCCACTGTATCCCATAGAATAGCAGGACACCCAGCGATAGTATTACAGCCGACTTGAGCAGCTTCTCGTTCGCCTTTATGAAGGCGTATACTGTCAATAGGACTATCGCTGCCAGGAAGGCCACAAGGCCAAACGGGGCCCCACCCCAGACAGCCTCCGCCACTGCAAGGGAGACCCCTGCCAGGGCCGCGTAGATCCACGAGCGCCTTCCGCTGCCCATCACCGTTTTGACGAACATAATGAATGCAATAAGTATGAAGATTGTGACGAAGGTGTCGCCCCTGTAGACAAGCGCTGCAGTCCTAGCTATGTCACCGCTAGAGATGCTTATGAAGAGCATGGCGAGAAGGCCTGCAACCCTGCTGTGCGTAAGGTACTTTGCCAGGAAGTAGGCACCTATCGCGTCAAGTATGCCGAAGAGAAGCGGTATGTACCTCATTATGGTATAATAGCTGATCCCGAAATACTGGAGGATCGCGTAAGGCAAGATTGTAACATAATAGAGACCTCCCGGTTCGGTTATCGCATTGTGGGTCGGGAAGCCCGACAGGATCTGGTTCATGGGCACGATCCCATGGTTTAGGGTTACAGCCTGCATTATCACAACATAATGGAAGAAGCCATCGGGCTCGAAGAAGCCCGTATATTTGATCAGGCCTACCCTAAACACAACGTTTATCACAAGGATGGCGAAGATTATCGCGAGGAAGGTATATCTGTTGTTAAGGAAGGTCCTCTTCCTATCGGCGTGCTCTGGATGGGGGGTCTTTTCGGTCTCCTGCTGCTTCAGCCTCTCCAGCTTCTCCCGCAACTCACGCTCTTCATGCTCCTCCATCAAAAGACCACAGCAAGGACATAAGGCTTTTGGCAGGAAAGCTTATATACTTCTACTACTATATACAGTGGCAGTAGGGTTGTAGCAAAGCCTCCTGCATCGGTAACGCATCGGAAGCATGCGTTGATAAAAGAATGGGTATATGACAAAAGACGAAGTATAAAGAGTTATATATAAAAAAAGTCTTACAGATAGCATATCCCTTTAAATACTTTCCTTGGAAAGTAGCTTCACAATAAAATTTACGTGAGAATATGAAATCCATAAACGCAAAGAGAATAGCAGCAGTCGCTGCAGGGGCAGCACTGTTAGGAGTAGGTCTTGCATTTGCAGGCCCAGTAACCTTCCAGAATGTAGCAATAATAGGTAGCAGCGGTCAACCATTGGTCCAGATAGTAGTTGGATCAAAGGCGCAGATAACCGACGGGATCGCGGCAGCGAACATCGCAGCGGCGATAGGCAACCTTGCTTACACAACCGTTGGAGTGACCGCATCGGTCAACGCGGCAAGCGCGAGCGCACTACATGTAACAGTAACAAACCCATCAGCACTTACAATATCGGGCCAGCAGGTATGGCTGAACCAGACAGGAGCTGCATACGCAGCGGGATCCTACTCATTCAGCGCACTGATAGGATCGGTCCTCAACAGGGGAATCCAGGTCGGATCACCAGCCAGCACAAAGGCTCTACAGACAAGCTCGAACTACGCATATCTAGAGAGCTTCGCATTGACCACATCTCCTGCGCCATCGCCATATTATGCAGCGTCAGGAGTGCCTGTATCTACTGTAACTAAGACCACAGGTGGCGGAGTATCGTTCACATCGTTCACGCAGAACAGCTACGACAACATACTTCAGATAACAAACTCGCAGCAGTCAGGCCTTCTGAACAACGCCGGCCAGTACGGAGAGACAGAGAATCTCTGGGTGACAGGATTCCCGGTATACAACCAGCAGCTCGGCGCCTTCGCGCTGATGAGTGCAGGCGGAGCATACCAAGTCACATTCTCAAAGACAATCCCGGTCACTTCAGGAGCCGCCAACTCGAATGGGGTAATCGGAATAAACAATGCAGCATTCACATTCCTAGGCCAGAACTGGACCATAATCGGGTTCAAGCTACCAGGTGCGACAGCGTCAAACAGCACCCACAGCGTCTCAACCGTATCATCAACAACTGTTGTTAAAAACGGGGGCCAGGTGCAGGTAGCATCATCGCTATCGCCGATGACCACTGTGTACGTAGGCCAGAACGTAACGGCTTCAAACGGCCAGTTCTCGGTGCAGCTTACGGACATCGGTCAGCCTAACGGCAGCGGCGCAAGCCCAGCAGCAATAAACCTGTACTACAACGGCAAGCTGGTAAACGTAACAGCGATAGGTGAAAACACAACCCAATCATTCAACATATCAGGAACAAAGGTCTACGTAAAGGTCGGCCAGACATTCGCAGGATTGTACGCATATCAGAAGTATGCAAAGATACAAATATACTCCAATGTCTTCGTGCTGAAGGACGGTCAAGTCTTCAACCAGACGTACGACCCGGGATGGAAGGTAAACCTTCTATGGGGCAACACGAGCTCATCTACAGGAAACGAAACACAGCTGCAGAGTATATTAGTATACAACAACAGCCCAACAACCCTAACGCAAGGCCAATCCCTATCGTTCATAGGTAATCCAAGCGCATGGAAGTTGGAGTTCCTAACAGATAACCTCGGAAACAACTACGATCCATTGAACTTCAAGACAAGTTCGACAGGTTCAATAACATACAAGAACGTGAACTCAGCATTCACCGCAACGCCTACAGGGGCAGCAAGTGGCATACAGAACGTAACAGAGCCGGCGCAGTTCCTGACAGTAGGAAGTGGCATAAGCAACGCATTCAGCTACGGAGGCCAGACAAGCCAGACGGTCATATACGACCTGACACCTTACTACCTTGTGGCATCCAACACGCTGTACGGTCCACTTGGGACAGGCAACACAATATCAGTAACGCTGGCAGATTCAGGCAACTTCGTGAACACCAACAACCCACTGACGGTAACTGTAAAGGGTTCGAACGGTGCTGCATCAGCAACCAACGCGTCTGTATTCTACAAGGCCGGGGTCACTACCGAGAACACGGTCTTCACTAACATAACGACAATAACTCTCAGCACTGCATACCCTGGTCTGACCGTGACAATCGCGCCACAGAACAGCTTGGTAACAAACACAATATCTTTGCAGACAATATCGCCAACAGTGCAGTACCTGCTATCTGGTCAGACCACGTATAGCCAGGCGTCCGGATCGACCCTCAACTACAACCAGCAGAATGGCCAGCCGATATCTACATTCACACTGACAGGCCCAACTCTTCCAAGCAGTCCACTATCTGCAGTGCAGTACTTCAACTACAAAGTCAGTGAATACGCCATACCTGGCAACACAGCAACCGACAGCCTGAGCTTCGCGATTTACAACGCGACATCAGGAAGCGGCGCATCCCCACTCTTCTGGTTGAATGCATCTGTAGGAACGCAGGGCGGAACTCCAGGAACTAGGAACAACATGACGTACACATCCTTAGTAAGCGCCGGGACCCTCAACGCACCGTTGGGATTCAGGACAGAGCGCGGAAGCCAATTGGCAGCCGAGAGTGCAACCTCAGTGACAATCAACTACGCGACAATAGTAGACCAACTACTCTTCGCAGTGGCTCCATCCTCGTCTGCACCGTCCAGCTCTACACAGAGGCAGTACGGTCCATACATAGTAGGCCAGGCAGTGTCGATACCAGGAGTCAACAACGTCACCATATCTAAGGTAACTGCAACGGCAACACTATCGGGCAGCAGCGGCTACACAATAACCGGAATAAGCAACCTGACAGCAACACCTTCGGTGTCAACGGCTCTGCAGCCAGTCTGGCTGAAGAACCTGACGACAACGCCGTTGGTGATTCTGGATTCGCAGGCAAACCCGGCAAGCTCGTTGATCCTGATAGGAAGCGGATACGTGAACACGCTCAGCCAGCAGGTAGTGCCATGGTCGAACTACACAGGCTCAACCACATATCTACAGGCGTTCGGCAACAAGATCTTGGTAGCAGGATACTCCGCATCGCAGACAACTGCGGAAGCGAATGCATTCATCCAGGACCTCTACGCAGCGGCAAGCACAACCTAAACAGCTAGCAATTAGGCAGACAGAAGGGAAGGCATTTGCCTTCCCTTAACTTTTTCTTTTTATGACGTCTAGCGAAAGCCGTAAGATCCAAAAATCTTTATAAATATTCGCATCCAATGATTAGTTACCGGTGCGACGATGTTCAGGCCATATATTGCATTAACTGTCCTGCTGCTGTTCTCGACGATTGCGCTGCAGCCGCACGCTGTGGGCACGGGCCTCAATGGCTTCCTGAGCCAGTACATAAACCAGTCCACCATAAATTCCGCTACATTTCACAATGAATCAGTGGGCTCCAACAACTACGTCATAATGGAGCTGCCGAACGGCCAGATTGTGGTGATAAACCAGACCAACGGATACAGGCTCGTGCTTAATAACACTGCTGCTTACGCAGCGCTGAGGCCTGGGCGATTGCCACCTTCACCCCAACGAACGCTACGCTGAGCCAGCTATATAATTACATGTATGCCTATGAGGTTACCGCAGCGAAGAACCTGAGCAGCTGCCTGCAGCTAACAGGGCTGAACCAGCCAGGTGCGACCTGCACAGCCTTCAACGGCTGCTTTTCCTGTGCGACCGTGCCCATATGTAAAAAGGCGATGAACGCGTATGGAGGGCCTTCCTCTGCATTTGCCTACCAGATCGGCAACCTATCGGTGCAGTATCACAACCTAAATGCAAGCTACAACGAGTACTACTCTGTGCTGACCTCGTTCACCCCCAACAACGCTTACCAGTCGCTGCTGAAGCTACAGCAGGCTGCGGCAAATGTCTCGAGCGATGCTGCGATATTGAAGACCAACGGAATGTTCCCTCCGCCGCCAGGCTTCAACCCCGCTATACAGCAATCCTGCCCGTCCATACCCACAAGCAGCTCACCATGGTACTGCCAGATATTCGACTTCTGCACCTATCTAAATTTCAATTCGTCCCAGATATACAACATACAGGCGCTGCTGCCGAGCCTTCTGAGCGAGCCCCTATCAAACGGTAGCATAGAAGGGGTGGCAGCGAACGCCACAGGCGCGGCGCTCTCGTTCCTTGCGCCGCAGGAGAAGGTCCAGCTCAACGTCATAATAGGGCAGCAGTACGGCAGGTTCAACGCTACATCCGCAAATGCAAGCCTACTTTCGTCAGAATACTACAACCTTAGCCTGAAGTCCAGTCTATCTGCATACCAGAAGACCTTCGCCGACCTGCTCTCATACAACCTCAGGCTCAACGCCACCACATACAACAGCACGCTAAACGCCCAGTACAGGAATCTCACCGCCATCTACAACGTCCTATCCGTCCAGTACAACGTGGTGCACTCGCTCGCCGCCAACAACACCGCTGCGCTGCTGCTCAAGGAGCTAAACTACCAGATAGAGCCGCCCGCGCTCGCGGCCCTCGCGTTTCTGCAGCAGTCGATAAATACGCAGCTCGTTGCCGGAATAAACACATCGAGCTCCAATGGCATATACGCAAAGCTGGAGCAGGTAAAGAGCGGCATAGGGAGCACCATCACTCCAATAACAGGTCCCACCATGATAAAGGCGATTGACGGGCCCATAGTGGCCGCGCTCCTGGCCGGTTCGTCCGCTCCATTATCAGCAAATCTGTCTACGGGGGCTCTATACATCCTGATGGTATCGCTCGTAGTCGTCGTAGTAATCGTCATATTAATATACCTGCTGCTCTTCCGCAGGCTCCGCAAGAAGGGCAGGGTGCACCTCCACCGCAGGGCCAAGAGGGCATGGATGCTGCTCTTCATAATCATAATAGTAGTCGGCATAGCGCTCTCCTATCTCGAATACATGTACGCCCAGCAGGCGAACAGCTTCCTGCCGATAAGTGGCTTCATCAGCCAGCTGAGTTCGCATTCCAGCGTCGTAATAGCCTATAACAGCAGCGCAGCCGCCGCAGCGCCGTCGATACTGCAGTGCACCACCGCATTGAAGCAGACCCTGCAGAGCAGCCTCGGCAAGCAGGTCAGCATGGTTACGTTAGATAATTACAGCTGCGTGAGCTCCTCGAACTCGATATACTCGCAGCCCAACTGCTTCGACCAGCTGCTCGCCAATGGCACGCCCGTCATAGTTATAACTGAAAGCCTGAACAGCAGCATAATCTACAGGGGCATCTACGGCCACGTGCTCTACGCCAGCGGAACCGCCGCCTCAGGGCCTGCGTGCGAGCTCAACACCGTCATAAAGGTGCAGTAATGGAGAGGAAGCAGCAGGAATCTACCGCGCAGAAGAAGGAGGCAAAAAAGGCCGAGAGGCGGGTGCGCTACACCTACATAATTGGAATAATAATCGCCATTCTGGTGCTGCTCGGCGTGGCCACATACTACCTGCAGCACAGCGGCAAGACTGCAGACTTCAATACATTCAAGAGCAACTTCAACTCCGCCGGGCGCGTTGCCATATACGCGACCGCGTATAACGGCACAGCCGTCAGCGCAACGATAGAGTGCGCCTCCTCTGTAATAGAGGAGATAACGGGGAACGTGCAGATCCACAGGAACAGCAGCACGATAGACTTCTTTGCGATAAACCAGACGACCTGCGTCTTCGAGAACGGGGTAGGCGGCATGATAAACAACTATACCTACAACTCGATAAGCAACTGCATAGCGGTTAGCAGGAGCGAGCCGAGCCTCTTCCTGAACTACAGCACCGTAAATACAACCGTCATAACCCCAAGCGTGTTATACATGTCTGGCGACAGCGCCTTCTTGGCGATGTGCGGCATCGCATCAGAGCTCGGCTGATTAGCCGACCTAATTCATGCCTTATACTTGAGTATGGCTGCCACGCCCCCGAAGCCTAGAAACAGCTCCTTCCCGTACTGGCTCTCCGACGACACAAAGGCGACCTCCACCTCCATGTTGTCTGCGGTCTCGATAAGCTCCTCTATCGCGTCTGTCGCACTGACAATCTCTAACGAGCCGCCCTCGAGGTGCCTTGTCTGCCTCGCGTTGCCCTTCTCTACGGCCGAGAACTCCTCCTTGCAGGTTGTGCACCTGTAGGTGATGTCTGTGAGCTCTACATCCTCGCTTATGATCAATCTCACTACGTTGTTGTTGAGCAGCGCCTTCTTTACGTTCTCGTATCCTGATGTGGCAAGCCCGTTCCTCGACACCTCGGTCAGGAACCTATCCATCACCTTGCGCTCCCGCACCGCTGCCTGCTCCTTGAGGAGCTCCTTGGATTGCTCAAGCAGCTCGTTTATCCCCATCGTCTCGTCGGTGTATCCTGTATCGAAGACCCCAAGTACCTTTATCTGGTAGTTCAGTACCTTTGACTTGACGAAGTTGTCCTTGGCCGGGCCCGGCCCGCCCACTACGAGCCCGCTTATCCTGAAGCCGTACTTCTCGAAGACCACGTTGATCGAGTCTCCAACGCTTTTATAATAGTCGTTTATGCTCTCGGATATGGCGCGCTCATACCTCCCGGCAGACTGCCCCCCCTTCCTCACCTTAGCGTGCGCGAATGACCTTATCCTCTTCTCCAGGGTGACGTGCGCCCCCTTCAGAAGTGCGATCGTGGCCTCCCTGCCGTCCATGACGACGAGTACGTAGAGCTCCTTCGCCTCAAGAAAGGCCAGGATGGGCTCGAGGAGGAACTCCGAGTCGCACCTGTAGATGTTTGCCTTTATGGGCTGCGTCGGTTCCATCGAGAAGAGCTCTATGTTCGGCTTTGCCTGTACGCTGGATATGTTGCCGCAGAAGACCGCGAGCCCATTCTTTGGCGGCCTCTTGTAGAGCTTCAGGTACTGCATTATCTTCTCAAGGGCGCCCTGCACATTCTGGCGCGTGCTCTTCGACTTTATGTTGCCGGACTGGCCGTGCTCCTCCCGAAGCTTCGCTATCTCTTCGAATATGTTGAAATCCGGCGGTATGTATACGCTTATCAGCTCTGTACCAGAGCCGTGCACAGACGCGAGCCTCTTCAGCTCCTTCCTTATGCTGTACTCTTCCTTCATGAAATCACAAAAGCAAGGCTACCTGCCTATTACATCCTTCCCCATGTAAGTGCGGAGTGCCTTTGGCACGGTTATTGTGCCGTCGCCGTTCGCGTAATTCTCGACAAGGCAGACGAGGAACCGCATCGCTGACAGCCCTGTGTTGTTCAGCGTGTAGACATATCTACGCTCTCCTTGATGATCGTACTTTATGTCAAGCCGCATGCTCTGCCACATGCCTGCGCTCGAGCAGGATCCGAGCTCCCTGTAGTCCTTCCTGCCGGGGAAGTAGCCCTCAATGTCGACGGTCTTGGACATCTGGTAACCGGTGTCACCGCTGCAAAGGGCGAGCAGTCTGTAGGGGATGCCGAGCGTCTGGAAGAGCTGTTCGCTGTTGGAGAGCAGTTCGTCGAAGTACTTCTTCTCATCCTCCTCCCTGCAGTATATGAACTGCTCGACCTTGTCGAACTGGTGCACCCTGTATATTCCCTTAGTGTCCTTGCCATGCGCGCCCGCCTCCCTCCTGAAGCAGGAACTTATCCCCGCATATTTCAGCGGCAGCTCCTTCCCTGAAAAGAGTTCTTCGGCGTGCATCGCAGCCATCGCGTGCTCAGACGTCGCTATCATGTAGAGCTCGTCGTCGATATGCTCCGCATTCTTGAGTCCCCGCGCCTCGCCCGACTCCCCGACCGCGTAAAGCGCATCCTCAAAAGTGGCAAGGGGCGCAGCCCCCCTGTAGTATTTCTTTCTCAGCATGAACGGTGGGAGTATCGCCGTATATCCTTTCGCCACCAGGAAATCAAGAGTGTACCTAAGGAGCGACTGCTCGAGCAGGACAAGATCACCCCTGAGAAAGAAGAACCTCGAACCAGCTACCTTTGCTGCCCTCTCAATGTCAAGCAGCCCCATCTTTGTAAGTATCTCTTCATGGCTGCCAGCATTGTTATCCTTGGGCACGCCCCACTTCCTAATCATAACGTTGCCTTCTGGCGGGTTGCCTGTCGGCACAGATTTGTCAAGCACATTGGGCAGGTCCCAGAGCATGCTGTCTATTGCCTGCTCCTTTTCGACCAGTTCCTTCTCTCCAAGCTCTATCTTCTGCTTTATCTCTGCAAGCTGCGATATCTTCTTTTCAGCATCCTTGCCCTTCTTCTTCAGCTCTGATATCTTGAGGCTCTCCGTGTTGCGCTCAGCCTGCAGTTGCTGCAGCCCGGTCTTAAGTGCCCTCCATTTTTCGTCAAGCTGGAGCAGCTTATCTATAGGGTAGCTGCTGCCGCGCCTCTTTATGGAGTCGCGTATCTCGTCTATGTGCTCCCTCACATACTTCGTCGTAATCATGCTATCCTATATAAATACCTCGAGAAGTAATATAAAATATGTGTTTGCGCAGGGGTGGCAGAGCCTGGCCAAATGCGACGGGCTTAGGACCCGTTCCCTTTAGAGGGTGCGAGAGTTCGAATCTCTCCCCCTGCATACAAAATTTTCCAATCTCCGTCAGTATTAAAAAGGTTGCACCCCAATTTGATAGGGGGAATAAATGAAGACCATTTTTGCGCTTGCAGCGTTGCTGCTCTTCTTTGGAATGGCGAGCGCCGGCACTGTGAGCCTTACAGGGACGTGCTCAAACGGAGTAATCAGCAATGCCTCCAACTACACAACTTTCTCACTGCTCAACTCCGGCAACGAGACCGCAACAAGCCTGCTCGTTCTGCCAAAATTCGCCGGGGGCACCGCACTTAACGGCTCCGAGTCGCTCCAGTCCATCTCGCCGGGCCAGAATCGGACCATGAAGTTCTACTTCAACAACTTTTCAACGCCAGGCAGCTATGCTGGCAGTTTTACTGTAGCCTACTCGCAGGATACGAGTTCATTCTTTGTTCTCTTCCCATGCATCCTAAATTTTGTAAATCACACTTCGAGCGTTGTTGACGTCTCCGGAATCAACCAGAGCGGCAATACGATAAACGTATCGTTGGTCAACCTGGGATCCAGCACGCTCAATGTCCGCGTCGCGATGCTCCTGCCGCCCGAATTCAACGCATATCCGTCAAACCAGAGCGTCGCTCTGCAGCCTGGCGCCATGCAGAAAGTTGGGTTCTCCTTCACGCATCCCCCGCTCTCGCAGGTATCCTACGGGATAGCCGCGTCAGCCTCGTACGATGCAAACGGACTGCACTACACAACAATCAGACAGTCTGTGCTCAGCTTCTACACGAGCACCCCCTCAGTGAGCCCGCTCCTTCAATATCTTCCATACATTATAGCGCTCGTGGTAATACTCCTCATCATATTCATGATAGTCTTCGCGATAATAAGAAAGAGGAGGAGAGCGCATGTCGCAGCCAAAGATGGCAAGGAGGGGTGATATCTTGGCCGGGAGGGTTTATATCAGCATAGTAATACCGACGCTAGATGAGGCGGGCAACATAAAGCGGGTGATATCCGGCATAAAGGATGTAATGAAGGGCTACAGCTATGAGATAATAGTCGTTGACAGCAATTCGGCCGATGGCACTGCAAGTATCGCAAAGAGAATGGGAGTGAAGGTGATATCTACGGGCGCAGGCAAGGGTGCCGCGCTCATCAGAGGGTTCAAAGAGGCGCGGGGCAAAATACTTATCGCGATGGACGCAGACCTCTCGCACAGGCCCGAGGAGCTGAAGCTGCTCATAGCAGGAATAGAGACGGGTTACGACATGTGCTCAGGCTCTAGGTACATTACTGGGGGCGGAAGCGAGGATATAACTCTGGTAAGGCGGTTCGGGAACAAGGTATTCGTGCTTTTAGTCAACCTACTTTATAGCTCTCACTTCACCGATCTTGCATACGGCTACAAGGCATTCACAAAGGATGCGATAAGGAGACTGCGCCTCTCGGAGACCGGCTATGGGATTGAGACCGAAATGCACGTGCGCGCAGCAAGGGTAGGCCTCAAGGTTATAGAAGTGCCGAGTTTCGAGAAGAAGAGGGTCTGGGGATCCGGGAAGCTGACCTCCTTGAGGGACGGCAGGGCAATCCTCAGAGTGATATTCAGGAACGTGGACTTATCCCGTTGAGTTGGTCTGGTTCGCCAGCCCTGTTACATAGTAGAATGCGTAGGTCCTATTGAATGGCACGTAGGTCGCATTGATTATGCTGTTTAGCGTGAAGGTGTTCTGCACATATGTGCAGATGTCGTTCGGGGTGTAGCACCAGTAACCCCAGTCTACGACTAGGCAGTTGTATTGCTCCTTGTAGCTCTGGTAGGCCTGCGGATATAGATCCGACAGTTGGGCGGAGGTGCGGTTGTTTATCATGAATAGGGTTGGATCGTAGCTGAAGACAAGGCACTGCGATGGTATTAACTTGCTATTGTTGAAGACGAATCCTTCGTAGAACCGAGCGTCGCCAGCCTGCTGTATCGACGATGGCTGCACGTCCAGAATTGGTGAAAGCGCGTACAACGGATAGAATATTATCGCGACTATGAAGGCGTACGCCGCCCATTTTATTATCTTTCTACTCCTCTTCCTGCTCTGCAATCGCTTTCCTATGAATGAGAGTGATGCAGCATACCCGCCAAGTATGCTGACTGGCGCTATCAGGGCGAGCATGAACCTCCAATCTACCCCATAGAGGACGGATCCCGCGTAGAAAGCGGCGTAGAGCATGAAGAAAGAGCCGAACCAGATAGCAAGCGCTGCAAGCTCCTTTCTCTTTCTGAAGAGCAGCGCTCCTACTCCAACTATTGCAAGCCCGGTGTAGATTAGCGGTTGCGGTGCAAATTGCCCCTCATAGGTATCCAACCAGAAGAGCGCGTTAGCGCAGATATTCGCCCCAATGTTCTGCAGGCCTATAGTTGTGTTAGTGATGATATAGCCTACACTTGCACTGCAGCTGTAAGGGATGTTGGTGCCCTGCGCTCCATAATCGCCAGTTGTCAGCTGCGAATAGGAATAGATGCCTTCCGGCATTATCGTGACTGCGAAAATGAGTATCACCGCGAGGAACGCTGGCTCCATGAAGTTCCTCTTGAAGAGCTTGAAGTTCTTTCTTATTCCATTCTTGTCGAGCACAAGGAACATCAGCAATATGACCGGAACATAGAGGAGTGCATCTACCTTTGTGTACGTTACAAGCGCAAGCGAGAGCAGCACGGCCAGCAGTGTGTATACGCTCTTCCTCTTCACGAATACGAGCATCATGAAGATAGCGACCAGAGAGACGGCGAACATCGGTATGTCTGACGTGGTCGGGACTGCCCATATCAGTACTACTGGTGACAGGCCCACTATCAGCCCTGCGAAGAGACCAGCAACAGGATTCTCAAAGAGAACACTTCCAACAAGGAACGCCATCAGCACCCCAATCAGCGTGACTACCAGCATCGTATCGTATACAACAGAGAGATGCACGCCGAAGAGCGCGTATCCCATCGCCAGCATGAACGAGGTCCCTACCGGTTCGTGGAATATTTCTCCAGTATAGCACACCAGTGGGGTCCCATAATCGCACATCCACGCCTGCCCCATGTGGAGTAGGTCGAGCGCACCACCCTGGTATATCGCATCGTCAAAGAAGAGGAGCTGCGTCGGCTTGACAATCGCCAGCTCCGCCGACAGGAAGACCGCAGCGATCACTACCGCAAGTATGAGGTGCCTCTTCCTTATCCCGCTCCCTTTCAGGACCTCTCCGAACTGCCTCCTGCCCAGGAAGACCGCCACGATCGTCCCCACGAACGCGACAATAATCCCTATCGTGAAAATGTATTCGGAGAGCCCTGTGAATCCCATCAAATCCCTGCTTTGTTGGTCACAAAGATGCCGTTTATGAACATGTATTTAGTCCTGGTCGCCTTTATCGTCTCCAAGGCGTCGTTAGGGTCCATAACTATTGGCATGCCGTGCCTGTTGAAGCTGGTGTTCAGCATTATGCCGTGGCCTGTCCTTTTCTTTACCTCCCTGAGGAGGTCCCTGTATAGGGGGTTCTCGTCACCGACCATCTGCGGCCTGGCGGATCCGTCTATATGCATCGTCGATTTTGTCAGGCTCCTCATCTCCGGTTTCACCATATATGCCATGGTCATAAGCTTGTCCATTCCCTTACCATCATATTCAAGTATCTTCGGTGCTTCCTCGTCCAGCATCGAGGGCGCAAAGGGCTGGAACCACTCCCTCTTCTTGACGTAGAGGTTGAGCCTCTCCCTTATCTCATCGGAGCCGCTCGGGGCGAGTATGCTCCTGTTGCCGAGCGCGCGCGGCCCGAACTCCATCCTGTTCTGGAACCAGAAGACATAGTTGCCCGCGGAGATAAGCTCAGCCGCATGCGACGCCTGCTCCGTCTGGCTCTCTCGCTGCAGCACCAGCGCCCTCTCCTTTCCCAGCACCCTCCCGGTCTCTGACTCGTCGAACGAGTCACCGAGATACGGGGTAAACCTGTATCTTGACGCCCCGGTAATCATGTTGTTCGCGTAGAGCGCCGAGCCCATGGCTATCCCGCCGTCGCCCATGTGCGGGAAGACGTACCAGTGCTTGAGGGCGTCCAGCCTCCTTATCATCATGTTCGCCTTGACGTTCGAGAAGACGCCCCCGGCGAAGACAACGTCATAGATGTTGAAGCGGTCCATGCAGTTGCTGACAAACTTGGTAAGTATGTTCTCGGAGAGCTGCTGTACATAATAGGAGAACTGCTCGCGCGGGGTCTTCCAGGCGATGCGCTGCAGCATATCGAACTGCCTTAACGGCCCGTACCTCGCCTTCATTATCGTACCCGAGGCAGAGAAGAACTCCTTTAGTATGTTTTGGTCGAAGTCGAACGGGTAAGAGTAATCGGCCATCGCCATCAGCTTACCCTCGTCCTCCATCTCCCTCATGCCTATTATGTTGGTCGCCTGCTCGTAGAATATGCCCAGCGAGTCCTTTGCGCCGATGCGTATGTGCCTGGTGAGCTTTCCGTTCTCAAATGTGCTTGCTGTTGCCGAGACTCCGTCCCCGAGCCCGTCGGTAGTTATGACGAGCGACCTCTGGAACGGCGAGGTGAACGCGGCTGTTGCGGCGTGGGCTATGTGGTGCTCAACAACGTGCAATTTGTAGTTCCTGAAGCCCATGTGACCGAGCTGCCTCTTTATGACAGAGCTGCTTATCGAGTTGCACAGTGGCAGTATACCAATTGGGGTCATGAAATACTTGAGATTGTGCCTGAAGTTCTCGAACCTGGGTCGCAGTATCTTTCTTCTCCTGAACTGGTAGTAATTCTCCCGCATCGAGGGGAATATCCTCTCCAGGGTCTTCGTGAATTCGACCGTGCTGAATGCGACATGCTCGACGTCAGCCGGCTTTACCCCGGCGTATTTCAGCGCCGCGCTTATCGAGTTGTGCGGGAAGTTCACCTCGAGCTTCCTCTTTGTGAACCTCTCCTCGTTTGCGGCATACACGATATCGTTATCGTGCAGGAGCGCCGCTCCGGCGTCATGACCATCCCACAGTCCAAGTACGTACATTCAACCAGCATAGGCAGAGTAGAATAAAGCAATGTATATATAAAAGCCATCTCAAAGACTAAAAAGATATCGTAGGTGGGTCATTGAAGCTTGAATTCGACAGAAACAGGGCCCTTTTCGCGATTGCCGCCTTCATATTCATAGCAGAGATAGCTGGGCTCGCAACCTACGGTGCAATATCGAGGCTCATGCTCGCACTCGAGCTCCTTCTCTCGCTGCTCTTCATCGCATACGCGATATGCTATCTGCTATTCTCCGGCAAAAGGAAGGCATTCGGCTTCCTCAAGGCGTGCTTCAAGCCGCTCCTCGTTTCCATGGCGGCAATCCTCGCCGTGCAGATAACCTATGTGGCGCTTGTAATCGGGGCCAATTTCTACTCTGTCGTGTACGGGCCGGAATTGATAGCCGTAATATTGCCGGCCTTCCTTCCTGTCATACTTCTTATCTTCTTTGCAAGATACCTCGGCACGATAAAGCTACCTGCAAAGCAGAAGAGGACCGCCAAGGCGCTTTCTTATGCCCTTGTTGCTGGCGCTATAGCGTTCATAATAGTGATATACCTGTGCGGCATCATCAGCACCTCCCTTGACGATGAGGAGTTCGTCTCGATAGCAGCAGCGCATGCCCTGGTATCCGGGCAGAACCCCTATTTGCACTCTTTCGCCAGCCAGCTCTACAATTACTCTCTCACGAAGAACTTCTCGGCGGGGCTGACCTACACGACAGATAACCTCTTTGAGAGCGGGGTCGACTATCCCGCGCTCTCGTTCCTGGTCTTTGCCCCGTTCGCCGCACTCTCCAGCATCGGTCTCGGCTTCACCTATTCGGGAATCAATGTGCTGAACGTCATACTTACCCTGCTCCTCGTCTTCGTAATCGCATTCATCGTGGAGCCGGATGCGCTGCGCAGGCCGCCCGTCATCATGCTCGTATTCCTTCTCGCGTTCTTAGCGGTCTACGCCTCCCTAATCGACTTTATAATGCTGGCTGTCGTGCTGCTGGCGTTCTACTTTATAGACAACAAGTACCTCTGGATACTGCTTGGCATAGCCGCGTCGCTCCAGGAACAGCTCTGGATTGTTGTGATACTGATGCTGGCATACAGCTTCAGGGCGCATGGCGCAAAGAGGGGCTCCATCAACCTTGCCGGCACATTGTTGGTCTTCCTGCTGATAAACGGCTACTTCATCGCTGCAAACCCCTCGGCGTTCTTCAGCCAGGTCATTGCTCCGGCAAGCAGCTACATACTTCCCAACTCATCCGCTCCGATAGGCTTCTCGATATTGATGATATACAACACACTGCTCAGCTTGGAGAGCATACTCTTCATATCTGCGACCATCTTATCGATAATACTATTCCTCTGGCTTGAAGACAAGAGGCTGATCTTCCTGCTATCGCTGCTGCCCCTGATGTTCCTCTACCATGCCATACTTCCCTATTACACCTTCTTCCTCGCCGCGATGATAGTAACTCTCTACATAAAGAACGGAGCAAAGAGGGCAGACGCCAGGAGGCTGCCCAGCGCTCTGGCGACCAGGGTCGCCCTATCATGCATCGCCATTTTGGCGCTGTCAACCGCGTTGTTTATCGTATCGTCGCACAACGCATTCGAGAAGATCGGCATCTCGGTTGCGAACCAGTCGCTGCCGCCGCCCACGTCCAATTACACCCTATACAACGCAAGCTTGAGCTATTCCTCCAATACGCTCGGCTCGCTCACCCTGCAGGAGTCCGTAATGTACAGCTACCAGGCCGTGCCGGTCGCATACGGGATGCATGGAGACGAGATACTCATAAAGCCGTATTACAACCTGACAAATGAGAGTCTCCAATACAAGGTAAATCCAAACAGGATACTGCTGACAGGCCAGTCTGGCGCCATCAACATATCCGTCAAAATACCAAGCAACAGCATAAACAAGGTGTCCCTTGCAGAGTGCGTTATCTACAATGGCCCATACTATTACATCTGCCCCCCAGCTACCACAGCAAGATGATCACTTCTTCGGCGCCCTCTTCTCGCCGGAAATGACACCAAGCTGCATGCTCCTCGAGAGAATTTCCTTCTTTATATTATCTACAAACTGCTGCAGCTTCAGCCCCTGCTGCTGGACTCCCTCCCTACTCCTCGCCGAGATTGTGCCGGCGTCTTCCTCCCTCTTACCCACAATTACCATGTACGGGATTTTGCGCTCCCGCGCGTCCCTTATCCTGTAATCTAGTGTCCTGTCGGATTCGTCCAGCTCCGCCCTTATGCCCGCCTTCTTGAGCTCATCGAAGAGCCCTGCACCATAGCCGTTGGTCTGCTCAGATATAGGTATGACTATCGCCTGCACTGGAGATAGCCAAGTGGGAAACCTGCCTTGATAGTGCTCTATCAGGATTCCCAAGAACCTTTCCAAAGTGCCAAATATCGTCCTGTGTATTATCACTGGTTGATGCTCCTTTCCATCCTCTCCTGTATAAGATAAATTAAATCTTACTGGGAACAGGTGATCAAGTTGCACAGTCGCGCACTGCCAATCCCTCCCCAAAGAGTCCTTTATGTCAAAATCTATTTTTGGCCCATAGAAAGCACCCTCCTTCTCCTTGACCTCATACGTCATACCATTCGCCTTCATCACTTTTTCCAGCGTCTTTGTCGCCTTCTCCCATATTTTCTCATCACCCGCGTGGTCATCAGGCATTGTCGATACTTTTGCCTTGTATTTTAGATCAAATTGTCCATACAGTTCCTTGACCATGTTCAATACACCGGTAAGCTCCTGCTCCACCTGTTCTTCTGTCACAAAAATATGGGCGTCATCTTGGGTCATCTCTCTGACTCTGAATAATCCTGTCAGTGCACCGCTTATCTCGTTCCTGTAAAGCTTGTCGAAATCCCCAAACCTTATCGGGAATTCCTTGTAACTCCACTTCTTCGACTTATAAACAAGCATTGTCGATGGGCAGTTCATCGGCTTTAGACCGAGCTCTTCTCCATTGTTGTTAATTATGAACATGTTTTCTCTATAGTGCTCTATGTGGCCGCTAACATGCCATAGCGCAATGTTTGCAAGGACCGGAGTTGCTATCTCATCATAGCCATATTTCTCAAGCATCTCCCTTATATACCTCATGAGCTCCTTGAAGATTATGTTTCCATTATTGTGCCAATAAACCATACCGGGTGAAACCTCCTGGAAGCTGAAAAGGTCAAGGCGCTCACCGATGATCCTGTGATCGGTTTCAGGGAGACCCGAAAAGTCGCTCTTCTTTACTATGGATAGATCTACCTTTTTCGCCCTCTTTTGCGGTTTACCCCCTTTACCTCCGTAGCTTCTCGACATCTCCGCCAATGGATGCCCCTTCACCTGTATGGAGAGCCGTTTGTTCCAGCCGAACGGGGCATGGTACACCTTCAGGTCTGACTTCTCCGCCTCTTTCACCATATAGTTGAAGAGGTTCATCGCCCTCTGTGGCTTTTCCAGGTCTGAACTTAGGTGTGCGAACGGGTATATCACAATAGTCTTCCTTTTTAGCCTGTCCGCGAATTCAACAGCGTCCCCTATCGCCTTGCTCACCAACGCCTCAGTGTCCCCATCCTCTACCGAGGTGAAAAGAACGAGCGCCTCCTTTGTCTCGAAACTCTTCCCATCGCTCTTCTCGTAGACCTCTGACTCGGGCTCCATGAGCTCGTATCCTATGCTGTCAGAGTCAAGTTGGAGTATCCTCATCGCAAAGCACGCTCTTCGTAGCCACTATTGGGAGGGAAACAATTAATATTAATGCATTGTGCAGCCCGCAATCAACGGTATCTACTTCAGCCAAATAAGCCCAAGAGCGAAAGGCTTTTAAATACTTCCGTCTCAATATCTTTAGTTGCGGTCATTACAAGCGTAATCATGCAATAAAAGGTTGTAATATGGTAAACAGCTACAAGGTCACCAGAAAACTGTATCTAATCGGAATATCTCTGCTGATGATGACAGGCGTGCTGGCATCATTCACGGTATCGCAAACCGCGGCAACCACCATAACAAGCCAGATCTGCTTGGTATACAACACTGTACACACCGTAATATTCATTCTAGCACTGGCGCTCATAATAACCGGTGCCGTCCTCTATGCAGCTGGAAATGTGCTGCCTAGCACCACAAAGGGAGCAGCCCAAGGTTACGGCCTCGGTATGATAATGGGAGGAATAGTCGGCGTGATAATTGCAATCCTCGCACCATACATACTGTATGATAATGGGAGGAATAGTCGGCGTGATAATTGCAATCCTCGCACCATACATACTCGGCTTGATAACCGGAACGGCTGCAAGTAGCATCGCCTCAGTATGCGTATAATCGCCGATTGCACAGCGCAAACCGCATCTATCCATCCCATAGCGTGCAGTAGGAGGTTGTAATATGGTAAACAGCTACAAGGTCACCAGAAAACTGTATCTAATCGGAATATCTCTGCTGATGATGACAGGCGTGCTGGCATCATTCACGGTATCGGCACCAGTAACCCCAGCAACCACCATAACAAGCCAGATCTGCTTGGTATACAACACTGTACACACCGTAATATTCATTCTAGCACTGGCGCTCATAATAACCGGTGCCGTCCTCTATGCAGCTGGAAATGTGCTGCCTAGCACCACAAAGGGAGCAGCCCAAGGTTACGGCCTCGGTATGATAATGGGAGGAATAGTCGGCGTGGTAATCGCGCTCCTCGCACCATACATACTCGGCTTGATAAGCGGGACGGCCGCAAGCACCATCGCCAAGGTGTGCGTATAATCGCCGATTGCACAGCGCAAACCGCATCTATCCCTCCTGCCTCTGTGCTACATATTTATTAGTTGCTGTGCATTAGTTATTGACCTACATGACCAATGTGCTGGCGTACACCGTTGACACCTACTTCAAACGCTTAGGGCTCCTGCTGCTCTTCTCCATTGCATTCTTCATAGCAATCCTCATCCCGATATTCGCTTCACTTCCAACGTACAGCGACATAGGCGGGATATTCATAAGGAGCGCCAGTGTATTCGTAAACCTGAATGTGCTGAACAGCGCCGTAATAGTCGCCTCCATGCTCTTCTCGCTCCTCTTCCTCAGCTTCGCGATTGTGGCGATAAATGTAATAGTCAAGCACAGCAGGACCAACGCAAGGATAAGGCACGAGGTGATAGAGGGGCTAGAGAGGTACACCGGAAGGGTATTCGTAGTCCTCATCTTCTACACCACCATAGTGATAGCCACAAACCTCCTCACCTATTCGTATGGGATCGCAGGGATAGCGACCGCGGTTGTCGGGCTGGTCTTCGCCCCGTTCTTCTTCTATGCGCCATCCTCTATAGTGATAGACGAGCGCGGCATTGTCCACGCCATGCGCGCCAGCCTCTCCTTCTTCATGAAGAGGTTCGATTACTTCCTTCTCTGGCTTGCGATCGGCATAGTCCTTGTGACCTTCTTTGACTTAATATTCATAACGGTGAGCGGCGCCCTTATTTCGAAGTATGCGATGCTCGTCTTCGACTCATTCTTCATACTGCCCTTCCTCGTCATGCTGCAGAGCGAATGCTACATGAAGAGGTTCGCGCTCCTGAAGAGATAGGACTATAAATACCTTATTATTGACAGCTTAGTATGCGGGTGAAAATGCAGCGGGGCGCTTTCCTTTTAGTGCTCTCCCTGATGCTGCTGGCATCTTTCGCAGGCAGGACCTGGTCTGCGCAGCTCCAATCCGGCGCCGTCTACCTCCAATTTACCTACAACCCAATCAACAGCGGCGTACAGGACACGATAACCACTGTGCCGACGCCCACATCCGACGGCGCCAACATAATAATAAACGGACTTACGGTCGCCTCAAGCGCAACCGGCGACGCCACCTACACCATCTGCGTCAATGGCCTGGTCAACTGTTACCCGCCAGGGGTATACAGCGTCATCGGCTGCGACCTGACCAGCAACCAGTGCACCAACACATTCCTTACGATAAACAGCCAGCAGCTGCTGTCCGGCGTCTCTCTTTACATACAATACAGCCAAGCCACCTCCGGGACTGGCGACAGCATAAGCGCAACGTCTCAGCCTAACGTGCAGGACAGCACTTATATAACTATAAACGGGCAGAAGGTCGCGAGCAACCCCAGCGGCCCAGCCACGTTTACATGCGGCACATCCTCACCTTGCTCCGCCCCCGGCAGCTATACTGTCGTAGGATGCGACCTCACAAATGGCGTCTGCAGCACCCCGCAGACCCTGACAGTAGTACCAGCCGGTAATAACCTTATTGCGTGCATAATTACAGGCACGACGACTACCTTCGACAGCTGCATCTCGTATGCCCTGCCGATCGCCATGATAGGCATACTTCTCTCACTTGCACTGATCGCAATATGCTACATGCTCGACACGGTAGTCCGCATACAGAGCCTCAAGAGGTGGTATATCAATGAGCTGAAGGAGACCGCCAAGAGCATAATGATAATAGCGCTGATATTCGCCAGCCTGGTAATATTGAGCGGGATAGCCGCGACGCTCGCGGGGGCAACTCCCGCTACAGGATCCGGTATAATCCAAACGAACCTGGGGCAGAATCTCTACGGGGCTGCTAGCAAATACCTGCAGAACGAGGTGCTCCTTGCAACGCAGGCATTCTACTTCTCTGCAGGGGCCGCCCTCGGAGTCAATTTCATACAGAGCGTCGTATTGTCGACATGGATACCGGTACCAATTCTTCCCATCCCTGGCTTGCTCTTTGCCGCGCTGCAGGACGGCTCGAAAGAAAATATATTCCAGAGTAGCATAATAGACACCACCGGCGCGGGCAAGAACCTCTCCTTCCTCAGGGACTCCCTCACCTTTGTCATAGTGCCCGTGCTTTTAGTGATGCAGGCTCAGGCGGTGCTCCTACAGAGCATTATCATGATAGGCCTCCTCGTCTTCCTTCCAATTGGGATAATACTTAGGGCCTTGCCGTTCCTGAGGGGAATCGGCGGCACGCTGATAGCGATAGCTATCGGACTATCGCTCATCTATCCCACCACGCTAGTCGCGTTCAACCAGCCTGTGACGAGCTTCGTGGTTAATAATAGTGGAATTTCGATTCCGACCACATGCAGCTTCAACTTCAACAATGCAATCTTGAACGCCCTCGCCGACGGCGTGCTTTGCAACTTCTTCTATGCCGGAGGGCTTTACGAGGCGGGCGCCTATGCGGGATTAACCTCCATTACCAGCATATACCCCCTCTTCAACGGTGTGATGTATCAAATACTGCCCTTAATAATCCAGTTCATCCTGTTAGTGCTCGACATCGTGATTGTGGTGACACTTACTAACCAGCTCGCAAAGATCCTGGGCGGCAGCCTCCGCCTCCAGTTAGGACAGTTCAAGCTGGCGTAGTGATATTATGGCAGTAGGACAATTAGGAATAAACGCCTGCGCCCTGTACGGCGGCTCCGGCTACGCCACGGGCTGGCTCGGAATAAACTACCTTATCATACTCGCAGGATTCTCAATAATCGCCTTTGTCTACATGCTTTCAAGGTTCATGCCCGCCAATGTAGCGGGCAAGATAAGCAGCATAACGAGGGTAGAAATATTTGAGCTGATAATCTCGGCCATCATAATAACAGCGCTTATCGCTGTTGCTGCGGGGGCGTGCAACGTCTCTACAGTGATAAGCCAATCTGTAACAGGCAGCAGTCTGGACCCGTTCCATTTTGCAGACTTCTACATAGGAAACCTCACCTTCAACACAGGGCTCAGCCTGCTAACCAACGTATACGCCCTCTCGATAGACTATTCTATAGACTCCAACCTACTCGCCGCTGGCTCTGGCTATATAGGGGGATTATTAAAGACTCCAACGCTTGGGGGAGTCGTGCAGGTCTCGTTCCCCTTAGGATTCGACCTCGGCGTATTCTACGGCATACTGGGGAGCCTCTTCCTTACGGTTTTCGCCCCCCTAATAGTGACCGCTCTGGGAATGCTATTCATCCAGTGGCTTTCAATACCCGTGATACAGGCGACCGCATTCGTGATAGTCCTGCCAATCGCCATAGCGATGAGGTCTATAGCCTACGCGTCTGCCGGCTCAGGGCTCCGTCAGGCCGCCAATTCTCTGCTCGCGATAGCGATAGCGGCATACATAATCTACCCGCTCATAATCTCGTTCAGCCCCTGCATAGTCAGCTGGATATACGGCCAGTCGAACTGCTTCGGCTCGATAAACCCCGCTGCGCAGTACTTGCCTTCGTACACCGTCGGTTCCCTCTCCCCGCAGGAGTTCTCAAGCCTGGGCTCCTCGCAGATAAACCTCGGTAGTGGCATACTCATAAACTCGCCGGCTATAGGCTCACTACTGAACAGCGCGTTGACGATTGGCCTGCCCGCGCTCGACCCGTTCACTGCCTTCGCGCAGATAAGCTCGCTCATCAACTCCATGGCCCAGTTCATGTTCATAGCAGTGTTCCTCTTCGTGATGGACATACTCGTAACGGTAGCATTTGCAGCCGGCCTCTACAAGGCCCTGAACGCAGGCTTGGAGGGGGCAACCCCACTCTGGTCCAACCTATAGTGATTTCATGATACCACCAACAATGTTTGCAATTGTTCTGCAGAGCGTGACGGGCTTCTCCCAGACTCAGCTCACTCTTATCCCGCTCATACTGGCCGCGCTCCTTGTCGACGCTGCGATAGTAACTATATGGTACATGTTCGGCTATGTGCTCGGCAACCCCGCAGTCAGGCAGTCAGCAAGGTCAGAGTTCTACCAGCTGATAGGCACCGCAATACTTATCGCCATAATAACCTTCGCGCTCGTCACCTTTGGTGGATTCTTCCAGACCACGCTGAACAACACAAAGCTGCTCAGCCAGACTGCAATAAGCAGCATGTGCTCCAGCATAGAGGCAGAGGCAGCCAGCGGTACGCAGACCCCTATTGGAGTACTGAGTAGCGGCGGCTTCTCCGCCCTGCTCTGCCCGGTTGTGGGTGGGACGGCCACGGACTATATTACCTCAGAGATAGATTACCCGCTCGCCGCATCAGGAGTCGTGCTTGAGAACCTCACATATCAATCGGCCACCAATATCAACAGCTTCTTCGTTGTCGACAGCTTCATAGGATTCCTTGCGCATCTGGCGCCGACGTTCGGCATCTGCATTGATAGCATACCCAACAGCTGGCAGTGCATAACCCCCATCCCCGAGCCGCCGCCAGCTTTCTTCCTCTCTGTCTCGTATACGCCCTATGCGGGTTTCTCCTTCCTCTTCGCTTCCATGGCATCACTCGGCATACTGCTGACCAGCTCCCTCTACTCTTTCATAATACAACTCTCGTTCATCACTATATTCCTGTTCGTGTGGCCCTACTTGATATTCGTGGGGCTGCTGCTCAGGTCTAATTTCATCACAAGGAAGCTCGGCGGTCTCTTCATAGCTGTCGCTATAGGTGCTGTATTCTTCTACCCTGTGATTTTTGCGATACAGTACCTAACGTTGGGCAACGGGCTGGGCAACCTTGCAACATTCGGCAATGTCTTCAGCGGCCCAGGCAGCATAAGCTCGATTTACGGATTCAACGGCCTGCCGAGCAGCTCGTTTACTTACCTCCCTGAAAACGGCTGCGGAAGCCAGTACACCTCTGGCGGCTCCCCGCAGTGCCCGCCGTATATCCCCAACTTCTACGTCTTTCCCAGCGTCCAGACGATAGCCAATTATTATTACTGCTGGCCTCCTAACGGCAATACCGCCGGCGCGCTCGACGCCGAAGCGGCAGACATAGCCTTCTTCTGGATCCCAGGTGCGCCGTTGTATGATGTACTCAGTGCGATGACAGGCTCATTTGTGAGCAGCATCCCGGTAATATATCTACCCTATCAGTGCGGCTCTCTCTCCCAGGGCAGCCTGCTCCAGCAGCAGACCGCCCTTATCTTCGCATACGTCGACATGTACGCTATATACGGAGTAAGCGGATATCTCCTTCCGATACTTGACATACTTATAACCCTCTCTGCCATACTGGGGCTTTCGAGCCTTCTCGGCGGTGACACCTCGCTTGCAGGCCTAAGCAGGCTGATATGATCTACATGTCTAAAAAGATGAACATAGGATTCGCAAAGGTCGCGGTGCTGACGGTAGTCATGTTCACGATACTGGCGGTGTCATCCCCCACAGCAGACTATACCAGCAGTTTCTGCTCCGCAGCGATACCTCTCACATCACTGACGCCGCTCGGCAACTACACTTCCTTGAGCGGCATACTCGGTATATCCCTGCTCATCCTGCTGGTAATGGCATTGATAGCCGCCCTCATCTACATGATAGGGTACTCCGCCAAGGTGAACAAGCTCGTAAACTTCAGCAAGCAGGAATTCGGGGAGATATTTGTGACCGTGCTCGTGGTCCTCATCTTTGTAGGCAGCTTCGCCACCGCAAGCTCGTTCACTGCACCCAAAATATTATCTGCAGCGGGGGCATACAATTACAACGTCTTCTTCAACGACTGCTCCATCCTGACCACGCCAGCTGTTCAAATATTCAGCTACTACATAGACCTAGCTGTAGCACAGGACATACAGGCCCTGATTAGCTCGCTAAAAATAAGTATAATGCCCTATAATTTCGGAGTGACCTTCTCACCCTTCGCAGGCCTGTCCACAGCCAATGCCCCTATCAGCATGCTACTTTCAGCGCTAGGCGGGCTGGCAGGCCTCCTTATTGCGGTCTCCATCATACTCGGGGTATTCTACGCCATAATGCCGCTCTTCCTCTTCGCCGGCATAATACTTAGGACGCTGCCTTGGACGAGAGCCGCAGGCGGTGCGTTTTTGGGCATGTTCATAGCGTTCTACATGGTCTTCCCGATACTACTGCACTTCATGCTGGCGGCCGCCTCGGCGTCTGCGATCCCGAACGTCCCGCCAGGCACCCCGCTCAGTAGCTTCTCAAGCGACATATTGGGGAATGCATCGAACTTCGGCGTGATATTCGCGATTATGTCATCGTTCCTCTCAGTCTTTGATCCAGCGCAGCTCCTACTCTTCCTGGTGGGGCTTTTCGCGCAGAACTTCTACGCAGTCTTCTGCGTTCTCTTCTCGTTCATAATATCGTTTGACTTCATGGAAGCCGCGGGAGACCTCCTCGGCGCCCCCAGCCTAAATTCCAAGCAGTCGCTCAACAAGTTGTTATGATGAACATTACAAGGAACCGCAAGATTGCCATTTCGGCCGTGATAATGATAGTGTTTATGCTTGCGACAATGCCTCTAGCATACGCCGCATCGGATCCTTCCAACACGCTTCCTCTAAACCCAGCCAACTGGGTGGGCATCGCATTCCTTGGGGTCATGCTGATAATCGTGATAGCCGCGTTAGTCTACATGCTCAGCGGCCTCGCCGGGAGCTTCAATGCAAGGAGCTGGGCGCTGGGCCAGGTTTATGACGCACTGATCTCAATTGTGCTGCTACTCATCTTCGCTGCATTCGCCTATCTATTCTTCCTCAGTCCGCAGGGAGCCTTCCAGTCGCTCAACTTGGTGCCAGGCCCGTGCACTGGTGCCACAACGCTTTACTCACTCTCCGAATGCGACATAGGGATATTCAGCGGCAACGCAAACACATTGGTGCAGACGCTCTTTCTCGTATCTTTCTTCGCCGGCGTGAGCCCTGGGATAACCATCAAGGTCGCAGTCCCGGGGTTCCAGTCCACAGCACTCGGCGTAGGCTTCGGCATAGACGACATATTACCGACGTCGGAGGAGCAGCTACTATCGGTCGCCTTCAGTGCCTCATTCTTCATGCTCATGCTCAACCAGCTTCAGGTTATACTGATAGCCGGCTCGCTCCTCTTCCTCGCCTTCTTCGTCACGGTCGGACTGGTTGCGAGGAGCTTCGGGATAACCAGGACGTTCGGAGGCGCGATGATCGCCTTCGGCCTAGGCCTAGGTCTTGTATACCCCCTGCTGGTCGCGATAACCTACGGCTACATAAACGTGCAGATAGCTGCGCTAGGCGGGCTCAATGTGGTGCAGATGGTGGGGAATCTACTCCAATCGCTCATCACCATACTCATCGCCAGCATCTCAGGCCAGTTCGGATCCGGATTGGGCGCCCTCATCATATTCAACCCACAATTCATACAGCAGGTCGGCTTCATAATCGGGGGGCTGACCTTCATACCATTCCTCAACTTCATAATACTTGATGCTTTTATACGTGACTTCTCAAAGTCTATAGGTGAGGAGATAAACTTCCTGCAGATGCTCACGGGGCTCGCTTAGGTGTGGTGATGATAAAAACTATCGCAATCGCATCGCTTCTGGCCGTCCTTCTAGTCACAGGTATTCCAAGCGCCTCTTCGGCAAGTCAGTGCGGTCTGCTCCCCGCGACCCTAGCGCAGCAGCTGACAACATCTGCGCCGTGGTACTGCCCGATAAATGGGCAGATATACGCTGTCTGGTCCCAAGAGCTGCCTTTCGTATTCGCAGTGCTGCTCCTCGCCTTCACCATCGCTGGCCTGATTTTCATGATTGGGGCGGCGATGAAGAGTGACCAGGTAAGGAATTTCGGACTCGGTGAGCTCTACGAGGCGATAGCAAGCACGCTAATAGTGGGTTTCTTCCTGTTCATATGCGCGGTGGTGTTCGGGCTGATACCCGCCATAACGGTCGGCGGCATAAACCCATACGCAACAGCGATAAACCTCATAATGTCGACGATAGGGCAGGCACAGCAGCTCTACGCCTCGATGTACCAGATCGTGCTTGTGGACAGCTTCTATATAAGCCCATCGGTAACGCTCCAGATACTCGGCGTAGACTATAGCAACTTTATCGGCGACTTCATAGGCCCCGGCTCCGTAACCGCCTACCCGCTGGAGCTGCTATTCATACTGCCCGCGACCACGCTCGGCCAGCTAGTCCTCGATGGCACCGCCGCCCTCTACAGCCAGTACTACATCCTAATATTCTTCTCGGTGACAGCGATACCCGTCTTTTTGGTGCCCGGTGTTGTATTCAGGGCGATCCTCCCCACCAGGGCGCTGGGCGGCATGCTCATAGCGATAGGGATAGGCTTCTATCTTGTAATGCCGTCGCTTTTCGCGATAGCCTACTATTTCACTTCGCCCACCCTGCTGCAGGGGCTCGCCAATTCGGCCGCCCAGCTGAACAGGTGGGGTGCCGGAACAGGGGCCGAGCAGAACGCCCTCAGCCCCTCATCGCCGCTGGTTCTCGCGGTGGGCCAAGCGCAATCCGCGCTAAGCTCGTTCTGGTTGCTTGTGCTGTTCTATCCCGCCTTGATAATCGCGATAACCTACGCCTTCATAACCCAGATTGCCAACTTCATAGGCGGCGCAAGCAGGAGCCTAAGCAGCGCCAGGGGGCTCGTCTGAAAAGCTATAAATAGATTGATAGGGTATACAAAAGAGTGGCTTGGATGGACCCCAAGATATTCATACTTCTAGGCTTCCTTGCGGTCTCGGTAGCGCTTATCGGCATCGCAATCACCCTTCCGACATATATACTGCCGTATCCTGCAAAGCTCGTGGTGCTGATTGTAGCCCTAATCTTCGACGTCATTGCGTTCTCTTCAAGGCGCTATTCCTACCTCATAATACCGATGTTAAAGCAGCGGCGCAGGAATATAATAATCAGCGTCGAGGAGCCCTACTGGCTCTCCTCCTCTGACGACTCGATAATCAAGAGGGAGAAAGGAGAGTACGTCGCCACTGCCTACATAAGCATACCGACATACAGGTCTGCTACAGAGATGAGCGACGAAGAGAAGATAGACTTCTCAAGGCAGGTGAGCCGCCTCGTAGGGATAAGCTCGGACCCGATAAGGTTCACCGCTGAGCTCTACATGATGAACAAGGACTCATACATACAGACGCTCAGGGACGCGATGAGCGCCGCCGAGAATGAGGAGTCGCAGCTGTTGCAGAGCGCGAATCCGGGTGCTGCACTCGACGTAGCAAGGGGCAAGATTGCGATGTGGAGGAATGTGCTTGAGAGCTCCAGCAGGGCTCCGTCCATAGAGCTCATATCATATGCAGCCATATCAGCGGCGGGCTCGAAGGAGTACGAGGCCGTAAGCATGGTGCAGCAGAAGGCACGCGAGGTGATATCCGGAATCAGCACGACCTTCGGGGTAACCCCCAGCGTAGTGACCGGCAGGGACATACTCAAGTTCGTCGACCCTGAGCAGATGGCTCCGTTCTCAACAATCACTACCGAGATAGAACAGAAGACAGAGCGGGAGGTGGTATAGTGGATGATACCGACATAGTTTATCTTGCGCTTTCGTTGATTGCAATATTCATAGTGCTTGCGAGCATAGGTTCTTTTGGCAAGGGCTGGGATCTCGCCGCGCTCTTCTTCACCCTCCTGGCCCTCGGCCTGATACTCGCGCTGAACTGGGCAGACTTCATCATATTCCCGCTTTTCGCCAGTATCTTAGGCATAACCTTCCAGCCTGCGAAGGACTACACGATAGTCAAGAGGCAGGACGCTGTGGTGAAGGACGTCAACGGTCTCTTCTACGCGACGGGCTTTGTAACCGGCAATCTCTTCTCGTACTCCTTCAAGGAAGAGGAGATTGAATTGGATGTCGAGGAAAAGATGACCCTTGCGCCGGAGAACTGGGAGAGGGCGGTCATGAGCATATCGTTCCCGTTCAAGTTCCACGTCCTCTCCGTGGGTAGGGACTCACAGAAGATAAGGGATGATCTGGAGGGCAGGAGAAGCTATCAGGAGTTCCAGCTCTCAAGGACCCTGCAGAACGAGAAGGCCTCCACCGAGGCAGCCATCACCGACATACGCAGGAAGATCAGCGTAATACAGGCGAAGATAGACAGGATATCCGCTGGCGAGAAGCCGATATCATCGATTATGTACTTCGAAACAACCGCTGTGGGCGTCAGCGAGAAGGCGTCGCTCGACGCGCTATCCCTGCAGATAAAGCAGCTCCAGATCGCGATGAGCTCGCTCAACCTGCAGCTTTCGAGGATTGCAGGGAGGGAACTCTATCTGCTATTTAGGTTCAACTTCGCCATACCACTGAATTACGACGAGATTGCAAGGGAGTTCAGCGTAGAGGGATAGTTATAAAAATTTAAGATTTGAGTGGTTTCGATGACACAGCTAAAGTTCCAGAGCATAATGAGCAACGAGGTGGCCAAGAGGGCTTTCCTCTCGAGGCCTCCAGAGCCGCCGGCAAGCGTACTGATAAGCAATCCCTTCGAGGCAATATACATAGGCAACACTAACATATTCAAGATTCCGTTCAGCTGGTCTTTCATAAATATCACCAATCCGCACATAGCGGTTGTGGGCATAACCGGCGCGGGAAAGAGCTTCTTCGTAAAGACGCTGATAAGGCGCGCGAGCTACATTTGGAATACCAACGCGATAATCATAGACTGGGCCGGGGAGTACAAGGCCTGGGTCAAGCAGACGAGGGGCAAGGTGGTCTCGCTCGCGAAGGGCGATTACCTAAACATGATTGACCTATCGGGAATGAAGCCGCTCGACAGGACGAAGCAGATAATGAACTCACTGGACATACTCACGGACATATCGCTCTATCCCGAGCAGCGCAGGATTACCGAGGAGGCTATAGAGCAGTCCTACGCCAACGCAGGCTTCATACTCTACGAGACGCCTGTAGCGTCTAAGGAGCCGCCCACGCTCAATGAGGTGATAGCGCTCCTGCAGGAGAAGCTCCAGGAGGGCACCTACGAATATCCGGCGGAGCTCGAGAACGCGATATACAGGCTCAGGCAGTTCGCACGGGAGGGTGAGGACTACTTCGCAAGGAAGAGCACGCTCGACCTCGGCGACTGGCGAAGTCCGGCCTCGTGGACATAGACCTATCCGGGCTGCCCGATGAGAAGTTCAGGGCGCTGGCCGCGCTGTTCATACTGCAGACGATGAAGGAGAAGATGAGGGGAGAGGGCTGGAGCGAGACGAAGGGGCTCAAGGCGATAATCGTCCTCGACGAGGCCTGGAAGGTGGCGAGCGACGAGAAGAGCGACGCGATAACCATAGTTAGGGAGGGCAGGAAGTACCAGTTCGGGCTCATAGTCGCATCGCAGAACCCTACGGACATAAACGAGGCGATATTCTCCAACGTGGGCACGACTTTCATATTCAGGATAAAGTTCGAGAAGTTCATGAATTACCTGCAGGGCTCGCTCAACTTCTCCGACTTCATAAAGGGCGAGATAGGCAAGTTCGGCGTCGGGCAGGCCGCAGTGAAGATGGAATTCACCACCACGCTGAACTTCCCAGAGACCTTCGTCCTTGAGAGGATAATCGGGGAGGAGCCCCTCTACGTCTACACGATAGACATGTCGGACGTGCTCACAGCAGAGCGAGCTCTCCGCAAAGGTCATGGATAGCGAGCTACAGATGGAGAAGGACGAACTGAGGAACAAGTTCATAGAGTACGGCATGCTCGGCGGAACTACCAGCGCGGTCTTCTCCGCCTTCGACGCGAACAGCAGGAGGATGAAAATGCTCGACTTCGTGAGGCAGTTGAAGTCGAACGGCGCACCGAACACGAACATAGTAAACCTCCTGAAGAGCCTGAGCATAGATGACATGATAATTACAAGGATAATATCATACGCTGGTGGAGATGGCCAATCCTAGTACATTTACCGTTAGCAGGCTCGAGCTCAGGAGGATTCTTGCAGCCTACGGCCTGAGCGAGAACCGCATAAATGAGGTCTTCGGCAACCTGGAGAAGGAGCACAGGCACATAAACATAGTGCAGCTTGTCAACCTGCTCGAGAAGGAGGGAATGTCGCGTGATAGGATAACCAACATATTCAGGAGGCTGAACATGAACGACATACTGATAAGCGAGGTGCTGAACATGGCCGACGAGAGCAAGATAAGCGCTGAGATAGGCAGACTCTACAGCGCAACTATAGAATTCGGATGATTAGATGAAGATGAAGACAAAGCAGAAGCAGAATCAGAAGGCAAAGCAACCGAAGTGCATAATGTGTAACGGGCAGAAGGAAGGCATAACGATAAAGGCGGACAGCGTGGTGAACGCGCTGAGGTGGCTGAACAGCCATACCGTCAAGTACGAGAACCCGACGCGCTCCGTTGTGTGCAGGGAGTGCTTCCCCAAGTATATGAAAAGGCGGAGGAGCTACGAGACGAAACTCGTCGCCTATCTGGTAATAGGATTCCTCTTCGCAGCCTTCATAGTGATTGCCTCGCGAGCGAACCCGGTCTCGTTTCTTTTCGGCTTCGGGGTGATAGTCGTGATGTACCTGCTATCGCTCATAAGCTACATGCCGCCGCTCGATGTCCCGAAGCAGGTGCTCTCGGAATCGGTCAGGCAGGGGAAGAAGCCCTCCGATGAGCAGCGCGGCAGATAAGGTATAAAATACCTCTCTGTAATAGGATATTGTGGTAGAATTGGAGCAGCAGGAGGAGCGGGTAGGCTTCATAGAGCCTGACGTAGAGGAGATAAAGATTGGCGGAAAGCTGAACGGCAACTTCGACGACCTGCAGAAGCGCCTCTCTACTCTTGAACTCTTCTACGCAAAGAGGAATCCAGGCAATCTCGTGCTGCTCAGGGTCGAGAGCCGTGACATACAGAAGAGGCCCTTCCTTTTCTTCATAATAACATTCAATTCGGACGGCCTGAGCGTCCAGTATTCCATCGCGCACGACTCAAGCGTGAGGATGAGGAGGCTCTATGTGATCAAGAACCTGATGGGTGTCCTCTCGCTCGTCGCCGATATATACCAACCGGACACCGCAGAGCTCTTCCAGCATGCCGACTCCGCGATCGACGACCTAATCAGCTCGATCCCGCCGAGCTACAGCGCTCTCTACAACACCTACGATTCTCTCTACAACGAGTACAAGGAGGTACGAAGGCTCAACATAGAGCTTGCAGCGTCGAACAAGAACCTTACCGTTCAGGGCATGCAGCTGAGTGCGGAGAACCGCGAGCTAAAGCAGAGGACGAGCGAGCTTGAGACATATTCCGACGAGGCGCTCATGGTGCGGGTGCAGGACTGGATAGAATCGCATGACAGCACCATAGACATTAACGAGTTTTCAAAGGCGACGAGGGTGGTGCCGCCAAGGGTCGAGCAGATACTGAACAAGATGGTCTCGATGGGCTATATAGAGCTGAAGGGTTAGCATGAAATACTTGGTCAGGATAAACAAGAAGGTCAGATACCTGCGAGCCTACAATATAAAAGAGAAGGTCGGCGAGCACCAGAATTTCCTAACCAAGATATTCGTAAGGCTGTTAAACAGGAAGCCGAAGGAAGGGGGGCTTCCCGCCTAGTGGTGTCAGTATGCGCCTAAAGCGACTCTTCACTGTCATAGGGATAATCGCCCTCCTTCTAATAGGCCTGCTAGCCTATATAGGACTCAGCCTCCGGGCGCCCCCTTCCGTGGCGCCTCCCGCGGTGCTGCCAAACACGCAGATAGCCGCATTCCTGCTCTCGAAGGGCGCGTTCTCCTACGATTCGAACAACTACCTCGTGCCGTACGTGCAGCTGCGCTATGTGACCTCAAATGTGACAAGCCTCTACGAAAACTCCACCCTCTTTGTGGTACCCCCGCCGCAGAAGATATACATACTTAACGTGACAAGCAGCTGCTACAACTGCGGCCAGCTGCCGCAGACCATGTCGATGATAGCGCAGGACCTGCAGCGGTATGGTGTGGTTGCGAACCCGCTCAATGTATCCATAATAAGCGAGCAGAGCGTCTCCAGCATTCCCAATGACTCCGCGCTTGTGATATTGAGCGGCGCGATGCCGCTAGAGATGTTCGTTCCCGTGCAGAACTCGAGTGAGCTGCTGATAGAGAGGCTCCTCGACAAGGGCACAGACATAATATACGTAGGAAGGAACTTCTCCAACGCGACCAGCGGGCCGCTGCTTGTGCCTGTGCCTCCGCGCAGCATACCCTGGTTCCTTGCCTGGGCCGTAGAGAAAAATCACACTGTGAGCACCCAAAGCGGCTTCTATTTCGACAATCCCACCTTCTACCTGCTCAACGGCACAAGATATGGCCCCCTGAGCTACATCTACCACTCCAACGGCTCGATCCTCGTCTTTCCCGACTACCTTACCTCATGGAACAGCTCCGCGGAGGCTGCGCAGGACATCTCCAAGGTGCTCTCGCAGCTCTTCTGGGTGCAGAAGTACGCCTATGGCAGCATGTCGCTCTCCCCCCAGAACCTCACCAACGCGACGGGCATAGTGGGCTTCCCGCTTACTCACCTAACGACCGGATACAGCTACCAATCCTCGAGAAGCATACCATACGGATACAGCCGGGTTGTCGTCTACAATAATCAAAACTACTCGCTTTTGCAGGGCAGCACCTACACTTACCTCTCCTACAAGCTTAATTTCAGCGTCAATGGCACGGTCTCCATGCCAGAGAGCATAGTCCCGTCGGTGCAGGTACCTGTAGCCATAAGCATATTCACGCATTCCAGCGTGCCGGTAAGCGTTACGCCCCACATAAACGTATACAACGCAAACCTGACGGAGGTTATGAGCATACCCCTCGGATCTTTCAATGCAAGCGGCAACTTCACCTTCCTAAAGCCGCTTACCCTATACCTTTCGCCAGGCCGGTACATAGCCCAAGTGCAGGGCTTCTACAACAATGTGTACGGCGCCGCCCTCTTCAACATTACTCCGGTGATAATAAAGTTGGAGACCGCCAATTACACAAGCGGCACCTTTGTTTTCTCTGTAGCGTCAGGCGGCACGCCGCTCTCCGGGATCGACTACCAGATAAACGTGAACGGGCTGTATCCTGCCGCGGGAACAATAAATGACGGAGTTCTCACATATTCACTGCCGTCAGGCGCCACCGCACCCAGAAGCAGCAGCACAAGTTTCAATATCAACATGCTGTCGGGCAACTTCACCTACATCACAAGCACCCTGGCCCCCCCGATAGCGATAAACAGCCAGTACATAGAGCTTGCCGTAGTCATAGTGGTCGCCCTGGTGCTGATAACCATTATCAGGGCGCCGAGCAGGGACGAATTCTACATCGACGTGCCAACCATGCGCGAGCAGCAGAAGATCCCGATAAAGATAAAGGCGGCCGAGCTGGTCTCCGTCTTCGACAAGCTCAACATCTACAACCACTGGAGGTTCATGCCCCTATCGGTCGACGAGGTCAGGCACGCGGTCGCCAGCAACATCAGGTACAACAACATACAGGTGAGCCTTACCCACAGCAACGTGGAGATGATGCTGGACCAGATGGTCTCGCCAGGCTATCTTGTCAGCGCAGACGGCCTATACGCGCCGAAGGCATGGGTGGCTCAGAGTGGGCATGACATAGAGTATCTCGCCACGTTCAAGAAGCTGAGGGTCTACATGGTATCGCATGCATACCAATCGGGTGACATAGACTCGAGCGATAAAGCCGACATGGTCGCCTCGATGCACAACGAGCGTGTCTATATCGTGATCTACTCGAAGACAAGCAAGTTCCAGAAGGTTCAGATATTCGGGAACGCCAAGACCTATATAGCATTCCTGAACGCGGGCGCGCTGGACGAGTTCAACAGATATCTCTACAGCTCAACCAGCACAGAGGCAGAAGAGATGCGCATGTACATATCTTCTGGAAGCATAGGTCTGATGGATTCAGACAATCCGGAAGGGGTGCTCACCTAGCCTCCTCATCTGCTTTGGGCGCGCCCTCGCCCACAGGCTCCTCCACCCCCTCCTCTCCATGCTCCGTCTTCGGAAAGTGCCTCTTCACGATATCATTGAGTTTTTTCTCAACCTTCCCGCTGTCTGCGCCAGTAAGGTCGCCTATGTCTTTTGAGAGCTGCTTCACGTACCTTGCTATCGTCTTGTATCTTCCGGCATCGAAGCTAGCCACCTGCTTGCCGCGCATATAGCGCTGCACGCCCCTTGCAGCCTCCATGATTGCAAGCTTTATCTCCTCTATTATCTCGTCTTCCTGTGCGATCGCCTCCTTCCCAACCCCCGAATAGGGCAGGTAGACAGAGGAGACGTTGACAAAGACGCTGATGGGCTGGATCTCCATATCTATTCCATATCTCTTCCACTCTACGTCGTTGGCAGCCTTTGTTATCGCGCAGCTTCCACTGTCGAAGAGCAGCGGCACCCTGTTTGCAAACCTGAGTATGTTGCCTGAGTAGCCTTCCTCTTCCTTCTTGCCCGAGCCGCCTCCGTATGCTACAGCGGCCTCCACCACAAAGGGAACTCCGCCCCTAAAGATGCGGGGCTTCCGCTCAATCACGGACATGTGCTCTGGATTCAGTATGTTCTTCACCGCGATCCTTATCTGCGCCTCTCCGATTGGCACAACATAACTTGCGTCGGGGGCTACCCACCTGACCTTCTTGAACGCGTTGACGAGCTTCTCAGCCTGATTCCAGGTGAGCTGCTTCGGGTCCTCGTCCATGTTGATAGATGGATCTACCTCCTTTATCTCGGATATCTTATTCGATGTCGTCCTTGCAAATGTGTCGACTAGGAAAGATGATATCTTCCTGCTCTGGCTGACATGCGCGAAGTCAAGGAGGTCGCCCGTGCTCAACCCTGCGGGGTGCGGCTTAGCTGGGGGTGGCCGAGCCGGCAGCTCATTGACCGACCTCACGAAAAGAAACTCCTGCCCATTCGGATCTGAGAGCTTTATCTGCGCGTGCGGGTTGGAGAGCGCGGTCCTCCTTATATACTCATAGGCGCTGTGCTCCCCAGCCTCGTACCGTATGTCAGCGAACTCCCCCTCCACCGACAGGCCTGAGAACTTGTCGTCTATATCTACCATATCGGTTATGATCGGCTTGTTGTTCGCCGTGCTGAGCGCTATGTGGCATGAGTACGCCTTGCCCTGTCCGGTCGAGGACTTGACAAAAATCGGCCTTCCTGTTGTTATCTGCGAGAAGAGGAGGCAGCCCGCCGCTCCGATGCCCTGCTGTCCGCGCTGCTGCATGTATCTGTGAAACTTAGTGCCCGCGAAGATCGTTGCGAGAGCCTTGCCGACGAAGTTCTTCGGTATCCCCGGTCCGTTGTCTGATACCTTTATAGTATACCTATTATTATCCACCTTGCTTATCGAGACTTCTATGTTAGGGAGTATCCCTCCCTCTTCTGAGGCGTCGAGAGAATTTGTGCAATATTCATGCACTATCGTGACGAGCGATCGACCTGCTCCCGAGTATCCGAGCATCTGCCTGTTCTTCTTGAAGAACTCGGCCGCCGAATGCTCCCGGAACTCCTTGAATATCTGCTCCGCGCTGGTCGTCACCATATGTCACTTTTTTATCATTCAAAACTTGGGATTAGATGCATTGCTCTTGTTCTTCCTGTGCGCCGCCTCCATCCTGAGATAGGCGAGCTTATGGGTTCCGCCTTCTATCAGCGTGTTTACCGCGGTCTCCGCCTCATTTATTTCATTGGTATTGCCTATAAAGCTTACAGTATACCCATATACGCTCATCTTCACTGCGCTGACGCCCTCTATGTAGCGTTTTGCGCGGCCGTCCTCCCCTATTATCCTGGCCTTTATGCGGGACACCTTCTTCTCCCCTCCAAGCACCTCCTTGAGGTCTATAGACGAGAAGTAGTACTCCTCATTGAGGAGGAGCCGCGCCACCTCTACGTTGAAGCCGCGCCCGAATGCGAAAATGATGTTTTTCGCGACGAACTCCGCGTAGGGGGTGCCGCGTATCTCTACGAACTCATCGCTGCCCACCGATACGCTGCAGTCGCAGATCTTCTCAAGAAGGGCGCGCATCTTCCTATCTTCCTTTAGCAGTTCGAGCCGCTCTGTTGGTATATATATTTGTTCCATGTCACCATTGCTTTATAGATAACTTGCATATTATAGTATTTAAATTATGACGGCAAAATTGAAGCAAAACACCCCAAAATAATAGCGGAACAAACAAAAATGTTAAAAGTTCCCCTATTCGGAGCTCTGGAAAGATTTAAATACTTAATCATTCACAATAAAATCGTGACTTAGTCATGATTGGTCAAGCACCAAGTCATGAAAGAGTTGGGATGGGTTTATCATGCGATCAAAAAAGGAGATAGAAACCGCCCTAGTTGAGATACAGAAGAAACTGCAGACCATCAACCAGAGCAACACAGGGGAGAAGGAGCTCCTTGTGAAGAATGAGAAGGTCGAGGAGACTAGCTCGAACCTTTTTGCGCTCATAAAGTATATGATAGATGAGAACAAGAGAACCACAATGCTTCTGAAAGGCATTTCAGAAAGTATGGCAAGGCTGGAGAACGGCCTTCACGACACCTACTACGAGGAGGAGGCTGCAGTAACGGATGAGGGAGTGGCCAGGGGCGCAAGAGAGATACCCATATCGAGCCTGGACGCACAGATAATCAAGACTGTGCAGGTGCTCGACCTAGCATGCGCCGACGACGTAAAGAAAGCCATGAACTATAAGGGCCGGAATGCAGCCTCTATGCACCTCAACAAGCTCTACAAGATGGGTCTTCTGGACAGGCATCAGCTTGGCAGGAAGGTCTATTACAAATATGATGCTGGCAAGGCGACCGAAACACTAATTGTTTCACCCCCACAGTAAGCGGAGTCCGCAGCGACGCGGACTCCCTACCCTATTTTGGCTCCATAGCTGCAGCGCGGCTCAGATGCCGAGCTTCTTGAGCTCCACGCGAAGACGCGCGAAGTCAGATTCTATCAAAGGAAGGTTCTTCTTCAGCCTTACTGCGGCTGCAGGATGTATGGTGGTAAAATAATATCTCTCCTTATCGACCAGGTTGCCATGCGATTTCATCACTCTCTTATCCTCCAGGAGTTCGCCTGCGGCAACAGCGCCGGCAAGAACTACAATCTTCGGGTCTATTATCTCGATCTGCCTTTTCAGGAACTTCCTGCATGCTTCCACCTCCTGCCAAGATGGCGCCCTGTTCTTTGGGGGGAAGAACTGCACCACACTGGTTATATATATCCTGTCGCGTTTCAGCCCCGCACTCTTTATCAGCCTGTCGAGGAGCCTTCCGCTTAACCCGACAAAAGGCCTTCCCTGCATGTCCTCGTGTCTGCCCGGCGCCTGCCCTACCAGCATGACCTTAGCGTCAAGCGGGCCCTCGCCCGGCACGAGCCCCCTGCTCAGCGCCCATCCCTTTATCATGGAGGGCAGCTTCCTGTATGCAGCGTTCAGCCTATCCATCCTTTCCATCCTGTCTATGTATTCGTTGGCTGCCCTTACCGCTTCTTTCGAATCTTCAAAGGAAATCCTCCTCATCGCCTCCCCGAGCTCGAGCCAGACATACCCGACATGCTCGCTAGATATCCGAACCCTCGCCCCACTACCCGCCCTCGCGAGTAAGACCGTCAATGTCTTCTTTATGGTCTTGCCCTCCCTCCTAAACCAGTAGGTCGACTTGCGCTTGAAGAACCTATCTGGCTCAACACGAAGCCCTGCCTCCTCGAATGTCTCCCTTATCGCAGCATCCCGAGCGCGCTCGCCCCTCTCTATATGCCCCTTGGGAATGTCCAGCCAGCCCTCCCTTCTTTTGAGGAACAGGAATGCCCTCCTTCCTTTTATGTAAGAGTAGACAATAATCCCGCTCGAATATTCAAATTCCAATTGATCACCCGTACTGCGCCGTCAGGTAGGCGCTGCAGAGGAAGCCACTCGCGCCGTAATTGAAGTTCCCGTTTAAGGTATTGTAAATCGATGACTCTATGTAGTTGAAAAGCCCGATGGACGTGTAGCCTATGTCCCTGCAAGTTGGTATGCTGGAGTTGAGCAGGCTGAGGAACTCATAATTGACAGAGACGTGGGAGCCACTCACATTGAATGGGAGGGCGAAGTAGTTCAGCTCGAAGGTGTAATTCTCAGTACTGGCAATCGCAGCCCCGACGCTCACGCCGTTCTCCAGCATATACCTGCCTTGGTTGGCGCTCAGGCTATTCCCTACCTCGATTGGCCCCTGCGACGGCACCGGAACCGCCCACGCAATCACGTAGGTCGCTCCAGACGTCGAGTTCTCTATCGCAAACGCGTAGGATGTACCGTTCTCACCTACGGCGAGCGCATTTGGATATATATACCCGATAGACTGCCCAGCCATCTGGTAGAGAGTGTGCGCCTCAGGTGCGCTGATGTTGCCATAGAAGAAGGTCGGCGATGCGTATATCGAATTCAGATATGGTAGAGAGAAGAGAAGTGCCACTACTCCCAACGATAAGGTAATCGCGCAGGACCTGTTGAATCCCCAGCCCCTCTCCCGCACGTCGGCCCCCAGCTGCCTCAACTGGTTCTTGCGCAACTTCAGCACCCTGAGACCGTACCGTCCAGCGAGGAGCAGCATCGCTATTATTGCAGCATAGAAGAGTATCTGTCCGGCAAAGAGGTGGAAGACAGCCACCGCCTGCGTTATCCCGTAGTGGCTCCACGAATACGCTATTAGGAACATCCTTCCGAAGTTGAGGAGCAGCAGCAGCGCAAACCCGGATAGCACCCAGAGCCCCTTCCGCTTCCTCGGCCCGTCAAAGAGGTAAGCTATCGGGACCAGGAACATCACCAGCGCGATAAAGGTCCCGACTGGTGCGCATGTAGCCGCTATGGATATGCTCGCACCCGCCTGCGATGTTATCATTATCCCATTTATTGTTACCGGAACGCCGAAGAGCTTCATCGCCCCGTATACAACGTAGGCGTTTGCAGTCGCGAAACTGCCGCCCTGCCAAAGTACTGGCATGAGGAGCAGCGGAGAAGCGAAGAGCGCATAGACTATTACGGGCCAGAGCCTCCTCACCCCGTCAAACCCGAAGAGCATTATCGTGAACGAGAGGATGGCCATCGGGATAAGCAGCGCCCCGATGCCGAATGTCGTGTATACGAAAGAGAGGGAGACCCTGAGATAAGAAAGCAGGAATATGTACCCTGCGAATATTAGCGCCCCGTAAAAGATCTGCGCACCATCCCTGTTCAGCTGCAGCCTCTCCTTCAGCGAGAAGACCAGGAAAACGAACAGCATCAGCATTACCACTATCACGTAAGTGGTCGAATCCGTGTCAAGTATCGTGAAATTAGTCACGGATATGATCGTTATCATTGACAGGAGGACTGCCACGAACAGGACTCCAATCCCCAATACCTTCCCAGTGTCTGTGCGCATCAAAACACGCAGTAAGCATGATTGTCCTCGGTCGAAATGGGCTTCATCATTTTTCAGCAGTTACTCTTTTCTTCATCGGACATAGAGCATTTGGAAGCAATATTAATAAGAGATTGCTTAAAATAGAGCGAGATGATGAGTAGGAAGGGATACGAATTCATGAACCACACTGCAGATGTGGAGCTTCTTGCGCATGGAAAGAGCCCGGAAGAGGCATTTGCCAATGCGCTGCTAGCGATGTTCGATACATCCGCGAACATAGGTGCGCTGGCGAAGCTTAAGGGCAAAGTAAAGCGCCTTAGGATAAAAGACGAGGCCTCAAGCCTTGAGGACCTTCTCTGGGTGACCCTCCAGGATGCACTCTCACTTGCAGACGCCAAAGGGATCTACTGCTACAAAGTAAACAGAGTCAAGATAACCGAGTCGGAAGGCAGTTATGCAATTACTGCGGAGCTGTCTGCAAAGGACGAGAACCCAAAGTACTCTGTAATATATGTAAAAGGGGTCTCGAGATTCGACCTCAAGGTCGAGAAAAAGGGCAAGGAATACAGGGCAAGGGCCGTGCTCGATGTTTAGGGGTAAAGCCTTTTAAAGTCATCTCCTCCGAAGCGCGAACTTTACCTCAATCATCCTTGCAGATCTTAGCACAAAAGCGCGGTAATCGTCCGAATACTGCTCCAGGCTGCGTATTTGGTGGTCGGCCATCCCCTTGCTAACGGAATAAAAGCTGAACGACGGCGGTAAGCTTTCAAAATACTGATTTATTCTAAGGTTGGTCAGCACTTCCGATATCTCTTCCCGGCTCTTTATACCTCTAATGAACTTGGGAGCTTCCGGGTATCCCGAAATATTACGGATAATCTGCTCCCACGAATCATGGTTCGCCGGGAGCGCAAACTCGCCGTTGGCGACCACCGCTGATATATGTTTGATCAGATCGGTCAGGGTAAGTTCGGAAACATGCTCCATTTTGTATGTTTTTGCGCCCCCCGCCTCCTTGGCTAAATTGGCTGTTGCCATAATACCATCCTTAAAATAAAAGGATATCAAAATTCTTAACCATTCCTTCTGGAGCCAGAGCTTTATATCCCTTAGGAATAAAGCCAGGAGAGGGAGTCGAACCCCCCTACGCCGCTCTGCAGGCGACTGCATAGCCGATCTGCCATCCTGGCACATATAGAATTTTATTACCGACTATTTATATTTTGTTATTGATATTAGATTGCCGTGAGGGTTTACATGGACGCATCCAATCTCAACATCCCAAGCGCGCTAATATCGAAGACCGAGTTCTTCGACGCCGCTACGCACATATCGAAGGCCATATCCTCGATATCTAAGTATGGGGCGGTAGTGGTCAACAAGAACGGCGAGTATTACGGGTTGATAGATGACAGGTCGCTCTACCGCTTCGGAATAACTGCGAATACGAGCGGCAAAGAGAGCGCAGGCAAATATGCAGCGCGAGTTCCCTCCATAAGCGACAGCACGAGCATAGACGATGCGCTCCTCGGATTCTACAAGAGCAGGGCAAAGGCGCTGCCATATGTGTCAGGCCGCAGGATAACAGGAGTGATAAAGCGTTTCACCATGCTGAAAATCCTCCTATCCCTCAAGATGCTGCAGGACACGCCCGTAAATGAGGCAATGACGTTCCCGGTCATTGCGATCGATGCGCGTTCCTCCATATCACAGGCGAGGGCTGTAATGCGCGACAGAAAGATAAGCAGGATAATAGTCCTGCAGAACGACAGCCTCTATGGCATAATAACAAACCATGACATAGCTTACAGCCGCTCAAAGAGCGAAGAACGCCTCCCCGAGAAGAAAAGTGAGCCGTCCAATTTTGCGGACGCGGCCCTCGGCAGCGTATCGAGCCGCAACCTTGTGGTGCTCGATTACAGGAAGAGCCTTGCCGATGCTGCAAGGTCCATGATAGAAAACAACGTCTCCTCGGTTATAATCCTTAGGGGTGGCAAGCCTGTGGGGATCCTGACGCTCTTCGATATATTCGGCGACGTAATATCAAGGAGAAGGATAGAAGAGCAGAAGATCTTCATCTCGGGTCTCGACGAATCGAGCAAGGATTACGAAAACGATATACGTGAGGAGCTGAAGGGATTCATGAAGAAGACCGCGAAGCTCCACGGCGTCGGCACTCTTTACATCACCCTAAATATCAAGAGGGTTGGAACCCGGATGTATGAGCTACATGCGCGCCTCACCATGCAGAACAAGGGATCAATCTTCGTGCACGCTACAGGCTACAGCATCGAGAGGACGCTCGTCCAGCTGCTGCGCAACCTTGAGAAAGAGGTCAGGGGCAATAAGGAAAAATATTTGTCGGTAAGGAAGGTCAATATATTCAAGAAGGGAATGGACGAGGATGCTACCTATGTGGATTAGACAACTCTCGAAGAGCAGGAAGGGGCAGTCTAGCTTCGAGCTGCTTATAACAGTATCGTTCGGTCTCATAATATTACTTCCCATAGTTGTGCTTGCATTCCTCCAGATATCCGTATCTAATTCATCGCTCGCTTCTACTGAGGCGCAGGCGGCCGCAAGCAAGCTTGCCAACATCGCTATCTCGGTCGGAGCGCAGGGATATCCTGCAAGGCAGCTTGTGCTGATACAGGTGCCACCGAGCGTCCAAAGCGTATATGTGGGCACTCAGCAGAACGGCGTGGGTCACGAGATAGTCTTCGTCATCTACACCAGCGGCGGCAGCAGCTACGTCACCTCATATACCCCGGTAAACGTCAGCGGAAACCTTGGCGGGATAGCCGCACAGGGAAGCTATCTGATAAATGTCAGCGCGCAGAATGTCTGCCCATCGAACAACGCAGTGCCATGCGTCTACATACAACAGCAGTCATGAGTCCTTCTTCTCTTCGAACCTGAGCAGGTAGATGTTCCTATAGATCTTCTTGCCGCCCTTCAACCCGTATAATGAGTAAGACCTCTTCGGCTTCAGGTCGTAGTACTCGAAGAAGGCGCTCGCTGTCTTCTTGTTGCTCAGGTAGAGGTCGTAGCCATTCGACAGCTCGTCTATCCTTGATGCGAACGTGTCGCGCCTGTCTATGAAGGTGAGCAGCCTCTTCATCACCCTCTCGCACCTTTCCGCGTCCCCGCGGAGCTGTACTATCGCTTCATAGTACCCGGAGGTCTTCCTGTAGCAGTCTATGCACATCGTCTTGGTTACCCTGATGTTGATCTTCTTGGCGAACGCGACCTTCTCCCCGTCGACTTCGCATCTGAACCTCACCTCGGCTGCCTTCCAGTCGAAGCTGTCTATGAATATGTCGCACTTCGGCTTCATCGAGAACGATATCGCATCCTTTACGGTGTTTTTGTCCGGCACGGCGTATCCCTCTCTAGTCCTTATCCTCTCGCAGGACTTGCACCTCTCCACGCCCGCCGAGTCCGCTATCTTTTCCTTCAGCCTGTCCGCAACACAGACCTCACAGAACTCGCCGATGAACCTTACTTCATCGCTCGACCTGTTGCACGTTGGGCAGTACTTAAGCATGAGATCAGCTCAGGAATAGTGCTTCTCTATTATCGCACCATATGCGGGCCTTGTTATCAGCACTCCAAGGAGCGCGCCGATTATGGTCGATTCGGAGAATCCTATTACCGTAACAAGTGAAGTTGAAAAGAAGAGCGGCAGCATCGCGAGTACCAGGAGCGCGGCGTCAGCCCAGACTATGTAGAAAGCGTTCCCGAGGAGCACCTTCGCAGATACTTGGGCGCCGCCGTGGGAGAGCACCTCATCAGTTATTATTATCTGTGCGTCGACGCCGGTTCCGACGACCGCTATCATTCCTGCTACGGCCGCAAGGTCGATCGTGCCTACGAGCCCTATTATCGACACTATTATGAAGAGCTCCATCGCAGTTGTGAGGAGTATCGGAGCGATAAGGAAGAGCTTCCTGTACCTTACAACTATTAATGCAGAGACTAGTATCACCGCTACCCCACCGGCTAGCATGCTGATGTAGAGGAAGTGCGCCCCCAGGGTCGGCGGCGTCGTCGAAGGCGTCCCCGCGTAGACCGCGACAGGCAGTGCACCACCGCTCAGTATGCTCGCTATCTGCTTTGTCTGCTCCTGGGCGTACTGGGTCGCCTGCGCCCTTGTAAGCCCGCTGGGCGAGACTCCGGATATCTCGTAGCTCTCGCTCACGTTGCCGTTAGTTATCGATGGATTGAGCACAGGCGAGGAGAGAAGTCCGACGAGCGGCCAGCTCTCGACTACTGTCTGGTTAAGCGCTAGGGTTGTGAATGTGGGCGTCATGTTCGCCCTGTTCTGCAGGCTTACCGTGTAATTGTTGGCGCGCAGGTACGCCAGCAGCGTAGCGTTTATCCCCCTGCTCGCTATTACGGTCTTGTACTTCCCTTTGTTGTTCTGCAGGAGGTTCTCCGCGTTCTGGACGCTGGCGTTTGAGTTGTACACCATGAATACCGGTATCGTCTGGTTGCCGAACGCGAGCGCCTGCTCGATTGCAGAGAGCGCCGTGCTCTGCGATGTCAGCGACGACACATTCGTTGGTATCGACTGGTTGAAGAATATGGCGGTAGCCGTAGGCCTGTCAAGGAACATGTAGAGGGGCTTGTTGCCCTGGCCGAAGACCGCCTTCGCGAACTGCTTGCAGCCGCGTCGTGGTTATGTAGAAGGTGACCTGCCATTCAGCCGTGTTGTTCGAGCACCTCGGGCGTAGGCTGCCCTATGCTTCCCTTGAGTATGTCGCTGCCGTTGACCGCCTCCTGTCCATTCACTACGCCATCGAACCTTCCCTGGCTCTGTATTATGTTTATCGTCTGGTTTATCTCTGCTGGTGACACCGATGGTATTATCACATAAACCTCGCTGTTGCCTATCCCCTCGACGGTTACCTGCTTGAGGCCGAATGTGGATACCCTCTGCTGGAGCGAGATATCAGGCTTGCCATCGCGCTCGCATTGACCGACTGCTCGAGCGTAACGGGTATCTGCGTTCCACCCGCGAACTCTATCCCCAGATGGAGGCCGAAATGGACGTCGCATATGGCGAGCACCACAGCTATGACTATGAGGATGATTATCCTCCTATCCTTCAGATAGCTGTGTCAGCATCATCTCGCTCCCCTCACCTCCTTCCTCTTCTTGTACCAAGCACCATCGGTGTGTTGCCGAACCACGTTGTGAATATGTCAGCTACAAGTCCTGCAAGAACAACTCCGGATATCTCAAAGTACGTAGGTATGAATGCGATGTACGACACCACGAGCAGCGTGGCGAATGTTATTATCGCTGCCGAAGTCATCGTTATTCCCGTCTTCATTGTGCTGAAGGCCCTTTCGGTTGTGGTTCCCTCGCTCCTCTTCAATATCCTTATGGAAGAGAGCAACGACGTGTCAATGGAGTATCCTATCAGCATAAGTATTCCTCCTATGGATGCAACCCCCAGCGGTATGCCCGATATCCCCATCACCCCCAGCGCCACAAGTATGTCGTTGCCGGAGCTGAACACCACAGCGAGCGCCGGAATCGGGCTCCTGAATATTATGAGTACCGCAATGGCGACTATGATGAATGCTGCTATTATTATCGTCTGCATCTGCGACAGGAAGAACGAGCCGAGCGTGGCAGTTACGGCGTTGTAGGAGTAGGAGCTGAAGCTTATCAACCCATGCAGCGTTGCTACCACCTTGGATTGGTACACTGAGGCCGCGCTCGAGTAAGAGCTCTGCGCCAGGCTCACCATCTGCGACGGATTGGTTGAATTGAAGGCAGCCGGTCCTCCTATGAACGGAACAAGAAGGGCGAGCTCCCCAGACAGGCTGCTGTTCAGCTGAGCTAGGTCTTTTGTCTGGTTCGTCTGCACCGCATTTATCATAGCGATAAGCGTCTGATTGCTTGGCTGCTGTTGCAATTGCGTCCTGTATGCTGCCAGCAGCACCGCAGCATTGTTATAGTTGCTGTATCCCCCATAGACAGAGAGGGTCTGCTGCGATGCGGCCGACAGGCTCGAATTGGACGCGATAGTTATGGAGACACCTCCCGGCGAAAGCGATACGCTAGACTGCGCCCCCAGTATCGCAGCGTCTATAGCGGTAGTGAGCGCCCTTACGTCTACTGTTGAGTTGGTCTGGAGCTGTATGTTCACTCCGCCGCGCAGCGATTGGTCGAGCTGTATCCTAGGTATGAAGAAAAGGCTGACTATAAGCAGCACTATCGGTATTACGATAAGCAGCTTGTAGTTCTTTGTCTCGTATATATTGTGCAAAGCCAAAACCAGCAGAGGTCAGTCGACTATAAAACCGTTAACCAGGGCATTTCACCGGAGATCAGGCATATCTCTTCATCAACCTGAGGTGCAGTGCGGTGGTGAAACCGTAGATTATCACGAAGAGCGCCAACAGCATCAGGCCCCAGCCGATGTAGAGGTGGTAGCTCAATGTATTCGGCACAAGAGTAGCCAGGAGTATCCCCATTATGAACAGGTAGATGCCTACGTATATCGCCCTGAATATGTGCCAACCGGAATGCTTCTCCAGGTAGTGGAGATGCCTCTTGTACGATTGTTCAGGATCTAGCACTAGCATATTCCTCTTTGCTGCCATTTGCGCACCTAACTATTATTGCACCCAAAACAATAAAAGGATGACTGCGTGCTCTCTCAGCAGAGCGTATTTAAGGATGAAATCCGAAAACGAAGCATGGCAAGAAGCAGGTCGAAGAGGCACGCCCATCCGAGGGAGCGCTTCATGCTCAAGGAACAGAGGAAGGTAGACCAGGGGATATTCGACGAGAAGACGATGATCTGCCTCAGCAAGTTCTTCAACAAGGGGATAATAAGCGCGCTCAAGAGCCCGATAGCAAGGGGCAAGGAGGCCGACATATACCTAGCCGAGCCTGGCAGCGCCGATATGGTCAGCGGGCAGAGGTACGTGCTGCTCAAGTTCTTCAGGGTCGAGGCGTCCTCTTTCCACAACATGCTCAGCTACATAAAGGGTGATCCGAAGGTTCGAGAGGCAGGTCGGCAGGAGCAGGGAGAGCATAATCAGGACATGGTGCAAGAAGGAGTTTGGCAACCTCGGCATAGCGATACGGGCTGACGTGTACGCGCCCGCCCCATACATGTTCAACGGCACCATAATCGCGATGCAGTTCATAGGCTCGGAGGGCCTGATAGCGCCGACCCTGAACGATACCGTGCTGGATGACCCCGAAAAGATGCTCGATATGATAGTGGACGACATGAGAAAGCTCTACAGGAGCAGGCTGGTCCACGCCGACATAAGCGAGTACAACATACTGGTCTGGCACGGGCTGCCATATGTGATAGACTTCGGCCAGGCGGTCTCGATAAAGCATCCCAACGCACGGGAGTTCCTGGTCAGGGACGTGCATAACCTGCTCAAGCACTTCAGCAAGAAGTACCAGATAAAGAGGGACGCCGTGAAGACGTTCTCCTACATCACCGCTTGAGTTGCGTTTTTCCCATGAGCTTCAGGGTGCGCTCGAGCGCCTTGTCGAGCTCGCAGCTTTTGTAGAGAGAAGAAACAAGCCCCCCGCTCATCTTTGTCGATGGATTCCTTATCCCGATCGAGCAGACATCCTTGTACTGCCTTATCGATATGTCGTATGTGCCTAGCATCCTCGCCTTCTCTATGATCTCAAGCTTGTCGAATCCAATCAGCGGCCTTATTATTATCTTATCTATACTCTGCTGCGACGCTTCCATGTTGGCTAGCGTCTGCGATGCGACCTGCCCCAGGCTCTCACCAGTGGCGATCGCGCCCGCACCCTCCATGGCTGCGACCTCCTCCGCAAGCTTGTAGAGGAACCGCCTGAATACAACGAGCTCGTACTTCTGCGGTATCCTTACAGTGGCAGACTGGAAGATATAAGCGGGCGCGTAGTATACCCTTGATCCTGCTCCGTACCTCGAAAGGACGGAGAGAAGTTCCCGTATCTTCGATCCTGCGGCCTCTTCGTTCTTGCGGAACGCATGCATGTGCAGGTAGGAGAGCGCAAGCCCTCTCTTCATCGCGTAGAATGCCGCGACCGGCGAGTCTATCCCGCCCGAAAGCAGCAGGACGCCCTTGCCGGAAGATCCGACAGGCAGTCCCCCGAGCCCCCCTATCTTCTTGGACGAGAGTATGGTGCCCTTCGACGTTACGTTTATAAACAACTCTCTCTTCGCATCGCGGTCTATTTTGAATTTTAGCTTTCCCGATCCCTTTATGAACCGGCTTACAATCTCGTACGAATCGAAAGGGACCTTCTTGTATGACCTGCTTGCGACTATTTTCACCGTGTCGCTCTTGGTGAGAATCCTGTTTGACGCCTTTATTATCGATTGGATAGTGTTCTTCGAGACCATGACGGGGCCGAACCAGGAGATTCCAAATACATAGCCTAACCTATCTAGCGATTCGCTGAGATTCTTCTGGCTCTTGAAGTAGATAAGCAACCTGTCCCTGTTGTCCACTATCTTAGCGTCCAATCCCGCAAGCGCCTCCCCCACGTTCGATTTCAGCCTTCCTATGAAGCCGCCGCGGTTCCTCCCCTTAAGCCAGAGCTCCCCATAATGAACAACAACTGCGTCATAATCTGGCATCCAACCACGAAAAGAAAGCTATAAAAATATCCGCAACTCATTATATCATCAAAGGATTAAATAATGGTTGCATGAGCATAATCACGAATTTCACGAACTTCATCACCAACGCAAGGCACATACTCTACGTCAGCTACAAGCCCAGCGAGGACCGCTACAAGAAGACCGCGAAGGTGATACTGATAGGCGTAGTGACAATTGGGCTCGTAGGCTTCATCATCGCCATAATAATATCGCTCCTAGTCGCAGGCAACTTCGCGCTTGTGTAACCATGAAGATAACAATCGACTTCACAAAATCCGCGCAAGAGAATGCGGACTCGTTCTACAACAGGGCAAAGAGGCTTGCTCAGAAGAGGGCGGGCGCCGAGTCTGCCATAAAGAGGCTTGAGAAGCGCCTCGAGGGCGCAAGGAAGCAATCCGTGCAGAAGGCAAAGCCCAAGGTGGTGAGCATCCAGAAGGAGTGGTACGAGAAGTTCCACTGGTTCTTCACGAGCGACAACCTGCTTGTGATAGGCGGCAGGGACGCACACCAGAACGAGCTGCTCAACTCAAAGCACTTTGATGACAGTGACCTCTTCTTCCACGCCAACATCTTTGGCGCCTCTGTAACTATATTGAAGGATGGCGTCAAGGCGAGCAATGAGGCGAAGGAGGAGGCGGCGCAGTTCGCCGCCTGCTATTCCAGTGCGTGGAAGGAGATGCTGCACGCAGTTGACGTCTATGCCATGCGCAGGAGCCAGGTAACCAAGTCGACAAGCAAGGGATCGATAGGCTTTGGCAGCTTCCTGCTGAGCGGCGAGCGGGAATGGTACAGGAATGTTGCGCTATCCCTTGTATTCTTTGCAAAGGATGGGCGCCCAAATGTTGCTCCGGAAGCAGCGTTTTACAGGTCAAAGCGCGAGGCGCCTTCAAGCCGTGTGCTTGTGAGGCAGGGTAAGATCCAAAAGTCCGACGCGGCGAAAAAGATAGCAGCCTCTCTAGGCGTGCATGAGATAGACACAATAATGCAGCAGCTCCCTGCCGGCACCTTCAGGGTCGAGCCGAAGAGCGCCTAGCTGCAAGATTATGGAAATGCAGGGGGTGAGATTTGAACTCACGAACCCCTAAGGGACGAGGCCCTGAACCTCGCGCGTTTGACCAGGCTCCGCGACCCCTGCACTACATATTGATTAGAAGTAATTATTTTTAAGCTTGTGATAAGAATGCTAAAAGGGTGTGCAATGGTCGATAGCAAGAAAATAAGCATGTTCATCGCGGTAGCGGTAGGGCTAGGCGCGATAATAGGCTCGGGTATCTTCGTTCTTAGCGGCACCGCGATAGCAATAGCAGGTTCGGATGCGATACCCGCGTTCATAATTGTGGGCATAGTTGCAATAATAATAGCTGCGGAGATCGGCGAGCTTGCCTCAATCATGCCATCCGCAAAGGGTGCGGCGTATTCGTACGTCAGGGAGGCCTTCGGGAGCGAACTCGCCTTTATAACAGGCATATTACAGTACTTCGCCTACGCCACCGCAATATCTGTGATAGCGCTCGGATTCGGGTCGTACCTCTCATCCCTTCTTGGTTTTAACGGCGCATACGCTATCGGCTTCGCAATCGCACTAATAGGCGTGCTCTCGGTCGTCAACCTCTCCGGAATCAGAGGTGCAACAAGGGCCGACAGCTACCTCGTCGTGATAAAGATCGGCGTCCTCGCGCTCTTCATAGGCTTCGCCTTCCTTGTAACGGTATTCGGAGGGCACCTCAATTCACAGAACTTCACCATGCTGCCTTCTCAAAGTGGATTGGCGGCCCTCTTCGCGGCAAGCATTGCGATATTCTTTGCATATTCTGGATTTCAGGTGATATCCACTTTCGCATCGAGGATCAAGGGCGGCGCTAAAATGGCAGCCAGGTCTCTACTGTATTCTGTGGGTATAAGCATGGTAATATACCTTCTTGTAATCATCGGGCTGCTTCTCCTGCTCCCAAGCTCCTCTTACGGAATAAATGGAGACCCACTCTCAGCCGCGCTCACCGCGGTCCACGCGCCATACTGGCTCATAATCATCGTAGGTATCGGCGCACTGATAGCAACTACCTCGGCAGCGCTTGCAATGCTGATAGGGTCGTCCAGGATGCTCTACCAGATATCCGAGGACGGCCTTCTTCCGAAGCTCTTCAGGGGATTCAACCCAAAGAGGGATGTTGCCACCACAGCCACGCTCTTCTCCGCGGTCATAGGCGTAGTAATGCTCTTCTCGGGCAACATCTACACGATTGCGGCGATAAGCAACTTCGGCTTTCTCTTCTCTTACCTGATGGCGAGCCTTGCCATAATACACTTCAGGAAGAGCAAGGCTAACGCCGGGTTCAAGATCCCACTCTACCCATACCTGACCACAATAGGCATAGTCGCCATACTCCTCTTCATGTTCGGCATGCCTCACATCGCCCTTGTAATCGGCATCATATTGATAATATCGCTGATAATAATCTACTATGCTCTTAGGGAGATAGAGTCCAAGAGGATAGTAAGGATAAGGCTATTCAGGTGATTTGATGCTTGCAGGGATAATAGGTGCGCCGAACAAGGGCAAGAGCACACTCTTCTCCGCGCTCACCATGATCGACGTCCAGATAGCCGATTATCCGTTCACCACGATAAAGCCGAACATGGGCACCGCCTACATAACCAAGCGCTGCGTTGACAGTGAGCTGGGAGTAAAATGCAACCCGCAGAACTCAAGCTGCGTTGACGGGACGAGGATGATACCTGTCAGGCTGATAGACGTGGCAGGCCTTGTGGAGGGCGCGCACCAGGGCAAGGGAATGGGAAATCAATTCCTCAACGACCTATCCGCAGCCGACGCGCTGATCATCGTTGTCGACGCAAGCGGCAGGACCGACACGGGCGGCAGTCCATGCATCGGATGCGACCCCGCTGACGATGTCAAGATGGTAACAGACGAGATGGTCGCATGGCTAGCCGGGATAATCGGCAGGCACATGCCCTCCCTCTCAAAATCTAAGGGCGGCATCCAGTCTCTTGAGGAGGTGCTCGCAGGTCTGAAGATAAATAGAGTGCAGATAGAGAACGCTCTCCTAAAGTGTGGCCTCTCTGCAGCGAAGCTCTCTTGGTCAAACGAGGATATATATAAATTCTCCGCGGTGCTCATGTCCGGGGCAAAGCCGTTCCTAATAGCCGCGAACAAGTCAGATCTTCCGGAATCGGGGGCAAAAACAGGCGCCCTCAAAAAGGAGTTTGGCGATAGGCAGGTGGTCGCCTGCTCCGCAGCGATTGAGCTCGCGCTGAGGAAAGCCGCAAAGCGGGGATTGATAAGCTACAATCCCGACGAGAATTCCGTGAAGCTGCTCAAGGAGGGAATCCTAAAGGAGCAGTCCTCCGCGCTCGAATACATGGCGAAGTTCGTGAAGGAAAGGGGCACCGGCGTCCAGCAGATAATAGACAGGATATACCTTGAGATCCTGGACAACATAATAGTATATCCAGTAGAGGACGAAGGCAACTACACAGACCACTCCGGTAATGTCTTGCCTGACGCAATACTGATAAGGAAGGGATCCACCACGCTCGACCTCGCCCACGCGATACACACCGACATAGCGAAGGGTATGCTCTATGCGATAGACGCGAGGACGAAGATGCGGCTATCGAAGGAGTACGTGCTCAAGGACAACGACGTGATAAAGGTAGTCAGTTCGGCTAAGCAGAAGTGAGCTTATGCGGCCGAGTGCCTCGCTGCCGATAGCATTGAAAGGAAGGGTATCAGCGCAATTACTATTGCCGCAGGCACCACTACCAGGTTTATCACGAAGCCGTTGAGCGTGAAAGCGGTCGGCAGCACGCCGGGCCCGAAGTAATTGCCTATCAGGTAAATTATGAATATCGCTATCACATAGATTGCTGCTATGTAGACCGCGTTGAGCAAGGCGGTCTTGACTGCAACGTGCGGGCCGGTCTTGAATATGCCGATCTTCTCGCTCATCCACACCGCCACTATAAGCGGCAGTATTATCGCCCCTGGCTGATAAAGTATGAACCTTCCTATAGAAGCGAAGTAGTTAGGCGTGTAGGCCTTCGTTATCGGTGCAAGCACGAAGGTAAAAATGAGCCCCAGCAGCAGCACGCCTATCCAGAACGTCATCGGCCTGACTATGCTTACGGACTCCTTCTCGCCGAGGCCAAGGAAACCCGGCTTTGCAACTGTATCTACCAGCTCCTTGCCAGGCTCGCTTTGTGCTGTCTTTGGCTCCATCGGAACACAGTAGATTAGAGTACGTAACTAAAGAATAAAAAGACAGCGTGCCGAACACATAGCGTTTTAAATATTCCCCGCGTATTATGCTTGGTAATCAAATGGCGCTATTGCAGACCCCGCAGTCCCAGGCCGGAGTCATGAGCTTTTACGACGCCCCGACCAAAGGGCCGAAGATAAATCCAAAGATAATAATAATAGCGGTAGCTGTGTTCGCTATAATAATACTGCTCCTTAACCACTTCATCTACTACTAATCGATCAGGTCGCCTTGAAGACGTCCCTCCTTACCTCTGTCACGTCCCCGCTCTCAGCCATTATATAGAGGACCGACCTTACTCCATCCTCGTCTATCCCGGTTTCCTTCGATATCTCAGATACCGATACCCCCTTGAGGCCTATGAGCTTACCTATCTTCGGGAACGACTTTGCCACGAAGTTCTTCATTGCAATATAGAACTTCTTGTTGAATGCCCTGGTGCCGATAACCATGCCGTGCCTTATGCTCTCTTCCAGCGCTAGCGATGCCGCAGCCGCCTCCGCCTCTGTCGGTATCACAAGATATCCCTGCGTCTCGAGGAGCTTCAGGTATCCGCTGCCCGAGTCTATCGTCTGCTCCCATCTCTTCTGCTGAGGCTGCGGCGCCTCCCTCTGCTTCTGCTGCACGACAGGTGCCTGCACGACCGGTGCGCTCACAGGGCGCACTCCTTTTCTCATCAGGTAATTCTGGTATATCCCCCTGGGTATGCTGAACTTGTATTCTGTCTCGCCGCTTTTCTTGAAGAGCTCCACGAATTTCTTCTTTATCATCCCGGCCACAATCTTCCTCTCCTCGGCCGTCAGCATGGACGCGATCCTTGCCTTTGTCCTCTCGTTGTACCTTACCGTGTCCATCTTCTTCAGCAGCGTGATTTCCCTCTCGTTTGGGGCAGATGCACCACTCGGCGAACCCGTCCTCTGCGCCTCTGGAGGCTGCTTCATGGTAAGCATGTTGGCTATATCGCTCTTCTTAGCAACTATAAAGTAGTCGTCGTGTTTGAAGAAGTCCAGCTCGTCGCCCTCCTTCAGCCCGAGCTGCATCACCATGTCGAATGGCAGGTTGATGACCAGCTTGTTGTTCGCTTTGTAGATCTTAGCCACTTTACCCCCAGAAGATAAGAATTTATAGTTTACAGGTATATTAGGCCATGGAAAGCTTAAAAGGATTTGTAATGCGAGGCAAGGCAATGGCAGATTCACCGTATTCGAGGCTCATTTCGTCGATAGAGGCGGCACTCGGCAGCGCCCTCTCATCCCTGAGGTACGACCGCGAAGGCCTTGCGAACTCGATAACCCCATCAAAAGGGCAGGGAGACATCTCGTGCTCTATAGCGTTCAGGATATCCGGCACCGCGAAGAAGCCGCCCCAGGAGGTCGCCACGTCGATACTCTCTAAGATCTCCAAGCCCGAGATGGTCGGCAATATGACCGCAGACAACGGCTTCATAAACTTCCAGATAGACCGCAAGGCATTTTCATCCGAGACGCTCCGGTACGCGCTCGCAGGAGATTACGCACCGTCAAAAAAACCGGGCAGCAGCAAGGTAATCGTCGAATTTCCGAGCGTTAATCCTGCCCACCCCTGGCACATCGGCCACCTCAGAAACGCGCTTCTCGGCGACTCTGTCGCAAAGCTGTACAGCGCATGTGGCTATCCTGTGGAGCGCGAAGACTACATAGACGATCTCGGACTGCAATGCGCAGAGGCCGTCTGGGGTACGATAAACATCGACAGGATAAGCGTAGAGCAGGGCAAGCAGAGGAAGGGGGACCACGCAATAGGCGAGGTCTACGTTGCGGTGAACAGGCTCATAGACCAGAAGCCCGATACTATGGAGCAGGTGAATAAGGTCTTGCATCTGATGGACCAGGGCGATACCTACGAATCAAAGGTGGCGAGAGAGCTGGCCGAATCTTGCGTCAACGCGCAGTATGAGACCGCGTTCGCGTTTGGCATCTACCACGACGTTATGATATGGGAGAGCGACATAGTCCGTGGAAAGTTACTAGATAAGGCGCTGCACATACTCGACCAGAAGAAGCTGATAAAGAGGCCCGACTCTGGAAAGTACAAGGGCTGTGCAGTGATAGAGCTGGCAGACCTGAAGAACCTGCCGAAGGAGCTGCAGGGGCTGAGGGAGGAGGCGAAGGTGCTGGTAAGGAGCAACGGGACTCCAAACTACATAGCTAAGGACATAGCATTCCATATGTGGAAGCTCGGCTTGATAGAAAACGACTTCAGGTTCAGGAAATTCATGGAGGCGCAGCCAGACGGCAGGCCACTGTATTCCACCGGGGAGGATGGCAGGCAGATGGAGTTCGGTGGCGCAAGCACGGTGATAAACCCGATAGACACGAAGCAGAGCTTCGAGCAGGCTTTAGTCCGCGTAATTATAGACTGCATATCTGAAGCAGCGCGCAGCAGGATGCTGAAGCACCTCGCATATGGAGTAGTAGAGCTAGAGAGCGGCTCCATCTCCGGAAGGAAGGGGACGTGGCTCGGCTACACCGCCGACGACCTTCTCAGGGAGGCGAAGGAGCGCGCGGCCACGCTGATAAAGGAGAGTTCGAAGATTCCAAATGACGAGCGCGAAGATATAGCGACGAAGGTCGCCCTCGGCGCGATAAAGTTCGAGTTCCTGAAGATATCCCCAGAGAAGAAGATCGTATTCTCGTGGGAAAGGGCGCTAAACTTCGAGGGCAACTCGGGCCCGTACTCGCAGTACATGTTCGCAAGGGCGAACAGGTTGCTTGAGGACTCTGGCACCAAAGTGGGCACAGATTTCGACAGCTCAATGCTGGTAGGCGACGCAGAGTTCGCGCTCATAAAGGCGATATCGATGGCGCAGTGGATCGCGGAGAAGGCTCGCGCAGAGCTGCGTCCCAACGTAATTACCGACTATTGTGATGAGCTCTCATCCTGCTTCAGCAAGTTCTACGACCAGGTGCCGATACTGAAGGCAAAGAGTCAGAAGGAGAAGGAAACGAGGCTCGTCCTCGTTAAGGCGTTCGCCAACACTATAGCATATTCGCTCTCGCTTCTGGGAATACCGACGCTTAAGAGGATGTAGTCACTCCCAGATGGAGTTGCAGAGCATCTCGCCGTATGCTGTATAGTTTATTATGTCCAGCAGAGCATCAGCTGCGGCTTCTGCCTTCAGCGAGGAGTCCTTCCCGACCAAGGTCTTCAGCCGCCCGATCTTGTCAGCAAGCCTGACCACTATCCCCACTATGCCGAACTTCAGTATGTTCTGGTCGCCGTACTCCCTGTTCTTTTTGACTCCCATTCTATAACAGATGTCCAGCACCTCGGACTCGGTTAGCCCTCCCAACCTCATTACCGATATTGAGATGTTCCTTATGAGGTTAAAGGACCTCTCGCACTCCTTAAGATTGAGCTCGAGTCCTGTCGTCGTCTTGGAGTAGGTGCTGCTCAAGGCTGCGTCCATCCTGGCTATGCATGACGGTATCTGCGCGGGCTTGACATTGGCAGAGTCAAGGCCTTTGTAGAGGCGCTCCTTAAAGTTATTCTCCCAGTTCGTCCCCATGCAATCAGCTTGATGCCACGCTTATCGTGCCAATCTGCACTATCTGCTCCTCGCCGTTCAAAGAGGTCCTGTAACCCACCCACACTGTTCCGGTGAAGGACTGGCCTGCCGTCTTCGGGAATCCTGCGCACGTGTTGGAGTTGCTGTAGTCGTTGAGCGTTACGTTTACCGTTCCCCCTGACGGCCAGCTTGTTGAAACTCCCTGCTCGCAAGGCAATGGAGGCACAGCTGTCGGAGTTGGGCTTCCAGCTATTACGAAGAATATGTTTGCCTGAACCCACTGCGTGCCGGTCGACTGACCAATCAATGCAGTAAGGGTGCCGTTATACAGCACCGGAGAGCTGCAAGTGTATCCTACTGTCGCTACGCATATTGGTGAAGTAACTTTGGACGCGGTAGGAATATATAGACTAAGAGCCAATACGGCGATAACCGCAATTATGACTACCAGTACCGCTATTATTATCAAGGCTTTCCTGTCCGCCATTCTATCCCCAAAGCATCACTGCCTCAAGCAATTTAAATCTTTCATCCACTACGGCAACCAATTGCTCCATAACGGAAACACCCCTCCATCACTAATTAATAGTTATCTGTTGCAATTCTGTAAGGGGCTCGTAGCTCAGCTTGGATAGAGCGATGTCCTCCTAAGACATAGGCCGCGGGTTCAAATTATATTATATATGAAAATCCCGCCGAGCCCGAACTTTAGGTAATAAAATGGCAGAGAAAAAGAGCAAGGCTAAGGAGCCGGTCTTCCTCGTCAAGCCTGCGACCAGGTGGGGCGGACTTGACTATCTCCACATAGCGCTTATCGCGCTGGTGGTGGTGCTCATAGCGCTCGCCTTCTCCCTGGCACTCTTCAAGCAGGGCATTGTGATAAAAGGGTGCTCCTACGGGTTGGTGAACGGCACCTGCTACGTCCCGGCATACAACTCGTCACAGGCACTCGCTGCAGCCGAGAAGGTACTGGCCAATTACGCATACATTAACTCGTCGCTCTCGCTGCTGCCCTACTACTCCGAGCCGAACAGGGCCAACGTGTCGTACGTGCAGAACCAGAGCTCGTGGCTTGTTACCGTACCTTACATAGACCCGCTGGACAACAATGCCACCTTCTATATCTCCATATCGTTGTCAGGCAATAGCCTCTCCCTCCAGCGTGCATACCTGCAGACCGTAACCCCTTCGATAATGGGCAACAACAGCGTTGTTTCGCTTGGCACTGTGCAGATAGGAAGCAAGGTCCTCTGCCAGACAACTACGCCAATTCCTGTCTATATGATCACTGACCCATACGCCCCTGGCGCGTTCGCCGGAATAGCAAAGGCGGTAAACCTCCCTTCCATCTACCCGAACAAGCTGAACGTCAGCTACCAGTTCATATTCACAAACTATTCATCCAGTTTCTACCAGGGCTACGGCACCTACCAGACGCAACTGCTCGGCAAGTACCTCTACTGCTCGTCTGCACAGCAGATGATAGGCGGATACGTTGCAAACCTCAGCAAGATATTCACAGGAAAGCCGCTCGACAACGAGACGCTCTACCAGACAGCGGTCGGCTCAGGAATTAACCCTGGCATGCTCAACGGCTGCCTTGCGAACAGCACAACCGCCCTGGTGCACCAGGAGCAGCTCGCACAGTTCTACAGCGTGGTCTCCACGCCGCAGTTCATAGTAGACTGCAGGTACTCCTCGCTGCCGCAGACGGTAACCTACGCGATAAACTACACCCTTAATCAGCTAAGTGGCTGAAGTTGTTTGATTGGCGCACATAATAGTGGGAATTGATTCCGGTAAGACATCGGCGGTCGTATGCCTCACGCTCGACGGCAGGCTCATCCTGAGCACGCACAGGAGCTCGGCAGGGATGCCTTGGATAATTGAGTCGATAAGGGAGGTAGGCATACCCTCGATAATCGCGAGCGACAAGAAGAACGGAACGGCCCTCGCAAAGAAGCTCAACGCACTCTTCAACTCGAGGCTCTACCTTCCGGAGAGGGACATATCGGTCGAAGAGAAGCGAGAGATTGCGAGGAGGTCGGGAATCAAGGACCCACACGAGAGGGATGCATGCTCCGCAGCGATAAAGGCGTACAACACGTACGCGAACAAGCTGAACCAGGCTGAGCACATATCAAGGCTCAGGATGGTCGATGACATCGACAGGATAAAGGCGAAGATCATAGACCGGCAGTCGATAAGCGAGGCGATTTCGGGGCGGGGCGCAAATAGGTAGCTTGCGCAACGCTTAAAAAAGCACCATAGGATGTATTATCCATTCTTCACTGACGACCACGTGGTAGATTGCAGAGGACCAGCGCTAGCGCACCCAAATCGATAACCTTCAGGGCTGACCCTGTCCAGATGAGGAAGGGCGCGAACATGCTTCCGGTGAAAAGCATGCTCTACGCGATATCGCACGCGATGGCCGACCCGTCCATAAAGGCCGAAGCGAGGAGTGCGAACACCAGGAAGAGGATAAGCGGACTGGCGAAGCATCTCTCAATGCTATATCTACTGGCATCGGATTACGGGTCGGATGAGCAGACCAGGCCATCGGGTCTTTTTTCCGCAATAACATCTGCGGCGCACTCCTACGTTAGCCTCTTCTACACCATAAACGGTGCAAACAGGTCCGCATACATAGAGCGCCATTCAAATGGATCTGCAGGCAGGAGGGTCAAGCCAGAGAACAACCTTCTGCTCATGCCGGCGATAATGGCGGAGCGCGGAGAGAGGAGAAGCCAGGTCTATTCGACCATAGTAAGGAGCCTGCACGCGATGCCCGTGAGGTTCCTCTACGAGAAGAGCAGGGCAGCCATGAAGATAGAGATACTGCAGCAGGGCATGGGTTTGAAGGGCGCAGGGGAGCCTGCGCTGTCAAGGTTATCCCTCTCAATGGCTGAGGTGGAATCGCTTATAATGAGGATAGGCAACGGGGTGATAAATCCGGAAGGCGACGAGATGGTGAAGGAGCTCTTCGTCAACGAGATAGTCGCGGTGTCGGAATCGGAGGACATGGGCCTCGCTGAGTTCGTAAGCGAGAAGCTCTCCAACGGCAGCGTCAGCTTCAAGATAGGAAAACGGCTGATAAGGAAATAGATTAATATTTAGTACTGATAATAATTATCTGCGCCCCGATCGTCTAGTTCGGTCAAGGACACGGCCCTCTCAAGGCTGAAACTCGGGTTCAAATCCCGATCGGAGCAATTAACTTAAGGGATATATACTATCTCTTAAAAACTAGAGTCCTATAAAATAACTTTTACATATGTTATAGACCTAGAGGAAAAACTAGAGTGTTCTCTCATTTATATACTTTGACGTCGATATTATCTCGACAAAAGGTGCTATGAATGAATCCATTATTAATCTCTGGATTTGGAACATCTATCAATGTAGACCAGCGCAGGCTTACTATTACCAATAAGCTTGAGAATACTAAACTAGAGTTTTACCCGCACCAGATCCATTATGATTCCGTGATAATAGACGGTCATAGCGGCTGCATCTCGTTTGATGCCTCAAGATGGCTGATGAAGCATGACATACCGATTATCATGTTAAACTGGGACGGGAATCTCCTGAGTACAACCATGCCAAAGGAACCAATCTCCGGGAAGTTGAAGCTGGATCAGTACAAAGCGTACCTGGATGATGCATGGCGGTATAAGATAGCTTTATCAATCATAGAAAGCAAGGTTGAGTCCGAGCTTGAATTCTTGGAAGAGCTGTCTGCTTATTACACGGTCTTGGATAAGGAGCACATCAAGATCAGTTCAAGCACTGAGTTCAATGCCTACTATAGGGATATAAGGCGCGCCAAGACAATCAAAAACAAGCTTAATGTCCTGATGCTGTACGAGGCACGCATGGCCAACATCTACTGGGAGCAGATGGCCAAGGTGTTCAGGCAGGCCGCGCCTGAATTCAATTTCCAGAGCCGCAAGAACAAGAGTTTTTATCACAATATGCATGCCTCGGACGAGGTAAATGCGTTGCTTAATTACGGCTACTCAATACTCGAGAGTGAGGTAAGACGATCAATAAACTCCATTGGCCTGGACCCATCGATAGGGTTCCTACATGAAGCAAGCTCGAGCAAGATGCCCTTGGTTTATGACTTCCAGGAGCTGTACAGGTGGCTTGTTGACATGTCCGTTCTCCAGCTACTTGAGGAGAAGGCCCTGAAGAAGTCATCGTTCATCGTGACTGAGAACTTCCATATACGACTTCGTGAAGGCACAGCAAAGAGGTTAATCGAGAAATTGAGGATAAATTTCAACGAGACCACAACTCATAGGAACGCTAGCTACAAGAACCAGGTCTTGATCTTTGAGAACCTGAGGGCGCTAAGCAATCATATCCAAGGCAAGGCTGCAGGCTTGGTCTTCACATTGCCAGAGATAAAACTAAAACGTAACGACTCAACTAACGTGAAGGAAGATATACTAGGGATAACACCAGAAGAGCGTAAAAAGTTAGGAATAAATAAATCTACGCTATGGTACATACAAAAGAATATACGAGAGGGTAAGAGGATAAAAATCTACAACAAAGTAATGGGCAAATTATAATATTCTAAATTAGACATCAGGTCTTGTTATATGTATTCGAGGAGCCTCATATGTTTGGTTAGTTATATTTGCTACTTCATCGTCGTTAATTATATGTATTTTTCTTCCGGACATATAAAATAAATTTGCCAAATCGCCATAATATCTAGACCTTAACTCTGGAGAAGATGTAACGTTATATCTTATACTTTTAAAGTGTTTTGAAAGGCTTATTAGCTGGCTCGATCTTAATAGAACCAGTTTGCCGCGCCATTTATAATTCTTGATAAGTCTTCTACAGAATTTCCTAAATCTTTTTTCAGAAGGATTATTAGAGATAAAAACAAATGTTCTTAAGCCTCCGAAAGCTCTAACGATTGGTAACTTTGATAATTTTTGCAGATATGTTACGGTCTTCTTATAGGGTTCTCTGAAATTATATATATCCGACGTATACTTGCAATCCCATGTTACACAGAACCGTCTTTCTTCATCCAGTGGAATAGAAACTAGGCCATCCGAAACTCGTTTGCCAATAAGGTCATCTCCAAGCCTTTGTGCTATTGGAGATATAAAATGAATTAGTGAATACATATCCTTTTCAAATAAATGGTAGTCGTAACCTGATTTCATTTCTAACCTCGCTATAGCATATTCGTAATTATTAACAGTTCTATCAATGGCGTTATCTATAGTACCATTTATCTCAGCAAGAAGTGGGTCTTTAGTCTGCTCGTATAATTTAGTATATACAAGTTCAGAAACAGGAATAACGCCATGTTTCCTATTTCTTATTTCTTGAGTTTCAGTAGTATTAGGATATGGCACTAACACGGAATTAATTTCGTTATCTCTTAGATAATCTAACAATTCCGGTTCTACCTTAGTAGATTTGACTGGTATTATTGTTACATTTCCTCTCGGCGTATATATTTCTATTACATCTCTTTTTCTCTTGTTGAATGTTCTTTTTGCCTTAGTAAACTTTAAGTTCTTAGAGTTTAAATAGTCTATAATGAAATTAGTTACGTACTCTGCATTAATTTTGACACTGAAAGATGTGCCGAAAATAACCAGTTCCTTCTCGCATATACAAAGTCCTCTCTTCCAGGTACTACGATATCGTCTATCGCATCTCTGGTTTACACAAAAACGTTCTGGATGCTCTTTGGGTTTTTCTAACAAGCCAATGTTATACATTTGGTCTAAAGTGCGTCTATAAACTATCGGCTTATCTTTTAAATTTACATTTTTCTGATTGAGAAGAAAGTTGATTATAGTCTTATAATCTATATTTCCTTCACCAAATAAGAAGTATTTATTTATTGGTATTTGAAAATCAGAATTAAACTTTCTAATCAGTTTTTCTCTGAATTCAAAATCCAGCCCTCTCTCCGGTATTCTTAATTTACAGTATCCTAAATTTAATTCATCTATTATTTTATCTATAGCTATGCTAACCGGCTGTCCTTCAAATAGGATAGTGAATCTCTTAATGTTTGATATATCATTAGCTTCTACTACGTTTGGATTTAGAAAAGCCAATGCCCTGTTAATAGGATTTAATGCTGGATTTCCTTGAATCATTATTTTTGCTCCGGTAGGGAGTTTTGAATTGCCATAAGTAATACTTATTATCGGAATTCTTGTCGGTTCAGAAACAAAAAGTTTAGAGAATTTATCTTTTGAAACATTCAAATCTCCATAATCAAATAATATTTTTAATTTAATTTTCTTAGAGATGTAATTTAAAATTGTTCGTCTCTCATTGTCACTATGTACTACTATATTAAAAGTTTTCAAAACTGGGTCTAATATGACGAATTTATAAGCATACTTACTCTGACTTCTATTATTTGAAAATGCAAGTACTTCTTCATCGCCTTTGTAGCGCATAAATAAGTAAATGTACTTATTATGGAATTTGCCATGCATTTTTAGCCTGTATGGCTTTTCGTATAATACATACTTTTTAACACTGTATGATAGTAAGGTGCTTATACGTCTAATTTTTCGTGTAAATAGAGTTAACTGTTGCTCAGTGACTTCTGCAAGTTGGTAACTTCTCTCGAATACCGCATACCTGCGCCATAGACTATAAAGTAAAATCGCCGTCATATCCTCGTCATTAAGTGTAAGCGTTTTTACAAAAGCAATTTTCTTTAAGGGCATTCCGTGCAATCTTGGGAGATTTAAGTAAACTTTTATACTAGGAACGTGCATTTCGGCAAAGTGCCAAAAGCAATAGAGGTCCATTGCTCTTTTCTTATCACTAAGAATTTGAATGACAGTAGTAGTGCCAACTAATCCGTATTTATTACGTATAACGGTTAGCTGATCATTATTTAAACTGTTCAGAACTTGCTCTATTTGGAGCTTATTTTCTCTAGACCATATCTCTTCGTCTAGAATATCCTTGAGTGCTAAAAGATAATAACTCCATTTAGCGCGCTCTTCCTTTGTAAATAAACCTAAATTTCTCCTATAAGCCATATTATCATTAATTAGACATCTATTTCGTTTCCAATTCTAATAATTTCCTCCTCTAATTCTAATATTTTCTTCTTTATAGCTTGAGGTTTTTCATATTTAACTTCTTTATGTTCAATTTCTTTATATTTTAAGATGCTAAGGTCAAAATCATTTTTTTCTATTTCCTCAATTGGGATGAAGAAGCATTTTGCTTTTCTATCATCAAATCTTTCCTTATCGCGTCTCTTGAACTTCTCAATTATATCCGGGATATCACCTTTTCCGTCAATGAGAGTGCGTTTATCATCAAGAGTAAAACCGTCTGAGGTCATTTCATAGAACCAGACCTTCTTTGTCTCTTCCCCCTTTGTAAATACAAGTACAGCTGTAGAAACCCCTGCATAAGGCTTGAAAATACCAGAAGGCATTGAGATAACTGCGTCTAGCCTGCATTTCTTTAGAAGCATTTGCTTTATTTGTTTATGAGCTTTTGATCCACCAAAAAGAATACCATCCGGCACTATTACTGCGCACCTCCCACTAATACGCATTACCCGGTTCATTAACTCCAAGAAAAGAACCTCAGTTTTTGTCGTCTTTATAGTAAGCTGATCACTGAGTTCAGATTCGTCGATACTACCCTTGAATGGAGGATTTGCCAAGACTACATCATACTGATTATTTTCAGTATATCGGGTGGATAAACTATTCATTTGTTTTATGTTTGGATAATCTATTCCGTGCATCATAAGATTCATGAGCGCAATTCTTACCATTGTTGAATCGATATCAAAACCATAAAATGTTTCCTTGCGTAAAATCTCCCATTGTGTAGAGTTTATCTTGTCTCCCTTGAAACCATATTCATTTCCAACGTCATCTTTCTTTATCAAATCCTTTGAGGTATTCAGCTTCAGAATATGTTCATACGCGATAACAAGGAAACCAGCTGTGCCACACGCCGGATCACAGATGTTCTCACCAAATTTCGGGTTTAATAACTCCACCATCATCTTGATTATATGACGTGGAGTTCTGAACTGTCCGTTTTTACCTGCTGTTGTCAATTCTGAAAGAAGATACTCGTATATGTCTCCTTGCGTATCACGATTCTGCTCCTTGATTTTCAGTTCATTTATAATTTTCACGGCCTCGATAAGCACTGACGGAGTAGGAATCACAAAAACGGCATCTTGCATGTATTGATTGTACAGAGAATCCTTTTCGCCAAGGCTTTTTAGGAATGGAAATACCTTAGTGCGCACATGATCCAGTATTTTATCTGCAGAATATTCGGTCCAGACACTCCACTTGCAATCACTGTTTCCTTGGAAGATAGAGGCATAATGCTCTCGGGTAAGTCTTGCATTCTGTTGCCTTAGAACATCTTCATCCTCTAAGCGTTTTATGAAAAGTAGATACGAAATTTGCTCGATTGCCATGAGTGGATTTGAGATACCACCACTCCAAAACTTATCCCACAACTTATTTATTTTACTTTTTAATTCTTGGTCTAACATAGTGAATCACCTCTAAACGTATTTTGTATTAAGGCTTTGAATAAATAATCAATCTGTTTTTTAGATTCATTTTGCTTATCTTTCATCATTTCTATATTTTGACTTATTTCCCCAAATTTAAATTGAAGCTTGGACGCTGGATAAATTAGACTAATTTTTTCAAATACCCCCTTGCTAATCATCCCTTTCATTGAGTGTGTAGAAAAACTTTGAATATAAGTTTTGGAGTTCACCAGCAAGTAGTATAAAAATAACTCATTTACTTCCGTATTTGGTATAATAGCATTGATCTGTTGGTTAAACGCAACATCTTTTTGGGCGATCCCGGCATTACCTATTGCGGACAAACTACCTGCGATACAAGTTACCAGAACCGACCTTTTTGGAGCTATTCTACCAACCTTTGCACCATCTTGAGATAGCTTTTCTTCACTTTGTGTCAAATATGTAAAAGGTGTATTTAGGTTATCTGATTTAATCCAATCTATAAAATCCCCATAATAGTTTAGTTCTTTTCTTGGAGGGGTATTTCCAGTTTTTATTTTCCCAAATTCCTTAAGGTTCTTTAAAGGCCATTTTTTGGTATTTTTAACAGGATCTCCAAAAATTTCATAAAAAACACTTTTTAAGAACTCGTCAGTTAGTTTATCTGCATCTAGTCGCAATTCTATTAGTTTATCTACCTTCTCAAATATCACAACAAGTTTCTTTTGGGTTTCTAGGGGAGGTTTTGGTATTCTGAATTTAGCAAGCCTGCCTTCGTTTAGAGCTTTTTGTGTAGCACCTGTAGAATCTCGGTTTTTAACTCTCTTAAAAGCGTCTGATCGCAACCAATAGTAGACAAATTTAGGTTCAAATTGCGTTCGGTCTCGTACTCTCAAGATACTGAAACCGGTAGAATATATATTTTCGGTTTCTTTCCTTGTGATAATGAAAACTTTTTCGGTGTCTTTCATTTTAGCAAACAGTATATCGTCTTCAACAGTCTCCATATTGGCCCTGCTTGGTCTGGATTCATAGCTAACTTGATCGAAACCCACAATTTCGCCCGTTTCCATCGAACCAGTTGCAATATATTTTTTATTTCCCTTGAATGGTTTTATGCCAGGGCTAACTATATCAAAATAATTCGTTAACTGTACGTAGTCAAATTTCATTTTCTCCCCTTGATTATTTTTTTAGGTACAGGGACGGAACCCCTTCTTTTCTTACCTTGTGATTCATTCCTTGAAGTTAAAGCGCTTGCGAGGGCACCGCACAAATCTCTCATATATTCGGGCGAGATGCTTTTAATGGCTGTAATGCGCTCACCACTATCTAGCTCAATACACCAAGAAAAGGAGTCTTTTTTCTTATCGTATTCGATAATATTTTTCCCTGCGATATGTGCTGGGATAGACGGAGTTATCTCATCAAAGATGAGTTCTTTTATTAGTGCTGATGGGTTGATGCTTTTTCGTTTACAATAGTCATTAATGAGAGTAAACTCGTCAATCGAGAGCCTTGTAGATACGGTTCTATATTCCATAATAAGGATTAGTGAGTTAAGGTTTATAAATATATATGTCTACATTTGTAGATATTATTTAAATTTAATCCTATTACAGTTTTTAACTATTATTTTCAATTGTTTCTCTTCGAACAAATCAAGTGGTCGTTCATCTGCTAGTGGGGATTTGCCAAAGTCTTCTATTGAAATCTGTTTTTGCTCTACAAACACTTTTTTCAAAAGATTCAAGAACTCCAATTGCTTAGAATTGTAATGGCTATTCTTTAGAATATAATTATCAAATTGCCTTTCAATTAATTCTTTAGGGTCGTAAGTTTTTGATAACCCTATAGCCTCATGAAGGAATAACATAAAATCTTCGCCATAACTTTGCTGTATATTAGGAATGCTGATTTCCGGCTTGATTTTCTGAAAGATATCTACAAGCTGCCTTAGTTCGTCAGCTGTTAGCCCCTCTCCATTCTTCAATTTTTTAATTAGCGGATTCTCCTTTATCAGTTTCTTTAAATCTTCATCTTCCTTTAATTCTCTTTCAAATCCTTGCACATCTGTTATTATGTCCAGCGCATCTACTTGAACTATTTTTCGTGGATCAGGGCTATAGTACTTCATTAGGGGTGCAATTTCTTTTATTAGGAATTCGGTCTTCTCGAAAGTTAAGTCATCCCAGAATTCATCTTGAAGAACTGTCTTCAGAGCGTTAGCCTTTTCCTTGACCTCTGTTAAATTGTTTCTCCTAGCTACATTTTCTATCATTGGTTCAAGAACACTAATCCTAATAGTTTCTATTTTATCATTATCCCTATCTAAAATAAGTGCAAATAATTTCTCTGAATTCAGAACGAACGAAGTAGTATAAGGATTTGTACCCTGTTTCAATATCATCAAGGGGGCTATTTCGTTATTAAGTTCTTCAATATATTTTTCTAGGTTGAATGAGTCAGATTCAATTTTCTTTATTATCTGTATTTTTTCCCTAACTATAAATGAATTCTTGTTTAAAGATCCAATATCTTCGAGAATTTTCTTTATTATAATTGCTCGCTGTGATTTATCTAGTGATTTATTTAGCAGTTTAACTCTATTTATGAAGATACGGGTCATCATGTCTACAGTTTTGCTTTCTTTATTAATCTTGAATTTATGATATTCTATATTTGAGTGCCCGCCAATCTTGAAATCTAATATCATAAAATCTTTTTTGTTTTTTTCTGGAAGCCACTCTGGATGGTCACACGCAACCCGGTTTCTAGTGCCTCTTCCTACCATCTGCCAGAACCTTACAGCTGAAAAAACTGGTTTAACGAACACCAAATTACATACTTCTGGGATATCTACTCCTGTGTCCAGCATTCCTACAGATAGCGCGATTCTAGGCTCTGATTCATTTTTAAAGCGCCTAACTTCATCCTCAGCTCTATCCATTTCAGAAGTAATAACCTGGACATCACTGCTTAACTGAGGAAAGAGATTATTGAAAATCTTCTTCATATGTTTGGCATGGCGTTGACTTGCACAGAAGACTATAGATTTGGCGGGTTTTCCTTCATCTGATTTATAGCATCTTTCAAGGAAGCGTTGAATTATTAATTCGTTAGTTTTATCATCCATAAATATTCGGTCGAATTCTGAGCCGGTAAATACAACGCTCTCGGGGTTTACTTCCTGTTGCCTTAACTTGTCCTTTAAATCATCAGTGAGCTCAGCGCCTTCAATTCCCAGCGAGAGAACTTTTGTTTCTATTGTTTCTCCCCTATATGGTACCAGTACTTTATCTAGCACAGCGTCATCATAGGGGTAGTCCACGGTTGGTACACCATTTTTACAGTTAAATAATTCATATGTATTCCTTGTTTCAAGATCTGTTGGGGTCGCCGTTAAGCCTATCTTTATAGAATCAAAATATCTGAATAGAACATGATTTTTATCATACAAAGAACGGTGAGCTTCATCAAATACAATCAAATCAAAAAATGCGGGGCTAAAATCCTCATATCTTTTTGTTTTGCCTCCTGCTGTTAAAGTCTGAACAGTTGTAACGTAGAATCTACTAATTTTTCCCTTACCCTCTCTTAAGTCTCCAACAGGTTCGCTGAAAAATTTCTTGAATCCGTTTGATTTCGCTTGATTTGCAAGTGCAGTTCGATCAGCGATAAATAGTACATTACGGACATAATTCGCATTTTTTAAAATGTCAATAATGGCCATAGCGACGCGTGTCTTTCCTGTTCCAGTAGCCATTTGGATTAGAGCTGAACGTTGACCAGACTCGAAATGTTCGCTCAATTTTTTAACATTTGTAGCGTTTCTCGGCCTATCTACAATTTTAAGATTTATCTTGATCTCGGTAGGTCGCTTTCGACCCAGATATAATTCATGTCTTCTTTTCAAATCGTCTTGCGAAAAAGGCCCACTCACATCTCTTTCTATACCGTCTTGGTCTATTATCTTCCAAGTCTGTCCATTGGTTAAGAAAATTGGTATTTTATACCCTGTTTTTGAAGTTATTTCTTTTACATAACTTCTAGCCTGTATCCGTCCCTTTTCCGGATCTTTGGAATATTTTTTGGCTTCAATAATAGCTAAGGGCGTATAATCTTCGGCAAGCAACAAATAGTCAATAAACAGATCTACATTTCTTTCGACATTTCCAGAAAACAAAACATAATCTTTGTTTTTTATATCTGATTTTACTGGATTCACTTCTTCTTTGTAATAGCGACTAGCCCACCCGACTCCTTTTAGTTGTGGATCAATAATCTTATTTCGCGTTTCCTTCTCGCTTAGATTATATCCTTCTGTAGCCATTCTACACCCCTTTATTATACTCATAAACATATGTGCGTAAAGCTTAAATGAACTCCTAGATAGGGAGTAAAACAAAGAAAAGTAGTAATAAGATGTCCAACAGGGAAGAGGAGCTCAGAGATGCCTCACTTCTAGATCCTTCTTTTCCTAAAATCAGTTCTTTTTTGAATAATGCGAGTATATGGGTCATATATCAAACTGTCATCTTTCATTAAACGTTCATATATTGCAAGTCTAAACTTTAGTTCTTTTTCATAACCTTTTAAGTTTCCATATATTAATTCATAGAGGTTTTTGATCCCGATAGAAGTAGTTATGTCCGATTTGATTATCTTATTGATAAATGCAAATCCTTTTGTATTATGCTTAGCAAACTCTGTTAGAGCTATTTCTAGTTCCGATTTCTCTCGTCTTGGTGCCATTTCTAAGTCCATTATCTCCTGTCTTAAAGTCCTCGCTTTTTTCCATTTTCTCCTATTTATGACTGCTAGATCCAGTTTCTTCTTTCTTATGTCTAATTCTCGTTCTGGATCTGGAGATTGATAATCTTCATAAAGCAATGAATCAAAATCAGATACATAGACCGGATCAATAATATTAGACATTTTTGTTATCGTATCTACTTTAAAAATCCATAAGATCAGTTTATTTAGAAGTTGATCTAAATCCTTATTGTTTTTTAATAAAAATTCTTCGATTGTTTTTTCTTTCTTTATTATCTTTTTACCGTCTATTATTTCTTCCTTTATTGTAACGTTCGATATGAATGTAACTAATGAATCTCTTTCATCTTTATTTAACTTAAAAAGTGCTGTCATATAGTCGCTGATTAATCTACTGCCGGCTAATTGAATAGGCTTCGAATTTTTGGCTCTGTACTGCTTTTTATCCACTTTATAATCGTGTAAATTACGAATCATATTTGTGAGCTTACTTCTGTTCTTAACACCAACTTTTTTCGCTACCTCGGTAATTGTTATCGGGCCAGGCAGAAAATAGACAACGTATTTCCTAACGACCTTATCTTCCAAGATCCTAGAAAGTTCGAACGTATTCATAAATGTTCCCCTATATGTACGCTTTTCTGTGATAACGTACATTAATGGTACGTTTAAAATTAATAAGCTTTACTATGTACTTGGTAATAAAATGGAACAAAAAAGAAAGATGTTTTCTGCGTCATCGGGAAAAAATGCAGAGGGAGATCCTCACATTGCGAGGAAAAGAGAGGAGTTACTAATGTGTCTGGAGAGCTACTTTGAGGCTCTCGAGGGCTCGGTAACAGCTGACCAGGAAATAAGCAAACCCTCCTCTTCGAAGGGGCGGGCACCGGTCTACATCTACAAAGATTTGAAGGAAAAGATCGAGGCTTTGGCAAAGGACCGCGACCTCACAGAAAGTGAAGTTGTAGGTAGCCTGCTTGAACAGGCCTTGCAACAGAACGAAAAGGACGAAGAGAGTGCAGATGAGGATGTCGTCGACGCCTAAAAGGCGCAAGAGAGGCTTAAAACGCCTCTCTGCCTCCTCTAAGCCCTGGAACACGTTAAGCCCTAAAGAGAAGGAACTGCGCGTAAGGGCTCTGGAAGTGATCCGGCTTGTGAGGAATGGTCATTATTTGACCATTGCTTCACGGCAGGTGGGAATAGACCCCCGGACCGTAAAAGCCCAGCTAAGGGGCTACCTGCGCAAGAGAAAGGGACGCTGGAAAGCCAAGCCCCAGGATTGGATCGAAAGAGGCCTTGTCATATACGAGAGAGGCAGGGTAAGAAGCGTGGTTATAAGAGGCTCGGAGATGGCTCACCTGATAGGGGCATACTTCAACGATACTAAGAAGCTTTTAGAATATTCTGGTGACCTGACCCTTCTTGAAAAGTACAAGAAAAGGGTGATCATTGATGCCGAAGGCAAAAAGCACCATTTGGAGACTAGAATAGAGCAGATAAAGGAGATCGAGTTAAGTCGCGAGCAAGAATTCGGAGGAGAGATATATGCTTGCTGAAACCTCTCAGAGAAGTTGTGCTATATGCCAAGAATCAGATCCAAGAGTTTTAGGTGAGTACCATCACGCGTATGGCCGTATAAACGACCCCAAAACAAAAATCCTTCTTTGTTTCTGTTGCCACCGGAAAATAACCTCCGATCAAAACGCTTTTCCACCCAAAGCTAGAAGCAGAAAAGCTAGTCCTGAAGATAAACATGACTTTGAAGATGTCTCAATTGGCTCGTTGCTTGAACTGATAGGTAAACGGCTTAAGAAACGGGGAATGGATAAGCATGGAAGTAGCCTTTAGAGCATTCAACGTCAAAAAGAAAAACAACAAGCCACGATCAGACAAGCCAAGGCGATATAGTGTACCAAGCTATGAAAGAATCTTTTCCTTTGACTGCGAAACTCGAACCGACCCCCGCCAGGCACTTACGTTTGGATCATTTGTTATCATGCGTGGTGAAATAGTAGAGAAGTTAGGGCTATTTTATAATCCAGTTGAAGTTACTAAAAATGAACTTGAGGTATTGCAAAGCTACTGCAATCATGATCCCACTATAAGATTATACGACCTGGAGACGTTTCTTGAAACTGTTTTTTATCCAACAGTCCATAAGGACGAAGTACCATGCATAGGCTTCAATTTACCGTTTGATTTATCCCGATTAACTATAAATTATGGTTATGCAAGAGGTTGGATGAATGGTGGCTTCACACTCAAACTCAGTAAACAAGATAAGCATCCGGCAATTAGACTAAAGCACATTAACACCGCAGAATCCTGCATAGAATTCCATACCACGAAATACGCTAAAAAAGTTCGTGGATACTTTATCGATTGCCAAAACCTGGCGATTATTTTTTCTGATGATAAACATATCTCCTTGAAACGGGCTGCCGAGCGATGGAATAAGAAATACTACAAACTCGAGGCCGGAGAGCATGGAAAGATAACAAAAGAGTACATAGCATACAACATAAAGGACACTTTGGCTACTGCCGAGCTGTTCACACACTTGAAAAGTGAATATGATAGATTTGGAGTAAAATTACCGCTACCTAACGTCTTTTCTTCTGCTTCAATTGGCAAGGCATTTCTTGAAGAGCTTGGCATAACTCCTTATATGGTGCTTAATCCTGATGTCCCAGCTTCGATATATGGAAAAATATCACAAGCTTATTATGGCGGGAGAGTAGAAGCTAGAATCAGAAAACAACCCTGCCTCGTTACGGCGCTTGATTTTACAAGCATGTACCCTAGTCTTTTTACTTTGCTGGGGCTGTATGATTTCCTCATAGCCGAAAGGATAGAATATGTTGATGATACTGTAAACGTGCGGAAATTAGTAGACGAAATAAAATTAGATGATCTGAGAAATCTAGAAAAATGGAAACAATTCTGTGTTATTGTTGAAATTGAGCCAGATGATGACCTACTACCAGTAAGGGCAGCTTATAATGAGATTTTCACAGTTGGACTTAACTATATATCATCAAAGGAAACGCTATACTACGGGCTTCCGAGTATCCTATTATCCAAGCTATTGACAGGTAAAACTCCGAAGATAAAGTCGGCAATACGCTTCAGTCCTGTTGGAAGGCAAAAGCATCTGAAAAATACCAAGATCTTAACAACAATAACCAAGCCGTAACTCAACTTTTGCAAAGTACCGCTACGGTATATGGTGCTTCATCGCAACCACAGATTAGTAATTATGGAGGTCAGCAAGCATTTCTTGTAACTATACCAACAGCATTTACTACAACAAACCCAGAAATTACACTAAGAGTGAAGGGAAGTTTTATTGGAGTTGTGATACCAAAAGGTATACCAAAGATATTGTCTGCAACTTCGGCCCCGTTTAGTTCTGGGGCCAACGGAAGTATAGACGTTAATGTTGAGAATATAGGAACTTCGCAAGGAACCTTTTACTATAGTCTGAGCGATTGCGCGGGGGTAAGCACTGTAAGTTCACAAAAATACAGCGTTCCGGCAGGCCAGAACCAAGAGATAAATATACCAATATACACATCTGGAGCAAATCAGACGATAAATCAACAGTGTACGGTTACTGTAACAGATTCTAACGGAGGAGGAAGCTCTACTGCACAAGTTAATGTTGTGAGTAAACCAGCTAATCAGTGTACTCCTAACACACAAGTTCAGGTAGGCCAGTCATTCTGTCCATGCATCCAGAATGCGACTGGCGTATGGAAATTAGGTTTAGGTACGGCCTGTACGACCTGCCAATATGGTGTTATAGCAAGTGCAAGTGGTAGTTACACCTGCGCTCCTCCGCCGACAACCATAGGTTCGCAGTCTACTATTGTACAACAGTCAACTACAACAATCCCTCAATATAACAACAGTTTTGGTCATAAAGATGTTGTAATTGTAACAATAGGTTCTAACTTTAATCAGGATTCTAACTACATAAATGCCCTGTCTAGTTATGAAAGTGTATTGACTTCTGAAGGCTTAAGCTATGTGTATGTAAATTTGAGTTCATATAATCCTAACATGAATGCGAACAGTTGGGTTAGCGTTAAATCAACAATAAACAGAATAGAATACTTGACCAATGCAACTTATCTAATTATCTTGGGTAATGAAAATATTGTACCAATGCCAACCATTTCTTCGTTAGGAGTAAATGTAGATGACAGTGGGTATAATTCATACATCATACCAACCGACGACCCGTATGGAAGTTTAACGAATAGCAGCGTTCCAACAATAGTGGTTGCGCGAATTCCAGGTTCTAATGCTGATGAGATTGCCTCTATCTTATCAAACGATACAAAAAGGCATTCGGAGACCAATAATAATCTACTGATATCTGGAGATGAATTAAATGATCAGCATGACTCCTTCATTGGAGGTGACGTAAATACTTTTTCAGAAGTCACAACAGGCAGTTCATGTGCAAGTAACTCTAATTGCCTTAGTGTTCCACCTTACTGTTTAGGATCGAGCTGCACAAGCGCTTCAAACTTTCAAACTGACATATCCTCTGTGTACGGAATCCAATATTATGACTGCCACGGTAGCGGATACTCTTGTGGTACGTGGTCAGGCAATTATACTACTCTTTCCACTTTTCTCTATTGGTCTGCTTCAAGTATACCACAACTTAATACAAATCCAATAATACTATCAGCCGCATGTTATGATGGGATTACAGAACCAAGCAATACTACCTTGTACTATTATCTTATACCCGGCGGAACAACTCCGCTTGCTTTGCAAATGCTAGAGGATGGAGCATCCGCTTATATAGGTAACACTAAAGAAGGGTTTGGAGGTTATACGCCAACCAATCTAGAGTACATATACAATAAATTTAAATCTGGCGAAACTATAGGTCAAGCTTTTCTTTCGATGAAACGGAACTTCTTAACTAACTCGCCCACTCAGCTGCAGAGAGATACCGCACAAGAATTGCAGCTTTATGGAGATCCAACTTTAACTTATGGGTAGATTAAATGGCTGCAAAAACTAGAAAAACGATCAAGTCAAAAAGAGTAGAATGCCCTAACTGTGGCGCTAAAAACTCCATTAAATCAAAATTCTGTCATAGCTGCGGTGCAAAATTAGAAATTATTGAAAGCAAAGTCGAGAGCAAAGCGAGATCTGCGGCCGAAGTGCAAAAAGAGAACAAGAAAGCTGAAAATAAGTTAATATTTGGCCATTTCAAACCAAAGTTCTTCTTGATTATTGGCGTTATAGTTGTAATAGTTATAGTTGGGGGATTCTTTCTCCTAACCAATACTAACTTGAATAACCAATCCTCAAGTAGCCAACCCATATTATCTTGTACTGCAACCTCCTGCCAGTCTGGGTACTACTGCAGTAGCTATGGTGCATGCTTGAAAGCTTATTGTGGAGATGCTATCTGCACTGCGCAAGAGCGTGCAAATAACTCGTGTGCTATAGATTGTGGTTGCACAAACGGATATGTTGTTAATAGGTACACCAATCAATGTCAGGCTCCTGCAAATGTCTCTAATAGTACAATAACTGCTGAAGTTAATGCTTGGCTCAAACAGATGAACACGACAGGCACTATAACCAACATAACAAATACGTATTATGGCAACCAGTCTGTGAAACAGGCTAATGTAAACTGCGCGCCTCAAAACGCAACATATCCCTGCCAAATTGTATTTTACGTCAATAATAGCGGTAAAATTCTGAATGTGACAAGAACTGACTGAGATTTTGAGCCAGGGAAGGTCGTTTCTTAATAAATTGAGAACACTCTAGTTTTTCCTCTAGGTCTATAACATATGTAAAAGTTATTTTATAGGACTCTAGTTTTTAAGAGATAGTATATATCCCAGCAATTAACTTAAAGAGCATAAACGAAACTACCTCCTTGCAACTGAAGAAAGTGGTTCATCAGCGCTTTCATCCATATGCCTATGGAATTCTATAATGGCGCTTATCCTAGCTGCATAAGACCAAGCAAGTCTCTGTACCGGCAATCCGTTGTTCTCCTCAAGATCTCTCATCCCTCTTAAGCTGCCAGGGCTTGCTGGGTTCACTATTTCTTGTTCGGGCAGCGAGTCGCCGTATTTCGCTGCAACATATCCTATCTTCTGCGCTGCAAGGTCCAGGTCTCCGTTTCTGATTGCATATATCGCGCGCTCAAAGAGCAGGTTGAGCCATCTTCCCCCCATGAAATACTCATCACCTATGTATCTTATCGGCGCGGCGTTGCCATCGAAAAGGTCGGAGTCGATTCTATGCATTGTGGTTCGCACCACCCCCTCCCCAAGCTCCTTATCACCTATGCCAAACCTTGTGAATATGAACATCTCTTCGCTGTCCACCCCTTCCTGTACTCCCTCAACAAAAGGCTCGCGGCGCCTTGTCAGAATACCACCTACGACATGCTTCCTCAAGAAGCCTCTTGGGCCCCTGCTGTCCTTGCCATGGTAAAACTCTGAAATTCTATCCAGATCGCTTTCTGAAAGCGGGACGATGCCCTCCCCGGATAGGTACTTAAGCGAGCTGAAGCCTGAGTGCACTGCTGCGATGTCATACGCATGTATCCTGTTGATGTCCTCCTCCCACGAGTTTGCCGATGGCGTCATGTATATCTTTCCTATGTATTTGGCCAAAAGCTCCCCGCTCTCCCTAAGGAACTCCCTCTGCTCTAATCCTAGGCTATCAGCACCAAAGGCCCTTACCTCCCTTTCCAGTGCCATCAGCACCAAAGGCACCGTGTCGTACTGTCTCAAACAGCTGTCGCTGTAAAGCTGCTGTTTGTCGTCGATAATGAACTGCGTGCCTGCTGCAGACCTGAACTTTCCATAGTAGAACCTTCCAAACTCGTCCACCCGTGCGGGCACGTGGCTTTGGAGCGAATTGAATAGCTGCTTGTCCTTATCTTCCAAGGTCAAATCAATGCCTCTCTCCATCCTCGCCAGATGCCTGTCGAGAACTAAGCAGTGGAACTTGTTTATCCTGCTTGCCGCGTCGTGTGCCAATGTTGCAAGTTTAGACTCACTCCGCGAGTTGAATTCCGAATAATCAATAAGGGACATCGCAACCCAGGAGGCATCCCTTATCCAATGTGGAGAATACGCCGGGTAGTCGGGTGATGCGGCAATGTAGCCATTGTGCCTTACCTGCGATACGAGGTGAATTACATCCTTATCGGTTCTGGTTGAGAGGCTTTCTTCTGCCGTACCTGCTGCAGAAAGCTGTGTTCTTCCAGATGTCGTCGCCACACAACACGCCATTTAACAATGCATTAAGCAATTTAAAATACCACGGGCAAGAAATCCTATGACTTAAGTCAGAAGATTGCACTATTGTGACATCCTATGATGCAAGGCTTCAAGTCCGCAAGATAAAGCTATTTATTTGTGCAGCAGCATATTGATTAGGCATAAGCATCTGGCGCTTTCATGGCAGAGAATGTTATAATAATTGGATCTGGTCCCGCAGGACTTAGCGCAGCGATTTACACTGCAAGGGAGGAATTCTCCCCGCTGCTCATCGGTGGGTCGATTCCTGGAGGTCAGCTCCTCCTTACCACTACCGTGGAAAACATGCCAGGGTTCCCTGATGGAATCCAGGGGCCAGAACTAATAGAGCTCATGAGAAAGCAGGCTGAGAAATTCGGCGCGAGGATTGTCAACGATGATGTAACAGATGTCGACTTCGGCACAAGGCCGTTCAAGGTCCGTACTGCCTCGAAGGAGTACGAGGCGCTTGCGGTGATAGTTGCTACCGGTGCGAACGCAAAGACTCTTAGAATTCCCTCCGAAAGCAGGTTCTTTGGGCACGGGGTGAGCGCCTGCGCGACATGCGACGCTGTCTTTTACAAGAACAAGGACGTAATCGTAGTGGGTGGTGGCGACACGGCGATGGAAGATTCCTTCTTCCTGACTAGGTTCTGCAAGAGCGTCACCATCGTGCACAGGAGGGACAGGTTCCGCGCAAGCAAGATAACGCAGGAGAAGGTCCTTGCGAGCCCGAAAATAAAGGTCATGTGGAATTCTGAAGTCATCGAGATACTTGGAGACGATAAAGGAGTCAATGCAGTGATAATCAAGGATGTGACCAGCGGCAAAACCTCTACAATGCCGACAGGCGGCGTCTTCTTGGCGATAGGAAATGCGCCGAGCACCGCCTTCCTGAACGGAAAGCTCGGGCTCGATGATCTCGGCTACATAATCACAAAGGACGAGGTTCTCACCGACATAGAAGGGGTCTATGTGGCGGGCGACAGCGCGGACCACTATTATAGGCAGGCTGGTACAGCATCTTCATCCGGAATAAAGGCTGCACTCCATGTAAGGGAATATCTGCAGAATCTTGAACTAGGAAAGTGATCAGAAGAGTTTCTTCTGTCCGCTCCCGCTCGTGAAGGATGAGACTCTTACACCAATTTTCCTTACTGGCTTCTCACCTAGCAGCCCCGCGAAGAGGGTCCTTGCCGTGCTTATTATGAGCTCCTCAGAATCAGAGTAGTTAGTAAGGCTCTTGCTCTTCATCCTATCCGTGAAATCGTTGTAGCGCACCTTTACTCCTATCGTCTTGAACATCAGCTTCTGCCTTTTCACCTCAACAATCACCTCGTTTGCCAGTTTCTGGAGCATCTCCTCTACATCATCCATGCCGGTGGCATTCCTGTCAAGGGTCCTCTCCCTCCCTATCGAAACTACGTTCGAGTTATCTTCTACCACGCTCTCATCCTTCCCGTTGGCTATGAGGTAGAGCTCCTTTCCAAAAGAGCCGAAAGAGTCTATCAGCACCATCGGGTTTGTCTTTGCGAGCTGCCCTATCGTCTTTATCTTCAGCGCCGCGAGTCTCTCCTCGGTCTTCTTCCCAACACCCGGGATTTTCCCAACTTCCCTGTCCTTTAGGAAATCCCCGATGTCCTTCTCTTCCAATGCCCTTATGCCGTCGGGCTTTGCGCTGTCACATGCCATCTTCGCAAGCATCTTACCTGTGCTTATCCCTGCAGTGCAGGCCAGGCTGAAATCCTTCCTTATTCTCTCCTTTATCCTCTTGCCGAGCTCAATCGCAGCCTGGCAGTCCTTCACATCGATCTCCATCGCCGCCTCATCTATGCTGTCCACCTCCATCCTCGGCGAATACTCAGACAGCGCAGCCATTATCTTCGATGATGTCTCTTCGTAGTGCTTGTCGTCAACCTGCAGGTATGCGAGCTGGGGGCAGAGCTTGTAAGCCATGGTCGTGGGCATCGCACTGTGTATCCCAAACTTCCTCGCCTCATAGTTGCAAGCCTGGACCACCCCGCGCATCTTGTCTTTCTCGCTGTTGGACCCTACAACGAGCGGCTTTCCCTTCAGCTCAGGGTGCCTGATCTCCTCGCAGGCTGCAAAGAAGGAATCCATGTCAACATAAAGGATGAGCCTCAAAAGAATCACTGCAATTATTGTCGTGGAATCCATATAAAGTTTGCCATCATTGTTTATCTGATGGCCGAAACTAGGAATGCTGTGGTCGCAGGAACATTCTACCCCGCAAAGAGGCAGGAACTTGCCGACTTCATAGACGATGCTGTCCGGAAAGCAAAGCTCAAGGGCGATATTTCGGCGGCCAAGTCGTACGTTGCACCCCATGCGGGCTACATATACTCCGGAAAGACGGCTGCATATGCATTCAAGGCGCTGTCAATGAAATCTGACATAAAGTCGATTGATACGATTGTGGTGGTTGGGCCCAACCACACCGGATACGGGACGCCAAGGTCTATCTCGTTCTTGGATTGGTCGACCCCTCTCGGTACGGTCGAAAATGATGGGGAGCTGTCCGAGCGCCTCGCCAGTTACAGAGGCATGTACAAAGACGAGAGCGGCCACGCCTATGAGCATTCCATAGAGGTCCAGCTGCCATTCCTTCAGAGGCTCCTGCCAGGCAAGAAGGCCTGCTTTATCTGCATGGGAGCGCAGGAGACCGACTCGGCGAGAAATGTCTGCGACGCGATAATCGATGCTTCAAAAGCGACGGGAAGGAATGTTGCTGTACTCGCAAGCTCCGATTTCAACCACTACGCATCTAGGGCAATCGCCCAGAAAAAGGACAAGCCACTCTTCGAACAGCTCTGCAAGATGGATGTCAATAGATTCTACGCACTCAAAGAGACGTCCAATGAGAGCGCATGCGGATACGGGCCTATAGCGGCCGCGCTCATGTTCGCAAAGGCGTACGGGGCGAAGAATGGAGTGCTCTTGCACAATTCTGACTCCGGGGATGAGACTGGAGATATAGCTAGCGTGGTCGATTATGCATCGCTCTGCTTCCTATGACCTCATCTTGAGTCACTCCGCTTTTTCTCTTTCTTGAGAGCCAAATGTCGGTTACCGGTATCATGCAGCTACCTATTCAACGATCCCCATGCCTGCGAACTCCTTTCCAGAATAGAGAACAAATCTGCCGAGCTCCTTTGTCCGCGAGAAACTCTCAGCAGGAATCTTATCCGCGAGTTTCAGCTCAGCGACGATTGCATTTAAGGGCTCAATCTTTCCCTTCAGGGTTGACTCTCCTGTTATAACATCTATGTATTTGAGCACCTTCATGCCCCTGCAGGATATGTCAAGCCCATTGAATTTTATGCTCAGACCCCCTCCCAGCTTCTTTGCAACGAATATGAGGGCCTTTATAGTGCCCTTTGCTGCAGGCGCTCCGTTCCTTTCCGCGATAACAGAGCCCCTTATATCCTTGCTTATGTGTTTGTCAAGCTCTAATGCGACATTCTCCCCGAAACCTGCGACCTTCACCCTCCTTCCCTTTACGGTTATGTTGATGGGCTTCGCGCTTATCCCTGCAGGGACTATCGATAGCGCTTCTCCGAGCCTTATACTGCCGCTCGCTATCCTGCCAACGACAAGCTGCTCCTTCCCCCCGATGAATCCCTGCACTATCATCCTAAGCGGTCCCTCGCTGCCTTGCTCCTCCTCATCAGATCTCTGGTATATTAACTCAATAAGCGGCCTCCCCCTGTACCACTTGGTCTTGGCGCTCTTTGTTACGAGGTTATCCCCTTTGCGGGCGGAAACCGGAACGAAGCTGACATCCTTCTCGGCAAAGCCTATATTCTCTATAAATCCAGTGAGCCCCTCTTTTATCGATTCGAATTGCCCCTTTTCGTAGCCTACCGAATCCATTTTGTTGACCGCCACAACGAGGTGCTCTATCCCAAGCATCTTCGCTATGAAGAGGTGCCTCTTGGTCTGGTCCTGTATGCCCTCCCCTTCCTTGGCAGATACCAGGAGCAGCGCCGTTGACGCATACGAAGCCCCACTTATCATGTTCTTTATCAGCTCCACGTGCCCTGGAACGTCTATGAACGAGAATGCGACGCCTTTGTAGGCTATTTCAGCTCTTGTTATGTCCATGGTCAGACCGTGCTCCCTCTCCTCGTGGAAGCTGTCGAGTATGAAAGCGGGCTCGAAATCCTTGTGCAGCCTTCTGCTATAGGTCTCTGCTTCCTTTATTCTTGTCTGCGTTACTGACTTGGTAAGCATAAGCAAATTGCCGATAAGCGTTGATTTGCCATGATCCTTGTGCCCTAACAAGGTTATACTTCTTACATCTACCATGATAATCAATAATCACATATAGCCCAATGACCTGAGCCGCTGCATTACGTATTCGTTTTCTTTGTCCATGCTTCTGCCGGATCGCTCTTCAATTTTTGTTGTCGCCAGTTCATTAATTATATCATCTACAGTCTTCGCATCGGATTTTACAGGAACTGTACAGTGTGTGCAGCCAAGGCTCCTGTATCTATAACCATTTCTAGAGAAATAAAGCGGATTTACTGGTACGCGTTCCTGTTTTATGTAGCTCCAAATATCTATTTCATTCCAGTCAAGCAGTGGATGCACTCTTATGTGCCCTCCCTGGTCGAGCTTCGAGGAATAGTCATCCCATAGCTCTGCTGGCTGGTTTTTGTAGTTCCACTTGAATTTCTCATTCCTCGGTGACATGTACCTCTCCTTGCTCCTTATGCCGTGCTCATCCCTCCTTATCGAGACGATAAGTGCATCGAATCCGTATTCCTTCATTATCTTCTTTAGCGTATCCGGTTTGTTCTTGCCGCAGCATGCAGATCCTATAATATCTGGTTTTACTTCGCTATATGCAACGATTAGATTTAGTTTCCACTTCTTTGCAAGGTGCTCCCTGAAGGAGTAGGTCTCAGGGAAGTCTATCCTGTTGTCTATGTGGATCACAGGGAATGGCACCTTCCCCAGGAAGGCCTTTCTCGATAGGGCTAGCATTGTAGTTGAGTCCTTGCCCATCGACCACAGCGCCGCGACGTTGCTGAACTTTATCTTTGCCTCCCTCAAGATGTATATGCTTCTCTCTTCCAGCGTTTTCAGGTTCTGTTTTATCATGCTATCCACTCCTTGTAGTCCTTGTTAGTGTTGAGCAGCTCCTTGAAGTATATCGTCGCGCCCTGCAATTTTCCCCCAGCAGTCATTGTTATCGGTATCTTGAACATCGGCACGTACTTAGAGTCATATATGACTACATAGGCCTCCCTCATGTCCTGCTTGCTCTTCAGCTTCTTCGGGAAGAAAGCCTTGTAGTACTTCGCCTTGCTCTTCAAAAGGTACTTGCGGAACGCCTCCCAGTGCTCCTTGTCTGGATGGGCGTTGAGCGCCTCGACAACCGAAATCTTCTTCGCAACCATAAGAACACCTTATTATTAAGGTATTTAATTATGCATAATTAGGTATAAAAAGCTTGCTATCCAATAGTATCTGATTATATGAAGAAAAAGGGAGAGAAAAGGATTGAGTTTACCTCAATATCAATACCCTCAACTCTTTTCAAGAAGACTGAAAGGCACATAGAAGACACAGGTTTTCCTTCTGTATCGAGCTACGTAGCCTTTCTTCTGAGGTCGGTACTGAGCGAGAAAGGCACCTCGAGCAAGGCAAACTATGAGGCTGAGGCGATAAAGAAGAGGCTTAGGGAGCTAGGCTACCTCTGATTATTCTTTATGAATTCTATCGCGTTCGAAGGATCTCTGTATGGGTCAACCTTCTTCGCTATCTTGAGCACCCTGCCCCTGCCGATTATGTAGGTGTTCCTCAACGTTCCCCTTCCGAATATTCCCCTGTCGCCATAGGCGCCATACGCCTTTATCGTCTTGCTGGTCGGGTCGGAAAGCAGAGGGAACTTTATCCTGCACTTCTGCTTGAACTTCTTGTGCAGGATTACGTCGTCCTTGCTCACCCCGACCACAGCGGCTCCAAGCTTTCTTCAGGGTGCCAAGCTTCTTCGAGTACGTCATTGCCTGTATCGTGCATCCTGGTGTCAAGTCCTTCGGATAAAAGTAGAGTACCATATACTTGGACTTAAAATCCTTCAGGCTGTGCAACTTTCCATCCTCTCCTCTTAGCCTGAAATCTGGTGCTTTCGAGCCCTCTTTTATCATGGAAACCCCCCAATCATTTATCATTCGCATTAGACTTTTATATATCGTTGTCCAATTCTATTTTACCTATTTTGGCTGATTAAATGAACTTCAACATATTCAAGAAAAAGGGGGACAGGGGTACCATCACCATAACCAGCGTAAACCTTAGGTGGCGCGGCCAGATGCACGCGATAGACGGCTTCCACCCCAAAGAAAGCAGGTTCACGATAAAGGTGCCGTTCCAGAACAAGACCTCGCAGGATGCGCTGCCTTTCGAGGCGCTGAAGGAAAAGTTCAGGGCGCAGGAGCAGCCCCCAATACTGATAAACGAGATACAGCTGTCTGATCCGTTCAAGCTCGTCTCGGTGGAGCCTGCAGTACCTAGGAGAATAGCGAGCGGCGAGAAGATGGAGTTCACTGTAACAGTGGACGGGCCCAATTATGCGTACTCCGGTCCGATAACTGTGATGCTCAATTCCGAGGAGGCAAGCATGATAAAGGTCCAGATAAACAAGGTCATACTTTCAACAAAGAGGAAGAGCGTGGAGATAGAGAATTCGGGCGTTATACTCAACATGCCGAAAGGCGGAATATTCAAGAACAGCATACAGCTCTACAAGGCGCTGAGCTACGGCGATGCGATAGACAAGGTTATCATAGGGGCGCCATTCGAGTTCGTGGAGTCCGAGCCAAAGCTGCCCTTCACGATAAATGAGCCGAGCAGCTACCTTGTAACCTTCTTCATAAAGGCCCCCGAGACCGACTATGCCGGGCCGCTGGAAGTAAAATTGGAATAATTACTTCTTATAATCCTTTGCAATTAGTGCAACCGATGCCAACATCGCCTCCAGCTGGATCCTCTCATCTGCGCCCTCAACGATCCTGAAGTTCGCCTCTCCCATCTCCACAATAATCTTCAGCTTCGCTCTCTCATCCACATTTAGCCCCTGCACCTCCTTGTAGCACTGCGAGAGTATGTCCTCTGCGCTCATCCCGTGCGATATGCTGAGGTTGTTGAGCTCCTTCCTCGCGTTCTCGAAGTCGCCTTCCACCGCACACCTGAGCATCGATGAGATCTCCTTCGGCCGCGCCCTGGAAGCGATATCGTAAATGTGTGATTCGTTTATCTTGCTGTTCTGTATCGCCGCACTTTGCAATATGTTGCTTATCTTCCTGAGGTCCCCGTCACCCACATAGATCAAGGCTTCCACAGCCTTGTCATCAATGTGAAGCCTCTCCCCTTCAACTATCCTCTCTATGTACTCCTTCATCTCGGGCTCGCCAAGCTGCTTGAAGCGGAAGACCACGCACCTGCTCTGTATGGGCTCTATTATCTTGCTCGCATAGTTGGCGCTCAATATGAAGCGCGTCCCCGCAGAGTACTTCTCCATCGTCCTCCTCAGCGCATGCTGCGCGTCTGCGGTAAGGGCATCTGCTTCGTCAAGGAATATTATCTTCACTGGAACCTTTGCCATAGACAGCGTCTTGGCGAACTCCTTAACTTCGCCACGTATGACGTCTATGCCTCTGGCATCCGATGCGTTGAGTTCCTTGAACGCGCTCCCCATGTCGTCCGAATAGAGGTCGTACGCCATCGCGAGCGCGCACGAGGTCTTTCCTATGCCTGCGCTGCCTGCAAATATCATGCTCGGGAAGTTGCCCTTCTTCACAAAGGAGGCTAGCTTCTCCACTATCACCTTCTGGCCGATCACCTCCGAAAGGCTTTTCGGTCTGTACTTCTCCTGCCAGGGCAGGTCGAGCGTGTTCATTATAACCCCCAAAGACGCAGCAAAATAAGCCGGCAGATAGATATATTTAGAGAAAGTATTTATTAATATCCTTAAAGTAGTTTGCTACCTTATCATTTTTAGGGGAGTTACGCTAACCTGGTAGACTTCCAGCTTTGGGAGCTGGACACCCGAGTTCAAATCTCGGACTCCCCAATAGCCTTTAAGGACAATGGACATCTTCCTAAAGGTCGTTTTTGTTAATCCCTAATGATAAACTTATCGATATTCTTGGCGGCTTTCTCCCTCTTCTTTCTGTGCTCCTCGAGGAATGCGTTTATCTTCTTAGCGAGGTCTGCCTTGTGCTCCCCTGCCAGTATCTTTCCCTTCCTCTCAGCCTCGAAGATCCTCTCTAATTTCTTGTCGTCAGGCTCGAATAGGAACCTGTAGTACTGGCAGACCATGCACTTCTCTGGGTCGCCACCATGTAGCCTCTGCAGCTCTGCGGTAGACTGCTGCCCGGTGAGCGCCCTGTTCACCTTCTTGACGACCTCCTGCTCGGTATCATTCAGGTATATGGTATTCAACTTCTCGCTCGCCGACATCTTCGTCTCGCCGCTGAGCGACGGCAGGAACATATTGTGCATTATCGCGGGCTTGTAGTACCCCAGCTTTCCTATAACATCCCTTGCGATCCTGAAGTGTACGTCCTGGTCGACCCCCAGCGGTATCAAGCATGGGACATTCCTGCCCTCCTCGACCGACTTCAGGAACGCAGGCACTGCCTGCATGCTTGTATAGAATATCCATCCTATGTTCGTATCATTACCCACTCCGAACGCATCCTTTATCGTTGAGAAGGTTATGCGGCCTGCCACCCTTACGGCCTGCTTGTACAGGGTCTTCGCATAGTCTGTGTCGATGAATATCCTCGTCTTCTTCGGGTCGAATCCCACCGCAGCTATGTCCAACGCTGCATCCTCTGCGAGCTTGTGGTACTCACCAAGCTCCATCCCAAGGTTCTGCCTCGCCCAGTATTTCTCCTCATCGGGTATTTGTATCAGCACCTCAACGTCAAACTTCTCCTGCAGCCACCGTGTGAACATGAATGGCAGGAGATGCCCCAGGTGCATCGGGCCGGTGGGTGCGATCCCTGTGTAGAGGTAAAATCTATTGCCCTTCTCGTACTCGTCAAGGAGCCAGGCCAGCTCCCTCTGGGCGAAGACTATCTTCCTCCTAAGGAGCCAGTGCAGCGGGCCTGTGCGATTCTCAATCCTCTTGAGGAGATCGTCGCCTATCGGCTTTATCCCGAACTGGCGCTCCAGCGCTTCGTAATCTATCTTGCCCTCTACCTTCCACGGTGTGACCTTGAAAGCTGTGTCCGCCATGTGACCCCTCTTAATTCTTAATAAAGGCTTATATTGGTTGCGTGCCGTCAGAGGGCTATCTTGATCTGCATTTTGTAGTACCTCTCAAGGAGCTCCTCTGTCTTCCTAGTTGCCGACTCCCTCGCCGCTGCAACCCTCTCAAGCCTGCCCCTTATCTCGTCTGCCGCCATCGCACTCTTCCTCTTCCCTGCTTGTGCCCTGTCTATCTCGCGTATCAAGCTCCTTATGCTGTCTGCCTCGCGCTCGAGGGGCCTCCTCTTCGCCTCGAGCAGCTCTATCTCCTTCAGGAACGACAGCATGTCGCCCCTCAGTATGAACTCTATCGCCTGCAGCGCCTCTATCCTGTTCTTCACCACTATCCTGCTCTCCTCAATCTCCTTCTTTAGTGCGGATACCAGCTTTGTAAACTCCTTCATAGCCTCGTCGCTTCCGGACAGCCTTCCAACAGGGTCTTCCATGTAGTGGGTGAGGTACATCTTTGAGCTGAGGCCGTGCTCGTACTTCCTTGCCGCCTTGTCGAGGGGTGACAGTATATGCATTATGTTTGCCTTTACGTCTCCTATCGCCCTGTCAATCTCGTTTATCTCGGCCATCTTCACCGACAGCCTCTTGGTAAGCTCCTCCGCATCCTTCTCCTGCTCCACAGTGTCGCCACTTTTTCCGTCAGCCATGTCTGCTGAGATTTTACCTAATGACGCGAGCTCGTCGTCGAATGTTTTCATCTTCTCGATCTCCTCGAGCACCCTCTTATACTCGTCGAAATCCTGCGCCCTCGAGCTGAGCCTCGCATTAAGCTCCTTCACATATCTTCCCATTGTGCTGAACCCCGCCCTGAACCTGCTCAGGTGGTTCGCATACGCCTCCAGCACAGGCCTGAACTTGTTGTTTATCTTCAGTATGTCGTCCATCATCGACCGCGCAGAGCTCAGCCTCGAATAGTATGACGAGTAGAGGTTCTTCGCGTCTGCCTGGCGTTCCAAGCCGATTATGCGCCTCAGTCCGGCCGTGTAGAGCGGTTTCTGCTCCTTTATCTGTTTGGTATTCGCAATGCGCATGTATTCCGTGTCGGGCGCAGCCTCGTTCATGTCGAACTGGTCGCACGCCTGAAGCAGCAGCGCCTTTGCATCATCAATCCCCTTTACGAGGGAGGAAGCTTTTGCGTTTATCCCAGATATCTTGGAATCGAAAGCGCTGTTGAGAAGCTGCTCAAGCTCATCCAGCCCAACCTCTTTCCCCCCGCTCCCCAAAGGCATCAATAGCACCTTAATAATCTATTAATATTGTTTGTCAAAGTATAAATGGTATTATGGTTGTAGGGTGAGGGAACCATCTAGGAGGGCAGGGCAGCCGGCAATAATACGTTTCTCCCACATGCGCACAGAAAGCTATTTAAAACACCATTTCTAACCTTTATTGTAAAAGGTGAAGTTATGACAGAACCGGAGAAGAAAGATGATAAAGGAAGTCCAGGTGGTAGCGGCAAGGAACCTAGCGGCTAGTGTGCTGAGTAAATATCAGCGTACCTTTTCTGGTCTAGGCTCTTGTTCCTCATACACTTCTCTGTTTTTAGGCAACATTTTATATTGGCTTACAAGAGTTTCATACGCAACAGAGTATAAGTTATCAAATCTTCTATAAAGTAGTCTTCCTGTCAGTATACCTGTTATTGAAATTGAGTATATTCTACCACCATTTATATTTCTCTCTAAGTCCTTTTCTAAGAACCCTAATTGGCCATCTTGGAATATTGGTGCCATTAATAAAGTGCCCGTGGGTGCATAAATATCACCAACCAATGAAAACTTATTGATGATGTGGTTCGGATTCTCCTCCATTATATATTCCAAAAATACTTTTCTTGATTCTCTAAATTTATTTTCTTCTAGTATCTCAAACATGATTAGCGCATTATACTTTATTCCAATGTTATCCATAGTTAGAGTCAGGTTCGCTACAACATCTTTCTCCCTGAGCCTTTCGTAGATATATCTTGCACTACCTTTTGGCATATTATTTTTCCTTTCAATTTCTGCAAATGGCATAGATGCGTCTCGATTGAGCTCCCTGAGAACAAAATACTCGCTTTGAAGCATCTGACCAGGAATAGGCCTCGGCTGCTCTCTTGTTCTATGCCAAATCCTCTTTTCAAGCACAGTAAAAAAGGAATCCCTGAGCGGAATTATCTGATAGGTAGGATAAAATAAGGAGGTATACCATTTTGCAGACTTATTTTTGAGCGAATTCATACTTTTTAATTTGGCTTCAATTATCAATTGGAAATCCACAGTATTCTCTGCAATCAGGTAAATAAACATGTCATATTCTCCTTTGGTAAAGGCTGCGAACTGCACCTCTGGTACCGACTCGATCTCCTCCTTTACTTTTAGAGGGTCTGGCAGAGTATCTAAAAATTTTATAAATACTACAAAATAGAGGAAGCCTAAGTTTAGTAGTCTGATATGCGCAGTATAGTTTATTCCGAGAAGTTTCTCCAGCTTCTTTATCCTCGCGCTTACCGCATCCTCCTTCATGTTCAGCTTCCTTGCAAGCATCGGTATGGGCATTCTCGCGTTCATCGATAGGTTTGTCAGGATCTTCTGCTCCGCCTCTGTGAGCTGCAGGCCGTTGCTCTCCAAGGTCCTTCCCTCGTTCTCCTGGGGCATTAGCACCTTCCCGCCGTGCGATAGAATTACACTCTTCGCCACCTCAAGGTCGTACTCGGGCTTCTTCAGCCCCTTCGCCACAAAAGCTCCCGTCTCGGTTATCTTGCCGAGGTACTTTGCCTCTACAATCTCTGTCTTTCCCGTCTTGCTGTTTCTTTTCGCTATCTGCTTGTACAGGTAGTACCTCCCACTTATCCTCCTCAGCACTATCGGGAAAGGAAAGCTCTTTTTAAGCTCTTCAAATCGCTCCCTAACCGCTTTTGGAGCCTCGGCCAAAGTCATAGTATTATTTTAACATAACAGATATTTAATAGTTATGGTATAACACTGCTATTTTATAATAACCAAAGCCGCAGTTGCTGCCCGTTTATCTCTGAATGACATAAAACATATCCGCAATACCGAGCATATATAACACCGCTATATAAATAAAAAGAACTTCATAATATTATACGGTGGGGCATGGTGGGATCAAGCAAGCCTAACAATAGGAAAAGAGCGGAGCCTAAGTCTAAGAACCTTATAATGTATGAGGAATCCTTCCTCTACCCTTTAGGTAAGAGTTCTACCCACAAGATGAAAATCACCCTTCAGGGCCTGTTCGTCTTGGTCCCCAACCCACCCCCATTCTCCCAGCAGAACGACAGGTTGACGATTAGCGCGATGACCTTCTCAGAAAGAGACCTTCCGGGATCCAAATGAAAGAGTCGAAGAGGAGCAAGAGGAGCTCCCTGCACAGGTTCTACCTCATATCCCCAAAGCAGAACATGAATTCCGATGCTCTCGCCAACAAGCTCATATCCCTCGAGCACGTGGAGGAGGTGCTGCTAACTGATGGGGACTTCGGCTTCATAGTAAAGACAAGGTTCTCAAAGGGCGAGGAGCCAAGCAACCTTGTCAGATACATAGAGAAGCACATAGGCCAGAGCTATGGCAAGGTAGTGAGCTATTACCAGTACAGGAAGTAGCTGGGCGATCTTTCCTCCACCTTTTTATCCCTTCAGGATTCCAGATCCAGATTATTTAGGTCAAGCCTTCCTGGCATCGATTACTTTGTCTATCATAAGCCTGAGCCACGGCACGTAGTTGTCCGGGTTCTTCTCGATGTCCGCTTTCAGGCTCTCCAATGCCATCCACCTCCACTCCGCCACCTCCTCGCTGTTGCAGGTGGGTTCCCCGTCATACAATCCGAATATGACGTGGTCGTATTCGTGCTCTGTTAATCCCTTTCCTACATCAGCCTTGTAGCGGAATTGGAACGCCTCCTTCATGTCGCAGTCGAATCCCATCTCTTCCCCCAGCCTTCTGTGCGCCGCATCCATCGTCTTCTCTCCCGGCATTGGATGGCTGCAGGCCGTATTGCCCCACTGGCCAGCCGCGTGGTACTTGGTCAGCGCCCTCCTCTGCAGCATCGTCTCGCCCTTTTTATTGAATATGAATACCGATATGGCTCGATGGAGCTTTCCGCCGTTCTGGTGCGCTTTCAGTTTCTGCTCTACTCCTATCTGATTGTCGTTCTTGTCGACCAGTATTACCTCGATGTCAGCCATGCAATCACGTTGTAGTTGATCCCCGCATTAAAGTGGACTTCGCGGGATTTCCATAACCTTTGAAAACAAAAGTTTATTTTGAACCCGCAACCTCCTGCATGCCATGCAGGCGCGCTACCGTTGCGCCAGAAGCCCACGTATAATTATGCGGGGGAAACGAATATAATGTTGCCGCCTCTGAGCAGTATCGTTCCCAGCTTTGCCTTGGTGCCTTCGTCGTCGAGCTCCTCGGCATCCTCTAGCACTATGTTCATGTGCGCGTCGAACGATGTTATCTTCCCCCGTACGTTCAGGTTGCTCTTCAGCCTGACCAGCACGGTCTTTCCCAGAACCTTGTTCAGCAGGTCGAACGGCCTTTCGTTCTGCAATTCAGTCCTCCCTCTTTATTTTCTTGAGCTCCTCCCTCTTCACAGTCAGCTTCACCCTCCCGGTGCCGACCCCTATCTGCTTCCCTATTATTATGTTCTCCGCCACGCCCTTCAGCCAGTCCGTCTCGCCGAATACGGCGGCGTTGGTGAAGTGCTTTACAGTCTCCTCGTATGCCGCCCTCGCGAAAACGGACTCCTTCTCGCCCGCTATGCCGTGCCTGCCCACGCTCTTTATGACGCCCGTGTGGGTCATCGCGTCCGCCACAAGGCCAAGGTGCCTGAAGCTCACTGTTATGCCCTCCTCGCCTATCGTGGTCAGCAGCTCGTTCGCAATTATGTTCCTCGCCGCCTCCACGCCGTAGACCCTCATGACCTCAAATATGTCGTTGCTGTAGATTCCTTCCTTGTCTATCCCCTCTATCTCGAGCAGTCCCTCTATGTTGCTGCCGCTCGTGGTGAAGTAGAAGACCCCGTCGCCCTCCTGCACCGCGACCTTCACGATCCCACTCACCCCTCCGACCGCAGAGTTCCTCACCTTGACGAACCTGGTCCTTACGCTCTTTATCTCCTTGTCCTTCACCTTCACCTTTATCGTATCGCCCTCTATGGTGGCCTCAACGCCCTCCATTTTCGAGAGCCTGCTCGCTATCGTCCTCGCGGTTATGTCGTAGTGCGCCATCTTTTCCCTGTTAAGCAAGAGTATCATCGTGCCGCCTTTCAGGTTCTCCTCGAACCCGCTTATGACGCTCGTGACCTTCACCTCCTCGATCTCCTTCCAGATCCTCTTCACCTTCTCGTAGTTCCTGTTGACCGACTTCTCCAAGGGTATCATCATCATCGGGAACTTCGGCTTCTTCCTGCCGTCTACTATCTCTATGATCCTCGGCAGACCTGTCGTCGTGATTATCGAGGATATTCCTGCTGAGTGGAACGACCTCAGCACCATCTGCGTCCCCGGCTCGCCTATCGACTGCGCCGCGATCACGCCCACCGGCTCGCCACGCGCCACCCTTATACTCTCTTTTGCTGCCATATTATCATTACTTTTTCATTGCCTCGAGCTCCTTTGTCGGATCCACTCCGTCGCCGCCGTAGAGCGTCTCTATCAGCGCGCCGCTCGCATCCTTGACGCTCAGGTCCTCTGCCACGTAGAAGTCCTGCATCGCGTTGATCAGCCTCCTCTGCATGTAGCCGCTTACAGCTGTGATGAGCGACTTTGTCATTGCAGAGTCCCTCGCCCCCATAGCGTGCATGTAGAACCCTGTCGGGGTGAGCCCCTCAAGGAAGCACGACCCGACGAATCCCCTAGCCTCGGGCCTCTTGTCGTTCCTCCTGAAGTAGGGGAGTACACGACCATTGTATCCTCTTGAAGGTCTCCTTCCGCGCACAGCCTGCTGGCCCAGCAGCATGCTTGTCTGCACGAAGTTTAGTATGCTGCCCTTCGCCTTTACCATTGCCATGAGGCGTGCGTTGTTCTCAGGGCCGAAGCTCTTCTCCAGGAACTTTGCGGCTATGTCCCTCGCTATGTCCAGCTGTACCCTGAGCTCGAGCTCGAGCGTCTCCCTTCTTGTGTATCCCGGCAGCGCCTCCAGCTTCCCCTCCCTGTAAGTCATCACCAGCGCCTCTGACTTGTCGTCGGCCTCCTTGATTATCCGCTCGCGCTCCTTTATCATCGCCTCGGTCTCGTAGTAATCCTTGAAGCTTATCGTCATCCCCACCCTGTACACCGCCCTCAACGATATCGAGGATATGTTCTTGAGGAACCTCTCGCATTCATCCGCGCCGTACTGCACGAATATCTCCATTATCATTGCCCCCCCTCCGCCGCCAACGTTCTTCTCCCCGATTGTGCCCTCGATCAGCTGCCCGTCCTTTATCACCAGCTTCTTGTTCAGCGATGTTGATATGTAGTTGAAGTCTTTAGGCAGTATCATCGAGAATATCGCCTTGCCGCTGTAGAGCCCGCTCTTCTCCTTCTTCGGCAGCTCGTAGATCCCCACAGCTGCGAGCATTATCGATGCCTCTTCCTTGGTGAAGAACGCGCCGTCCTTCGTAAGCATGTAAAGCCCGACTATCTGGTCTTCCTCTATGAACATTATCGGCTTGCCGTCCCTGGGCGAGAGCACCTGGTCCTTCGGCTGCATCAGGTATCTCGCCTCGGCCTGCGCCTCCAGTCGACTGCGGAACGTGCAGGTTCATCTCGTCCCCGTCGAAGTCCGCGTTGTACGGCGACACGCGACAGACGTGTTCATCCTGAGCGTCTTGCCCGGCAGCACCTTCACCGTGTGCGCCATGATCGACAGCCTGTGCAGCGTGGGCTGCCTGTTGAAGAGGGCAATGTCGCCGTCGATGAGCTGCCTCTCGAGTATGAATCCGGGTACGAGCGCCTTGAGCAGCTCCTCCCTGTTCACATCTGTGACCCTCTTCCTTATTCCGTCCTTTGTTATGACGTTGAGTACCATCGGGTATTCCGTCCTCTGCGAGGTAGCTCCTTCGCCTGCTCCATGTTCCACTCGCGTCGACGTAGAACGGTATCGTAAGCTTCTCGGCCATCTTTCGTCGGCACGCCCACCTGGTTTATGGTCGAGGCTCGCGTCTAGCGCTTATGACCGTCCTTGCGGAGAAGTTGACCCTCTTTCCGCTGAGGTTGTACCTGAACCTGCCCTCCTTGCCCTTCAGCCTCTGGGCCAGCGTCTTGAGCGGCCTGTCGCTCCTGTGCCTTGCCGACGGTATGCCCGGTGTCTCGTTGTTGAAGTATGTGGTGACCTGGTACTGCAGCAGCTCCCAGAGGTCGTCTATTATTATCTGCGGCGCGCCGGCGTCTATGTCCTGCTCGAGCCTCTGGTTTATCCTCATTATGTCCACGAGCTTGTGGGTCAGGTCGTCCTCGCTCCTCTCTCCGGATCTCAAGCGTGATGGAGGGCCTCACGTTGACCGGCGGCACAAGCAGCGTTGTTAGTATGAGCCATTCCGGCCTGGTCGCATCGGGTCTATGCCCAGCAGCTTGAGGTCGTCGTCGCTTATCTTCGACGAGCCAGTCCCGTATCTCGTCCGGCTTCAGCTTGTTGCTCGTCGATGTAGAAGAAGGTCGGCCTCTCGAGCTTTATCTTCCTCTGCAGCGCTGCCGCAGTGCGGGCACTTCTTTACGCTCTTAGCTTCTTGAGCATGCCTTCCGGCTTCCCGTCCTCTCGTCCTTGACGTGCTCGGGATCGTCGCTCGTCTGTCAAGCTCCTCTGCCTCGACGACTATGCTCTTGATCGCTGGTCTTATCTCCTGCGATCTGCGTCGTCGTCAGCAGTATCCTGTGGCACTTGTCGCACGTTGACTGCAGCAGCAGGTAGATTATCTTCGAGAACTCCGGGTGGATGACCGGCCTCACCAGCTCGATGTGCCCGAAGTGGCCCGGGCAGGTCTTCGCCCTGCCGCCGCAGGTCTTGCACTTCAGCCCCGGGTCTATCACCCCGAGGCGCTGGTCCACCAGCCCGCCGTCTATCGGGTAGCCGTCCTCGTTGTAGGTGTCTGGGACGATGAGCTTCGCGACGCTCATCTTCTTGATCATGCTCTGGCGATATCGTCGTGAACTTTATGTAATCTATGCTTTCAGCTTGCATGTATCATTCACTCTTCAGCTTTATCCTTGGCAGTATGTGCAGCGACTTTATCTCGTCGAGCAGCAGCTTGAACGCGTAGCTTATCTCCACCCTCTCGAGGTTGTTCCCGCCTGCAGAGCGGGCAGACCGGCACGTTCTTTATGTAATCGTAATAGCCGACGTCGCCGCAGTTCTTGCAGATCCAGATCTCCGCCTTGTCGCTCTGGTCGAGCATCCTCTCCTTCAGCAGCAGGCTCGCCCCGTAGCCCACCAGCGCGTCGCGTTCCATCTCCCCGAACCTGAGGCCGCCCTTCCTCGGCTTGCCCTCTGTGGGCTGGTGGGTGAGTATCTGCACCGGTCCCCTGCTCCTGACCTGCATCTTGAGGCTCACCATGTGCAACAGCCTGTTGTAGTATACGACTCCTGTGAATATCTTGGCCTTGAACTTCTTCCCGGTCCTCCCGTCGTAGAGCTCCTCGTCGCCGAACTTGTCGAAGCCGTACTCCTCGAGCATCGCGCCGTACTCGTCTATGCGGGCGCTGCCCTCTCTTGCTGAACGGCGGTGCCGTCGATGTGCGTGCCCTCGAGCGAGCCCGCCTTCGCCGCCAGCATCTCGAGCATGTGGCCCGAACGTCATCCTTGCTCGGAAGGCTGTGCGGGTTGAGCAGCAGGTCCGGCACTATCCCGTCCTTGGTGAACGGCATGTCCTCCTGGTTCGACTATAAGCGCGACCACTCCCTTCTGCCCGTGCCTGCTTGCGAACTTGTCGCCCTTCTCGGGGATCTTTATGCTCCTTACCCTCACCTTCACTATCTTTGTCGCGCCCGTGGTCTCGCTGAGCATGACGCTGTCTACTATGCCCTCCTCGCCCGCCCTCAGCGCCATCGAGTCGTCCCTGCTCTTCTCCTCGCCAACCCCGAAGCTCGTCTGCTCCTCGAGGAACCTGGGCGGCGATACCTTCCCGATGAGCACGTCGCCCTCCTTGACCTCCATCCCCTTCTCTATTATTCCGTCCTCGCTAAGCTTCGAGTAGGCGTGCTCGCCCAGATAGCCGTCGGTTGTGGCGGGGGTATCCTGAAATGGTCCTGCTGCCCTCCGGGGTATCTCCTCTCCTCGTCAGCGTAGGTCTTGTAGAAGACGCTCCTGCCCAGGCCCCGGTCGACCGCAGCCTTGTTGAGCACTAATGCGTCCTTCATGTTGTATCCGTAATATGTCGACAGCGCAACCACGAAGTTCTGCCCGCTCGGGTGCCTGCTCGATCCCGAGCGCCCTGTAGGCGAGGCTGTCCACTATCGGCGTCTGCGGGTAGTAGAGCAGGAACGCCCTCGGGTCGTACCTGCTGTTGAAGTTCAGTGGCGTAGAGCCCCTGGCTCTGCTTGATGAAGTTGAGCGCTATCGAGTGCCTTCCTACGGTGTTGAATTCCGGGAATGCGCTTATGTTCACCGTGAGCCCGAAAATAGAGGCCGGGTCGACCTCCAGGTGGGTTGTCTTTGGGTGATATCCGTCTCCTCGAGCGCGACCAGCGCGTTCTCCTCCTCCTCCGCGTCGAGGTACTCTATCATCCCCCTCCTGAGCAGGTAGTTGAAGTCTATCTCCTTGTTAACCAACTTCTGCTTGAGCTCCTCGGTGAACTTATTCCTTCCCTGCTCCACTATTATGTAGGGCCTCCTTGCACGCCCCCTGTCCGCGTTGACGTGCACCTCGTTCAGCTTCCTTATGAATGCGACGTTCACCTCGTCCGGAGATGACGCCCGCCCTCCTGTTCCTCCGTATCTCCCTTGCAAAGGCCGCGCCGCTCTTTACCGCACCTATCATCCTTCCGTCAAGGTACACTAACATTTGTCTTTATCGGTCTGTTGAGCCAAGCATAACACCTTATTTCTCGCCCTTTAGGAGGCCGAGCTCCTTTATCTTCTGCTCCAGCATCGCCTGGTCCGCGCCAACTGTGATCTTGCCATTATCGCAAGATACTTGGTGAGCCCGACCTCTGTTCCTTCTGGGGTCTCGCTCGGGCAGATCTTGCCGAGATAGGTCCCGTGGACGTCCCTAGCCTTGAAGTGGGGGTGCTTCTTTGTCAGCGGCGACTTTACCCTGCGCAGGTGCGCCATTGCGCTGATGAAGTTGGTCCTGTCGAGGACCTGCGAGACGCCGGTCTGGCCCGCTGGCCACGATCCGGTGCCCATCGCGTAGAGTATCTTGTCTGTGAGCGCGTCTGGGTTTATGTTCGTCCTGACGTTTAGCTTCCTGCCCCTTGCCGTCGTCCTCTCGACATGGTACTTTATGTCCTTTACGAAAAACTTGAACGCGTTGTTGAGCAGCTCCTCCATGAGGTCGCCTGCGAGCTTCACCCTCTTGTTCGCGTAGTGGTCCTTGTCCTCCGGTTTTGCGTAGCCATATGCCACCATCGAGGCCCTCTTCGCCATCCTTACAAGGTATTCCGCCTTCTCCTTCCTCTCCGATGGCTTTGATCCTATGTGCGGCAGTATGTAGGTGTCGAGCTGCATCTCAGCCCTCTTCTGCTGGTAGGGCTTCGCCTGGTTCGGCGCAGACATCCTCCCGAGCTCCATCATGCACTCGTCCTGGGGCAGCTCCTTGGCCTTGCTGAGGTCGATGTTGAGCAGCATGTCGTTCGCTATCTCCTTTATGTCCTCCACGCCCGCCAGCATCTCCTTGGGCTGCATGCCCAGCGCCCTTAGTATCAGTACGAGGTCTATGCCCTTAGACACGGTCGGGAAGAGCGCGCTGTACACCCCGTATTCATCCCTAGTTATGCTGCACCTCGCTCGGAAGCTCAGCGTCGTGGAGAAGACCTTGCTTACCACCCCCTTCTTCTCCTTCGTGCAGATTATCCTGTTCGGGGCGAGATCCTCGATGCCCACGAGCACGCGCTCGCTCCCCTTGATTATGAAATAGCCGCCTGGGTCATCCGGATCCTCCCCCTCGCTTATGAGCTGCTCCTTCGACATGTTCCTGGTGTAGCAGAGGTCGCTCTTGACCATGACGGGAAGCTCCCCTATGAAGACCTCAGAGGTGTTTATCGTCTTCTCGATTCCGCTGATCACCGGCGTGTATGTGAGGTATATGGGTGCGCTGTAGGTAAGGTTCCTCACAAGCGCCTCGTTCGGCATTATCCTCCTGGATGAGCTGTCGGACTCTATCACCACCGGGGTTCCAACACGTATGCTGTTTAGCTTTATCGCGAAGTCTGATACCTCCGGCTCTATGTTGCTCTGGCTCTCGACAATCCTCCGTATGCCTATGCTGACGAACCTATTGTAGCTGTCTATCTGCTGCTGCACCATCGAGGTGTTGCTCAGGTAGGACTCAAGCAATTCATGGGTGTCGCTCAATAGATCACGCGTTCTTTGCCACAAGCCTGTAGTACAGGTAATCGCCTGTGGGATCCCTCCTGCTTATCTCGATAAGCTGCCCTATCTTGGCGCCAATCTTTACCGCCTGGGGGTCGCTCTCAAGTATCCTTGGGAACTTCTCAAGTGGTGTCTTGAACCTCTTGGATACCTTCTTCGCCTCGCTCTCGCTTAGGATTGAGTGCTTTACCACTAGTCTAAGAGGGGACGCTACCAAAGGCTCACCGTTTAACAATAAGTTCCTCTACTACAGAGTGCAAGGCATTATATATAGAATCAAAAGTAATAAATAACTTTTGATAGCTCTCCCCGCACCGATGCGACCACGCCAAAGGAAAATGCCGGGCGCCATCCCCGGGCATTCGTCAGGAAGCAACCCCCCTGCGATAGGTTTAAAAGCTTTACGTTGAAGCTGTATACTGGTGACAAAGATGGCAAAAGGTAAAGGTATGGGACTAGCATACGCTGCCTTCAGCCTGGAGTTCCTGGGAGGATTGCTCTTCCTACTAACTGCCGCGTTTTTCACTAGCGCGGGATACTCCTCGGCGTTGGGCGTATGGAACACAAGCTACGCTAGCATATGGCTACCCTTCATCTACCCTGCGGCGATACTTGCCTCGATAGCAATATTCCTGGTAAGCTTCACGTATATCATCGGCTGGGGAAAGAAGGTATCCGGTATGATGGCAAAGCTGGGTTGGATAGCAGCGGCTACATTGTTAGTGCTAACAGCGGGCACGCCTGCGATGTGGATCGCCATATTCGGCTTCATCCTGACCCTGGTAGGATCGGGATTGTATATGGGAGAGAAGGCGTAAAGCTTTCTCTTTTTTCTTTTTCTTCTTTTTTGTTAGTGTGAGCATCTGCTGAGGCTCTTAAAGAGCCTATCGTAGAAGGGGATTATCCCCGAGGCGCGGAAGTTCTCCAGGTTCCTCCTGTTTTTTATGAATGAGCCCTTGCTCCTTGACCTGGCAACCTTAACCACAACGTCTGGAAGGTCGTCCTTGTCAGCCACGATGCACATCTCCTTTACCATGTCAGGTATCGGAGAATAGCTCGGTAGCGCGACAGGCGTACCCAGCGCCAGGCTCTCCAGTGTCGTCGCGCTCAGGCCCTCCCTCTCTGACATGTTGAGGAAAAGGGAAGCGCCCTTAAGTATCCTGTGCGCATCCTTCCTGTTCCTGTAATAGCTGTGCAGCTTTACTATCCTTTTCAGGTCAAGAGCCGATATGGTGTGCAGTATGGACCCCCTTTCAGGCCCGTCTCCGACTATAATCCCTTTTATGCTCCTATCTTTCTGGGATGCATCCCTAAGGACATCGAGCCACCTGTCGAATCTCTTCTCCCTTATCAGTCTGCCCAGATAGACGACAATGCCCTTTCTTTGGGGTGCTCTCACCTTCGATATCTCGTCATCGTCCAGAATGGGCGTGAATGAATGTATCCTTGACCGATTTACGCCCAGCGCATCAAGCTCCTCGCATGCGTTGCCCGGGTTCGCTATGTACGCATCCGCCCCAGAGAGTGTCCAATTTGTATAGCGCCACATGATGCTGCCGAAGAACGGGCCAAGGTAACCTACCCAACGGTCCCTGCTCCATACCTCGGCAACGTCCATGATGAGCTTCGAGCCAAAAATCGCGCAGTAGAATTTTACCACGGGCAGATGCAGATAAGGGAACGCGTTCACCTGCACAACATCGAACCTGTCGGAGAAGATCCTCCACGCGACGAGCGAGAAGTAGAATGCTTCGCGTATGGATCTTCTCTTGTGTCTGTAGAACTGCTTGTCAGTAAGGTAGTGGGAGCAGTGGTAGTGTATATTCCTGTCAATAAAATCCCCTTTCATTCCTTTCCACTTGAAGGAGAAGAAGTGTACCTCATTATGCCTTGCTAGCGCCTCAGCCTCTAGCCTCTCTGTCTGCTCGACCCCGCCTACATGCCAGGGGAACGCCGCGTCAGATACGAATGCGATTTTCATAATGATACACTTCGGGTTTCCTTAATTCTTAACTCCGCAAAGACCCTCCTCCTAAATCTTATATCGTATTTTTTAAGATACCTATTAAGTTTTCCTATGTCAATATTCTTATGGATGCCCTCGAGCAGCTCCTCCCTTATGCCATAGCCAAAATAAACCAAGTCTATGGCTGTCTTCTCTACGTCAGAAACTGGTATCCAAAACTTCCCATATTTTAAAAGCTCGTACCCGAAGAAGAGATTGCCGTTAATTTTCCGTATCCTATAATTCCTATTCTTGAAAGTCCTCACTCCCACCCTGACCTTTCTTGCGGTTATCACTATTGGATTTGCCCCCTGTGTTGAGAGGTCGCGCAGGGACAGGGCACATTCCAACCCGTAATAAAACGGCTCGAATGCAAATCCGACCACGAAGGCGTCGTCGTGGAATGTATAGATCCCGCGCGTTATGCGTATTATCTCTTTCTTGCGTAAAAGTCCGTGCACTAGGGTGTATAAGTATTTTGTGCTTATTTTCCTCTCGCTAAGCCCTATTTTCAGATCGCGTATGCTGAATATGGGGAAATCGGCGCTGTTAAATGTCTGCCTCACAAAATCCATATATTTCATTTTAATCTACCGCGGATGGCGCTTACCATATCATTGAATGTTGGAGCAGGCCCGGTATACACTATGTCTTTCAATACATCCTCATCTTTAGGCTTTGATGCCGTTTCTATGAATCTGAGAACTGATTTTTTGGTGCCTCGCCCAACATCATGGTTTATGATCAACTGGTATACGTCAAAGAAATCCCTCGCATAAAATCTTTTTTCGTATGTGCGCATTTTTTCCTTAATGAAATCGTCTACGCTCAATGTTTTGATTGCGATTTTTGTACCATTCGCCATTTCGTACAGGGCCGGTACCGATTTGAGCCCAGGCGGCGGTTTCATCGCCTCGATTTGCGTTTTTGCATTATCATTGAATACCTTGATCCTCCTTCCGGTATGTGCTGGCGGATCGTGCTTTAGCTGGTATCTCGAGATCTTCCATGTCAATTCAAGATTGAATTTTTTTACTTGGGCCTCGTTGAGGTATATATCAACGTCAGAAGAGAACCTATAGCCTCCGTAGCACCGCCATATGGCAGTGCCTCCATGCATCACCACTCCCGAGTCTATCTCGTATATCACCTTGACAACTGCGTCTTCGAGCCTTGCCAATGCCACCTGCGCATCGTTGTTGAGCAGCCTCTCGATGGGGTCAGACATGAAATTACCATACCTATATTATAATATAAGTTAGGTAGTTTAATATAAAAACCCTTCTATAAGGGGCCAAGCGGCCTGAACCTCCCCCAAAACATGTTCCACACCAGCTTGAAGGCGAAGAGCTGCTTGAAGTTTGTGGTCTTGGGCTTGGAGCCTACCCTGGGCCTGTATGATATGGGTATGCATTTAACCTTAAAGCCCTTCCGTGCAAGCGCGATCTGGAAGATTGTGGGGCCGGCAACATAGCCATCCATGTGCCTTATGGTGTTGTAGGCGGTTGTCCACATCGCGAAAGAGCCGCTGAAGGTGTCACGCATATTCTGCATCATGAGCAAGCTGGCAAGCACGCCGAAGAGGCGGTTGCCGAACCTTATCGAACCGGGCATCGCTTCGGAGGGGCAGTCGAACCTGTCGCCGCCGACATATGCATACTCCCTGTGCCTCGAGATGTAATCGACTATCTTCTTGAGGTCCTTGACCGAGTACGTGCCGTCGGGGTCTATCGCTGCGAGTATCTCTCCATGCGCGAGCCTAAAGCCCTCGACAAGAGCGTGCTCGTATACGCCATGCTTCTGTATCACTATTTTAGCTCCTGTCTTGTAGAGCGGCTTCCTGTACTCGGGGGTGCTCTTGTCGACAACTATCACTTCCACGTTTCTGCCGAAGGTCTTGTAGATATCGCGCACTATGCCTGGAGTCGTACGCTCGTTCTTTGTCGGCACTATGAAGCTGAGTTTCACCATGAAAGCACAGTAGTTGTAGTTTATAAGACCTAAACTTTATATTACAGACCTATTATAAAAAGTTTGATTGGATTCGCGTGTGTAGGGCAAAGATTTTTATATTTATATGATGCCCTATTATTACCAAAGAATGTAATAATAAGCACTTATAAATGATTAGATGGAGCTACCCGATGCAGACAAGCGGGCCAAGGCGGTATGGGAGGACGTGCTGGTGGAGCTGTTATATAACAAATACAAGGACCTCGTCTTCCACGGAGGCACCGCCATCTGGAGATGCTATGGCGGTAATCGCTTCTCAAGAGATATTGACTTCTATTACAATGCAAAATCAAAATCTCCAAAGGAATGCAATAAAGAATTTTCCAACTTCTTCAAGGAGAGGGAGTTCACCCTAAAAAAACGCAGCTACAATAGGGACACCAAAACCATGCAGTTCCTTGTCCAAGCGAGAGACAAGATGAAGGTGGATATAAATCTGGGTTACAAGAAAGGCAGCCCTGCCGATTACACAAGGATGGATGGCAGCAAAAGCGTCGTGCTCGCCCTGAAGCCCATAGAGCTTCTGAATGAAAAGATAGACGCATATTCGGATAAGCTCTCGCATCCAAGCTCCATAAAACAGCCCGAAGCCCAGGATCTCTACGACATCTATTATTTAACTACCATTATAAAAGAGAGAAGTGCTGCGACCGCCGCCAGACTCGGCAAGCTTCTTGAAAGTATTGATGAGGATCAGCCTCCCGACATGCCGGGCCTTGGCAACCTTATAATATCCGGCATTGCCCCCACATTTGGATTTATGATAGAATCAATACGGTCGTGGATAGGATGACCCTTGCAGATGACATATTAAAAAAGTTCTCAGGATATCCGACGTTTACGTACGGCGACGTAAAGATGCTGTTTGGTCGTACTAGTGAGAAACATGACTTTGCAAGGACGCTCGCATACCTGAAAAAGACCGGCAGGTTGCACGGCATAGTAAAGGGCGCATATACAACAAGCATGGACGCCATGACAGCCGGATTCGCCTTCCAACCGTTCTATTACGGGCTTAGGTCCGCGCTTACGATAATGGACGCATGGACCCAGATGCCTATACCGGAGGTGGTCACGCTGAGGAGGGTAAAAAGGGCAAGGATATCCGTATTGGACGGGCATGCCAGAATCATGCTGCACCACTCCAGGCCTGCGTATTTTTTTGGCTTCTCAATACGGGAGTACGGTAAAATGAGGGTCCCGGTGTCCGACCCGGAAAAGACTCTCATCGACCTCTTTTTCTATAAGGTGAGACTCCCTATACAGCAGTATAGCGGCATACTCAACCTCATAGAGCGAAAGAAATTGCTAGAATACCTGAAGGCTTATGACGGCCATACAAGAGCGACAGTGGCGAATTTTGTGCGCAGGTATCTGGGTCCGGCAAGGCGCGGGAAGCTGGAGAGCCCCTATTAGCCTTCCCCGAAACGGCCCCTGAACATGTTGGAGAGGAGGTAGGAGATTTCTTTGTGGCGGTCCTTTAGTATGCTTGCCATGACCTTCGTCGCGTAGACCGTCTTAGACTTGGCCAGCTTGGACTTGGTGCCTCTTCTCGGCTCGTACGAGACGTGCACGTTCTTCATGAGAAAGCCCCTCTTGGCAATCTCCATCTCGAAGAAGAGGGTGCCGCTATAGTAGGGCTTCACGTGCCTTATCTGCTTGTATGCTTCCCTGTTCATCGCAAAAGAGCCGCTGAAGACATCCTTGAGCCTTTGCAGGAAGAGTATGTCGAACGTGGCGGCAAATAGGAAGTTGCCGAACTTTATGTATGGTCCCATCGCCTCGAAGGAGCATCCAGACCTATCGCCTGATACGAAGTCTGCCTCTCCTCTTCTCACGGCATCGACCACCCTCTTCAGGTCCTGCACAGAATACGTCCCATCTGGATCTATGGAAGCCAGCACCTTGGTGCCCCTGGCAACCGCGAGACCCTCCATTATCGCATATTCGTAGCCCTTTGACCTCTGCACCCTAACCCTTGCGCCTGTTCCTTTGAAGAGCCTCCTGTAGCTGAGGTCGCTTTTATCTACTATTATGACCTCTGCATCCCTGCCAAAGGTCTTAAATATCTCCTTTGCGATTTCGGGGGCTCGCTCCTCATGCATCGTCGGAGCGATTATGCTAACTTCTACCATAAAGGCACTCTTTTATTTCTACATAAATCATTAAAAATCATGGTATAAGCCTTTAATAGCAATTGTACTATAGTAGATCGAAATGACCATAATGATAAGGAATGGGCTGATAGTAACCCAAGACGAACGGCGCCGAGTACTGACCGGAAACGTGCTGGTAGAAGAAGACACCATCTCATCTGTTGGAAAAGAGTCAAACAAGTCCGACGTCGTGGTTGACGCTGTTGGATCTGTGGTCATGCCGGGTCTGGTGAACATGCATACCCATATAGGTATGACGATGCTGAGAGGCGTGTGCAATGGGATGAATCTCGAACAGTTTCTCGAGAAGACCTCCGAGTTCGACAGAAAGAACACAAAGGAGATGATAAAGAGGTCTGCAGGGCTGGCCGCAAGAGAGATGCTAAAATCGGGCACAACCTCCTTCTTCGACCTCTACTACTCCGAGGACACGATCGCAGACACGGTTTCAAGATTCGGACTGAGGGCATTCCTATCGTGGGTGGTTCTCGACAAGGAGTATACAACCCAAAAGGGCATTCCGATAAAGAATGCCGAGGCGTTCGTAAAGAGGTACAGGAACAAGAAAATGATAATGCCGTCGTTCGGCCTCCAAGGGGTCTATGTCTGCTCCAAAGATACGATTCGACAGACGAAAGCGCTCTCCAAGAGGTATAACACAATCGTTCACATGCATCTTGCGGAGACAAGACAGGAGGTAGCGAACCATACGGCAAGTTATTCGCTCAGACCTGTAGAATGGATGTATAGGAATGGTTTCCTGTCAAGAGACTTGGTGGCAGCACACGGGGTCTGGGTGAACCGGAAAGAGACGGCCATGCTCGCTAGGTCTGGCACCACCATAGTCAACAACGCAATAAGCAACGCGAAGCTGGGAAGCGGAACCGCAGACATTAAGAGAATGCTGGGCAGCGGTATCAACGTTACCTTTGGAACGGACAGCGCGGCATCTAACGACAGCCTTGACATGTTCCAAACGATGAAGTTCTCAGCGCTGATGAACGGGCTGACCGCGCAAGAGGCTCTCGATATGGCTACAGTAAATGCGTCGAAAGCCCTGCGGGCAAACATGGGCAGCATAGAAAAGGGGAAGAAGGCCGACATCATAATTGTAGGCAAGAGCGCATCGCTAATGCCACTGGACAGGGAAAACGCTGTGAGCAATGTCGTCTTTGCAGCACAAGGAAGGGATGTTGCTGTAAGTATAATAAATGGGAAAATCGTCAAGAATAAGTGATAATTTGCACGTCACCGTTGCCATACCTACATACAAGACAAGGAATACAATATTCAAGCTCCTGTATAGCTTGCAGTCGCAATCCTACAAGAATTTCAGTATAATGCTTGTCTATAAACCATGGAGCGGGTGCAACGAAACCCTTGGCAGAGCCAAGGAATACAGCGGTCTGGACGTGAGGCTCATAAAGCAAGATAATGGCCTCTTCGAAGAGGCGCTGAACACCATATACAGGAAAGCAGATGGGGACATTGTCATGCATACTGATGATGACGCATATGTGTCAAAAGACTGGATCAAAGACCACGTAGGACTGCACAAGAAGCACAAAGGAGTCGGGTTGGCGACCGGCATCGTAGATGAAAGCACACTGCCAGAAGGGGCTCCCATACCATTCTTCACAAGGCTCCTCAATGCGCAGAAGTGGAGGATGAACAAGCACACAATAATAGACACGCCGATAGATGGAAGATTCAAAGACTATGGGATGTACATAGGAAGGTCTGGAATGCTGGTCGATACAGGAAAGAGATACAACATGATAAAGACCTTCAAGCAGCACGGAGTGAACATGTCGTGGAAGAGGGACGCGCTGCGCGGGTTCAAACTTCCTGGATATACGAAAATGGGAGGGAGGAACGAGTCAGCCGCAACTCTCGAAGTCCTGGCCAGGAAGTTCACCGCTGTTTGGTTTGACAGAGCTACAGTATACCACCCGCTACAAAGGTCTGACAGCAGAGGCACGTCATTAATATCGCTCCCGCCTGTACTGCCTGCAGAGAGCGTGGTATTTTCTTATTACGTGTCAAGGATGTATAATGTTGATCTCGATATCCTGAAACGCAGAACAGAGATAGACGAATTTATGGCACGACTTATGACAATGAACCAGAACCGGGGATACAGCATAGGATACAACATAGCGGTAAAGGCGATAAAGGAAAAGTGGGCGCCAAAGCAGGTGAGACAGGAACTCATCAGCGCTTTAAGTAGATGAGGATGATATACTGAAAATTTCTGTGCTGAGCCAAGCGGACATCAAATATAGCTATAAGGCCACCGAGCAGCAGTCCTACGAGTACGCCAAGTTCCTTATGGAGAGCGGCCTTGATGTTGAGTTGCTCATAACAAAGACCACTGGTGGTGTTATCAATAAGGATTACGTGCGCGCAAAAAAGCGTTACGCGAAGCTGCCAAAAAGATACGTAGATTGCACTGAGGTGGTTCTGCCGTTCAACTACCACCTGTTTGTCTACAGGGATCTTCCAAAAGATTCCCTGATATATATGCCGTACGGCATATACCAATACCTATTCAACGTAATGACAAAGCCCAGGGGCCAGAAGTACATAATCGGCTGCCACGGAATGCACCTTAGGTTTGGCCAAGTGATAGAGGGGCACAGGCTGCTGGACGGGATGGTAAACTCCACGGCCAGATTCATAATGGCATCAAAAGGCGACGACGCGCGCAACATGTACTTTCATGTGATAAATAAGGTGCAGATCCCGTACCTTGTTCGGTTGGGTGTAAAAAGAGAGAACATAATCTATGTGCCTACGATGCTCGATACAAACAAGTATAAAATTGCAAGCAACCAGACAAGGAGGTTAAGGGTGGTGCACGTCGGCGGCACAGGTAAAAATTCAGGCACACTGCTTGAAATAATAAAGATCCTTATAGACAGAGGAGAAATAGAAAAGTTTGAGTTCTTTTTTGTCTGGCATGAGCAGCCTGCAGAACTCCATAGCTATGCGCGCGAACGCCAAAACATACACCTACTTGGCGACATAAGCGATGCAGAGAAAACAAAACTTCTGTCACAGATGGATGTTATGATTGTGCCTGCAGTAGAGACATTTTCAAAGACTATGATAGAGGGAATCACTAGCGGCCTGTACATAATGGCTAGCAAGCGCAACCCCGCAAGCCTGGACGTAAGAGACCTCGGAGTGGACATGACAATAACCGAGAAGGGAATGCCAGAAGAGTACATAAAGCCTCTACTAAAGGCTGCTAATGCAAAAGCTAGGCTTGGAAGAAGATATAATCCAAACAAGAAGAGAGACCGGGAAATTGTGGTTAGAAATTTTGATCAGAATAATGTTCTGCCAAAACTTCTGAAAATGTTTACGGATGTTATGGACACGAAATAGATGGTTTATTGAAGATTTATCTCATTTCACCTGTTGATCTAAAGTACAGCTACAAAGGCACCGAGCTGCACATATACGAATACGCAAAATACCTCCGCGAGCATGGAATGGACACCCAGATACTAGTGACGGAGAACGTTAGGGGATACAAGGAGCTGCCGGGTTATAGGAAGATACTGGAACCTTACAAATCAGTTCCGAAAGCGGAGGCGAGATGCAAGGAGTACCTGCTACCTATGAAATGGCATCTCTTTGTATACCAAGAGCTACCAAGGGTCGGCGCAATATATTTCCCGTACAGCATATACGATTACGTAATGAACATCCTTACCAAACCGAAGGGACAAAAATACATAATCGGCTGCCACGGAATGCACTTGAAAATGGGACACCTAGTGGAAGGTCGGCCAGGATTGGAGGCTGCCTTGAACTCTTGGGTGAACGGTATATTGAAAATCAGGAAGGACGAGATGAAGAACCTATACTGCCACGCGCTGAACCGGGAGCAGGCCGAGTATATGGTAAGTAGATTTAACTTCAAGCGAGAGAACGTATTTTGCATTCCTTCGATGGTGGATACCGGGCTCTATAAGCTTTCAAAGAACACATCTGACAAGCTTAGGGTGGTGCACGTCGGCGGAGAAGAAAAATCCGCCGGAATAGTGCTCGACGCAGTCGGCATGCTAAGGCATAGCGGAAACTCCGATAGATTCGAATTTTATTTCATAGGACGAACTACAGAGCAATTCAAGAAGAGGCATGGAAAAATTGAAAACGTGCATTTCCTTGGCGAGGTGAGCGAGAGGGAAAAGTTAAGGTTGTTGGCCACGATGGACGTGATGATTCTGCCTGCTTATGAGGTATTTCCAAAAAGCATGCTTGAGGGGTTTGCGAGCGGCCTGCTCATAATAACCAGCAGGCGCAACTCCGCCTACAAGGATGCAAAAAGAGCCGGGATGAAGATATTTATTGTTGATAATGGCTTGGCGAAAGAATACGTCGCGCCGCTGTTGAAGCTTGCCGATCAGAAACTTAAAAGTAAGTCTTTTAATAGACTAAGAAGGAAAAACAGAGATATAGCAGCAACCGAATTCGATAAAGAGCACGTACTCAAAAAACTCCGAGCGATGTTTCTTAGGGTTGCAAGCAAACCAGAGAGGTAATAGAATGCGAGTCTGCCTGCCCGGTACAAAACACGAATTCAGCAGCCCCCACGGGAGCGGAGCCCATAGGGTCATGTACGAGCTTTATAGGAACTTGTTGCAGGAGAAAAAACCTAACCAGATAATAGAAAAGGTGGAATTTAATACACTGCCTTTCTTCGCAGAAGGCTTTTCTCCTTACATCCACAGCATATTCTACGATTTCAGCAAATATGACATAGTGCACAACCTGGCCGCAAGACCGCTGTGCATGCTTAGGCGCGGCAATGCGATCACGCTTTCAACGGTTCACGATATCAGGGTTCTTGTAGCGCCAGAAGCCCGTGCGGAGGACAAAGCAAGCTTAAAGAGGATACTGGGGGCGTACTTTGTGCTGCAAAAAGGAGCCAGATTTGAGCTCGCCTCGGACTTCATCTGCGCGAGCTCGACCCAGACGCGCGACGAGGCGATAAGCCTGGGCTACGACCGGAAAAGGATATTCGTGGTCAGCCTTGGCGTAGATAAAAGGTTTATTGATACACCCGTTAAAAGAAAAAAGAATAAAATATTTAAAATCGGCTACATAGGTACGCTCGCATCAACAAAAAATGTGGAGTTCGCAATAAAGGCATTCAACAAACTGGATAGATCCGATGCTGTTTTTGAGATCTGGGGCAAACCTCTTGCTTCAGATTATTACAAGCATTTAATCGACCTGAGCAAGTCCAACAAGAACATCGGGTTCATGGGATTTGTACCCGAAGAGAAACTTGTGGGAACCTATGACTCGTTCGACGTTCTAGTTCATCCGATTCTATACACCGGATTCGAACTCGAGATACTGGAGGCCCAGGCAAGAGGTGTACCAGTAATCGTATGCAAGCGCGGGAAAATATCGGCCGAAGTAAAAAAATACTGCTTCGAGGCGGATGACGAAGCCCACGTTGCACAAATAATCCAGGACCTGAAAAACAATGGTTACAATGAAAAACGCAGGAAAGATGCTATGGGATATGCAAGAAGTTTCACATGGGAGAAAACGGCCAGAGACACGTTAGAAGTATATAAAAACATAATTAACGCAAAGGGAAAGATATGAACTATAAAATCCCACTTGCAACTACAACCATCTCTGACGAAGAGATAAACGACGTGACCTCCTGTCTAAAAAGCAAGTCCGTCACAATGGGTAAGAAGGTTGCGAAATTCGAAGAGCAATTCGCCTCTCGCGTCGGTGCACAGAACGCGATAATGGTCAACTCCGGATCAAGCGCAAACCTGCTCGCCCTATTCACGCTATTCAACCCCTTTCTAGAGAAAAATCTCAAAAGAGACGACGAGGTGATAGTCCCGGCAGTAAGCTGGTCTACGACAGTCTTCCCAATAGTGCAAGCGGGGGGCGTTCCTGTGTTCGCTGACTGCGGTCCAGATTATCAAATAGACCCGAGCAAAATAGAATCCCTTATAACGGATAAAACAAAAGCCATAATGCCAACGCATATACTTGGCAACGTATGTGCTATGGACGAGATTAACTCCATCGCCAAAAAGCACGATTTGTATGTTGTAGAAGACACCTGCGAATCACTTGGGGCGTCCTACAAAAAGAGACAGGCTGGAACCTTTGGTGACATCGGCACCTACAGCTTCTACTTTTCCCACCATATAACCACAATAGAGGGAGGCATGCTGGTGTCGGATGACGCAGAACTTACCGATATCGTCAGGGTAATGAGAAACCACGGACAAGTGCGAGATTCGGCAAAGAAGAACGAGTTTATTAAAAGGTACCCGAACATAGACCCCCGTTTCATGTTTATAAATCTTGGATTTAACCTTAGGCCTACCGAACTAAATGCCGTTATGGGTATCGACCAACTAAAGAAGCTTGACGGTATAATAGCGACCCGCAATAGTAACGTTAAAGAATTGGTGAAGGAGTTGCAGCAATATGAAGAATACCTTGCATTACCATCGCACAATCAAAATGTAGTTCCATCTTGGTTTGCATTCCCAATAACCGTAAAAAAGAACAAGATCTTTGATAGGAATAGATTGACGGAGCACCTGGAAAAGAGTAGTATAGAAACCAGGAGCTTGATAGCTGGGAATCTTCTAGATCACCCGGTGTTTAGGGACAAAAAGATAAAGTACAGGGCCGGAGACCTAACCAATGCAGAAAACGTGATGTACAACTCATTCTATTTTGGAATTTACCAAGATGTTGACGTGCAATACATAGCCAACGCGTTTCATGAGTTTTTCAAGCGCCTAAACATCTAAAAGAAACTGATCCAATGAAGAAAGTAGCTTTAATAAATATGTATCCATTTGAAGGCGAGAACCAGTACGCGAACAAGATAACAAGATACAGCGCGTACGCCTTTGATGAGTTGGGCATGCACTCCGAGTTCTTCTCATTTTCAGACAAAAATAAAACTTCAGAGGTCTACGGTTTCAAGCAGCACGAAATAAAATCGTTCAGACCCCTAGGAGACAAATTCGGCGCAGCGAGGTATCTAGACTTCATTTTTTTGGTTTTGTTTGGGTTCAGGCCCACCATTGAATTCATTAATCATTCTCCAGCATTGCTGCGAGAACTCGATAACTACAAACCAGACATAATATTTGCAGCCGATTGCATAACGGCAAAATTAATGAAGAAGTATCTGGATCAGTCAGGAAACCAAAACGTAAAAATGATGTGCTTCTCTGACTCTTGCAAGGGAATCGAGGCAGAGATTGATGATGCCATAGATTGGTTGAAAATCAACAAAGGCAATCCAATACTCTTGAAGTTTATTGATAAGGTTTTGAGGGGCAGATACGTCAAATATTATCTATCAATCTACGGGCTGCAAGTCTCGATAACAGATGCGTTCCTGGCGACAGACGATATGCACAGGAAGGAAATAAGCAGGCAGTTCCCAAAGTTCAGGAAAAACATATTCGCTCTATACCCTGAATGGTGGGAGCCCAAGTCAACTAAACCAAAAAAGATTAAAGGGAAGATAAAGAGTATTCTTTTTATTGGAAGCTATGGCCACATCCCAAACGCTATTGCAATGAAGAACATAACGGAATTCATCGCACCTAAATTGCCCGATAAAAAATTTGTAATCTTTGGAAGGGGATGCCCTAACAAGAAGATTGGAAATGTTCAGTTCATTGACGGCACAAAAATGTCCTCTGATGGCGTCCTGAGAGATGCGGACGTGTGCATCTCGCCGATTATTGGATATGTTTCCGGCATAAAAACCAAAATATCAGATTACATGGAAGCGAGCAAGATTGTAATCGGGACAAAACTGACATTTACGGGATATAGGGTGGTAGACGGCTTTAATTCCATCATAGAAGACAAAATAGACAGGTACCCGGATAGAATATCACAACTCGACAGGAATCACAAGCTCAGGGACAAGATACAGAAAAATGCCAATACCGCTCTGGATGGACATTACAAACCAGATGTGATTAAAAAATGGGCTACCATATTAAAGCACATCTTCAGCTCAAGTCCAAGCAGGGGTGTTTAGATGGCAGATCTATTGGGGATTAGATGAAAAAGTTAGCGTTGATTGCCCAGGTGCCACTGGACTCATTTACTGGTTTCAATATTCTTCGCGACATTATAAGGGCCTTCGAGAAGCTGGGCATGCATGTCGAGGCATTCTCGTTATCAACGGTCAACAAAACCGGATATCTCTATGGCTATAAGCAGAATCAGGTAAACTTGCCAAACCCCGAAGTTAATAATCCTGTATCCCTAAGGATCATAGAGTTCTTTGTCCTTAGCACGCTTGGTTTCAAGCCCAGAATCGAACTATTCGGCAGATCAAAACGCCTTACAGATGCCCTGCACAGGTACAATCCTGATATAATATTTCTAGTCGGCACGCTACCTGCGAAGACCATGATAAGGTACAAGCGCGAGGATCCGCATGTAAAGGTAATAACATACATGGATGCACCCAGCAACGAATTCAATTTTGCGCTTACTAAAAGCATAAGCAGCAATAACCAATCCTCTCTTGCGATAAGGTATCTAAGTAAATTTCTGAAGAAAAATTACCTTAAGTACCAGGACCATCTATACAGCACTTTGATCGATGTTTCTGATGCATTTGTTGTGCCCGCCAAGCAGCATGCAAAAACGGTCTTGAAAAGATTTCCAAACGCCCGAGGCAAGATATTTACCGCCATGGGCAGCTATGTCACTAAAGATAAATTGATAAAAAGGAAGAGGGTGTTAACAATAAAAAAGATACTATTCATGTCAAGTTACGGGTCAGCTCAGCACACTAAAGCAATGGATGAAATAGAATACAAAATCGCACCTCAGTTTCCTGAAAAAGAATTTATTATACACGGACATGGCTGCCCGGAGCGCACTTCAGGAAATGTAAAATACTCTGGCAAATACCTGCCGCTTAAGAAGCTTTTTGCTGATATTGATTTATGCATATGCCCGCTTCCAGCTGGGAACACGGGGTACAAAATTAAGGTATTTGATTATCTGACGGCTGGCAAGATTGTAATAGCTACAACCGATGCATTTTTAGGTTTTAACGCGATTGATAGGTACAACGCAATAGTGGAGGATGACATCAGCAAATACGCGGGCAGGATAAGGGAGCTTGAGAGAAATCCGAAACTCATGCGCAAAATCCAAGACAATGTATATAGCGCACTAAAGGGGCACTACGAAAAAGATGCGCTTGATTTCTGGTCGAAAATCCTCCAAATTATAGAGGCACCCTAAAAGGGCGGATATATGAACTTTGATACATGAGTAGTATTTTAAATACATCTAACACTAAATATACTATTATTGTTGCTGATTGAAGGTTATTTAATGGAAAGGGTGTTGATTACCGGATCTACCGGTTTTATAGGAAAAGCATTGCTAAATAAGCTAGGGGGCGGCAAATACGAAATTCATACCCTTGAAAGGTATGTTACGGGTAGGTATTCGCTCGATCAAAGCGGGGACGTAGTAAGGCATAACGCAAACCTTACTGATTATTCCTCAATAAAAAATATAGTAAAGGATGTGAAGCCAGATTACGTAATACACCTCGCCAGCATTTCCGCTGTTTCATTTTCCTATGATAGATATATCGAGGTCTCCGATGTTAATTACATAGGAACGCTAAATTTGGCCGAGGCCTGCTACAGAGAAGCACCCAACCTCAAACAGTTCCTATTCGCTGGTACAAGCGAGGAATATGGCATGCTACTAAAAGATAACAAAAGTAAACTAAAGGAAGATATGATCCAGCTGCCCAACAGCCCCTATGCTGTTGCAAAAGTTGCTGCTGAGTATTATCTTAAATACATGCACATTGCGTATAATTTTCCATGCACGATACTAAGGCCATTCAACACCTACGGAAGAACCGACAACCCCCATTTCTTTATTGAAAGAACAATAACACAAATGCTTACGAAAAACAGGATTTATCTTGGCGATCCTAAAGCAGTAAGAGATTGGGTTTATGTTGATGATCATGCAAACGGCTATGTAAAGGCAATCGGCAATGAAAAGGCAATCGGGCAGGTGATTAACTTGTGTACAGGCGTAGGCTATTCTACAAAACAAGTTGCTGAGCTTATAGCTGAACTTACAAAGTTCGATGGCGAAATCGTATGGAATAGCACACCAAGACGGCCTCTCGATGCACAATATTTAATAGGTGATAATACTAAAGCACATAAATTACTGAACTGGGAACCCAAATATGATTTGAAGGCAGGTCTAAAGTTAACTATAGCCTATTGGAGAAATGCAATTAAAAATAAACACTCTTCAAATTAAATCCTTTTTAGGCATTTTATACGGATTAGATCTCTAGATCTATAAAATGCCCAATATTAAATCTGGGTAGAAAAAATGAAAGTATGCATGGTAGGGATGAAAAGAAACTTTGATTTCACCCCTGCAGATCAGGGTACACAAAGGTACATATACGAATTGGTAAAAAATTTTGCAATAATGAAGCATCCAGGAATAGACATATACCAGGAAACACTTAAAGCGCTGCCCTCGGTCTTCCTCGGTTTCTCCCAGTTTATCTACGGCCCCCTAAAGGACCTGAGCAAATATGACATAATACATGAGTTTGCCGATAATATACCACGTATCAGGTACGGGAAGGCAATTTCTGTTCATACAATATTCGACCTGCACGTATTGCTGCCAAGTATGAGGGCCCGCCCAGAGTACAGGACGGTTCGGGGTTTTCTAGGTCTAAATTTGTTGATGACACCTGGCATAAAGAGCACGCTGAAGGCCGATTACCTGATAACCGATTCAACACAGGCAACAGAGGAGTGCGTTAGGTATGGCTTTGACAAAAATCGGATTTTTATGACCTCTCTTGGGGTAGACAGAAGGTTTACGTCAAAGAAATTAAAAGGCAAGAAGCATAACAAAAAAACCTTTAAGGTCGGATATATAGGTTCGTTCAACAGTGCAAAAAACCTGAGCATGGCGATAAAGGCGTTCAAAAAAACGAGCGACCAAAACATGTCATTTGAGCTTTGGGGGTCCAAAAAGGCACAGTACGATAAACTTGTAGACCTGAGCAAGGGTGATAGAAGAATTATGTTTAAGGGATTCGCTCCAGAAGATAAGCTTGTGGAAACATACGACTCTTTTGATGTTTTTGTGCACCCATCTATCTATGAGGGATTTGGCCTGCCGATACTGGAGGCACAGGCAAGGGGTCTTCCTGTTATAATCTACAAAAAAAGTAAAACCCCAAAAGAGGTTAGAAGGTACTGCCTTGAGGCCGAAGATGAAAGTCATATGGCGCAGTTATTTGAGAACCTTAAGAGCAACGGTTACAATGAAAAATCAAGGAGAAAGGCAATTGAATACGCGAGAAGCTTCACATGGGAGAAAACAGCCCGAAATACCCTAGAAGTGTATAAGATTATACAAGAGAAAGAGCATTTGGTTTAATATGCAGTATTCGATATTAAAGAAAAAAGTGGTTTAATAGCTCCAAATAGGAAAGCAAAAGTCGTAATTTTAATTCTAAACTACAACGGAGTCGATATAAAGTTTAAAGGGCACGGAATAATAGAACGGTGTTTGGACTCGTTGAAGAGAACTACGTACAAAGATTACAAAGTAGTGGTTGTTGATGATGGATCGACCGACTCTTCAAAGGATTTTCTTAAAAAGCGCGGAGTAGAAACTATCGATATCAAGAAAAACATATACAACTTCTCTAAGATTTGCAATATCGGCATCAAATATGCGATTAAAAAATACAACCCAAAATACATAATGCTTTACAACAACGATGCTTTTGTTAAGAACACTAATTGGTTGACAGAGATTGTGAAAGTAGCAGATGCTGAAAATCAGGCTGGGATCGTCTCCTGCAGAATATTAAACCCAGATGGTACATTGCAGTCTATTGGCGGAGTTTTTCTAAATGGTAAAAATGTTCCAATAAAACCCGGAAAGGAAAAGAGATTCCACGGATGCATCGACGTGGATGTATTCCCCGGTCCTGCGTTCCTAATAAAACGTGAAGTTATTAAAAAAATAGGGATGCTGGATGAGAATTTCGTTGTCGGGTTTGAAGATCTGGACTATTCTCTTAGGGCAAAAGATGCCGGATATAAGGTGCTGGTAACAGATAAAGCATCTATAATACACGTTGGCAGTTCCACCCATGCAAAGCTATGGAGCATGTCTATTTCGGCTCAGAAGGTAATGACATACAAAAGCATTAGAAACTATCTCTATTTCTTTGACAAGCACCGTGATTCGCTTACCGCAAAGCAAAGGATCAGAAAGTCTCTTGCAGAAGTTCCGGTAGTATTTTTTAGTACCTTTCTTACAAGAACAATACCAAAAGGAGAAAGACATATATTCGGCGTTAAAAAGTATGGATCTCTGTGGAATCTGCCAGCAGGCATCAAGGCCGTAGTAGATTACAATCTTGACAAGACGCTGAATAAAGGTGCAGCGTTTAGTTACTATAAAAAAATCAAATGGTAGCAGTGTGGCTTAGGTTTCCGTCATGCAAACAAATATATACCTACTAATAAAATCAAAATAACTTAGTTCCCACCTAAAGGATGGGACATCTTAAAAACGCGATTGAAATGCGAAACAGAACAAACCAATCTTCTTCCTTTTTACCTGACCGACCTAATATTTTTCTTCGAGCTTGGAGGGATTTCAGAAAGGGCATATTCTGGGAGGGATTCTTTGGTTTTTTCCTAAATAAGAAAAAGACATACAAAGTAGGTATGGTTGTATTTCATCCTACCGGCGGTAGACCTAGCGACGTTAGGGTTGGAGTTGGAAGCTACGGAAATGTTAATATAACGGATAAAGCATCAATAACAATAGGTAATTTTGTAAGTATAGGCCAAAACTTATCTGTAATTGCTACAGGAGGGCACAATCCAGATTTAATCTCTACATATCCCTTTTATCATATGATAGTAAATGAGCCAACAAATAAAGAGTATACATTTGATTTGGGCAAAGTAGAAATCGGAAATGATGTCTTGATCGGAGATGATGTTACTATACTGGGAGGAGTGAAAATCGGGGACGGCGTAGTAGTAGGTGCTAAAAGTCTTATCCCGCAAGGCAAGAAATTGGATGACTATGGCATATATGCAGGCGTTCCTGTCAGGCTGATACGATACAGATTCAATAAAGCAACAATAAAGAAGTTGAAGGAGCTTCGATGGTGGGAGCTTAACGCTGAGGTTTTAAAAGAGCACTGGAATTTATTTTACGAAAAACCCGAGATTGCATATAAAAAGTTATTGGCACTAAAAGAAAATGAAACCACTTCTTTCCTCCAACGCCGTAAACGGCGTGGTTTCTAGAGGCACTGAATAATAAGGCCCGCTCTGATTCAGTAATGGTTTTATCTTTGCAAGATGTATAAAAACTGCGGTTCTTCAAAAGTCAAAATTCATTTCCGCTTCCTTAAGCCCCGGAAGCTTTGCATCCCTCTCGGATATCACCGGTTCTTTTACCGGCCAGGCTATGTTGATGTCTGAATCGTTCCAAGCGATTCCGCGCTCGTGCTCTTTTGAATAAATCTTTGTTGTTTTGTAGAATACGACTGAATCATCTTCCAGGGCTGAAAAGCCATGTGCAAATCCCTTTGGTATCCAAAGAATCCTGCTGTTCTCTTCTGAGAGTTCCTCACCGTGCCACTTGCCAAAATGCGGTGAACCCCTTCTAATGTCTACGCCAACATCGAATATGCGCCCCTTAAGGACCCTGACAAGCTTTCCCTGCTCCATGGGCTCCAGCTGATAGTGCAAGCCCCGTATTACATTCTTCTTTGATATAGAAATAATATCCTGATTAAAGGCCGGAATGCCGTTCTCCAGAAACTCGGGCGCCTTGTACGATTCAGACAGTGAACCTCTATTATCTCCAAATTTCTGAGCTTCAATCAATATCATGCCCGGAATGCCGAGCTTTGTAAATTTGAACAAGTGATCATCTCCCCTTTTTTTCATCCGAAATTTTCTTTGCAATCTGCCCAGCTCTGAACAGAGAATCGAATGTTCCCGCATCTGTCCAGTCTCCCCTAATTATGTTGTACTTCATCTTGCCCTCTCTTATGTATGCGTTGTTTACATCTGTGATCTCGAGCTCGCCCCTGTGCGATGGCTTCAGCGCAGTTATTTTGTTGAATACTGTTTTATCGTACATGTACAGGCCTGTGACAGCATAGTTTGATTTTGGTTTCTTTGGTTTTTCCTCTATGCTCCTGACCCTACCATTGCCATCAAGCTCTGCAACTCCAAAACGCTCGGGATCGGGCACCTCCTTGAGAAATATCCTAGCCCCTCTGGGGTGCGCTGCAAACCCCTTTACGGTTTTTCTCAGCTCTGCCATCTCGTTTTTCTCAAAATTGAATATGTTATCGCCCAGGACCACAAGCACCGAGTCATCCTTTACAATATTTCTGCATATACCAAGCGCGTGGGCTATTCCGAACGCGTCCTCCTGTACTTTGTATGTGAAATCCACGCCGTAAGCGCTCCCATCTCCGAAAAGGTTTGTAAAATCGCCTCCAAACTCCTTTCCTGTTATCAGTATAATATTGGTTAACCCAAAGCCCTTTAGAAGCTCCAATGGATAGTGGACCATTGGCCTGTCATATATAGCCAGTAAGTGCTTGTTTGTAACCTGTGTAAGCGGCCTAAGCCTAGAGCCACTCCCTCCAGCTAGTATAACTCCTTTCATATTATTCGCATTATCGTTAGTGCATAAACATTTAAATATCTTACCATCTAATCATATAATCATGGAAAGGTTATTGGTAATAGGCTGCAGCGGTCTTCTTGGATCAAGGCTCACGGAGCTTGGCAAGAACGATTACGAAATGTGGGGAACCTATAATACCCACGAGCCAAGGGGAGGAAGCAACATCCTAAAGCTGGATGCAACAGACAGAAAGGCTGTTTTTAAATTAATGGAAAAGGTAAAGCCAGATTGCGTGATAGACACACACTCCCTCACAAACCTAGACTATTGCGAGACCCATACTGATGAGGCATGGCAGGTAAACGTTGAGGGCACGAGGCACGTTGCCGAAGCATGCAAACAGCTTGGCAGCAAATTGATATTCATATCTACCGATCACGTATTTGACGGCGCGAAGCTTAAATATACGGAAAAGGACAAACCCCATCCGCTGAATTACTACGCCAAAACAAAGCTTGTTGTAGAGTACATGCTCTCTGCCCTTGACATGAACTACATAGTTGCGAGGACATCTGTGCTTTACGGGGTTGGCGGCAGCGGCAAGGTGAGTTTTGCTCTCTGGCTGATAGCCAAGCTACAAAACAACGAAACAGTGCGCATAGTGACAGACCAGAAGAGCAATCCAACCTTTACGGATAATTTATCCGAATTTCTTTTCAGGCTCTATGGAAAGGACGAGACGGGAATCTTCCACATAACTGGAAAGGACTGCGTGAGCAGATACGATTTTGCAAAAGAAATAGCAAAGCATTTCGATCTTGATCCCAGTCTTATAACTCCGGTGACCAGCCCGGAGCTGAACCAGATAGCGCCAAGACCGGGGAGCGTAAACGTGGTTACTGACAAAGCGGAAAGGGCGGCGAACCTCAAGACCCTGACAATAAAGGAAGGGTTGCTATTATTAAAAAAACAGATAGGCGATAATCGATAAGGTGATTGCATGGCTGATTATATCTGCAAGGTTTGCAACGGCAAAAGACTGCATACTGCTTAATTTCTGCGAAATAGACAACATAAACATGTGTGATAGAATGAAACTGCTTGTTACCGGCGGCGCTGGTTTTATTGGCTCTAATTTCATACACTACTGGTTTAGTAATCATCCGAGGGATGAAATAGTAAACATCGACAAGTTGACATACGCTGCAAACCTGTCGAATCTGACAGGTACAGAAAAATTCAACTACAGTTTTGTTAAGGGCGACATCGCAGATGAAAGCACTGTAGATAATATTGTTAAAGATGTGGATGCCATAATCAACTTCGCGGCGGAGAGCCATGTTGACAACTCAATACTTTCATCGAAGGCTTTCATTCATTCAAACATTGTTGGCGTGCATACCCTTCTTGATGCAGCTAAGAAATACGAGAAGCGATTCCATCAGGTTTCTACCGATGAGGTATACGGTTCCTTGTCATTGAGGTCAAAAAAGAGATTCAGCGAGAAATCCCCATACGCCCCGAGAAATCCATACGCAGCTACAAAGGCTGCAGCGGATCACTTGGTAAGGGCCTATTACAATACATACAAAATGAAAGTAACGATATCGAACTGCAGCAACAATTTCGGACTAAGGCAACACACCGAGAAGCTCATACCAAAAACAATAACAAATGCCCTGAATAACAAGGATATACCAGTTTATGCAAGCGGCATGCAGGTAAGAGATTGGATTTATGTAGATGACCATTGCTCAGCTCTGGAAAGCATACTTACAAAGGGCGTTCCCGGTGAAACTTATTTAGTAGGTGCGGATCAGGAGAAGCATAATATAGATGTCATCAAGATGATTCTAGAACTTTTGGGCAAACCAGAAACGCTGATAAAGCACGTTACGGACAGATTGGGACATGATGTAAGATACGCTATCGACCCCACGAAGATCAGAAACGAGCTAGGCTGGTCGCCCAAATACACGTTTGAAGAAGGACTTCGAAAGACAGTAGAATGGTATAAATCAAATTCTACTTAATAGCCTCTACAAACGGGCTTGCTGACTTAATTTACCTATTTATTGACACCTTATTATAGCAATATTAATAAATAGTTGAATATAGATAAATGCAAACGGGAGTGTACAGCATGACGAACCTAAAAGTGGCATTGCTCTACACGGCGGACTCGCTGGGCAACAAGGAGCCAGGTGGGATGAACAATTACTTTCATGGCTTGTATGAAGGCATGGTGGAGCATGAGAACAAGGGCTTCGAGGTTACCTGCATACAGACGCCAAAGAGGTTTATGGGTATGGGAGCAGGAGTAGCATTCTTCAAGAGCAACCTGCTAAGGAGCTTCAAGGAATACGACATAATCCACAATCCAGGACCAGACCTCCTCTATGCAATGAGGAAGGATGGCACAACTCAGGTCGCAACGATGCACAGCCTCAACCCCATACTCTACCCCAAAACCCAACCAGAAGTCAGGCATTTTGGGCTGAAGACAAGGCTCTGGTACGAGCTGGTAGTCAAGAACACATACAGGCTGGCATTGTGGTCGGATTTCATAATAGCCAGAAGCACGAAAGTTATGAACGAATGCGAGCAGCTTGGCTATCCAAAGGAAAGGATGATGCTTGTGACCGACTCCATAAAGGACAAATACATCAGGGAGCCGAAGCACGGAATGGAGCCACATAAGTTCAGGATAGGATATATCGGTGGTCTTGGGGAGAACAAGAACGTGATAATGGCGGTGCGGGCTTTGAGCACGATAAAGGACAGCGACATCGAGTTCAGGATATATGGGTTGCCCGGCCAGATGTATCCAGAGCTTCAAGATGCAATAGGCAAGGACAAAAGGATAAGATACATGGGCTTGGCACCGGAGGACAGGATGGTCTCGATCTACGATTCGTTTGACGTGTTTGTCTTCCCTACGATAAGCGAGGGTTTCGGCATACCGATAATAGAGGCGCAGGCCCGGGGCCTGCCAGTGATAGTCATGAAGGGCGCCAGCATGGCGGAGGAGGTGAGCAGGCACTGCCTCGAGGCAAGGGATGAATCCGAGATGGCGAGCCTGTTCGTTAAGCTAAAGCAGAACGGATACTCGGACAGCAGCAGGAAGGCCTCAACAGAGTATGCAAGGAGATTCACATGGAAGGCGCAGATTCAGAACACATTGAAGGCGTATAGGACGGCGAGGGGATTAGCGTGACCAACTACTACAAAGGATAAACAAAGGCGATTATGATGAAGCACTGGATACAAGAGCATCTGCCCGCAAGGTACAAGCTGCACTTCAGCAAGGCGGAGCATTTAAGCGAGACCTTCGTAGAACAACCCTATCATTGGTTAGCAGAAAGACTTAGGCCAGATACGGTAGTAATAGATATAGGGGGGAGCATAGGCGATACGGCACTCTATTTCGCGCAGTTCCCAAACGTGAGCAAAGTTATCTCGTTCGAACCAACACCAGGTCTATATAACGGGGCGATGGAGCTGCTTCAGAAGTGCCCGTTAAAGGGCAAGATAGAATTCAACAATGCAGCGGTATCCGACAAAGAGGGCTTCAAGATTGGCAGCAAAGAAGTATTGGATAGCAGGCAGTTCAGCACTATGAAGGAGCAGCACGGCGGAAGAAAAATACAATTATATACCCTAAATCAGATAACAAAAGACATACATAAGCCTATAGCTATAAAGTGTGACTGCGAAGGAGACGAGAAAATTATATTCCCAGATGCAGACCTCTCAAAGGTCTATGCGATAATTCTGGAAGATCATTGGTATTGCAGGGATGAGATGAAACGGGTTTTCGCAGGCAAGGGCTTCAAGACAGTAGAATTGACATCTCTCAACAAAGAGGGCAGCGGAATGCTGGGAGCATGGAGGGATTAACATGACCGAATCAAACGCAGAATGGGGCTTGCGCAGGGCAATGGAATTCATAAGAAGCCCAGCAAAGACAAGGCAGAAATATTGGGCAATGGACGTGAAATCAGGGCAGATGGAAGAGACATTCATAAAAGAGCAATACAGGTGGCTTCTCAAAAGGCTCAAGCCGAACACAACACTGCTGGACATAGGCGCAAGCATGGGCGATGCATCAATATATTTCGCAAGTTCTCCAAATGTAAAAAAGGTCATATCCTTCGAGCCAGTACCAAAGACCTATGACTTGGCAAAGCGGATGCTTGAAACAAACAGATACAAGGAAAAGATACAATTCAACAACGCAGCGATAACCAATACTGATGGCGTAATATACAGCGACGAATGGGGAGGCTGGGCAGGAAAGGGCTGGGCATTAAGCAAGGTAAATGGAAAGGGCAGATGGAAAATAAGCCAGCATACCCTAGACCACATAATCAAAGGGATAAACGGACATATAGCCATAAAGTGCGACGTAGAGGGAGACGAGAAAATTATATTCCCAGATGCAGACTTAAGCAAGGTTTATGCGATAATACTGGAGTATCATTGGGGATGCCACGATGAAGTGGCGAAGGTGTTGCAAGGCAAGGGATTCAAGATAAAGGATATAGGTCCTACCGACAAGAACAGATGCGGAATAATGGGAGCTTGGAGGCAGGCAAAATGACACAGATCAAGACCTTCTTGATAGCATGACAGAATAGTCTGCTAATAAAGTAATGAAACTGCTAATTCAGTCTGCTAATTAATTGGCTTTATTAGCAAAGCTATCCTGAAACGTAATAAATAAATATCCAAACAATCAGAGTAAAAGCGAGACTAGGTCGAGTTAATGCAGGGAAGACTACTTATAACAGGATCTTCAGGGTTCATCGGCAGGCACATGGTAAGGAAGGCCATCGAGTCGGGTTACAATGTCGTTGGGCTAGACCTAGAAGATCCGGTTGTAGAGGGTGCAAAGCACATCGAGGGCGATATCAGAGATCCAGAGACCGTAAAGAACGCAATGACGGGTGTAGATTATGTTATGCATCTTGCTGCCATAACCTCTCCAGTAGCCTTTATAGAAGACCCGGCAAGGTGCTACAGCACAAATGTAAATGGTTTCATAAATGTTATTGACGCAGCACAGAAGCACGGAGTAAAAAGATTCTTCTATGCATCTAGCGCGTCTATGTATCTCGATGATTTCTCCGAGAACGCCATCATCGATATCAAGAAGCAGCGTAACCACTATGCTAAGTCAAAGATGATAAATGAGATGATAGCGCATTCATATCTGGATATATACAAGATGGATATAGTTGGGGTGCGATACTTCAACGTCTTCGGTCTTGGCGATGATGAGAAAGGTCCACACGCAAGCGTCGTGGGGCAGTTCCTGCGCCAGCGCGAGGAGGGCAAGCCACTCTTGGTATACGGAGATGGAAAGCAGAGCAGGGATTACATATATATAGACGATGCAGTAAATATTTCTCTTATGCTGCTTGAGAAAGGAACGTATCCCGTGTACAACATCGGGACAGGAAAAGCGATAAGTTTCAATGAGATAGCAGACCTAATACAAAAAGATGGCAAGAAATTTGTTCCGAATCCCCTCTCAACCTATCAATATCATACGCAGGCGGACACCAGAAGGCTCTTTGAGACGATTGGCGAATATAAGTTTACAGATACTACGGCAGCTATAAAATACTTAAGCGAGAAGTTCAGCTCAAAAAAATAAGAGCCTTAGAGGATTATATTTTACTAAAACAAATAACGCAAGCGGTAGTATGTGGCATCCACCAATAACAATAACAGAAAAGATACAGGCGAAGTCGAGATTGGGTTATCCCGCAGTATTATTTTCTGACTTATTGAATTATGCAAATATTTTCAATAATTGGTGGGCTCTTGTATTCTTCAAATTGGGGTTCGTAAGTGGCATCAATTTAAAATTGAAAGACGGCAGAACAGTAGCAATAAAAGATAAGGATGAATATGCTAAAGTCTTTCCTCTCCTTGTCCTTCGGGAGAGTGCCAAAAGACATCCGCATTTACATATAAAAATCAATAAGCGCACAATAAATGTTGGAAGTGCAGTATTCAATTATTCCACAGACAGGGAACAAGAAGTAATAGTTTCGCTTATAAATGATATAATTTTAGGTGCTTATCATCGATTGAATGTTAAAGATAAAACTGTTGTAGACATAGGTGCATTTATAGGGGATACGGCATTATACTATGCATTGGAGGGGGCGAAAAGAGTGTATGCGTTAGAGCCATACCCATATCATTTCAACAGGTTGCTAAAGAATGTAAAGGCAAGCAAGCCAATAAGCAATAAGGTGATAGCAATAAATGCAGGCATAGATGCAAGAGACGGTTCAATAGAACTAAGCCCGACCGACAAAAACATTTCCTTCGACACTTCAGAATTTTCAGAATTAAAACCCTCCAAAAAAAGGAAGACAGTCCCTCTAATTTGCTTTGATACTTTATTAAAAACTTACAATATAAACGATGCAGTATTGAAGATGGATTGCGAGGGATGGGAATATCCATCAATTTTAAATAGTTCAAGAAAGACGCTGAGAAAGTTCAGCCAGATTGTGATGGAATACCATTATGGTTACAAAGTGCTAACAAAATGGCTTGAGGAATGCGGGTTCAGGGTCACGCATACGATGCCCTTCGTTTGTAGACCCCCTCAGGAAATATTATATTGCGGATATCTCTATGCAGAAAGAATATAATATCGGTGTGGGTTTTACGCCATTCTTATTAAACAAGATAACCAATGCCATTATTCTAGAGGTCTTATAAGAGTAAGATGACAACGGGGTATTTATGGGTCGCATTACAAACAACATTCTGTCAAAAAGAGGGGCATGCATCATAATTTCGCTAATGGTGCTGATCAACACACTTATTTATGCAAGTATCTATCACCCGCTGCAAGGCGACCAAAGTTTATCACTATTCGGCCTATCCTACCTATATAATTCGTTGTTCATCTGGCAGCCATTAAACTATTCAGGAATTATAACAGCATTCTCTGGATCAATCGGTCTGCTTATCGGGATAGTTTTTACTCCAATACAATTAATTCTTAGTATGAAGGCCTTTGAGGTATTCGATACATGGCTTTTCCTGACAATAGGGGGTATAGGCATATTTCTACTCGTTTTGGAACTTTCTAAAAAATTTAATAAAAAATTTGCATTTTTTGGTGCGTACGTATCTGCAATATTTTTTACAATAACCTTCACAGAGCCTTTTGGTGGCCAGTTAGATGCGGCAGTATTTTTACCATGGGTCTTCTTGCTTTTATATAGGGTAATATTAAGTCCAGATCCAATCTCTTTTAAAAATCGTCAGACTCTCCTGACATTTTCGCTCCTGACCCTAGCAATCACCATTACATTGAGCATCGGAGGCGCGGAATACTTCATTCAAAATCTATCCCTAATCCTATTCTTCTCCATTTTTGTTATTGTGGTGTATGGCAGGAAAATCAGATTCTATAGAGCGGCCATCACCACCCTAATTTCGATATTATTAGCTTTGGCGATATTCCTCCCAACGCCTGTAACCAACTATCTTCTAATCCAAAATCAAAAGAGCATCTACAACCAAACAGTAACAGGCAATAAAATTGTCTACACGCAGTACAGCAACGGAGCTATACTTTATGCATTCAGCATGTTTACTCTTTTTGGGACACCATACTCAATTATTACCATTTTTCTAATGCTCTTATTTTTTGTAGCTGTATTTGGGTCGCTGCTTAAATTTGATCCCAAAGACCCAAGCAAAGTGTTTGTTCTAGGAGCTGTTATTTCATATTTTCTCTTTCTGAACCTAAGCACGCTCAGTACCCCTTTCTCAGGATTTATAACAACCCTGTATAGTGACGTGCCATATACATGGATATTTCTGGTCGAACACAGCTATCCCATACTCACTTTTCTTTCCTCTTTGTTGATAGGATATGCTGTAGCCAACATATCAGGAATAATTAATAACAAGCACAATGTGTACCTGATCCTATTTATTGTTGCTATATTAATTTTCATAGTGGTATACCTTTACAATTACGATTATATACCGATTGAACAAAACACACTACACACTCCAGTCGGTGCGCAAGCGTTGGAATTGTCGCTAGGCATAACCAATGCCGCTAACACCCCCGGTCTAAGCACGGTTCCCGCATATGTTTATAATATATCTAACTACATCAACTCGCAGAATGGTACTTTTTCTGTCGGAACTCTCCCGGAAGTATCCCCACTTACTAGTTGGCAGGTTAGCAATTGGTACACCGGTACCAACGTATACCAGTCGCTAATTAAATCACCCGTATATACCGGCCTTGGCGATGTTTATGATGAAGGTTTTAGCCCCTGGTTCCCACAAAGCTATTATAATTATCTTAACGGGAAAATTTCTACATCCAGTGTTAATTATTCCATATCTAATATATTCAGCGTGTTTGGGATAAAATACATCATAATACAGGGTGACACGTTGCACATGAGCAGTTCCTCGCCCCTGGCACCTGTCTGGAACGAGAGCATGATATATTATAATCTCAATAGGTCAAAAAGCATCAAATACGTAACATCCTATAATACTTCTGCCATCTTCGAAGTTATTAATTATACTCCCCTTGTCTATTCGTCCAATATTAAGAGCATAGGCAACTCCTCTAGCGGTGCGGTCTTTGATGCTATGGGAAATAGCACGTTTGACACAAGCAATACTGCAATTTACACCACGCAGAGCATCGGTCTTTATAATAGCAGCGGAAAGATTCCCATTTCATGGATATCAAATTTTAAGCAGGCAGACATTTCATTTGATTACAGTTCTCCCACGAGGGTTGATGTAAAAGTCTCTAATGCCACAAGCCCCTTCTATCTTGTATTCAGGGAGACATACGATCCCGGATGGAATGCCTTTTACAGCAATGGAAGTATGGTAAATCAGAGTGAACACATCCAGGTCAACGGTTTTGCTAATGCATGGTATATAACCAAAACCGGCAATTACACCATGACGCTGTACTATGCACCGCAGACGCTCGCATGGATTACATGGGCAATAAGCCTCGGTGCGCTCGGATTCACCATCTGTATTGGGTGCTTTGGGCTTGTAAGGAGAAAAAGGCGATAAGATGAAGCAAATCAAATTAAGATTGACCGCCTATATCAAGGGGGCGAATGTGCTTCTCTACTCTCTGCTTGCCGTCTTCTTGATTTTGGACTTTTTAATATTGAACACTAAGCCATTGTATTCCTATCTCCTGACCCTCGTCCTAATAGTCCCCATTCTGTCTATATATCCAAAGTACATCAAGCAAGTAATCTTAGTGATGCTTGGGTTTGTTATAGTTGGGAGCACATTATACCTCTCGTTTCCTCCCCCCACTTGGACGATTTTCTATCTACGCATGCAGAAAATAGGGAACAATCTCAATGCACTTGGATACTATCTGTTGGTAGATTGCCTTATCGCTTTCATCATCTACACAATAATCCAGAATTATTCTCTTGAATCAAAAGTAAAAAAAATTAAGAAATTCATTTGGCGCAACAGTGCTGGTCTCTCATATCTACTATTTATCATAGCGCTTATACTTATAATCGGACCTTTCTGGCCGGTCAGTTTAGCGTATTATCATCAAACGTATGTCAATCAGACAATCCCAATCTATAATTCGATCTTGACCAGGAGCTACAACCTGAGCGCGGGAATTGTTGTGCCGATAAACTATGCGCTAGTTCCCGTCTGCTCCGCCGGTAGCAATACCTCATTCAAGGTCGCCTTCTCTGCAAACCAACCTGCGATTGAGTTCTATATGCGTAATTATTCTGGCATAAGTAATCTCGGAGTTGCGCCGTTTCAGGAGTATCTTAATTACATAAAAATGAATGCCGGTGGTGTTACGGCTCTTGGAACTAGGGGCGCCCTGAATTTTAGTACCTTGGGCAGCTGCGCAGAATTCGGCGTTTTAACACAGATGAATAACAATTTCATGTTCCATGTTACAGAGGAGTTCAGAGGAATCTCATATAAAGTGGTACGGGTGCCCGTTCTAGGAGCTTATCTCATTGTCAACAAAACCAGTGACATAATAAGCTCTATGGCCTATCTAAAAGCCTATATCCTCCCAGCCTCCAGTCCGCAAACCTCTACTGCAAGCACATAGCGCTCTAGAGAGTGCAGCTCTAGGGAGTGCACCTCCAAATTCTTCTCTGCCAGCTTGGCTGCAAGCTCCTTTCCTATAAATCCAGTGGCTCCAGTTAGAAGTACTCTCTCCATTTTATTCCGCCTTTTAAGAATAGACTCCAACATCCCATAGTTCTACTTTTCCATTATTATACCTTGCTGTTGCCGTAGCTTTGCTAATAAAATCTGCTAATTAATTGATTTTGTTAGCGGGTTTGATACTTTATTGGCGGACTACTCTATCTTGCTGCCTATGGCATAAACATAACCTCCGCTTACTTCTTTGCTCCCTGGTCGGTTTGTCCGGCATTCTTCCCCTAATTTATACCAAAGTAAACATTTATATATTTTATTATCCAAATATGAATATCAAGTGTATGGGGGGGGTTCGTTGGTCCTTCTTGCAACCACATTCGGCGCGGTCTCTGCCGTAATGCTGTACGCAATATACATCCTCGTTCTGGTCTTCCTTGCCTTCGGCTTCAAGTACCAGCACAAGAGCGAGAGCCACGCTATAAACGACTTCTTCAAGTACGTCAAGAGGGGGCACAAGAGGGTGGCCGCGCTGGGCGACTTCCTCATGTTCTTCCTGCTTACGCAGCTGCTCTACATCGTCCTTTATTCCATCATACCAATCTGGATATACATCCCCATAACAGCGATAATCTCCTACTACCTTGCGGTGCTCGGCGACCGCGTAAAGATGCACCGCCACAACGGCATCGCGATAGGGTACGAGTATCCGCATCCCACAGGGACGGAAACAACAATCAGGACGATGGCCACCGGGGTGCAGACAAAATCCTCAAAGCTCTCTATTTCCGGCTCGAAGGGCATATACGACCTGCAGACAAAGAGCGAACCCAATCCGCATGTGATGATAATAGGGGAGTCGGGCTCGGGCAAGACCAACCTTACATTGACATTCCTCACAAGGAGCTATACCAGGTTCGGCATACCATTCCTGATAATGGACTGGTCGGGCTCGTACAAGCACAACGCTATGGATGTCAATATCTGGCGCGTGCCCGCGAACCTGAAGGTCAACCCATTCCCGTTGAGGGGAATGAGCACAGAGAGGAGGTGCGGAATCGCGTCAGAGCTCCTTCAGGTATCCCTTGCATTGACGGACCTCCAGGCCCAGAAGGTCAGGGAAACATTAGCAGAAATGTACAACGAAGGAAAGGAACCGACCATAAGGACCCTTCATGATCGCCTATTGGAAGAGGCCGACAGGGAGCGCTACAAGGAGATGAAGCTGCAGCTGAGGTACACAACCAACAAGCTGAGGCAGGCTTTCGAGATCTTCGGATACGAGGCGCAGGAGTTCTGGGACAACTACGACAAGACGTGCAACATAATCGACATGGAGGGCCTTACGGACATAGAGAAGAAGCTGGTCACCCACACGATAATGCAGAGGATAATAGAGGAGTTCAGGGTCCAGGACAGGATAAAGCTCTACATAGCGCTGGACGACGCCTATCAGGCGATAGTCAACTACTACAACAAGGAGACCAATATAACGAAGGTGGTGAGGGAGGGCCGGAAATACGGGTTCGGGCTGCTGATTTCAACGCAGTTGCTGGAGGACCTGCCCGCGCCCATAGTGGCAAACACCTCCGTCAAGTTCGTGCTCTCGTACCACGAGCCAAGGGCGCTCGAGAGCATACACAAGATGCTGGTCTTCACCGAGATAGAGAAGGCGATACTGCACAGGATGCCCGTCGGGGGCGCAATGCTCTTCGACCAGAACGCGATACAGAACGGACAGCCGCATCCCGCGTACATAGAGATCGACATGATAAGCAGGGAGGAGAAGAACAGGCTCAGGGAGAGCATAAAGAGGCTGGACATAGGCAATGCGAGGGACTCCGGGCCGAGCAGGCAGCCTGACAGGGAGATGCACGCGGTGATAAGGCAGCTGGACATCCCCGGTGTAAGCGTGTACAGGTTCCTCGTGGCGTTCAGCAGGACAAACAACCTTACCGAAGCGCACAAAATGCTGAAGAATAGGGGTTGGATAACAAGCAAGACAACAATTTATGGCACTCCAAGCAAGCCATCATTGCTGCGAAGGGCAACAGATTCGGGATATTTCATGGATGGCAAGCTGACCAAGAAGGCTCAGGAGTTATTGGATTCATACAGGATAATACAAAGGCAAGGAGTGAACAAAGGAAGTGAAGAACACTCTGGGCTCATGAAAAATACCATTGAAATGATTCAGGATAATGGTAATTTTCCGTTCGTGCTGAAGGAAAGGGAGAGCTTCGATGTCGGGGAACTCAAGACGGATTCAAAGATAAAGGGGTTATGGGACTACTACAACGTAACCGCATACGAGATCCAGACCAATGCGATAAGGAGCGAGATAGAGAGGTGCATAGAAAAGGCAAGCGGTCAGAACACAGAACTGATATTTGTCACAAACGGAAGCAAAACAAAAGAAGAAATAGAAAGATTAACAGATAATAAGTACAAATGCTTGAAGTTACCCGTCAGGGATATACTCAAACAATCTTAGAAAGAGGTCCACGCCCCCGCCCAGACCGGTGGACATTGCAGGAACTTTTGTCGAAAGAAGAGAAAAGGTCCACTAGGGTAAGGCTCACATATAGAGTGTGGACATTCAGGCTCGCCAGGCCGGTTGAGGTTGAAGCATAGTTTTGACAGCGGGGAATTTTAAAAATGGGCTATTTTGCTACAAAGCGTTCAAATTACGGCCGGAACACCTTGCATGAGGGATATAGGTATTGAAGAAAAACGAGACCCCTAAACCGGTTTTTGCAGTGTTTTTTACTCACAAATACAATTCAGTACTATGATGCTGTGTCTTTTGCCGCACCAAGGCCGGACATTGCCAGATTCCTCCATTTGAGTATGTCTTCCTTCTTATCCAGCATTCCATTAGGAAGCTTTTCAATGCTAAACCATCTATATTTGTACGATTCGTCGTTTAGACTAATCTTTGTGCCTTCATCAATAGTAGTGGCATGGAAGCATACAACATACGGCTTTGGTTCGGAGACCGGCCTCTTCTTAACATAGACCTGCACCAGGTCCTTGGGGTTTAATCTCACGCCGATTTCCTCCCCCGCCTCCCTTACGCATGCCTGCCGAGGCGTTTCCCCCGCTTCCATTGACCCTCCGATGTTGCCCCACATCGCCTTGCTTTCCCATACCTTTCCTTCCCGTTTCTTCTTTTTCCAGTTGCGGCTCAGCAGAAGTATCTTTGAGAAGCTCTTGTTGAATACGCAGACGAAGGCGCCGTGCCATATTTTATCCCTTTCTTCCAAGCAAACACCAATTAGTAACATCTAAAATCCATACCTTTAAAAACACCTTTGCCTCCATTTAGCTAAGGCAGATGCACACCGGGGTAGGGCTCATATATAGAGTGTGTATATCAGGGCGTGCGATTATTTGCCTGACTGAAGTTGCTTCCATATTTTTCTTTCAGCGCGGAAATTTCCTTAGGCTCTATCTTCTTGAAAATTGGTTCTACTTTCCCGATTTCATGCCTTGGCGCAATCCTTTTTGTTATATCCTTCCAGTCCGGCTTTTCAGTCTCGTTCAGTTGTTTCCTGATCTTCGCAGCGCTGGATGGGATGACAGGCTCTAATAGTATTGACAGGGCGTGTACTATGTTCAGCACCACGTAGATCGTGTTCGCTCTGGTGTCTTCGTTCTTCCAAGGCTCCTCGCTCTGCATATACTGGTTTCCGATCCTGGCCAGGTTGATAATCTCGCCCAATCCGGATTTGAGCTCTATGTTTTCAAAATGGACGGTCACCTTTTCAAATGCGTCGTCTATGGCCTCCAATGCCTTCTTGTCGCTTTCGCTGTACTCCTTTGGCTCGGGCGCTTTGCCCTGGAAAAACCTCTCGGTAAATGTGAGAGTCCTGTGCACGAAATTTCCGAGTACGCCGTTCAAATCGCCGTTAATCTTTGTGTCAAACTCATCCCATGAAAAGTTCGTATCCCTCTTCTCTGTAAGAATTGTGAGCAAATAGTACCTCCAGTAATCCGCTGGATATAGGTCTACAGCCTGAGGAACTGTCAGTCCTATGCCCCTTGACTTCGAGAACTTCTCACCGGCCACCCAGTTTAGGAACTCATATGATGCCACCTGCCAAGGAAGAATATACCCCCCGGCTGCCATTAGCATACCGGGGAAGAACAGAGTATGGAACGCTATATTATCCTTACCGATAAAATGTACAAGCTTAACATCATCCTCGTGCCACCATTTGCCTTTCCCGAGCTGATTGGTGAATGTGATGTAGCCCAGCGGGGCGTCAAACCACGAGTAAAACACCTTGCCATCAGAATCTGGAATTGGTACTCCCCATTTTATATCCCTTTGTATGTCTATATCAACAAGCCCCTCGTTCAACCAGCTAAGTGCAAAATTTCTCGCGTTGGGAAACCAATGTACTTGTTTTTGTACGAAAGTCTGGAGCTGGTCCTGAAGTTTGCTTAGCGCAAAGAAGACATGCTCACTCTTTTTCAGGTGCGGTGTTTCGCCGCAAATCACACAATGCGGGTTCTTCAAATCGGTGGGTGTCAGAATTTTGCCGCAATTTTCGCATTGATCTCCCTTTGCCCTTTCGTAGTCGCAATTGGGGCAAGTACCTTCGACAAACCTGTCCGCCAAGAATCTTTGGTCCTTGTCGCAGTACAGCTGTTCTATATTCTTAGTGTAGATATAGCCGTTGCCCTTTACCTGCTCATAGAACTTCTGGACAAGTCTTGTATGGGCTGGATCAGATGTTCTTGAAAATATGTCAGGCTTGCAATCCAGCCTGCCAAAGCCGCTTTTTGTTACAAGAAAATTGGCATCTGTAAGCTTCTGTGGTGTTATATTCATTTTTAGTGCCTCTATTTCTATAGTCGTTCCGTACTCGTCAGTACCGCAGACATATACGCATTCTTCCCCTTTCAGTTTAAGAAACCTACTGTAGACATCACCCGGCAAGAGTGTGCTTATAAGGTGTCCTAGGTGGGGAACATTGTTTATATACGGCAGGGCCGCCGTAACTAAATACTTGAAAAAATCACCGTTAATAGTACGTCAATCTAATTACGTTGTTAAATATATATAGATATAACTGTATCACATTATAATCTTGAAATTGGCGATATTTTATGGAAGGGGATGAGTTTGAAAACGACTTTGTGAACCAGAAAAATCGCAAGAAAGTTGAAAAGATATTTTCGGAGGCGATCAAGGTCGGTCTGGACTTCAAGCTCGGCAAGGACCTCGGAAGATCGGTCCTGTGCTACAAGGATCAGGATACCATATTCAGGGAACTGATCGAACCGATACCCAAAAAGCCCAAGGACATGCACAAGGTGATAGAGGAATTCAATGCAAAGATAGTGGACGGGTCGGTGAACTTCTCCAGTCCTCACTTTCTTGCATTTCCGGACAGCGGAAACTCTGTGGCTGCGGTCACAGGGTACATCGCCTATGGCCTGCTGAACCAAAACACGCTCAACTCTATCCACACCTCGCCGACCGCGACCTATGTGGAGATAGCGGTGATAAACTGGATCAGGGAGCTTATAGGCTACGACATCATAAAAAACCCCGCAGAAGTACTGCAGGTTGGGGGTATGAGCGTGCCTGGAGGCACGCTGGCGAATACCATAGCGTTGCTCCTGGCGAGGGGGTCGCTTATCCGAACACCATGGCAAAGGGCCTCTACGCCTCAAAAAAACGCTCAAGATGTTCATCCCGGAAGGCATAGGCCACTATACCTCAAAGGCTGCGATGGCATGGCTCGGTCTTGGGGATGAGAACATTATAGAGGTGAAGACGACCGAGAACTTCACAATAGACCAAAAGGATCTCGTAGAAAAATTGGAAAAGGCAAAAGTGGACGGGCATCCATTCGCTCTCATAGCCTACGCTGGAGACTCAAGGACCATGGCAATAGATGATTTCGTTAGCCTCTCAAAAATAGCGAAGAGATACAAGATCTGGTTCCACATAGACGCCTGCCACGGGGCATCGCTGTGTTTCAGCGACAAGCTGAAGGCAAAAGTAAAGGGCATAAACCTCGCCGATTCGGTTACGATAGATCCTCACAAGGTTCTTTTCGTACCGTACCCGCTCAGTTACGTTTTAGTAAAGGATCCGGAAACAATCAGGTCGGTGTCCGGAGTGAGCGATTTGATAACAAAGGAAAGGCTCTCGTTCGGCCAGATAACGCCGTTTCTGGGCAGCAGGGCTTTTGAAAGCCTCAAGCTCTGGTTCCTGATCAAGAACCTGGGGAAGGAAAAGATCGGAAGGCTCATAGAGAGAAGGCACGAGATGGTGAAATATTTCGCGGCGGTGATAGAAAAGACCCAGAACTTTTACCTTATGAACAACATCGCGATAAACAGCGCCGTATACTTGTACGTGCCAAAGGAGCTCAAGGAGGAGCTCGATGCAACCAAATCCATAGGGACTGCAAGAAAGATAAGCGAGTTGAACCTCAGAATTCAGAAGAAGATGTTCATGGAAGGGGAATTCTATGTCCATACATTCAACCTGAACGACTTCAAGAATGTCCTTGGTGCCGGAAAGGACAAAGTATACCAGATGCAGAGGCTTATGCTTGGCAACCCTCTTACAACCAAGGCGGATCTCGAGGAACTGGTGCATTATACCGAAAAGCTTGGGGAGAGGGAATGGGCAAACTATAAAAACAGGGGTTAGTTCTATCATGGCAAAGGTTATCGATCTGGCTGTCAATGTCAATCCGTTGGGCATACCAGCGGATGTTGTTTCCTCGCTTCAGGAGAGCATTCCACACCTTCCTTGGCTAGAGGCTTGCTAGACTTAAGGACATGAACTTGCAAGCTCTATTACAAACCACGTTTCATTTGCTGTCTGGACGCTACATCCATATTGGGCAACAAATACTTTCAAGACAGCAAACCGCGGGAGACTATAGAAAGTGATAAAGTCAAATGCGAGAAAACATTATTCATAAGTGCAAATATCTGTAGGACACTGAGCGTCTTGTTGTATCCATATCTCCCCGAAGCAGTAGAAAAGCTTTCACAATATTTAGGTAATGATGCAAAATCGTTTGATAGTGCCAAAACCCTATCACATGGCACTATCAGAGTAACCGAGCCACAGATATTGTTTCAAAAGATAAACGAAAGAGAAAAATCACATGCTGCATAATCAAACAATGAAATTAAGTAGGGCATACCTTAACTTGCTCTTGAGGGTTTAGCGGAAAATATTCATTCAGACACCACGGGTCTGGATCACTCATCTTCTTTTGTGCATATAATATTCGTGCAATGCAACCCCCCCTGCATACGCCATAATATCTACAATTCATGCATTTGGTATTCCCATTCAGATTTCTAAGTAAATTGAATGTTGGTCCATTTTTCCAGATATCTTTCAAGCTATGGCAGCGTACATTTTCGTATTCATCCAGATTTATATAAGAGTCTAAGAAAACACAGGGGAATGTTTTACCTGCAGGATCGATGAACATACTTATTTTACCTGCAAGACAACCATAGCCCATATGGGGTTGCGGAATCTGGTCTACAATAATTTTAGAGTTAGGCTCGTCAAAAAACAACCTTACATTACCCCAAGAGTAGTCCAAACTAAATTTATTCTTGTAGTTCTTTGTCCAGTGTTCTTGCGCGGTTTTTATGAAGTTGAGGTACTCCAATGCGCTCAACACTAGATCTGAATGTTTTAGTATACTGCCTCCTGGTTTTAATGGCCTTATTTTTAGCTTTGATACACCAGTTTCTGCAGCAATCTCTAAGAATTGGTCTATTTCATTTATGTTTGCTCTTGTAGCCGTTGTTTGAATTACTACTGGAAATTTTACTTTTTTTGTAAGCTGTTTACAGGTATCAACTACCTGATCAAATTTACTTACGTGTCTTACTTCATAATAACTCTTGTCACACGCGCCATCCAAACTGACTGAAAGATAGGCTAGGGGTATGTCTTTGATTTGATCAATTATCTTCTCGTTTAAAAGAAGACCATTGGTAAATACCTTCTGATTTATATCTCTTTTTGCTCCTTCACGCAGGAAATCTACAAAATCTTCTTTGATGAATGGTTCACCTCCACCTATCAATATTTCTCTTATACCTAAATTTACCATTTGATTGTAAATATCTATCTTTTCTTTGTATGTTAATTCATTTGGCACTTTGCCAACGTAGTTTCCGCCTAAGCAATGTGCGCACCTTAGATTACAGGCCGCAGTATATGCTAAATGTAATCTTAGCGGTGCAGACAATACATTAGGAAAAGATTCATTTTTAATAAAATAATAGTTTGGCTTATTTCCTTTCAGCAAACCTATTTTATTGCATTGCATTTCAAAATTTTTATCTTTATTACTAAGCTTTGGATCTTTTAGAGTTTCTGTAGTGTTTATATAAAAAGATATAAAGTTTTTATTTTCAAAATCATAAAAAACGGAGCCGAAGAATTCCTCTCGCCCTTCGAATCGTAACATTGTAAACGCTATTTATTGTTGTTTTACAAGTTAGTCCATTGCACGAAATGACTTGAGTTTCCCAGCCTTTATATTTCCTGACGAATTAAGTAGCGCTGAGAATTCGACATTGGTCTTATTCTCTTTATTTTTGGATCTCGTAGCTGCTTTTCTCACTTTAACACCTCTACTTTATGGTCATAAGAGTTTAAAAAGGTTCTGGAGGCTACGTCAAAATACAAGATATAAGTCATTCGTTTTCTTGGAATATTAGATGTCCGGTAGAGATAATGAGGGATAGCTGCTTTGTATCAATTCGGTCTGGAGAGCAATAGGAGTTAAAGATATAAAGGGTTGACGCTGGAGGGAGCTAGCAGCGCCCAAAATAGCTCCCCGCGCCCGGGGTTTGGGCTTGGAAACCTCTTCAGGCCAACTAATTAAAGTGGTGTGGTTGCAGGGGTCATAAATTACAATCAGTAACTCTTTGACCGGTTATGTTTTGGTAGAAGGCTTAGAAATTCCTTTGCTAATTTTTCTGACTTTTCTTTAGGAAGCCCTTCAACATCTATCCCGATGCCATGCTGGAGCACATGCCTGTCGTATTCAATACCTGGCTGGCTCTCTACTATAGATTTTGATGTAAAAATCAGGCTGATGGGTTTTCCTGTTTTTATCCCATTAATGGTTTTCTCCTGGCCACCCTGCAGAGGTATGAAAAGTATCGGAAATGACTTTTCCTGCATTAAGATTGACTCTAGTTTGCTCTGCTCCTCATCGTTCAGATCCTTCAATCTCATCAGAACAAGATCAACATCATCCTCAGGCGATGGAAATCCATTATCCTCAAAGTAAGATCCCCTACCTATCACTCCTTCTATGATCCCCTCTTCAAATAATCTTTTTAGCAGTGGCATTGCCTTCTTTAGGTAATCATCAAGTCTGGCTTTGTCAAGGAGCGCCCTTTCCTTTTCCTCTTCAAACTTGCTCTTGCACTCCTCTGCCTGGTCCGGTCGCCCCACAACGACTATATCGGACTTGCCGTACTGAAACCCGAGATACCGGTACTGCCTTGGAGGCGATGCAATCACGAAAAACTCATCAGAGCGTACCAGCAGCTGGCCTTCAGCCGGAGCTGAAGCATTGCTTCTTAGAATATCAGCGAGTTTTACCTTTTTCACCGTGCTGTCCTCATTCGCGTGCGGGTTCTTCTTCAGATCCTGCTGTTGGTCCCTATAGACAGAATCTTCGATAGGCCACTCCACGCCATAGAATACGTCTACCTGCTTGAACAGAGCTTCAGTCATAGCTGATAATACGGTCGTCATAATATATTAAATTTGCCTTTACTCCAGTGCCCCTCCCAGCCTGCAGAGAGGTTCTCCAAGGGCGCCAGCAGCTCCCCTTCTCTCTAGCTCTTTATCTAGCTTCCTTGGCTTGGGCTAGCTAAGGCTTTAATTTTCTAATGAGAAGCTTGAGTATGGCTAGGGGCAATATAAAAGCCGAAATCAAAAAACTGGGTTATAAAATAGTCTATGTTCCTGACAAGCTAATAGGAGAGCACATTGCTTGCTACAAAGTTAGATATAAGGGTAAAATAATTTCTACAAGACCAGCTGCATGGCTAAAGATACCTATTAACCAAATATGGATATCTGATAAATACAAAAAGTTCGAAAAAGGGATATTGCATCACGAGCTAGTAGAAATAGACTATAAAAGAAAAGGATATACTGCAAAGGAGGCTCACAGAAGAGCTAAATTAGAAGATGAGAGGCAGGGCTTTAGACTTGGAGAGGGGCGCTAGCAGCGCCATTATAATCTGTCAATCAGCATACACGATTCTGCTGCCTTGCAAGTCAAATTCAATCGGTATCTGCCTCAGGCTGCTTAAAACGCCCTTTATCCCCTTCTGTTTCTCAGGCGGCGCGAATATCATTAGGAATCCCCCTCCGCCCGCGCCTATTATCTTCCCTCCCAAGGCGCCCCTCTTCATTGCGGCCGAGTACCATCTGTCTATCACCGGGTTGCTTATCCCGCCCGCAAGCGTCTTCTTCAGCATCCAGTTCTCATGGAGCAATGCTCCCACATGCTCCATCTTACCATTCTCTATCGCCTTCGCAGTCTCGCCTGCCAGATCCCTCATCCTGTCGTAAGCCTCTATATGGTCATCCAGCACTTTTTCCTGCCCGGAATGGATCTTTGTTGACGATCTCTCCCTTCCTGTATAGAAAAGCATTATGTGCTTCTCCAGAATTTTCATATCCTCGTAATTTATTGATATGTCATGCATCGAAACCTTTCCGTGCCTGTCGAACTCCATGTACTTTATACCGCCGTATGCTGCGATGTACTGGTCCTGCAGACCGCCGGGCTCCTTGAGCACCTTCCTCTCAATCAGCACCGCCTCCTCTGCGAGCTGCCTCGCGCTTACCCTCTCGCCCCTCCTCGCGTGCAGCGTGTTCAGCGTCCCCACGAGGAAGCTGCTGCTCGATCCCAAGCCGGTCCCTCTAGAGGGTATCTCGGTTATGCTTACGAGCTGTATGCCGTTCTTCACGCCCAGGAGCCTCATCGCCTCCCTCACCGTTGGGTGTTTTATATCATTTATGCTCTTCAGCGCGTTTTCCGTCTTCGAGTAGCTCACCCTTATCTCATCAGGGTAGAAGTTGATGCCCACGCTGACGTATATATAGTGGTTTATCGAAGCAGAGAGCACAGCGCCCGGTCCATGCTCCTCATAATATGATGGTATGTCGGTGCCGCCTCCTGCAAATGTTATCCTGAGCGGCGTCTTTGACAGCACGATCCTTTTCTCTTGCATGCATACACAGTTATTAGTTCGATTTATGGTTATTTAAGGGCTGCAGTCTGTATTGCCAAACCCCGCAGCATACTCACAAAGTATATAAAATTAACCTGAGAGTTGAGTAGGGTTATTCATGGGAAACAACGACAACCTTTATGCCACAATAGCGGTTGTGGCTATACTTGCTTTTGCAGCCGCCATAATAGTCACCGCGATAGTAGCGTACAGGGGTGCATTATCCCCATCCACGAGCAGCGCACTCCAGAAGAGCACGGTGACCGTAACAGCAACCGGCTCTGTCTCGGCAACGCCATCGCAGTCAGCCGTATATATAACGGTGAATGGCACAGCCGCCTCCGCGGCGAGCGCGACCGCAATGCTCTCGAATACCTTGTACTCGCTAAGCTCAACCCTGGCGCCGTACCTCAGCAACAGCACCAGCGACATACAGACGGTCTCTTACCAGCTGTACAGGCCATACAACAGCACAATGTACACAGCGAGCGAGGGCCTGATTGTCCTACTTCCGCTTAACACCACAGGAAGCGCAGTGACCGCGCTCTCCGCGGTCAACAACACCTACATCACGGGCATAACAATACAGCTCTCCCAATCCCAGATTCGCAGCCTCGGCCCAACCGCCCTCGCCATCGCCATGCAGAATGCGACCACGCAGGCGCAGCTAGTAGCCGGTCCGCACGTTCCGCTCACCATAAGCAGCGTCAGCATAAACGGCAATGTGTATGTCTACCCCGGTACAAGGCTGGCGCTCGGCGCGAACGTGGTGCCGATATTCACAGGGACGCAGTCGGCGACGCAGAGCATCACAGTGGTCTTCACATATACCTGATATGCACCGCCGCGCAGCAGCAATAGTGGGCGCAAAATGTAAGCATGGGGAGTTGGGAACATGAAAACGTTTTCTTCAATCGCAAAAGGCTCGCGCAAGGGAATTGCACCGCTGCTTGTGCTCGCTGCAGCCTTCATACTAATACTTGCCATTGCCTTTGTGGCGGTTATGCTGATAACGAGCAACGGAAAGGCGCCAAGCATGAGCATGAGCACAACAGCCCCCACTTCCACGAATGCGACCGAAAGCCCCCTGCTAAATGACTACCTGCAAGGGACGCAGCTGCCCATGTCGCAGTTGACCTCCGTGCTTGCGCAGCACCTCAACTCCTCAAACCAGCTGAACGTAAGCTATTCGGGCACGGCTGTAATCTCCGGGTTCAGCGTGCTCGTGGACGGCCTATCGGTCAGCATACCTCTCAACGTCACATACCAGAAGTACGGGAACAGCAGCAGGTTCGACCTGCTCGCCACCACCCCGCTGGGGAAGGTGAACTACGATGTTATTCAGGTTAATCGGAGCGTCTCTTACACGTGCCGCCGCGGCCTGGGGATTCTCGGCAATTCCACCGGGTCGTCAAACTACACCTGCACAAGGTCGAACGCAAGCGTGCTGGCCGTAGTCTCCAATCCGGGCTCGCTCTCCAGCATGCTTGGCAGCATGCCGGTCTCGTTCAACTCAACCACGCTTGAATCGAGTGGCGACAGATCCTATGATGGAATGGGCTGCGTCCTCGTATTCACAACCGGAACCGCACCCATAAACGAGAGCATACCGATAATCGGCACCATCAACGCCATAAGCTACAATGTCTCATCGTGCCTGTCGGGCACCTATTACGTGCCGCTGAACATCACCGCCACGCTGCTCGCTCATCTGTCGAAGGGCGGTCAGAATCCCAAGGTTGCCGTGTTGCTCAAGGAGATCTCCATAGGGAAGCCGGTGACGCGCGCCGGGGTAGTGTCGCTCCCCGCGCCCGTGGCCAGTTCTTAGCAATTCGGAAGCCGGAGGGAAATGCTAGGGAGCCCTTGCTCTCTCCAAGCTTGACAACTAAGGAGTAATTCCCTACTTTACGTAGCCTTCAGCGTTACTGTTGCTATTTGTGAATATAGGCCGCTTCCTGAAGCTGTAGTGTACGAGGCCCAAAGTGATCCGACTACAGTTGAACCTATAGTATTGCCACCTGGCACCTGAGTTGTTCCCCACCCGTAACATGCGCCGTTATAATAAGCACCGTTATACGTTACTGTAAATGTTCCGCCGTTTGCGAGAACACCGCCTGACGGCTGTTCATCACAGCTTGCGGTAGGAGAGGGTGCTAGGCCTGATGGTGCAGTGCTGCCAGCAATTACAAATATTACATTTGCTACAGTCCATGAATTTCCGGTGGCTTGGCCCACTATAGCGCTGAACACTCCAGTGTGCATTATCGGGTTTGCGCATTCATATCCGGATGCCGCTACGCATGCTGTGCCTATGAAGGAGCTGCTGCTGAAGATTCCGAGAGCAAAGAGCGCTGCGAGGACTATTGATATAATTAAAATGGCCCAACCATATGTCATAAGATATTCCATAGCGCTTTGCGCTCTGAATACCATCTCCTCATCTATTTTAAATTCACAGTAAGATATATTAATCTATATTTTTTGTCTCATAAAAATGCTTGTTATATAAGGGCTTCAAGCCTCAAGCCCCCTGGCCCAAGTCCTAAGCGCCCACTTATCGCATATGAATAATGGATAAAGCCCTTTCAGAGCTTTGCCCTAAGCGTGAAAGCCTGGAGAGGCTTATATCCTTTAGGGATAAAGCTCCCATCTTAAAATTAAGTGAAAGCGATTCGCAAAGATCTAAAGAGTATGAATATAAACTTTGATAAAGAGTGGCTTAATGAACGCATTTAAAATTGCAAGTGATGAAGTAACCGAACACAAGGAAGGAAAAACATACTTGGTTTTCGTGGACCACAGGTTCAGCAGGATGGCAGAGAAAGGCCTTCGGTCTGTTTTGCCAGAATGCAAGATCGAGCCGTACAGGGTCAATAACAACAGTACACCCAATACTGTCTTCTTCAAATTGGAAGTGAAAGATACCTTGGATGACGTGCCCGCAAAGATTAGGGGAGCCGCGTCGTCATTCGTTGATTTTGTAATGCCTGTGGACGTTATTATTGATATGGGAAATTCAATTGAATACCCAAAAATTGAGGATGCCATTTCCAAGGTGATCGATAGCCCCAAGCACTCGTCGTTCAAGATAGAGGTGAAAAAAATAGGCTTTGCGCTTGATGAAACTGCCAAGTCCGTTGAGGTGCGGTTGGGCGGGGACCTTGAAAGGCGCGGGTATAGGGCGGATCTTAAAACGCCGGAAGTCATGGTGTATGCCGTACTGCTTAATGGCGCGGTGATAATCGGGCATGCCGATACCCCGGTGCAGAAGGACTATGCTCTGGATTCATTCAGACAGGCAAGCAGGGTAGGGGGAGACCAACTCAACAGGGCGGAATTTAAGATAAAAGAGGCAATAGAATTCTTTGGAGTAGATCTGAGCAAGCACGAGATGGGGTTGGACATAGGCGCTGCGCCTGGCGGTTGGACGCACTACCTATCTCAACATGGAATCAAGGTTGTTGCTGTGGACCGCGCATTTTTGGATTACAGAAAAATAAGTAACGGCAAAAGAGTTCTTATTTTAGCGGATGAAATAGACGTGCCTCAGATTCAGAAAATGATAGCGAGCGAAGGTTTAAGTGAAAATGTTTCGGCTGAAGGAATTAGTGGCCAAGGCGCAGAAGTCAAAAACTATGATATAATTCACATAAAGACGAACATGGAACAGCGTAATATAATTGAGCTACTCAAGAGATTTGGTAGATTCGACCTCTTAACCATAGATACAAATACATCACCTTTGGAAAGCGCTACAATTGCCAATTCTTTGGTTGGACTGCTAGACCCAGAGGCATTACTGATTATGACCACTAAATTAATAACAAGAGCCTTTAGTAAGCACATCTCCACTGTCGAGACAGAGCTTTCTAAAAATTACAAATCCATACAGTTAAAGAAGCTACCGCATAACAGGAGGGAACTTACAGCATACGGAATATTATCTTCCCCTGCTGCTTAGTTAGAGGATATTCACCACTTTTGAAATGGTCGGCACATTTATCGCTATACCCAAAGGTCTTATCCCCCAGGACGAAGCCTGGAGAGTTATATATTCTTAGAATAAAGCCCTTTTACAACTTCCTGCGTTTTCAGCCCTTTCTCCTTTCTCAGAGGTAAAAAGGCTCGACAAGTTTTGTCTATACTTAAAGCTTTACGTTTTTTACGTCACCGACATTCGGCTCCAGCATGCTGACGATCTTGTCAAGCTGCCCTTGATCGCCTTTCGGGAATTTTATTATCCATGGTCGCGGTATAGAGCTTCCAGCCTTGTCGCCAAACCTACCCGAGGCAATCCTCCATTGCTTAGTATCCAATCTTAACTGCTCGCTACCCAAAAATGGCTTCTCTTTTTTGATGCCGGATATAGAAAACATGCTGTTGCGCTGCACCCCGGCTATCTTTGCCTCCTCAGCCTTTATCTCTCCACCCATCTTAAGTACGCCAAGGAGCCCCTTGCCTTTTGCCTCACTCCCTACATTTTTTTCCAGATCTTCAATCTCATTTCTTTTGTCGTCATACACCTTCTTCATATATTCCGGATCTACTATTACCTCAAATACAACTTCCTTGTCTGCAACACATATGATCCGTTTGTTGGTTATAAGAAGCACGTCTGCACCTCCTCCCATGTCCCCGAGCTTCTTTTTTCTTGCAGCGTTTCCTGCCGCTATACCTGATATCTCCGCGCCATATGTCTGGAATGCTCTATTCTGTGCTGCTTGGCTCGGTGCATTGGATTGGGCGGCAGAATACTTCATTCCCGCCGCAGATCCTCCCAGAGCGGCCCCGAACTTCTCCTGTCCAGACTCTTTAGCCTCTACAGTCGGATTGTCAAAGGAAGCGAGCACCTCTTCACCCGGCTTAAGTACCGAATCCCAAGTTGCCATATATACACTACAATAGAAAGCTCTAAAAGAGTTGTCCTGGAACGGAAACCTCGGGCGAATCCTAAGCCTGGAGAGGGAATCGAACCCTCAACCTCATGCTCTCTTTTCTTTTTGATTAAACTTTTTTTCAAAAAGTCTACAAGGCAAGCGCTCTTCCATTGAGCTACCCAGGCACATGTTATATTCTATTGTTGTTTTATAAATTCTTTTCGTTACTCCCTGACAAAGCGCATCGCGTAGTTGGCAAGCATATCTGTAATGTAATGGAACTGCCTCAGCCTTGTCCCAGCCCTCTTTATAAAATCTAGGTTGCTTCTCTTCACCCCGTTGACGAGGGCGAGCAGGGGCGGGAAGAGAAAGATTGCAATAACTCCGTTTGCTATCAGGGTTATCTCCCTCTGGTGCAGCGCGACAGTAGTCCCGAGCATTATTACCCCTATTATGGCCGATACCAGCGCTATCCTTATAAGCGGCGCGAAGTCGTGCTTGAACTTGAATTGCCCCTCCAGCGCCTTTATGTACATTATGTCCAAGACTATTGGCGTTATCACGAAGAGCGCCACCAGCGCGCCTATTGCCTTGTAGAAAGGCGCAAGTGCGAACAGCAGTATTATCTGTATCGCGGTTGCTGCGAGCTGGTACTTCATGAATTTCTTGGTATTGCCGCTGCTTATTATCAGGGTCCCCGCGTAGGATCCGATAAGGCCTACTGTCATCCCCGCTATCATTATTGCAAAGTAGAGCGGTGCGCTAGAGTAGCTGGATGAGAATAGCAGCCTTATCAACGGCGTTGCGCTAGCCATGCCGTACGCTACAAGCGGGAAGAGGAAGAGTGCAGTGTAGTATATGCTCTTGTTGTAGATAGAGCCTATCCTCTTTGCGATGCTCTTCTTTGAGAGCGCACTTGAGAATATTCCCAGTAGTATGAAGGTCGTGGCCGTTATCGTCAGGTCGACGAACCGCGCAAGCTTGTATGCCGCGCCGTAGTTTCCAACAACAGAGGTTATCGCTACAACGCCGAGGAGCAGGACCGCAAGGTTCAGCGCACTCTGCGTCGCCATGTACGATGCTACTATTGGCGCAGAGAAGGTGCCCACCTCCCTTATATCCTTCCTCTTCGGCTTGGATATCCCAAGCCCTATGGTCCTAAACATGTAGAGGACGCCCACTACCGACCCTGCCGCAAGCCCTATTACCATTCCAGATACCGCTCCCACGACCCCGTAACCGGCAAGCACCAGCCCTACCGACCCGATAAGATACATTACCGAGTATACCGCGTTGGCGATGGTCGCCTCCTTCACCTTTCCGAGCCCGACCAGCACTCCCTGCGTCAGGTTAAACAGAACAGATATGAACTCAGAGAAAGCAGCAATGAGGAGCGCAAGCATAAGAGCTGGATTGCTATATATGTATTTTGCGATGAGCCCACTGATGAGCATGCCCACGATTGCGATTACAATGCCGAGCGGCAGCGCAATGGCATACCCGGCAGAGAGTATCTGCGTTATCCTCGCCTTCTTATTCTTAATTATCTCTGGCAGCATCTTCCTGTACGCGGTGCCTATTCCGAAGGTCTGGGCGATGTTGAGTATTCCTGCGAACGATATCGCAATGCTGTAGAGTCCGAAGTTCGTTGGCTGCAGCACCCTCGCCAGGAATATCAGCAGTACGAGGACAACGACGGATGTGGCTATCTCTCCTCCAAGGTATATCGTGCCGGTCTTGGCCGCCGTGAGCCCAAGCTCCTGGACCTCGCTTTCAGCTTCACCATTCCCATTAGCCACAAGACCCTCCAAAAAGAGTTATTAGATGAGATTGTAAACAAAGACTTTTATTTATTATGTGCGGACGCCCAGAAGAGCGCAGCAAAGCTTTAAATAGTTTAATTTGCGTAAGTCTACCGACAGCCTGTTCTTTTTGTATTGAATGCGTTGTCTTTTATTAAAACTGGTGACTTTAGATGGGAAAATTCCCGCTTGCCGACGCAGAACTATCAAAGGTAAGCATCTGCAAGAGGTGCAAGGGGAGAAACCGTGCAGGCGCAACGAAGTGCAGGAGGTGCGGGTATGCGTATCTTAGGCCGAAGAGGAAGGAGCTAAAGGTAAAGAAGTGATCAAATGGCAGAATTGAGTCCAATGGAAGAGCTCATAGTTCAGGCGCTGAGGGATCTCGGTGCCACTAAGGACACCGTAATAAAGACAGCAGACGACATCGCGAAGAAGTGCAACAGGCCGAAGGGCATGGTGACGAACACGCTGGTAGTCCTCATCCAAAAGGGCGTAATAAAGAGGATCGCCAGGGAGAAGGCCGCCGGATACCATCTCGTAAACGCCAAGTGAAACGATGGACGACGCAAGCGACTACGTAGACTTCATGGTCAAGTACGGGGACTGGGTATCTATAAAGAGACTGGCGATAAGGCCCGATACCAAGCCAGAAGAGGTCGTCTTCCACCTTGCCGGGATAAGGTCAACCATAGACAACAAGTCATTCCCGCTTCTTGGAATAAACACGGCTGTGCTTGATGTACTGGCTGCAAAGGTCACGTTCGGAAAGAAGAAGAACTATGAGGATCTCTCCAAGGCGATATCGGAACTCTCCGGCACCGATGCAAAGCGCGCGGTGGAAGAGGCATGCAAGGGCAACCTGCAGCTTCCAAAGCTGGCAAAAATATACCTACTTGGCAAGGTCATTTCAAGCTTGGACTTCGATTCATCGATAAACCAGACCATCATGTCAAAGATCTTCCCCGATATGAAACCTCCAAGGAAGCCGCTTGGAAGAAAAGCCAAGGCTCAGAGTGATTGAATACCCACTGTAAGGCTCGAGTGCCCGAAGTGCAAAGAGGAGTTTGACTATTTCTTCATGCCCCTTGTCGCGATAGATGCGATAAGGCTCTGGAACCGCAGGTTCATGATGTGCCCAAAGTGCAGGCACTGGTCGCTCTTCAAGATATCTGGAAGCGGTGTAAAGAGGGTAAAGTAATAATTACTCCTTACCACTTTCTGCCTTGGCGCTCTCTTTCCTTATGATTCGCAACCCTGGGAATCCGCCCTGTGGCGCATAGACGTCTGTCGCTCTCCTAAACGTAGCGAAGATCTCTGTTAGATCTTCGGGCGCGAGCCTAACCAAAGCCCGAGGGTCCCACTCTGTCGGTCTGGAGTGCCCTGGCACAGTCACGCTAGTCTCTTCTTTCTGTGCAAGTTCTGCTGCCACGCAATCATCTTCCAACTATTCTTAATGCTAAGCAACGAGAGTCTTATTAAATGACGTTATCTAGTTCGACGATTAACGATTGCGTGTAGCTGCGCAGAATCAGGTCAGTTTCTTCCAGTTTTTCACGTACTCCTTGTAGCGCCTGTCAAATTCAGATTTCGGTGTTGCCCGTATCCCCAGTTTCGACATCAGCGACTTCAGCTCTTTCAGGGCCTTTGCCTTCTCCCCGCTTGAGCACATTCTCTCAAGCTCCATTATGTAACCGTAGCCGCGCGTGTAATCCAAGCAGACCGTTGCGCCCTTCCAGGAGTACTCAAACCTTTTCCTATACCACTTTACCTTGGCCTTGTGCCCCATCAGCGAAAATATCCTCTCAAGGTCTGCAAACTGCTGTGTAGGCAGCTTTATCTCGTACTCCTCTCGGATTTCGTCGTGCATCCGCCCTGTCTTGAACCAGACTTTCGAGAAATAGTTGTTCTTCTGGATCCTGAGGTCTCCCCTTGCGGTAAGGTAGTGCGTCTCCTGGTCATCCTCCTTCATCAGCTTTCCGTTCCTGTTGAAGAACTTTACCAGGTCATCGTACTTTTCCTTTGTGATGAAGCTTCTTATCTCGACCTCCATGTTATTCATGCTCTACCACCGTCACTCTGATAAGTGCGATTGCCGTTAATTGACATTTATGTAAACATTGCGATTTGTATATAGCGGTATACTCATATGTTATGCGTTAGTTGCGCTATTCTACAATTTTACTAATTATATCCTCTGCAGAGTCGAAGACCACGTTCTGCTTGCAGAACCTCGGCAGGTACTTTGCCGCCTTTCCGGAATTTGTAGCGGTTGTCTTGTGGCCCATGTCCTCTATCGGCGCAACAACCATGCAGGTATCCGCGACGACATTACCGCCAGCAGCTTCCACGGTGCCAACATAACCCAGCCTCTTTGACATGTCCTTGACTGCTCTCGATGTGCACACCCAAAGCTTCACGCCGCCCCTTATCCTCTTCCCCTCGAGCAGAGATGCGATCTCTTTCACTTCATTCAACGATGCATGAGGGCATCCGAACGTGACCAGATCCAAGTCTTCAGCCTTTCCCGTATTGAGTCTTTTCTTTACCTCGTCGAGTGAATCCCTTGTGATTTCGATTCTTTCCTCTATCTTGTCAAGTGCTATAAGATTGCATTTTGCCTCTGGGGTTATGTCTTTTATGTGGTACAGATCTATAGAGCCAGATGCCGCACCAGCGGCGCTCAAAACCTTAAACTCTTCGAGTGTTGGCCTGGACTTAATCCCGGTGATATAGGGTATCCTACCCTTGACAAGCTCGCCAAGCTTATATCCCAAGAGGCTGAAGTCTACGATCCCTTTCAGTTCGCAATTTACATTTATCTCTACTCTTGGGCTCCTGTTTTCCTGAAAGTGCAGCCCATACCTTGGGCCGTATCCCGCAATCGCATAGAGCAACGTGCTCAATCCCGATTCCCTGTTGGTCCTTACACCCAGAACGGAGTTTGCGAACCCTACAACGGAAGACTCTGAAAGAAAAGAATCGGTAAACGGTGCAGGCATACTCCCTATTAGATAGGGTGTGCACGTTATTGTCGGGGTTGCGCCCATCTTGAGGTAGATTTCGATAACCTCTTTTTGCTTTTTGGCAAATTCTTCCGGAATTCCGTGTTCTTTCCAATCCTCCATGTCCATTCCTGCTGGGTTTATAGTTACATTCTTTGACCTGAACTTGTACTTGCTTCCAAAATATCTTCTCAGCTCCAACCCTGTTTCTGTTATTGTCTTGTATGATACCCCCGCTATCTGGACGTACTCCGCCGGTATGAATTCGTCTGTGCCGAGAAGTTCGCCAGCCTTCACCAAGAAGTCGACTATTTCCGCGTCGATACCGAGCTTTTCGATTTTGCGCCTATCGACAGCTTTTTTCACAGTTCCGCTTATCTCTACCTCAATCTTACCGAGGATTGCGCCCCACATTGTTATCGGATCGATCTTTTCGAGCACAATCTTCTTCGGGGCGAAACCATTGACCGCAAGATTCACAATCCTGTCAGAACCAACAGTGGAACCCGACGCTGAAGGGAAGTATAGCGCGGTGCCTGCGATGCTCTTACCATAAAGCTCATGGTTTGGATTGATTATGACACCGTTTTTATCAACGTCGTCGAGCCATGATATTTGCTGCTTCGTCCTGAGTTCCTCCATAAATCCACCAATCATACATCAAACGCTAACTCTGCCTTCATCATTTTCAGCTCTTTTTCTGCAGGCACGATAAGGGGTTTTGTCGCATCTATAGCTAGCTTGCTCCCGATGCCATCTGGGGTGGCCATAGGATCAAGGCTCGACCCCTTCACGCCCTTCATTACAGCCTCCTTTCCTGCTTCCCAGTACATCGTTATAGCATAATTGACTTCGTTCGGATTTGTGACATCTACATCGCTGTCGACAATTGTGATCTTCTTCAGGCTTTTATGGCCAATTATCGCAGCATCTATTGCGACCCCCGAATCTTTGTCGCTTTTCTTTTTTATCGCGATAACGGCGTCAAGCCAGCCGCTGCCCCCCTCTGTAAGATAGACGTTTTTGACATCGATGCCCGCCTCTTTTAGGGCTTTGTAAATAGTGGGAGTCCTCGGCGCGCCCATAAGAATCTTGTGTTCGTTGCCTGCAGGAAGCAGAGCATGGTAGACCGCATTTCTCCTCATAACTATTTTGTCTATGACAAACACCGGCTGCTCCCTTACCACATCATAGGTGTTGGTCAGATCTACAAAAGGCCCCTCCTTTGCGGTCTCATCATGAAGTATCTTCCCCTCGAGCACTATCTCGGTGTCTGTGGGATAGCTTGTACCATTTGTTTTTGCCTTTGTAACTTCTATCCCGTTCTCCAATGCAGCGGCAATGCCCAGTTCATAGAACCCCCTTTCCACACTTGTTGCACCGGCAACAAGCACGCCAGAACTATTGCCTATCGCAATCGAAACGTCAAGGTCCTCGCCGTGATCCCTTGCATCAAGATACATTGTATGTAGGTCGCGCTTTTCCACCAGCCTGCCAACAAACCTGTCCTTGCCTATCCTAGAAAGCCTGTGGAAAGACATATTCCTAAGGTTCCCCCTTTGGGCGAACACAACACCAGAAGTGATATAAGCGCCTTGGTCCTTCGGGTAATGCGTCAGTATAGGAACGAGGTCAAGGTCTGGCTCAAAATATTCAAATTCGCCGCTGCCTTCCTTTACCGCTCCAGGATTCTTCATCGCAAAATTCAGTTTCTCTATCCACTCCTCTTTTTTTATCCCGATGCTCTTGCAGAGGAGGTCCATGCTGCTAAGAAGGTTGCCGGCCACAGGAACAGAACTGCCCTCCACGCTCTCAAAGACGATGGGTTTGCCTTCGTACTTTTTAAGGAAAGCCGGAATCTCATATTTTGTGCTTACATTCTTTTTTATCCTTGTTAGCGATCCTTCAGAATCTAGTTTAGAAAGAAACTCTCTGAATTTCATAACTATATTATGCATGTTTAAGCTTTTATCCTTTTGCTCAATGGTGCGATTGCCGGGATTTGAACCCGGGTTACTGCCTTGGCAAGGCAATGTCCTACCAGGCTAGACTACAATCGCACAAGGCTATAATTAGACAGAACGGTATAAAAGAGTTAGTTATTCCCCTATACCACTAGTGGTCCCGGCTTCTGCAACGCAGCGAGAAGACGCCTATTGTCCTTCGGCGCGGCCTTTACCTTCTTTGTCACCCCGCACTTAAGGCACTTGTGGACTATTGTGAAGTTGTCGCCCCTCTCATACACCGCGGCGCTAGGCATCATCAGGCCGTTGCACCCCGATGCCCTGTCTCCGGGATTCACATCCACATGGCTGCTCCAGAGGCACTTTGGGCAATGGTTAGTGTAGCCACTGCCTTTCACGCTCTCGCCGCAGAACCTGCACTCGAAGTCCTCTAGAACTCTCCTGAAATTGGATTCTCCAAGAGTCCCCGATTGTCTTTCCTTTCCGATTAAATCACCCAATCCTAATCCTGACTTAGAACTTTTAGATATTTATATGTTTGTTGGGTCTTTTCCAGCGTAAAATGAGTGTGCCGCAAGCAGGATTTGAACCTGCGACATTCCGGTCTTCAGCCGGACGCTCTCCCACTGAGCTATTGCGGCGCAGCATCTATTCTTCCGAGATGCTTTAAAATACTTTCCCGAACAGACTACCGCGGCAGGAGCCAGAATACGTTGCCGTCGAGATCCTTGAACATCGCGTATTGCCCCCATCCATCATCTCGCGGCTCAACCGTGAACTTTACGCCCCTTGCCTTAAGCCTCTTGAAGGTGGCGTCGAGGTCCTTTGTCCCGAGACCAATCCCCGTGTTGCCTCTTTCGAGCTTTCCCTCGCATAGGTGGAGCGCGCTCTTCGATCCCCTTGGCCGTGCGGTTATCCAGTGCCCCTCCTTCTCCCGCTCTACCTGCATCCCGAGCTTTTCCTTGTACCACTTCATGGCCCTTCTTCCATTCGACACCATAACTGCAGTGTCGATTATCGAGTCTATCATCTTCTCACCACACCTATTAGGCAGGCAAACTATTTATACATCTGCGCTTTTTGTATATAGGATTCAACATGTCAGCGTGGGAGGAGCTTGGCGAGCCAGCCAAGCTGATCAGGACGGAGCTGCTCGAGCCAAGGGCATACCAGATAAACATCGCCAAGAGCCTGCTCGGCGGATACAACAGCCTTGTGGTGCTGCCAACCGGCCTTGGGAAGACCCTGATAGCAATAATAGCGATAGCGGGCGCGCTCTCAAAGGGGAAGAGGGCGATAATACTCGCGCCAACAAAGCCGCTCAGCGAGCAGCACTACGAGTCGCTTATAAGGCTGCTGGACATCGACAAGCGGCTGATACTCCTCATGACCGGGAACACAAGCGGCAGCAGAAGGGCTGCGCTAGAGAAGGAGGCCAAGGTCATCGTGGCAACGCCGCAGACAATAGCCAACGACCTCAAGCGCGAGAGGCTCTCGCTCGAGGATTTCGGCATGGTGGTATTTGACGAGTGTCACCGTGCCGTGGGCAGGTACGCCTACACCTACATAGCGGATGAATGTAAGCTGCGCGGGGTGCAGCTGATAGGCCTCACAGCATCGCCGGGCAGCAACAAGAAGAGGATAAACGCCCTTGTCTCGACCCTGGGCATAGAAAACATAGAGGTAAGAATCTCTTCCGACTCAGATGTGATGTCCTTCGTCATGGACAAGTTGACCCATGTGATCTATGTGGAGAAGAACAAGGCGATGGAGGGTATACTCTCGTCATTTAAAAACCTGATAGACGAGCACCTGGGCAAGCTATACCAGTACGGGCTCAGCCCCTTCAAGAGTTACGACAACATGCCCAAGGGCAGGATAATCCAGATAGGCACAAGCATAGACAGGCTGCAGACCTCTAACTACAAGTACATGGCGATGTACCATTACGTCTATCTACTCAACCTGTCGCACGCTTATGACCTGCTCAGCACTGAAGGCTTCTACCCCTTCGTGAGCTACATAGACTCGCTGAAGTCGAGGGAGAAGAAAAGCAGGTCCCTGCAGAGCATACTCAACAACAGCACGGTGATAAACGCGTTCGCGAGCGCAAAGTACGCGCTCGCCGACGGAATCGAGCATCCCAAAATATTCAAGATAATAGACCTGCTCAACACCGCGCTCAAGGGCAAGACCGTAATGGTCTTCGCACAGTACCGCTCCACAATAAAGAAGATAGTCGAGCTTCTTGCCGATTACGGGACTGACGCAAGGGCGTTCGTCGGCAAGAAGGAGGGAATTACGCAGTTTGACCAGAAGCAGACTATAGAAAGCTTCAGGAAGGGCGACTTCAAGGTCCTGGTGGCGACCTCGATAGGCGAGGAGGGGCTGGACATACCGGCTGTGGATGCGGTGATATTCTACGAGCCGATACCGAATGAGATAAGGAACATACAGCGAAGGGGCAGGGCCGGAAGGATAAAGGTCGGAGAGATATACATGCTTGTAACCAGGGACACAAAGGACGAGATATACCTGATGATATCAAGGATGAAGGAGAGAAGGATGCAGGAGCTGCTGTTGAACGCAAAAGCGCTCCTCGGGTTCCCGGGCATGGACAAGCAGCGCTCACTCACAAATGCTTTGTAATAATATACAACATTACTTATCGAAAAATACCAATATAGTATCTTAACCAGATACACAGAGCGCCAGGCGACCCTAGCCTAGCACCACCAAGGTCTTTGTGCGAACGACCCCATATATCGAGTCTATGTGGTTTAGGAGTATCTCTTTCAGGTGCGCGGAATCCTTTGCTATCACCCTGACGAGGATGTCGGCCTCGCCGGTTATGAGGTAGCCCTCCTTGACATATTCGAGGCTCAGCAGCTCCTTCAGCAGCTTCTCCTGGCTCTTTTTCAGGTTCTGGAGTAGGTTGACGTCGATGTTTATAAGTATGAAAGCCTCCATCTGGAACCCGGCCTTTTTCCAGTCTATGTCACCCTTATAGTGCCTTATCACCCCACTCTTCTCAAGCTTCTTCATGCGCATGTGGACTGTCGACAGCGGCGCGTTCGCTCTCTTCGCAAGCGCAGAATACCTTATCGTCCCGCTGTCTACAAGGTCTATCAGTCCCTCGTCAAAGCTGTCCATTATTGTATTTTATACACGTATATATAAATATATGTATTTTTTGTGTATTTTCTACGTATTTATTGGAGGAATCATTATATAGTCCCATAGCAACAATATATACTGATACTATGGACAAAATGGATATAATTGCCGTGGCCCAGGTGGGCAGCGACGTCATACACGCAACTGTAGATTTCTTTCATGCGGATCACGTCATCCAGCTCTTGCCGGTAATGCTCAGCAAGAGCACTGACCCTCTGGGGCCAGATCCGGGATCTTCCGTGATAAAGACCGCAGAGGTTGACTACCTGGGAATGAAGCTGCGCCTGATGAACTCGATGATACTGCACAAGCAGGTTGCGGTGAAAAGGCTCGGCAAGAAGATATGGATACTATCACCAAACGTCAGGCTCGAGAGGGCAGACAGAGGCTTGTCGAAGAAGCACCTATTCGAGTTCACGCAGGCGGACTTCGAGATGCCCTTCGCAGGGAAGGAGGACGTCATGAAGTTTGTGGAGAGATATTTCATCTATTTATCTGGGCAGATGAAAAGAAGCGAGTCCCTCGCCCTGGCAGGCGTGGAGCCGTTCGCCTTCAAGGCTCCCTTCAAGATCTACACCACGCACCAGCTTGCCGAGAAGTACGGTGAGGACTGGGAGCTCGCCGCATCGAGAGATCACGATCAGCCGTTCTGGGCCCTCTGCCACAAGAGGGAGTTCTACGACAAGGAGGATGAGAAGGAACCAGGCCACTACCTCAACTACGATTTGATATACCCGATGGGATTCGGAGAGGCGCTCTCCGGAGCAGAGCGGGAATACGACTTCGAGAGGATAAAATCCAGGATGGGAAGTGACAAGCTCGATATGGAGATATACAGGGCATACTTAAAGGAGGCGGAGAAGGGCTTTGTACCCACGGCAGGAGCGGGGTTTGGCATTGAACGCCTCATAAGGTTCCTCACACGGGCCGACCATGTAGGAGACGTCCAGATGTTCAGGAGGGTGCCGGGAGAGGAAGTGGTGATATAGGTCAAGATTATATTCCTTTACCTGCATAAGATAGTGTGGTATCTTGACCAGATACTCAAAGGGCGCCAGGTGTGAAAGAGAGCTCCTAGGCATGCTTCACAACAATGGATACTCCGTTGTGAGGTCTGCGGGCAGCGGGGTGAATTCGATAAGCCCCGACCTTGTGGCGATAAGGACGGGCAAGGGACTCGCCTTTGAATGCAAGGCGTGGAAGAGCACAAGCGTGTCGATAGATCCGGAGAAATACCAGTTTCTCGTGCAGTGGCAGCAGAACACCAACATGAAGACCTTTGTCGCGTGGCGAATAAACGGCGAAGGATGGTTCTTCGTGAAGCTTGAGGAGCTGTTCAAGACCGAGAAGAACTATACCATAACCATGAAGAACGCCAAGAGGATAAACAGGGGCATAGAGGAGATAATGGAGTGATCGAGCATACGCCAAAACTGGCACCTGGCGAAGCAGCAGAAAAGCTATTTATAACTATTGAAACAAATATATACAGCTAAAAGTCGCAGGAGAAAAAGCAGGTTAATTTGATGATAAATCATACTTACTTCTCCGGTAAGGAAGGGGTGCACTCTGAGCGCAGCCTCGGCGAGTCCGGAGTATCATAACCTCTTTCTCTTTCTGACCATTAGCTAAGATAGCAAAAGGTGTCAGAATGGCAAAATCATACATAGACATAGTAAAGTACATGGTAGAGGCGAGGTTCGACATCTCCGGCTCGGTTGACAAGCCCGACATAATAGGCGCGGTCTTCGGGCAGACGGAGGGCCTCCTTGGCAGCGACCTGGACCTCAGGGAGCTTCAGAAGAACGGGAAGATAGGTAGGATAGAGATAGAGAGCGCAAGCTCGGGCAACAAGACCTACGGCAAGCTCCTCCTCCCCTCATCGCTGGGCAGGGTCGAGACCTGCATACTTGCCGCAGCAATAGAATCGGTCGACAGGGTCGGCCCGTTCGAGACTGCCTTCAAGATAATGAAGATAGAGGATACGAGGAACGAGAAGAGGAGGCACATAATCAACAGGGCGAAGGACCTTGTGAAGAACCTACTCGTAACCGAGATACCGGACAGCAGGGAGATAAGCGACATGGTCGAGGCGGATGTCAAGACCAGCACTGTGGGCGTATACGGCCTGGACAACCTGCCCGCCGGCCCCGAGATAGAGAAGGGAGACGAGGTCATACTGGTAGAGGGCAGGGCGGACGTGATAAACCTGCTCAAGAACGACATCGCAAACTGCATAGCCGTGGGGGGCGCTGCGGGCACGATACCGAAGACGATAATAGACCTCTGCGCAGCAAAGGAGGCAACCCTTTTCGTGGACGGCGACAGGGGAGGCGATATGATAATAAGGAGCATCATGAACGTGGCAGAGATAGACTTCGTGGCGAAAGCCCCGGACGGCAAGGAGGTCGAGGAGCTAACCAGGAAGGAGATAATAAAGGCACTGCGCTCCAGGGTTCCGGTGGAGCAGATAATGGCCAACAACAAGCAGAGGCAGGAGCGCCAGGAGAGGCAGGATGCCGCGCAGCAGAACAGGTACATGAACAGGTTCAGGGATCGCAATGTCGAACCCGTCCAGCAGAAGCCGCAGGAGAACAGGCCTCCAGCGCAGCAGATGCCGGAGAAGGAGCCGGTGCTCAGCCCCATGGAGATAGCGAAGAACCTGCAGAACAGGGACTTCCAAAGGCCTGAAATAAAGGAACCTGAGGCGCAGCACCCGTCATCGTCGGCGTCGCTCGGGATAAAGGACATGGAGGGGAACATGGGAGAGACCACGGGACTTGAGAGCATACCCGCACTCGAGCCGCAAGGCGGAGCGCCAGCGCCTGGGCAGCCCAACCAGGAGTTCGTAAAGGCACTGGGCGAGCTGAAGAACACCCTGCGCGGAAGAATCTACTCAGAGAATGGGAAGATGCTTGGGGAGATACCAATAAGGGAGCTCATCCAGCAAATACAGGAGATACACGGCATCGGGGCGGTGGTCTTCGACGGCATAATAACCCAGAGGCTCGTCGACCTCTCCCACAGCAGCGGGGTCAAGCAGATATACGGAATACGCGCAAGCCAGGTGTCAAGGAAGTATCCGGAGCTCATGCTCTACACTGCCGAGGGCAGCGTTGCCTAATCACAATTTGGCTAAAACCATACGATAGCTTTGTCAGGGCCATATCTTAGTTGCGAGTTTACCGGCCGTGCCCGTAGTTGAGAAAGCTTTATAACCTTTAGCTTCCTATGCTAGTTTAAATTTAAACTATTTTAAGTTTAAACTAGTGGGGCAATGAGAGCAGATATGCCGAAGTCACCCGACTTCATGACGAAGGACATGCGGCACACGATACTGAAGATCAGGATACTCGTCAGGATAAAGTCGGAGAGCACCTATCCTTATGCGCTAATAAAGGAATTCGAAAGCGGCCACTCCGCCGCCTTCTTCGGTGCCACGATAAAGAACGACGTCTACAACGTACTAAGCTCCCTCGAGAAATCCGGCTACATAAAGGCGGTGGTAAGGAACAAGGGCAAGGCGAAGAAATACTACGTGATAACCAAGAAGGGCAGCAGCACCGTTGCTTCTATCGGCAAGGCCTTCAAGTTAATGATGGGCTACACCCATACGCTTCTGAAATGAGTACATGCCCGACATAATCAAAATAGAGCACCTTGTCAAGAGGTTCACAAATCTGACCGCGGTAGACGGAGTAAGCCTGAGCGTCAAGGAAGGCGAGATATTCGGGCTTTTGGGGCCGAACGGCGCCGGAAAGACGACGATCATAAACATGCTCCTCACGCTTCTTACTCCAACTTCCGGGAAGATAACTGTGGCGGGGATGGAGCTCTCCAAGAACCACGAGAAGGCGAAGCAGCTCATGGGGCTCATGACCCAGGAGACTGTCGTGGAGGCCGACCTTACCGCCAGGCAGAATCTCGACCTATTTGCACACCTTTACCACATACCCGAATCAAAGATACCTGGCAGGATAAAGGTGGCTCTAGAGGAGGCGGGGCTTATAAATTTTGCTGACGTAAAGACGGGCACCTTCTCCGGAGGAATGCAGAGAAGGCTCGGCTTAGTGAGGGCCATGATACAGGAGCCCAAGATACTGGTGCTCGACGAGCCGACCAGCGGCCTAGACGTGCAGAACAGATCCACCATGTGGGCCCGTATGAAGGAGCAGAACAAGGAGGGGATCACAATAATACTGACAACGCAGTACCTCGAGGAGGCGGACCAGCTATGCGACCGCCTAGCAATAATAGACCACGGCAAGATAATCGCGCTCGGCACGCCGTCAGAGATAAAGAGGATAGCGGGCAGCGGCAAGATTCTCGAGGTTGTTGTAAAGCTCGACGAGGCGCAGAAGGTGGTATCTCTGCTCAAGTCAAAGTTTGGCATAGCTGCCACCTATAGGAGCGACAAGGTCACCGCGCCGCTCGACAAGAGCGTGGAGTCGGAGTTCACAAATATTTCTGCGATGCTCGACAAGGAGAGGATAACCGTCCTATCGATAGGAAGCCACCTTCCCACCCTTGACGACGTATTCATAAAACTGACCGGCACCGGCATGCGTGACACCGCAGGAGATATGCAGGGTGGGAGGAGCAACGTGAGGTGGAGACGATGAGCCTCCTTAAAGACTCTATAATCCTGTGCAAGCGCGAACTGCTGATATTCAAGGCTAACCTCCGCACCAACCTAATGAGAATCGCGATGTTCCCGCTCGTCATGCTCATATTCTTCAGCTTCCTTGGCAGCGCGGTCACGAACGCGCCTGTAGTCGTAGTAAACTATGCAAATAACGTCCAGTCCGGCCAGCTCATAAGCGCCCTAAGCTCCAAGAGCCTGATGGACGTGCAGTCGATATCCACCCAGCAGCAGGCGCTGGCGATGCTCTCCGCGGGTCAGGTCAACTTCGTAATAGTCATACTGCCCAATTTCCCATCGCGCCAGGGAAGCCCCTCCGTCCAGGTCTACTACAACAACGTGCAATACAGCGTCACAGCCACGTTGCTGCCGGCGATACAGCAGCTTGTTTTGGAATTCAGCTCTCCAGGCAACTTCCAGAGCAGCCAGTACCTTCCATCTTCATCTCCCGCCGCGGCGTATGTGGCGACGCCTGTGACGGGCGCCACGGGTAATTACGACGATTTCCTATTCGCAGGTGTCATAGGGATGGTGATAACCTTCAGTGCGCTCTTCGGCAGCGGGCTCTCCATAATACAGGACAAGCTGGGTGGCAACATAAAGGCGTTCCTCATAACCCCGATAAACAAGTCCGCGATACTGCTCGGCAGGGTATTCTCAGGGGCGATACAATCAATCCTGTCCATAGCCGTAGTGATACTCATAGGGATGGCGCTCGGCTCCACGATCGCGATGGGCGTTGTCGGGCTGTTCTGGATATTCGTAATCGGCATACTGCTGGCGGTGTGCATGACCTCCGTATCCGCGGCTATTGCGGCAAGGATGAAGAACCTGCAGGCATATACAATATTCGGGCAGGCGATAGGGATGCCACTCTGGTTCCTCTCGGGCGGCATATTCCCGGTATCGAGCTTTCCGCCGATACTGCAGGCGGTGAGCGTAGTCGACCCGATGACATACGCGCTAAACGGCTTCAGGTTTGTGATCCTTCAGGGGATGTACCCGCTCGCGAGCGCAGCTGTAGACATCGCGGTTCTTGCGGTTTTCGGCGTCATAATGACCATAATAAGCATACTGCTGTTCAAGAGCACAATAGACTGATGATTATAGATAGGTGAAACCATGAAAGGAAAAATAATACAAGGGCTTGGATCGCTGTTTTTGCTGTCGGTCCTGCTTGTAGGATTGGCATCGGCGCAGACAACATCATCGACCTCGTCTGCAACGGGCGCGCTCTCGCTGACGAACCTGCAGATAAACCCGGCGCCGGTAGTGGCCGGAGACAACATAACTGTAGGCTTCCAGCTCTTCAACTCGTACAGCCAGTCGCTAAGCCAGGTCAACCTCCAGCTTGAGGCTCAGAACCCGATACTCAACGTCTCGCCAAGCTATAGCTACCTCATCGACAGCATAGGCACAGGCGAATACGGGGGCTTGGGCAACGACTATTTCATCTACAAGCTTCACGTTCCATCTACGCTGCCAGCCGGCGAGTACACGATAGACGTCGTCGCGCAGTACCAGACGAACGAGGGCACCGGCGCGGGCACCGCGATAGCGGCGGAATCGGTGATCCCCATCTACATATACGTCTACGGCGCCCCGCAGATTTCGCTCAATATATTCCCGACCGGCCAGATAATCCCGGCCCGCGATTTCACAGCGACCCTCAGCGCGGTAAACGGCGGTACAGACACTGCCAGGAACGTTTCGGTGCAGATACTCGCCTCTAACTCATTCGCCCCAAACGGCCCCAGCACCTTCCAGCTCGGCATAATACCAGCCGGAGGTTCTAGCAGCGCCACAGCGAGCATATTTACCTCTCAGAACATCACCGGCGGCCTGAATTACCTGACCGCGAGGCTGAGCTACATTACACAAGAGGGCAGCGCCACCAACACAGTAGTGAGCGTGCCGATAGACATACTGCTAAACAATCCCCAGATAGTCACCAGCATAGTCGGCGCGATCCCGCCGCAGGTCTACCCCGGCGCAAACCAGACCCTTACCATGCTCATACAGAACGTGGGCTCAGGCCAGGCGGACAACCTCACGGTCAATTTCCTGAGCAGCAACGGCATAGGCGTCAGCGGAACGGCATCCAGCTTCTTCATAGGGGCGCTCGCCGCTGGAGCAGAGACCACAGAAACGGTCTTCATAAGCGCTAGCAGCACCCTGGGGCAGATGAGCGCATCGCTGCCAGTGCAGTACAAGTACAGCTACGAGAACTACCGGGGCAACGTGGTGGCGGACCAGAACGTGACCTTGAATCTGGTGAAGAGCGCGATATTCAACATAACATCGTTCAACGGCAGCGTCACACCAGGAGGCTCCTACCAGAGGGTTGCCTTCACGGTGCAGAACACCGGCAACGAGCAGGCCCAGGAGATAACCTTCAGCCTGCAGAGCACATATCCTATAACACCCGTCACCCCCGACTTCTATGTCGAGAGCCTGGCGCCAGGCCAGTCTGCGAACGTTGTCTTCTATGTTGATACCGGTTCGAATGGCGCCCCAGGCGCGTACCCGGTAACGCTCTACGAGCAGTGGAGGCAGCCGAATGGCTACATCACGCAGCAGTTCAGCAGCTCGAGCGGCTACTATATGCAGGTGAGCAACGCATCCAGCATCAGCAGCACCGACCAGGTGATAATTGCGGCTATCGTAGTCGTGCTCGCCGCCTTCATCGGATACAGGTTTATGAAGAAAAGGGCCAAAAAAGAAAAACATAAATTACATGGTTGACAAATCAGATGGTGTATTGAGTGAACCCCCTGCTAGACAGCATGATCGGCACCGCGATGAGAAAATACGGGGTGCCTGAATGGCTCAGGCCCTACATATACAGGTACGCCAAGGAGAGCAACATAAATACGATAAAGCAGGCGATAAGCTTCATAAACGTCCGCAGGAAGAAGGGAGAGGTGACGGCAAGGTATGTAAGGCTGCCGAACGGCGTGGTCTTCGATATCGATGCTGTCATACACATACTGAACCAGTTCTACTACGGAGTAGAGGCAACCGGCAGGATAGCTGCGCGGTGGGCGGCAGAGCGGCCGCCTAGCGGTATGGAAATGATAAGGGGGCACTTCGCCGAGCTGTCGAAGGAGAGGGAGAGGCACGCAAGGGCGCTGCGCAACATGATAGAGGGGCTTGGGCACAAGGTCGACAAGCCTACTAAGCAGATAGAGCAAGTATTCGGGAGGATAGCCGAGATCGACGAGTGGCCCGAGAGGCTTGTCGCTACAGACGTGATAATAAGGGACGCCTATTCCCGGCCCTTCGGCTTCATCTTCTACAAGGTCTTCTATCCTGTATCGCCCGAATTCATGAGGTCACTTGGCAAGATATTCATAGCCGACCAGAGCAGGAATGTCTGGGCCGAGGGGATGATAAGGAAGATGATGGATGACGGAGCGATCAGCCGGGAGCACATAACCGAGCTATCCGAGCAGCTGCTCACGCAGATATACGGCTCGATAGAGGCGGAGATGCCGCTCGCGAAGCGCGCAGGCATAGAAGCGGAGGCGAAGCTCCTCCGCGACATATCGATCGCATACCCGCTTCATACGCTTGAAGGGCTTGGGGTAGACGTCAACATAGCGAAGGAGATGAGGAAGATAACGTCGCACGGCAAGAGAAGCAAATCATTTAAATAGCTATTCGCTTATAGATATGAGAGTTAGGGAGAGTCAGCAATATCAATAATACAAGATGAGTCAATGGCAGAAACTCCAGAAAACCAATCAAAGCGGGGTTCCCCAGAGAATATCGTGTACATAGGGAAGAAGCCCACGATGAACTACGTCCTCGCGGTGGTGACCCAGTTCAACGGCGGCACGAAAGAGGTTGTGATAAAGGCGAGGGGCAACTCGATATCGAAGGCCGTGGACGTGGCGGACATAACCCGGAAGAGGTTCCTTCTAGACCTGAAGGATCCGAGCAGCGGCAACATAACCATAGGATCCGAGGAACTCGCGAACGAGGATGGCACAAAGTCGAAAGTCAGTTTTATACAGATAGTCTCGTCCACAGGCACTGCAGCAAAGCCTACTGATGGGATACCGCAGGATGCCACGGTCTACATAGGGAAGAAGCCCACGATGAACTACGTCCTCGCGGTCGTCACTCAGATAAACGGGGGCGCGCCGCGCGTCGCGGTCAAAGCGAGGGGCAACTCGATATCGAAGGCGGTTGATGTGGTGGAGATAACAAGGCACAGGTTCCTCCCCGCAATGAAGGATCCGAGCAGCGATACGATCACGCTCAACACAGAGGAGGTGGCCAACGAGGACGGCACCAAATCGAAGGTAAGCTCGATCCAGATAACGATAAGGAAGTAGCGGCACGAGGTTCGCCTTATGAAGCTATACAACATAACACACGCTGCCGACATTGATGGGATGGCGTGCGCCGCCTTCTTGGTGCGATATTGGAAGGTTCCTGTATCCAATATCGTCTTCTATGGGTATGAGAAGAGGAGGATGCCCCAGCTCCAGAAGCAGATCAAGAGGCTGCACCCCCAGAACGGGCTGTTTGTGATAACCGATGTCGGGATAAACAGGGAGGTGCTCAAGGATTGGGAGGGCGTCCTCGAATACCTTGTGCAGACGCGCAACCGCATAGTCTGGATAGACCATCATGTATGGCCCGACGACTGGGTAACCAAAATATCAAAATACTGCGACCTGATGCTGATACGCGAGAGCAGGCACTACTGCGCCGCAGAGCTCGTGCTCCGTGAACTCTACAATGATGGGGTCGACTCGGCTTTCAAGGAGAGGCTCGCAAATTTCGCGCACCTCTCAGATTTCAACATACAGACGAGAGATAGGAGAACCCTGGCGAGGCTCTACAGGCATACGTGGGCGATACGCTACTTCAACTGGCGCAACCTGGACTTTGCCGACAACAATCTGAGGAAGATAATCGCGCAGCTTGCGAATGGCAACTTCCAGAGCCGGTTAGTCGACCAGGCATACAGGAAGTACAAAAAGCATGCAGATAAGCAAACTGCACTGCTGATCGGCTCTGCCAGGATTATCGATGTAAATGGGTTGCGCGTCTGCATCGGCTTCGCAGAGGAGCTGCACGCAACTACCGCATGCGAAAGGATGATGAAGCGCTTCAGGCCCAAGATAGCAATCTACATAAACACATTGAAGGGCAGCCCTCGCGTCCACTTCAGATGCGTGACCGGGCTTGATTGCTCTCCAGTCGCATTCGCATTCGGGGGCGGAGGCCACCCAATGGCCGCCGCTGCCACATTGGATCCCAAGAAATATGTAATGTCAAGGCAGGCCGACAGGGAGAGGATCTGTACAGAGCTGGAGAGATCTATAGCAAAGAACTACGCAAGGATCAGCCCAGCACGCCGTAGCCGGTGAGTCTCCATCTCTGCGAGATATTGCGCAGAACGGCTATCTTTGTGCTCTTCTCAGCGCAAATCGGGGTCCTCAGCTCAACCTCGATGTTGTCCTTTTTCACCTTCTTCGCGTATCCTATGACGGTTGCCGTGCCTATTCCCATGAGAAGGGACTCATTCTCCTTTATCTTCTGGCTCGGCACGTCGCTCCTCTCGATTGCATGATATTTCATGTTAAGGCTGCCTGTCGCCTCGGGAAGCTTGCCCACGTGGCCTACTAGGTTACCAACTAGGTTGTCCGCCTTTGTGAAGGCAGGGTCTAGCTCGGTAGACAGCCCTACCAGGCCTCCCGGCGTCGCCTCCTGCATCTGGTCCGCGCCGTTGCTTATGCCCTTTATTACTGTTATGAGGTTCTTGTAAGAATTCTTCTTCGATCCAGGCTCTGCGAAGTTGGCCCCCGGCCTGAGCTCTATCATGTCGCCTACCTTAAATCTCCCTCGCTCTACAGAGCCCCCGATTATGCCACCGGAAAGCCTCTTTACGTCGCTGCCCGGTCTGTTCACGTCGAACGACCTCACCACGTACATCACCGGATTGGAGGTGAGGTCCCTCTCCGGTTTCGGCATGTTCGTTATCATCTCAAGCAGCACGTCTATGTTGCTGCCCTGGTTGGTCATCACCGGAAGGACCGGCGCGTTCTCTATCATGCTGCCCTTGACGAACTCCTTGATCTGGCGGTAGTGCTTTATCGCCGCCTCCTTGCCCACTATGTCAACCTTGCTCTGTATTATTATGACGTTCTTGATATCAAGAAGGTTTATTATCATCAGGTGCTCCTTTGTCTGCTGCATCGGGCACGGCTCGTTTGCCGCAATAACGAAGAGTATCGCGTCTATCACGCTCGCGCCCGCGATCGCTGTGGCCATGAGGGTCTCGTGGCCGGGCGCATCGAGCATCGATATCCTCATCAGGAGCTTGGTCTCGGAGCCGCAGTTCTTGCATTTCTCTTCGGTCGTGTATGCTGACGCACCCTCGCACTTTGGGCACCGCCTTATTATCGCATCGGCGTAGCCCAGCTTTATCGTCATATTCCTCTTCAGACTCTCGCTGTGCGTGTCGGTCCACACATGGGTTATCGCCTTGGTGAGCGAGGTCTTACCGTGGTCTATGTGACCCAGCGTGCCGATGTTGATTGTGCTCTGCAGTATCGTCTCCAATTACAACCCCCTACTTCTTCTCCTCCACCTTCACTTCCTTTGGCTTCTTCTCGATTGGCGGGAATAGCTCTGCCGGGCTCTTCTCACCGTATTCGACTATCACGGTGTTGAGCAGCTCGACATCGGTGCTCACAACGTTCCCCCTGACGGTCTGCCTCCGGAATATCCCGGCAGACCTGCCCGAGCGCTTCGCCTTCTTGAAGGTGTGCGTCTTTATCGTGCCCTGTATGCTCCTGTCAAGTGGGAAGCCGCTGTTGTCGCTGCCGCCGGTTATCTTGAGCTTGTATCCAGTGAGCCCTATTATGCTGCCGTCTATGATGTCACCTATCTTGTAGTTGAGCACCATCGATACCTTCTCCTTCGGAAGGTCCACCTGCGCGCTCCTTCCGAGTTTTGGGTCTGAGTAGACTATCTTCAAATAATTCACCTATGAGCAAGCAAAACAAGAGAGTTGAGCTTTCCTGCTCTACATAGTAGTTGAGAATGGAAATAATAAAAAGGTATCGAATATGGAACAAATATATATTTGGCAAAATATTATTGTCATAAGTGTGTGTCTATGCAAAGTACTCCTCTTAAACTAAGGAGAGTTATCGGATGGGACGTGGATGATACGCTATTTAGGAGCGGGGAAAGAATGAATCAAGAGGCATTCAGGCTCTATGGGGTGCACGCCGATCCAGATATATTGAGAAGAGAGGGCATAGATAAGGCCTTCCCCACGCTCTCAAAAGAACAGGTAGGGATAGTGTTACGTATTTCCTGGGAAAATCCAGATAATCCGCCCAGATTAGCAAATCCGAGGATACCAAGAATATTCAATGAGGTTAGCGCGCTTGGCTTCCAGAATGCTATAGTTACAGGAACGCATGGGAACATAGGCAACATGCAACTGGTGCTGCACAATGTTGGTATACCATACGATCATTTCGAACACGTAACCAGCAGGGCTCAAAAGGTAATACCATGGGTACTCGCCTTGGTAGATGATTCTGCGCGCACCGCGGTGCACTATGGCGAAGCCGGGAGGGCATATCTCTGGTTGGATGAAAAGGTGCTGGATCCCGACGTAAGAGAACGTGCATTAAGATACAAGACCGTATTCCCGATCAAGACGCTTGATGAGGTACCAAAGATGCTTGCTGAGGATGAAAGCCTGCGTGGACTTATAAAAAACAAAGAGGCAGATTTGGAGAATCTGCCTGTATAATTATCATCACCGCAACCTAGTACATCGCCTTTAGTCTCTTTATTCTTTCATCTATTGGCGGATGCGTAGAGAATATGCTGAGCATGCTCTCTGAATTGAGCGGATTTGAAAAGTAGAGATTTGCTGTTATCTCATTTGCGCTTCTTACCGGGGTCGCCTTCGGATTCTTTGTATACTCCTTTATCTTCGCGAGCGCGCTGGCAAGTGCCGCCGGGTTCCTTATTATCCTTGCTCCGTTTGCGTCCGCCATGTACTCCCTCCTTCTTGATATCGCCAGTCTTATCAGGACCGCGAACAGCGGTGCCAGGCACGCTGCCACAAGCCCTATAATCAGTAGCAGGCCGTTCCTGCCGCGTCCACCCAAACCGCCAAACAAGAACATGCCCCTTAAGATGGCTGCCACCAGTCCTATAGCGCCGGCAAAGACGATTGCTATCATCATGACCTGCACATCATTCTCAATTATATGAGATGTTTCGTGCGCCAGCACGCCCTGCAGCTCGTTCTTATCCATAATATTTAGCAGCCCTATCGTGACAACAATCGATGACGCCTTGCGGTTCTTGCCAGTCGCAAATGCATTTGGATTTGGGTCGTCCATGATGTAAACCTTTGGTGGTGGTATCTGGTTTGCCACTGCAAGGCCTTCAACTATGTCGTACAGGGTTTTGTACTGGTTGCGGTCTGCCTCCTTGGCCTTAGAGGCCGCAAGTATCACCTTGTCCCCCTTGAAGTAAACGAACACCGCATAGAGCGCTATTATAATGACGCCAATTGCAAGCGCGATAAGGCCGCCGCCAAGGAGCCAGATGAATATGTAGATTACAAAGGCAAAAAATGCGCCAAAGACAAGGAAGAGCAGCACCGACTTTAGATTATTCCTCGATACCTCGTCAAAGTAGCTTGCCATCCGTTCTCGCCTATGCTATTTCTTCTGAGTATTCTTCTGAGAAGGTGGTGCTGCATCCGGCTTCGTCTTGCCCTGCGCTGCATCGCTTGTCAGGTCCACCTTAATGGCCTGCCTTTCCTCGCCAGGAGCCTGGAAGAAGTCCTGTCTTTTGAAGCCGAACATATTCGCGAACACATTGCCTGGAAACTCCTGTATGGCGTTGTTGAAGTCAAGTACGTAGTCGTTATAAGAGGTTCTCACGAACGATATCCTGTCTTCTGTGTTTGCAAGCTGGTCCTGCAGCTCCTTGTAGGTGTCTGACGCCTTAAGCTGCGGGTAGTTCTCGGCTACCGCAAAGATCGTTTTGAGCGCCTGGCTTATCTGGTTATTGGCCTGCGCCTTGTCCTGCACGGAGCCCGAGACTATAGCGCTTCTGAGGCTTGTTATCTGTGTAAGAACGCTTCTCTCGTATTTCATGTAGCCCTGCACTGTATTCACAAGGTTTGGTATCAGGTCATACCTCCTCTTCAATTGCACGTCTATCTGTGCCCAAGCGTCCTGAACGCGGTTTCGCTTTGATACGAAACCATTATATATGGCGATGATTACAAGCGCTATTATAATCAAAATAGCCAGAATTCCAATTGCTATGTCTATGACAACACTTAGAAGAAAAAACACTCTATTACCCCCATAGCTATGCGCCCAAAGGTTAAAAACACTTACTTTTGGGTCTACGCCCACCTCGTCTGTAGCCTATACAGAAAAACATAAATATTACCTATAATAGAGTTTTACCTATGTCGAGTTCGAAAACAGCACCGGTGTCGCAATACGCTTTGAAAGAAAAAGATCTTATCGATGCAACAATAACCCTAAGAGACACGCAGCTAGAAATTGCAGGCAGAATAAATTCAGAAAATGTTACAAAGTTCTTAAGAAACAGCATGAGTGAGGAGTTTTCCGGCTGGATCAAATTCAATATTACGGTAAGTCCTGGAGAGGGTAGCAAGCTTTCTCTCGACCAAAATGGACATACGCTAACATTGGGCGGTAAGGTAGAAAATTGTGACCTCAAAGGTTTGCACGCAAGACTCGAAAAGAAGCAGGAGGGAGCTGTAAGCATTGCGACATTGGCTCTGCACAAACTTGCTGGAGAGGATCCGCGCTCTACTGTTTTAGACAGACTTAGCGACATTTTCGCCGAAGAGGTAAAGAAAGTAGGTCATGCAACCGAGATAAGACCTAGGGCGCCTTTGGAAAAATTGCGCAGTCTCCTGCGCCACTTCTCATAGCAACCTGCAAAGGGGGCTTCGGACGCTCCAACGAGCTTAAGAAAAAGTGCGATCGCCGGGATTTGAACCCGGGTCTTTGCCTTGGAGGGGCAAAGTCCTAACCAGGTTAGACTACGATCGCACGGTTAAATATACGATAAGAATTTATAAAAATAGACTACTCCGGGGAATAGTGGAAATTAGATAAAAATGCACCGCATCATAGCTATTTCCAGCTCCGCTGTGCGTTTACTGCGTGTTTACCATCTGTCCTTCTCGGCAGCTATTATCAATGCTCCTGCGCCGAATCTCATGCGCCTCCTCTTCGCCTCTGCCATCCCTCTCTGGATGTATTCGGTCGTCTTTTCTGCCAGGATTGATTTGAGTGCTGTTCCGGCTGCCTCGTCATAGTCGCAAAGCCCGGCTTCGCTGAAGACACTTTCAATGTCGCTCTCCTTCAGTGCAGCTGCTGCTATGTCCCGCACCCTTCGAGTCAACACTCTACCCCCTATTCGTCTTCCCCCTCTCATTTTCCCCACTTCCACCGTTTCCTTTTCTTTTCTCATTCCCATTACATATAACGGAGTTATAATATTTAAAGGTTTAGGAGAAGTTTCTAATATCTATTTAGAATAACCTGTATTTTTGGAAACTTTTGTGTAAAATGTGTTTTATTTGAAGCTATTTTACTCTCGACAAGGCTCATTCTTGTATGCTCTTCCAGAGCTCCCAGAAGTGGGAGCGCAGCTCGCCTATCTTCTCTGCGTCGTAGGTGACCTCCAGGTGCTCGACATTCTTGTGCAGGCCCGCGTATGTGAGGTTCGCGCTGCCCGTTATCGCGCACGAATCCGTTATGTAGATTTTCTCATGGACGAAGTGCTCTTCAGACACCCTAACCCTAACTTTGCGCTTCTTTGCCGCAGAGTGGGCGAGCGCAGCAATCATCACGAATATCACGATGAAAGGAAGCACCGCCAGCTCCGCCAGGTAGAACTTAAGCAGGAAGAATATCACCTCAAGAATGAGAAGGTACATAGCGACTTTCAGGAAGGCGGATCCCCTCCTTCCCCTTCTCAGGATCTTCAGTCCCGCAGCTGTTATTTCGGAGTTGGACGTTATGACGGAGACCTCTTTCCGCGCCGATTCGCCCACCAAGAGGCGCGCGTACGCGGCTGTTATGAACGGGCAGACAACAAGCAGCAAGCTGCTTTTTGACCTCAGCAGAGGCTCGACGAGCCTGTAGGATTCACTCCCGCTGTAGCCCCTGTCGTTCACGTTGGCGCCCATCCAACCAGATTATCTGCGCAAAGCAGCTATAAATCGCTTTCACAGCATAAACATCAGGCTTAAAAAAGCGAATTGATATATTATTGTGTTTAGCAGTGAGTCCTCATGATAAACCTAAAAGAAAGAGAAGAGAAGATAGTCGAGTACTGGAAGGTATACGACATACACAAGAAGCTCAAGCAGAAAAACATGGGCAACAAGAAATTCTACTTCCTTGACGGCCCTGCAAATGCATATGGCCTCGCTGTGCACCATCTATGGGTCTACACGATAAAGGACCTAATGCTAAAGTATCAGCGCTACAAGGGCATGGATGTCCATGATAGACCTGGCTTCGATGTGCACGGGTTGCCGATAGAGAACAAAATAGAGAGGAAATTTAACCTGAGGTCGAAGCAGGACATAGAGCACATGGGGATCGATAACTTCGTCAAGGAGTGCAAGGCCTACACCGAGATCGAGATAAAGGGATCGATAGAGCTGCTCAAGCGCTTTGGGGTTTTCATGGATTTCGATAACACCTATCTGCCCTACACGGTCGACTACATAAACAAGGGCTTGCAGATCTTCAAGAAGATGTACGACAGGAAGCTAATCTACAAGGGGCTGAAGCCGCTTGCATATTGCCCCCACTGCGAGACAGTGCTGTCGGCCAACGGCCCCGAGGTCGAGTACAAGGAGATATCCGACAATTCCGTATTTGTAAGGTTCAAGGTTGACGAGAAGAAGAGCAGGCTCAAGCTCTCGCCAGACACTTATCTTGTGATATGGACTACAACACCATGGACACTTCCATCGAACATGGCGATAGCGGTGAACCCGAAGGCTCTCTATGTTGTTGCCTCATCCGAAGGCAAAGATTACATAGTCGCAAAGGACAGGCTCGATGCCTTTACCGATGCGATAGGCAAGAGCACCGTTGTAAAGAAGGAATTCTATGGATCAGACCTTGCCGGCACCGGGTACACAAGCCCGCTCGTTGAACAGGTTCCCATCCAGAAGAAATTTGCAAAGTATCACAGGGTTCTTCTTAGCGAGGCCATGGTGTCACTGAGCGAAGGAACAGGCCTTCTCCATGTGGCCCCTGGCCACGGTCCCGAGGACTTCGTGCTTGCAAAGGCAAATAGAATACCTGTCTTCTCACCAGTAGACGTGCATGCGCGATACACCGATGACGCCGGCAAGTACGAAGGTCTACTACTTCCCGACAGCGCAAACTCCGCGGTGATGGAGGATCTCAGGGCGTCTGGTGACCTGCTCTTTGCCGGGAGTCTTACTCATCCGTACCCATGCTGCTGGAGATGCAACAGTAAGCTGATATACAGGGCAACAGATCAATTCTTCGTCAACGTGGAGAAAATAAAGAAGAAGATGCTGAGCGAGAACCAGAAGATCGAATGGCATCCGCAGTTCGCGCAGAAGTGGTTTGCAGATGCAGTAGAGAGTTCGCCAGATTGGTGTATTTCTAGGCAGAGATACTGGGGGGCACCACTGCCGATATGGGTATGTGACGGGTGCAAGGAAATGGAAGTGTTAGGTTCTGTTAATGAGCTTGTGGAAAGAGCCGGTCTGCAGAAGGAGCCAAAAGATATGGAACTGCACAAGCCACACATAGATTCCATAACATTCAAATGCAGAAAATGTAACGGCACGATGAAGAGGGTACCGGACATAATCGATGTATGGTTCGAATCGGGGATAGCCCATACTGCAAGCCTGACCGATGAGGAGTTCACAAGGCTCTATCCTGCAGATTGGATATCAGAAAGCCTAGACCAGATAAAGGCATGGTTTAGCGCGCTGCTAAGAACCGGTGTTGCAGCAAACCGGAAGAGACCCTACCTGCGTGTCACCATCGGCGGCATGATGAAAGACGAGTTGGGAGAAGAGATGCACAGGAATAAGGGCAATGCTGTGACCCCCAAAGACATAATGGAGATGGTCTCTGTCGATGGCTTCCGTCTTTGGTGCTCTGCGAAGCCGCGCTGGCAGGACCTCAAGCTGAAGAAGGTCGAGCTGACAGACTCGGATGGCGACATAATAATGCTTTACAACATAGCTGAGCTCGTGAAGGAGTTCGCAAGCCTCTCGGGATACGACCTCAAGCAGGTCAAACGCCCAGGCACCTCTCAGATGGGGCAGGAGGATCTCTACATATTGTCGAGGCTCAATTCGCTTATCGTAAAGTTCACCGATTCGATGGACAGCTATGAGATAGACAAGGCGGTCAGCGAGCTGAGAAACTTCATAGTAGAGGACTTCAGCAGGTTCTACCTCAAGTTTGCAAAGCAGCGTGCTGTAGATGCGTCAAAGGGCGAGTTGAAAAGAATCGCAGCGCTTACTGGCTATGTGCTCTACAACGCCGCAATAATGCTCTCGATATCTGCGCCGCTCTGCACCGAATACATATTCATAAATCTCTTCTCAAAGGATGGCAGTTCTATATTCATGGAGAAGTGGCCGAAGCCGCGCAAGAAGCTCATCGATGAGCGATTGGAAAGCAAGATGATAATCGCAAAGGGTGTAATATCCGCGATACTCAATAGCAGGGAGAAGGCAGGAGTAAGCCTCAGGTGGCCGATATCCAGGGCGGTAGTCGAGGTTACTGATGATTCAGCGTACACAGCGCTGCAGGAGATGGCTCCAATCATAGAGAGCTACACCAATGCCAAGAAACTGGAGATAATCAGGGTGTCGGGCATAAAGAAGGAGATAAGGCCGCTCTTTGCGAAGATAGGACCCTCGTTCAAAGAGAGGGCAGGGGAGGTAGCCGAAGCGCTGAAGTCTGCAGACCCTGATGAGCTTATCAAGGCGATAGATGACTCGGGGGAGTACCTGCTCAGGGCAGGTAATGGTAACGTGAGCATAAAGGCAGAGCACTTTACGATTGTTGAGAGGGCGGAGGAGGGCGACAGAGTCGCCTTCAAGTACGGTGCGGCCTACATAGACAAGGAATTGAGCAATGAGCTGAAGGATGAGGCGCTGCTAAGGGAGTTCGAGAGGAATATCCAGATGATGAGGAAGGAACTCAAGCTGAGCAGGCTCGACAGCATAGAACTCAACTACGAGGCGGTCGGAGAGCTCATGAGGATAATACCGAGGGAAATCAAGCGGATAAAGAAGGGACTGAGGACCAAGCACATAGGGACAAAGCTTGACCGCTCGGCTTTGGTTAGGGAGCTTGAAATAAAAGGAGAGTTGGTAAATGTATCTGTGAAGAGGGTCTGATTATTGATTATTCGGGAACTTCCACTACAGCAACCTCACTCTTCCTGTTCTTGAAAGCCCCTCTCTTCTTCATGGAGCCCCAGCAGTCCCTGCAGATAACAAGGCGCCTCGTCTTCGGGCTCCTCTGGGTGCTCTTTATGCAGCTATAGCAAACCTTCCTGTTGCAGTAGGTGCAGGCCTCGTACCTGTAGACCTCGCGTTTGCATCTTTCACAGAGCATTATCATTCGATCACAATATTTGATAACTAATAAAAGGCTTATTTCGGATTAGTTATCGCTGTCGAGAAGATATTATGAAGGCATATATAAAAACTTATGGATGCACCCTCAACCAGGCTGACAGCGACATAATGGGATCGGTCCTGCAAAAGAACGGCATCGAGATGTCGCAGGACGCTGCCGCAGCGGATGTCGTGGTGCTGAACACCTGCGTGGTGAAGAAGCCCACCGAGCAGAAGATACTGCACGCCCTGAAGCTCCTTAATGGCAGTGGCAGGAAGGTCGTAGTGGCTGGCTGCATGGCATCCACAAGGCAAGAGGAGATACTCTGCATCGCGCCGGGCGCGGGCATCGTCACGACATCCAACATACACATGATAGCAGATGCGGTGTCAGCCGCGAATTTAGGGGAGACGCACGTCTTCGACGGCCATCCAAGAATAGATAAGCTCGCCCTTCTGGATCCACGCAAGGGAATAATAGCAAAAGTGCCGGTTAGCGACGGTTGCCTTAGCAACTGCTCCTTCTGTGAGACCAAGCTTGCGAGGGGACCACTGCAAAGCTACTCGGAGACGCTTATACTCAAAGCGATAGAGGGAAGTGCGCGCATGGGTGCAAGGGAGATACAGCTCACCTCGCAGGACATGGGCGCATATGGAGCTGATAGAAGGAGCAACATCGCAGAGCTCATGCAGAAGATTGCAACAATAGACGGTGATTTCCGGGTGAGGATAGGCATGCTGAACCCGGAGCACATAGGAAAATACATAGACCAATTCATCAACGCGATGCAGAGCAACAGATTCTACAGGTTTGTCCACCTGCCCATACAGTCGGGAAGCAACAGAGTGCTCGGCCACATGAAAAGGAGGTGCACTGCAGAGCGGTTCCTCGAATATGTCGCAGAGCTAAGGCGCAGCATACCCAAGATTACCATTGAGACCGATATAATAGTTGGATATCCGGTGGAGTCGCTGAGCGACTTCGACGCCACAATCGACCTTGTAAAACAGGCGAAGCCGGAGGTAACAAACATATCAAAGTTCTGCAGCAGGCCCAATACTCCCGCATCGAAGTTGGCTACGATTGCAAACACAGAGATAAGTAGGAGGAGCGCAATCCTTTCAAGGGTTGTCAGGTCACTCCAGAAGGGAATAAATGAACGCTTTATAGGGCAGCGCATGCCGATCCTTGCTACAGAGTCAACCGAAAGGTCTACAAATGGGAGAAGTGCTTCATATAAGCAGGTAGTCATGCCTGGAGAGATGCAGCCTCTCGGCAGCATGCTCGACACAAGGATATACGCCGTGTCGGCGAACGTCCTTTACGGAAGAATTTTATAGAGTGATCGCATGTATTCGAAGGAAATATCCGAGTTCCTGAAAAGCCAAAAGATAAATGTGGGCGACAGGATAAAGGCGGAATACGACGGCGTCGTGCTCGAGGGAGAACTTATGCCGAAGACAGAGGCAAGTAGCCCAGACACGCTGATAATAAAGCTGAAGAGCGGGTACAATGTTGGGGTCGCCTTCTCAAATATGAGAATCTCAAAGCTTGAGGGCGGATCGGTGGAACCCGGTGCATTCCCAAGTGCGCGGCTGAAGCAGGAGAAGGGGTTGCCAAAGGTCTCGCTGGTATACACCGGCGGAACGATAGGTAACAAGATAGATTACAGGACAGGAGGGGTCTACCCCCTGCTGAAGCCGGAGGAGCTCTTCTACGAGGTGCCGGAGCTCTCGAAGATCGCGCAGATTTCGATGGAAAATCCCTTCAGCATCGCCAGCGAGGACCTCTCCCCTGCAGATTGGGGCACAATCGCAGGCGTGGTTGCAAAGCAGATCAACTCCGGGGCACGCGGCGTTATCGTGACAATGGGAACTGACACGATGCATTACACCGCCGCTGCGCTCAGTTTCATGCTGCAGGGCATTAATGCTCCTGTAGTTGTCACAGGCGCGCAGAGGAGCAGCGACCGTGGCTCGAGCGACGCGTTCATGAACCTCATATGCGCAGTGCATATCGCTGCCAATTCCGATATAGCCGAGGTAGGCGTATGCATGCACAGGTCCAGTGCCGACGACAGCTGCCACTTTATCAGGGGTACAAAGGTGCGCAAGATGCATTCAACTAGGAGGGATGCCTTCAGGCCGGTAAACGACGTACCGATAGCGACGGTCAGCCAGAATGGGAAGATTGACTACGTGAGTCAGTACAAGAAAATCACCAAGGAGCACGTGGGGATAGCAGCCAAGACAGGATTCGAGAGCAAGGTCGCGCTGGTCAAGGCATACCCTGGATCCAACCCCCGGATAATAGACTTCTACGCAGAGAAGGGCTACCGTGGAATAATAATAGAGGGAACAGGAATGGGGCACCTTCCAGTGTCTCCATCCAATAAGGGTAATTCATGGATTCCCAGTGTAAAAGCCGCGGTAGACAGCGGCATAATTGTCGGTATGACAACCCAGTGTCTTTACGGCAGGGTGAACACGACCGTCTACAGCAACCTCAGGCGCGTATCATCTTTGGGGGTTGTCTACTGCGAGGACATGCTCCCTGAGACTGCCTACATAAAGCTAGGCTGGTTGCTCGGCAACTACGGCGCCAAGGAAGCGGGCGCGCTGCTAAACAGGAATATTGCCGGCGAGATAAGCCAGAGGACCGACTTCGACGCATTCCTGGTGTAATGATGGATGACGGCTACTACGGGCACTATAAGGAGATAGGCTTCATGTGCGGGCTCGAGGTGCACCAGAGGCTCGCAACCTCAAGGAAGCTCTTCTGCTCCTGCCCCACGAATATAATAGATATGGGCGATGACGCATCCCAGTCAATTTTGAGATACCAGAGGGCGGTCGCAGGCGAGATGGGCGCAGTTGATGTATCTGCAGGATTCGAGGAGCAGAGGGGGCGCGCCTTCATGTACCGACTTTACAAGAGGCACTCTTGCCTAGTCGAGCTCGACGAGGAGCCGCCCCACCTAATGAATACGGATGCATTGCAGATAGCACTCTCATTCGCGATCGCGATGAAGATGAAGGTGATCGATGAAATACAGCCGATGAGGAAGGCCGTGGTTGACGGAAGCGACCCCAGCGCATTCCAGAGGACTGCGCTTGTAGCCCTCTCTGGATTCATAAGGGTGAACGGGGAGGTGGTTGGAATACCATCGATGTTCTTAGAGGAGGAGTCCTCCTCCATAGAGGCCACATCAGACAGCGGAATAACATACGGGCTTGAGAGGCTCGGCGTCCCGCTTGTCGAGATAGATACATGGCCGCTCATAAGGTCGCCGAAAGACGCGAAGGAGATAGCGCTATACATAGGCACGATGATGAGGATCTCTGGCACGGTCCAGAGGGGCATAGGATCGGTAAGGCAGGATGTGAACGTATCAATCAGGGGAGGGGCTAGGGTCGAGATAAAGGGACTGCAGGAGCTGGGCCTCATGGACCGGTTTATAGACAACGAGGTCAAGAGGCAGCAGGAGCTGCTCGCGATAAGAGGGGAGCTCTTGAATAGGCAGGCCTCAGTTGGTGACGCCAAGGAGCTCACAGGGCTCTTCAAAGGTACAAGCGTAAGGATAATATCCAACCATATTTCCAGCAAGGGAATTGTAGTCGGGTTCAAGCTCTCCGGCTTCAAGGGCGTGCTGGGTAGGGAGGTGCAGCCGAAGAGGAGGCTCGGCACAGAGATAAGCGACTATGCCATGGCTGCAGGCGTCAAGGGGATAATACACAGCGACGAAAACCTAAGGGACTATGGCTTCTCTGCGGATGAGATAGATGGAATATCCAAGAGGCTCTCGCTCGGAGACGATGACGCCTTTGTGCTGATAGCGGGCAGCAGGAAGAGCGCCGAGCAGGCTGTGCTCTTTGCGATAAGGAGGGCCAAATTGGCACTGGAGGGTGTGCCCCTAGAGACACGTGGCGCGATAAACGACGGAAGTTGCACGACCAGGTTCCTGAGGCCCCTTCCGAGCGGCTCGAGGATGTATCCCGAAACGGACGCCAGGCCGATATCGGTTACAAAGAAGATGGTTGATGTTGCAAATGCGATGGCCCCGAGCGTAGAGGCGCAGCAGAGCGAGCTTGTAGCGCAGCTGAAGGATGCGAACCTGACCCGCCAGCTAATGCTCTCGCAGGAGCTGCAGACCTACAAGGCGATAGCGCGCAAAGTAAAGGAGCCCTCTTTTATAGCCAACATACTCGTCCAGAAGCTCACGGAGTTGAGGAGGGCAGGCTTTGACGTCGACTCGATAGGCGACGACCGCCTCATAGAGATATTCGAGCTCTACGGCAGGAAGAGGATAACAAAGCAGGCGGTAGAGGAGGTGATAAAGCACCTCTCAAAGAAGGACCGGCCCGTTGAAGAGATAATCGAGGAGAGGAGACTGCAGAGGATAAGAGGCAAGGAGCTTAGGAAGCTGGTCGCCGAGCAGCAGCAGGGCGGCCAGAAGGACAAGCCCGCTCTGATAAAGGCGCTGATGGCAAAGTACAGGCTCAATGTAGACGGAAGCGAGCTCAACTCAATGCTATAGGATAGTCGCGCCCTTTTCTGTAACCAGTATATCGTCCTCTATCCTCACTCCGCCAAACCCCTCGACATATATGCCCGGCTCGTTGCTTATCACCATGCCTGCCTTAAGCCTGTAGTGCTCGTTCGGCGAGAAGCCAGGTCCGTCATGCACATCAATTCCTACCGAATGGCCGAGCGAGTGTATGAATCTGCCCTTGTAGATTCCATTGTAGGCGCTGTTGATGTAGTCTGCAGCTTTCTTGTGGATTTCGTCTGCGTACACTCCCGCCTTTATAGAATCAAATGCGGCTTTCTGCGCTTCCTTTACCGTGTCGTGCATCTGCGCCATCCTGCGGTACCCGCTGCTCTTCCTGTCAGGCTTGAAGATGAAGGTCCTTGTGACATCCGAGCAGTAGTTCATGTATCTTGCTCCCGCGTCTATCAGGACGAAGCTATTGGAGGAGAGTCTTGTGCTGCCTGGCGCATGGTGCGGCACAGCGGCATTCATCCCAAAGCACACTATCGTATCAAAGGAGAGGGAGCTGGCGCCGTAATCTTCCATCAGCCTATCGAATATAGCGGCAAGCTGCCTTTCGGTCATTCCTTCCTTGAAATGCCTCTCTATCCCTGAGAACACCTTCTTTACGATGTTGTTTGCGATTCCTATGGTCTCTATCTCTCGCCAGTCTTTTACCTGCCTTGCGGATGAGAGCGCATCGCTCACATCAACCATGCTGTCTGCCTTTGCAATCTTCCTGATTCTCTTGTAGCTATTGTAGGGAAGGAAGCTGCCGTTGATGCCGACCCTCTTGCCTTTCAATAGCCTCGCTACCTCCCGCAGCAGCTCATCGCGGCTCTTCACGCAGATGACCTTCATCTCTTTCGGTCTCTGCTTCCTTGCAATCTGGTACTCGAGCAGGCTTGTAAGCAGCGTTGCGCCGCGCCTGCTTGCTACGATGATGGATCCCTCGAACGAACCCCCTGTAAAACATGTAAGGTAGGTGAAGTTTGCATCCTTCACGGAGGTATTCGCTATAAATACTACGTCCGCCTTTGCGCCCGAGAATATCCTGCCAAGCCGCTTCGAGATGCTTATCATACCACAACAATTGAATTGAAAGGGATAAAAATCTTTAATGCTATCTGATAATGTGAGGGCTTGGACAGGAAGGAGATGCTTGATGAGATAGGAAGGATCCAGCTGCAAGGAAAATACTACAATGTGAAGAGATCCGCCATAGTCTACCAGCACATGAGGGACCCTGCGCTGCTGCGCTACTACTACAGGATAAAGACCCAGCCGATGACCGACAGGCTTGACCTTCAGGGCTCCTCTCCCACAGACATCTTCATAGGAAGGCACAATTATCCTTACGTCTACATAGGGCCGATGGTGCCCCCCGAGTTCGGCGACACCTCGCTGATGGCGACCCCCGAGAGATGGACGCACCTGTCCATGGAGCAAATAGTGGATTTCAGGTCCAGGCTGGTGAGGGGGATGCACCTCTCGAAGGTGACAAACGTTGAGGGGGGGAAGGTCCAGCAGCGGGTCAAGGAGCTCGCCCTGGCGGATAGGCCTGCCGATTCGGAGATGCTCTTCTACAAAAAGCCCTTTGTAAAGATAAACATGCGAGACGAGGTGCAGCCCTTCGGCCCGAGCGCGATGATGAAGAACTTCGAGGTCTACAACGTAAGCGCAAACAGGAAGATAGAGAGACTGCACCACGACACAGACGCTACTGCGAAGACCGCGATGACCGAACTTTATGACAAGGGGCTCGAGGTTTCAAGGATACAGAGGGCGCTCTCTGCCGGGCTTTTCGGCCTCAAGGGCAGGAGGAAGTTCGTTCCCACAAGGTGGAGCATAACCGCGGTGGACGATACGCTCTCGAAGAGCAATCTTGAGACGGTGAAGAGCTTCGACAGCGTGGATGTTGTCCACGCATTCTACAACGTGGCGCTCGACAACAGGTGGCTCATACTATTCCTGCCAGGAAACTGGCAGTACGAATCGGTAGAGGCGTGGTACCCGAAGACCGTCTGGAACGAGGACGGCGTCAACATTTCGATATACTCCTCATACGAGGGCTATGATGGAAGGAGGGATTATGCAGAGATAGGCGGCTGCTACTACTCTGGAAGGCTGGCGATAACGGAGAAGATGCTCGAGATGAAGAAACAGGGAGTGGCGCTGATACTCAGGGAGGTGCACGAGGGATACCTCATGCCGGTGGGGGTCTGGAACGTGAGGGAGCACGTCCGCGAGACGCTTGCAATGAAACCGGAGGTGCTGCACATAAGAGACCAGCTTTTCGACTACATAAAAGGGAAACTCGACATTCCGCTCGGTGGGTGGATAAGGAACAGCAAGGTCCTGAGGGACCTGCTTATGCAGAGGAAGATATCGAGCTACATAAAGTAGCTGCATTTGGATTCAGCGTTTCGTTACCGGGCCTAGAATGAGCGCGCTGCCACAAAGTTCAGCATGGCGTGCAGCCTCTGCCTTGCTTGGGACTCTTTCAACGTGCTGTTCAGGTCTTTAAGGGCCTCATCCAGCAACTTGGTCTGCAGCTCCTTGCCGTACTCAAGCGCACCAGAGTGGGTTATGATGCCGATTGCCTCCTTTATGAGCGTCCCATCCTTCGTATGCATCTTCAGTATCTCTATGAGGCGCTCTGCCTCCTCCCGTTTCGAATGCGACAGCGCGTATATTACAAAGATGCTGATCTTGCCCTCTGTCATGTCATCCCCGACCCCTCCCTTGCTTTCAGATACCTTGTTGGGCGTGATGTTCAGCAGGTCATCCTGTATCTGGAAGACTATGCCCAGAAGATTGCCTATGACCCCCACCTTCTGTATTGTTTGAGCATCAGCGCCCCCTATGGCGGCTCCGATCTTCATAGATATGCCAGTAAGTGCACCCGTCTTGTCGGCTACCATCTGCATGTACTGGCTTTCCTTTATCCCGAACGGGTCCACCTTGAAGTCGTGCCAGACAAGCTCTGTCGCCTGCCCGATGCCGAGCTTTGACATGTCCTTTATACAGATCCCAATAATCGTGTTCTTTGTTCTCTCGTCGATCTTCTTGCTGTCCAGTACGGCATTCAAGGGCAGGAAGAACATCAGGTCTCCCAAGTTCAGTGCAGTTGCAATCCCATATCTTACATGAACCGCGTCCTCCCCCCTCCTTTTTGACGAGCCGTCCTCTATGTCGTCGTGTATCAGCGTACCGGTGTGGATGACCTCCGGTATGCTGGTGAATTCAATGAATTTATCAGAGTCAACGCCAAAACTCTCCATCACAAGGACAGTGGTAAGCGCCCTGAGTCTTTTCCCACCCAGGTTCAACAGGTAGATTGCGGGGTCTAGAACCCCTTTGCTTATGGCCCTCTCATCGTAGGAGTAATCACCCTTCAAATATGAATTGTGCAGATAGCTTGGCGATGAGAACCTGTGCAGGCTCTCATAAAGGACCTTGTCAATCTGCTTTACCTTGCTCTTCATCCATGCGACCAGTTCTTCCATCTCCTTCTGGCGTCCGGCGCCCCTATCCTCAATTGAGCTTCCCATGTCACCAACTTCTTTTTTCGGCATATAACTCTCTAAAGGAATTTAAATGACACTTATACCTTTCCTTACATCGCGCGTGTTTTTAACTGTATCACTGGATACATTTTTATTGAAATATTCGGAAGGGTTATAAATATAAACAAACAAATTTCTTATTAGATGTGAGATTAATGCCAGATAAATCCGGAATCGGTACACCAACTACCTTCAAGTCGTTTGCCGAGATGTTCAGGCCCAAGGTATACGATACTATACGCAAGTATCTACCCGAAGGTTATCCGGAAAAGCACAATGAGATCGTGCGCTGCTATTCTGATAGAATGGGGCAGTATAGAAGGCCATCATACCTAATTGCATGGACTCTCCTGTATAATGGTAATGCCGAAGAAGCCATACTGCCGGCAGCCATACAACAGACATCCGAGGACTGGCTCCTCATGATAGACGATTGGATGGATGGAAATCAGCTAAGAAGGGGGAAAGCCGCAGCGCCAACGATATACCCCCCAACACTGGTCATAAATGGGGCGAGCCATCTGCAGGCAATAAACTGGAAGATGGTGCATGATGCGATGGTTGCACTGGGCCCAGACAGGGGAGAGCGGTACTTCAACAAGTTTTACGACATCATATGCGTTACACATGTCGGTCAATACCTTGATATACGCCTTACAAAAGAGGTCAAAGACATAACAAAATTCAGCCCGGAAGAATATTATGAGTCGATCCAGGCCAAGGCCGGATACTATACTGTTTATGGGCCCATGCAACAAGGTGCAATAGTTGCAGGCGTTGATGACGAAACGGTTGATAAGATAGCCGAATACGGCATCCCGGCAGGCCAGGCATTCCAGATAAAGGATGATATTCTTGATTGCATCTCGACCGAGGATGTTCTAGGCAAGTCCATAGGCAACGATGTAAGGGATGGCTGCAAGAACATAATATTATGGCACGCCGTGCAGCACGGATCAAGCAACGAGGTCAGCAGGCTGAAGGAGATATACGCAAAGGACAGGCCGCAAAAGACCGAGGCTGACGTCAAGTTTGTGATTGATACCTTCAAGGGTCTTGGATCAATTGACTATGCGCAGAAGGAATCAGAAAGACTAGGGGCACTAGCCCTAGATAATTTCGAAAGGCTTACTTCAGGAATACCAGAGTCAGTGGCAAAGAAGGTAGCACGTGATTCGATAAGCAATACCGCAAGCAGATCCAAGTGACCAGTAAACTCGGTGCCCGTACCGGAATCAACAAAAACGAGAGACCAAAAAGCAGTTACGACCCCATCTGGCCGTTGTAGGCCATTCCAAATACCCCGCCAGCAAGGCCAGGCGCGAATCCCTAGCCCATCACACGGTCAAGAGATTCCTTTATACTATCGAAGGTGGATCTGTGCCTGTTGCCGTTCGGTCCTAGTCTAAATAGCCTCTCCACCGCCGCTACCAGCTCGGCATCAGTGCGTTCATTCCCTGGAACTGCTCCCCCGCGCGTCTGCCTCTCATTAACTTCGAGCTCCTTTCTTATAGGCATATTATCACTTGTAACAAGAGATCCTTAATTCAAGATATAAGAACCTACTTATTCATACGATTAATGACGAAGTTGGTTGCCTACCCAATCCAATCCTAAAACGCATAAATATCTCAAATTCGTAATTATATCTAAGGGGAAGGGGAGGGTTGTTTGGCTAGATGGGTTAGGGCCCAGGCCGCCATGGAATATCTCGCCACGTACGGCCGAGCTATACTGATAATCGGTGTGGTAGCCGCGCCTAGGGGTAATACCAAGCCAAGGAGTGTAAGGCAGCAATCAGCAATAGAATTGCTCACTACATATGCATGGGCGTTTGTGGTGGTAGCGCTGCTGGTCGTAGGGGTGGGGATATACCTCGGAATTGCACCAAGTTCGCAGTCTTTATCGTCGCAGTGCAGCATAGAGCCACTGCTCCCATGCCCGCAGACCCACCTATCATATACTTCAATGGCGTCGCAGGCAATCTACACGATGCAGATGGTAAACAACCTTGCGCCTTATCTCTACTTCGCACCAAACACATTCATCGTTACTGTGACAAGCGCAGGCGTAGCGTCCGGCAATTACACGGGCAGCTGTACACCCTATCTCGCGGCGAAGGGCGACGAGGTGATCTGCCAGGCGAACCTGTCGACATCGAACCTGCCATCATTGGGCTCGTCCGCCAGCATAAACTTCAAGGTGCAGTACCAGATATGCAGCACTGCAAATGTGATGCAGTGCCCAAGCTCGGTATACACAACAACAGGATACTCACTGCAGTCGGTCACACAATCGCCGCCCAATCTATACACTCTTACGCTCGCTTCATCCCCGAATACTACGCTTGTAATAGGGCAGCAGAGATACTCCGCAGGAAGCACAATATCCCTGCCGTTGGGTAGCTACACACTCTTTGCGATAACACCCTCAGGCTATGTCTTTAATTCCTGGAACGCTGGCGGGGGTGCCGAGACCATATCTTCGGCATCACAGGCCACCACCATCACACTTACATCAAACGGAACGATCAATGCGACATTCCTACCACAGACAATCAGCACTACAGTCCTCACACTCTCCACTACAGTCCTCACACTCTCCACTACAGTCCTCACACTCTCCACTACAGTCCTCACACTCTCCACCACAATGTTCACTACCACCGCTACTACAACAAGTGCATTCACCACAAGTTCTACATCAATGTTCACTACAACAAGTGCATTCACCACAAGTTCTACATCAATGTTCACTACAACAAGTGCATTCACCACAAGTTCTACATCATCCTCGTCCACCACATCTTCAACATCGACTATCAGACTCATATTGTGTCCTGTCGCAATAACGGGGAGCGGTGTGACGGAAGCGGTGGATTTGGCAAATGTGACCTGCCAGAAAGACGGTCTTAGCGTATCTGGAAGTTATGACAATGTAACGCTACTTTCGTATAACACTACGCACGTAGCGATTTCAGGAAGTTACGATAGCATGATCATAAACTCGTATCCCAACGGCAAGGCGCCATCTACGATAACGTTATCCGGCAGCCACAGCATAATAGACTTGGAAAATGGGGTGTTTAACCTCATAATATCCGGTAGCGATAATTACATATGCGTGCATACGCCAAACGCCGCCATAGGCAACGAAACCAACAGTGGCTCAGACAACATAGTATCCACAACCTCATGTCCGTTCAATGGTCAATCTTTCAGTACGACAACGACAATCAAAACCTAAACCGCCTCAACGTGTAACTAAGGTGGTTCAACTACATAACAAACTTTATAAGAACAAGCTTAGAAATTAAGCTATCTAAATATGTTGGTAAGAAGGTTGAGGTCAGAGTAGAAGAGGTAGGGTAACTTTATGCCGTTTAATAATTCCATAAGACCCAAAAAATTAAGGTTCATACTAGAAGTTCTTATTATATTTCCAGTATTTATTTTTGCTTTCAGCACGATTTTTAAAACATTAAACATTCCATTCCCCGTAATTCCACGAGAGGCGTATTGGGTCTTATTGCTCATAAGCATCATTGCATTTGTAATTTCTAAAGCGTGTAAAGCCAAACTTTTTGTGAAAGGAGAAATACCAGCAGATACATCCATGTTCATTGCAACCCTCATTATATTTCCATTCATTATATTGTTCCCACCAACAAGTAGCTCGGCTGTTGGCATTTTTCTAACATTAGAAGGAGCAATAATTGTGACCTCTGCATTATTCGCCGTAGTCGTGACTGTCTTTAAACCAAAAGAATTTCCAGTCAGAGATAACCTAACTGCATTCCTCTTAGCAACTATCACTGTTGTGATAACTGCTGTGTTATCTATACTATTCTTAGCCTTTAACAACCTGGTCACCGTTGGTTTTGTCTTCGGTTACTTCTCCATCTTTTCTTTAATCGAGTTGGCGATATATACCGTCCAACTATTTAGTTATAGGGATAGCTTTGATTTAACGGAGATATTTCAGTAATATTTCAATTAAAGGAATAAGAGACTGACTGCCAACGGGCTATCAGTATGACTGCAGGAAACTTGTAGTTTTTCATTTCGTATATGCCACAGGCAGAGCTATAATCATCAGCCAACCGGCGTTGCTAATGGTTAAGAATGCACGAAGCAGGCAGGCAGGTTATGCGTAGCTCTTCATAAGCTTCAAGTGCAGCGACTTGGCAAACCCGTAGACTATCACAAAGAACGCCAGCAGTAGCGAGCCCCAACCGAGGAAGACCGCGTAGTTTTGCGTTTTCGAGATAACCATCAGTAGCAGCATACCTATTACGAACAGGTAGATACCCCCGAATATGCACTTGAATATGGTCCAGCCGGAGTGCTTTTCCTCATAGGAGAGGCGCCTCTTGTAATAGAGGTCGGGATCGATTGACACAACATTTTTCTTTTCAGCCATTGTTTACACCTTATCTATATACCAAAGAAAGCATTAAAAGGCTAACGCCAGCAGGAAAAATAAGAAAATACACAAGTATTAAAAATGGTTTGGAGAGGGGGCGCAAAATCGAATTTTAGTGGGACCTTTGTGGTTCTTATAATAACTCCAGATCATTTGCTCCCTCCGGGATTTGAACCCGGGTTCCAGGATTGAAAGCCCTGTGTCCTTGGCCGGACTAGACGAAGGGAGCCCACGTTTACCGCTGCATCATTCTCTCCAGCTTAAGAATATAAACCTTAACGCCCAGATAAGCTGGGGAGGTTGACCCGAAGAACTTCATAACGGATTCCGAGAACATGAACCACTCATAATAAAAAGAAAGCCCATGCGATCGCCGTATGGGCAATTTTGTGAAATTTATCTTCCCGACAGGTCTATTACTTCGCTGCTTGCTGCGCTTTCCTGCCTTGTTGGCTGTCCGGTTCCTGCAACGAGGACAACGTCCCCTATGTTCTTTACGTTCTTGAATAGGACGCTCTTCTGCTGGAGGACCTTCTTTACCTCTGCCCTGTCTGAATTCTTCCACTCCTGCATCAGCAGCCTGCTGACTTCGCCCCTCTCCAGGTCCACTATAGCATCGCGCACCTCTCCGAGGTACTGCCCGCTGTCGCTATATATGTCCATGCTGTATATCTCGCTGATTTTCATTTGATCACCTACTAAACCATCATGTGCTAACTTTAAATAGCTTCTGCGAAGCGCTATTCACTGGAAGTTAAGCAGACAGAGGTCAAAAGCCGTTCCAAAAATGGTCTAACGAGGGAGATCTACCGAAAGGTTTAAATATCTTCTTGCATCCTATAGTATTGCTTATTTTAGAAATGTTTAAAAAGGTTCTTGTTATTGCACGAGGACAGGCTAAACTCAAGTTCAACCGGTGAAACAATGCCAAAGACGAAGAAGACGCAAAGGAGCAAAACGCCAAAGAGTAACAAACCTATCGTTCAGAGGGTAAGGAAGATAGTGCTCAATGACAACAAGCTGAGTATAGAGGAGAGCCCCGCGAAGAGGGGAAGGGGCCGCCCGAGGAGCGGGCTGGGAGAGACGATGTACCTGCCCGGCAATGAGAACCTTGGCACAGCCGCAATGCAGCAGGAGCTGTTGGAGCAGAAGAGATGCCCTAGCTGCGGCTCTGCGGAGCTAATATTCGACAGCGAAAGAGGGGAGAAGGTCTGCAACAACTGCGGGCTCGTGATAGAGGAGAACGCTACAGATTCAGGCCCCGAATGGCGCGCCTTCGACACGGACCAGAGGAACGCCAGGGCGAGGACGGGAGCTCCCATAAAGTACACTAAGCCCAACCGCGGCCTTGTTACCGAGATAGACCTTTACAACAAGGACATACGCGGGGTTAGGATACCATCGAAGAGGCAGGCGCAGCTCTACAGGATGAGGAAGTGGCACAAGCGCGCCAGCATATCGAGCTCTAGCGAGAGGAACTATCTCATCGCCCTGCCTGAGCTGCACAGGGTGTCGAGCTATCTAGGACTGCCCGACAATATAAGGGAGAACGCAGCGCTTCTATACAGGAGGTGCGTGCAGAGCAACATGATAAGGGGCAGACCGATAGAGACAGTGGTACAGGCGGTCATATACGCCGCATGCAGGAGCGCGGGCATGCCGAGGACGCTTGACGAAATATCCAGCATATCCGGCCTGCCAAAGAAAGAGATAGGCAGGGCCTACCGCGTCATATCGCACGAGCTCGGCCTGAGAATACCGCTCACGGATCCGATAAGCTACGTGCCCAGGTATGTCAACTCGCTGAAACTCAGCGGCGAAGCACAGGAGAAGTCCATCACGCTGCTAAAGCAGGCGATGAAGAAGGGTCTTGTATCAGGAAGAAGCCCGACAGGGGTTAGCGCAGCTGCCGTCTACATAGCGGGCGCGCTCTGCGGGGAGAGAAGAACCCAGAAGGAGGTCGCCGACGTGGCAGGAGTTACAGAGGTCACTATAAGAAACAGGTACAGGGAGCTGAAGGAGCAGCTGAACATCGACGTCAATCTTTGATTTTTCTGCAGTGCGGCGCTGCAGCATTCCTTTTTGTTTTGCAGTCGGAGCTCCGTCTGAGAGGCAAACACTTTCGGTTAGGTTAGACAAGTGTCAAAATACTTGCGAACTGTAGAGCATGCTTAAAGACTCTTTGATGCATATATTTTTAGGGAATGGCAATTTCGGCGACGGGTGGGAGTTGCCTTTGAGACGAGTCTAAGTTAATTGGGTGAGAACATGAATGAAGGAGACCAGGTAGAGGAAGGTGCAGTGTACGACCTCCGCGTGAATGCAAAGGGCGCTCGGGGAGAGGGCATAGGCAGGATAGGCAACCTAGTCGTCTTTGTGAACAACGCGAAGACAAGGATCGGGAATAACTACAAAGTGAAGGTAACCAAGGTGCACCGCACGTTCGCATATGCAGAGTTAAATGACGGCGTCAGGGAGCTCATCGGCAACGGAAGCCAGCTGGAGTTCTGAGAGATAGCCTTTTATATTTAATGGTGTGAAATGTATTAGGCGAGTGATAGGTTAAGCCGACTTTTTGCCTTTCATAAGAGAGGTATGTTTAATCTGTTGGCAGAGCCATGGGGTAATTTTCATGAAGCCAGAATATTTAAAAGAATTGAAAGGCACCACTACGATAGGCATAGTCTGCAGTGATGGCGTCGTGCTCGGCGCCGATACAAGGATGACTGGAGACACCTTCATCTTCAATAGTGAAACAAGGAAGGTCTGGAAGATAGACAATAATATAGCCATAACAATCGCCGGCGGCGTGGGCGATGCGCAGGAATTAATAAGGATACTTAAAGCGCAGAACGAAATATACAAGATGAATGAGAATAGGTCTATGTCGCCGAAATCTGCCACATCGCTGCTTTCAATAATATTGCAGCAGAGCAAAATGATGCCCTACTACGTCCAACTCATGGTGGGAGGGCTCGACGGCGATAGCCCCCAATTGTATTCCTTAGACCCGGTTGGCGGCGTGGGCGACGAGAGCAAGTTCGCTGCGACCGGCTCCGGCATGTTCACAGCCCTCGGTTATATTGAGGACGCCTACAAGAAAGGCATAGTTGCAAAAGATGCGGTAAAGCTGGCGGCGAAGGCCCTCAGCATAGCGATGAAGCGCGACTCTGCGACTGGAGACGGGATGTTCATAGCGGCGATAACAAAGTCAGGCTACATAGAATATACAGGAAAAGACCTCGAAAAGATCGGGGCTGCAGGCAGCAAGTAAGGCACTAACCTAGCAAATCCGTAAAAGCGACAGATTTTAGGCAACCTAAGTCCTACCAGTGATTTCTTTGGAAGAAAAAAGCGAAGCAAGCAAGTCGAAGGAGCAACTTGAGCAACTTTTTGACAAGATAAATGCGATGCTGCCCAAAGAAGCGGGCTTCGTCAAGGCCGAGTTCGAAGGCCCCGACATAGTTCTTTACATGAAGAACGCGAAGGCGGTCTACCAGGACGACTCGATCGTCAGGGTAATCGCCTCATCGATAAAGAAAAAGCTGATACTCAGGAGCGACGAATCCTCGCTCATGGATGTGGAGAAGGCGTTGGTGCTGATAAAGTCGATAATCCCGCCAGAGGCTATAGTCGCAAACATAAGGTTCATGCCGAAGTTCTCAGAGGTCTACATCGAGGCGCTCAAGCCGGGCCTGGTGATTGGAAAGGGAGGGAGCACGCTGAAGTCCATATCGATGCAGACCGGATGGGCGCCCAAGGTGCTGCGCACCCCCACGATGAGCAGCGATACGCTTTCGGGGGTAAGGCAGCTGATGTTCAACGAGGAGGACTTCAGGAAGAAGTTCCTTACCAAAATTGGCAAGGACATAAACATGACCCTGGAGCGGAGCGAATGGCTCAAGGCCACCGCCCTGGGAGGCTACCGCGAGGTAGGGAGGAGCAGCCTCCTCCTAGAGACAAAGGGCTCGAAGGTGATAATAGACTGCGGGCTCAGCCCCGAACCTGCAGTTAGGGGTGTCGACGCGAATGCCAATTCCGATTCGAACAAGGCTTTCCCGTATCTCGACAGCGCGAACATCTCGATAAATGACATCAGCGCCGTCATAATAACCCACTCGCACATGGACCACATAGGCTTCATCCCGTACCTCTTCAAGTATGGCTACGAAGGGCCCGTATACTGCACCCCGCCCACCAGAGACCTCGCCGCGCTGCTGCTGAACGACTACGTGAAGCTGGTCCAGAGGAGCGGGGGCACGCCTCTCTACGATGAAAAGGACGTAAGGAAGATGCTGCTCCACACGATAACAAGGGAGTACGGCGAGGTAACGAACATAACCGACGAGATAAAGCTCACCTACCACAATGCTGGGCACATACTCGGCAGCGGGATCGTACACCTGCACGCGGGCGAGGGCATGTACAACATAGTCCACACGGGTGACATGAAGTACGGCTACACCCGGCTTCTGGATCCGGCGAGCGTCAAGTACCCGAGGATAGATGCGCTCTTCATCGAGAGCACGTACGGGGGACACGCAGACATAACCCCAAACAGGAACGACGCAGAAAGGCAGTTGATGGATGCGGTAAAGAGGACCGTCCAAAACAACGGCAAAGTGATAATACCGGTCTTTGCGGTAGGAAGGGCGCAGGAGATACAGTTGGTGCTGGAGAACTACCTTACAAACGATGGCCCCTACAAGATGGACGTGCCGGTCTACCTCGACGGCATGATACTGGAGGCGAGCGCGATACACACTGCGTATCCCGAGTACCTCAAGGAGGGGCTCAGGAACAGGATACTCAACAACAGGTCGCCGTTCGAGAGCGAGATATTCGAGATAATTAAAGGCGAGAGGAGGGACATAGTGGATAAGGGCCCTGCGATAATAATTGCAAGCGGCGGAATGCTCAACGGAGGCGCGAGCCTCGATTACCTGAGGATGCTCGCGGATGACCCAAGGAATGCACTCCTCTTTGTGGGGTTCAACAGCGCCAACTCCCTAGCGAGGAGGCTGCAGAACGGCCTCAGGGAGGTGGTCCTTCCGGACGAGGACGGGAAGCTTGTCCCAGTGAAGATTAATCTCAGCTTGAGTACGATTGACGGTTTCTCTGGCCATAGCGACAGAAGGCAACTGATGAGCTTCGCGGAGAACCTAAGGCCGAGGCCTAAGACGGTCTATACGATGCATGGTGAAGAGACCAAATGCGAGGACCTGGCGAGGAGCATAGGAAGAATGCTGCATGTCGACTCGAGGGCGCCGATGAACCTCGACACGATAAGGCTGAAGTGATCTAGAACATTTAGAGTATTTAGAATATTCCAAACTTCTTCTTTTTATTGCCGTCTAGCTCGGCCAGCCTTTCGAGGTGCTCCCTCTGCTCCTTTGTGAGGTGCTTTGGAACCTCAACAACCATCTTCGCAATTTCGTCTCCCACACCTGACGAGTTGAAGCGTGGCATCCCCTGCCCCTTCAGCGTCACGGTGCTGTCGCTCTGTGTTCCCTCCTCCAGCGTAATCTCCTTGTCCCCATAGAGGGTAGGCACGCTCACCCTGCCGCCGAGCGCCGCAACATAGAAGGGCACCCTCACATCCACGTGGATGCTGTCACCCTCCCTTCTGAACCTCCTGTCCTTCATAACGTTCACATCAACGTAAAGGTCTCCGGTTCTGTCCTTTCCGAAGTCGCCCATTCCTCTGACCCTGAGTCTGATGCCGGTATCAACCCCCCTCGGTATCGTCACCTTTATCCTGTTCTCCGCAGACCTCTTCCCGCTCCCGCTGCAGCTCCTGCACACCTTTGATGGGCTCCTGCCCTGCCCACCGCACTTGGGGCAGGCGCTTATTGTTTGCATGATCCCGAACGGGCCTGACCTAGTGGTCCTCAGTTGGCCGCTCCCCCCGCACCTGCTGCACTCTACTATCTTGCTGTCCGGCTCCGCGCCGCTTCCATTGCAATTATCACAGTGCACCACGTGCCTTACGCTTATATCCTTCTCTGTGCCACGCGCCGCCTGCTCCAACGATACGTCTATCCTGGCGAGTATGTCATTGCCCAAGTCCCCTCTTCTCTGGTTGCCGAAGCCGAACATGCTGCCGAAGATGTCTTCTCCACCTCCGAATGGGCTGAAGCCGAAGTCGATCCCCATCTTCCTCAGGACATCTCCGATGTCGAAGTCCCTGAATATGTCCTCTTGGGAGTAGACCCTGCCGAACTGCTCTGGCCCGTAAGCGTCGTACTGCTTCCTCTTGTCAGAATCGCCCAGCACGGCATAGGCTTCGTTTATCGTCTTGAACTTTTCTTCTGTGGACTTGTCCTTGTTCTTATCTGGATGGAGTTTCATGGCGAGGTCTCTGTAGGCTCTCTTTATCTCGTCCTGGCTTGCGTCCTTAGCCACTCCCAGTACCTTGTAGTAATCCTCTGCCATCTAAGCATTCTCACTTCTCGACCTTGAAGTCCGCATCTGTCGCGCCGCCTGCTCCCTCGTCGCCAGAGGGGCTGCCCTGTGGCTGCTCACCCTGCCCCGGCTGTGAGCCCTTGTAGACACTATTGCCTATCTCCTGCAGCGCCTTTGTGAGGTCCTCGCTCTTCCTCTTTATCTCATCGGTATCCTCGCCCTTGAGGGCGTTCTTGAGGTCGTCCGTGGCCGCGCTTACCTTGTCGACCACCTCCTTCGGGACCTTCTCCTTATACTCCTCCAATGTCTTTTCGGTGGTGTAAATCAGCGATTCGGCCGAGTTCTTCGTCTCGACCTGCTCCTTTATCCTAGCATCCTGCTCTTCGAAGCGTTTTGCATCTTCGATCTTCTTTTCTATATCTTCCTTGTTCATCTTGTTAGGCGCGACTATGTCCATGCCCTGCGCCTTGTCGGTTGCCTTGTCCTTCGCGGTCACGTGCAGTATCCCGTTGGAGTCTATGTCGAAGGTCACCTCTATCTGCGGCACCCCCCTCCTTGCAGGCGGTATCCCTGTAAGGGTGAACTTGCCCAGTTCGACGTTGTCCTTAGCGAGCACCCTCTCGCCCTGCACCATGTCTATGTCTACCGCAGTCTGGGAATCATCGGCAGTGGAGAAGACCTGCGTCTTCTTTATCGGTATGGTTGTGTTCCTCTCGATTATCTTGGTCGCTACGCCTCCAAGTGTCTCTATACTGAGCGATAGAGGTGTGACGTCAAGCAGGACTATGTCCTTCACCTCCCCAGTGAGCACACCAGCCTGTATCGCCGCGCCGAGCGCGACCGCCTCCATCGGGTCGACTCCGCGCTCTATCTTCTTCCCGAGAAGCTGCTCAACGTACCTTTGCACTATCGGCATCCTTGTCGGCCCCCCAACGAGTATCACCTTGTCGAGTGCGGTGGGCTCCAGCTTCGCGTCCTTCAGCGCCTGCATGACCGACTTTGCCGATCTCTCTATTATCGGGACGACGAGCGCCTCGAGCTTCGCCCTGGTGAATGTGTAGGTGAAGTTCACAGGGTTGCCCTTCGCGTCCTTCGCAAGGAAGGGCAGGTTTATCTCGGAGTTGAGCACCGTGGAGAGCTCTATCTTCGCCCTCTCTCCTGCCTCCCTGAGCCTCTGCATAGCCTGTGGATCCTTTGACACGTCTGCTCCGTGCTTCTCCTTTACCTCCTTGAGCAGCATGTCCACTATCACGTTGTCCATGTCGGTCCCGCCCAGCTGCGTGTCCCCGCTCGTCGACATGACCTCGAAGACCCCCTTTCCGAAATCCATGATTGTCACGTCTAGGGTCCCGCCTCCAAAGTCGTAGACCATTATCTTCATCTCCTCTATCGGCCTTGTCGAGCCCGTATGCAAGCGCCGCTGCCGTGGGCTCGTTGACAAGCCTGACTACCTCCAGCCCCGCTATCTGGCCTGCGTCCTTGGTAGCCTGCCTCTGGTTGTCGTTGAAGTAGGCGGGCACCGTTATGACCGCCTTTGTTATCGCCTCCCCAAGGAACGCCTCTGCGTCCTTCTTTATCTTCTGCAGCAGTATCGCCGAGAGCTCCTGTGGCGTGTACTCCTTGCCGAATATCTTGTATCTGTACTCGGTCCCCATCTTCCTCTTGAATGCTGTCACTGTCCCCTCGGGGTTCGCCACAGCCTGCCTCCTCGCAGTCTCGCCGATGAGCCTCTGCCCGTCCTTTGTGAATGCAACGTAGCTCGGGAACGCCTTCCCGTACAGCGAGGTGCCCTCGCTGCTCGGTATTATGACGGGGCTTCCGCCCTCAAGCACCGCTGCCGCGGAGTTTGAAGTTCCAAGGTCTATTCCTATCGTTTTCATGTTTTCACCTAAATATCATTTTTGTTGCTTACTTATTTTATTAAATTTCTTTTCAAATCTGGTATGGAATCTTCCAGCGATGTAGAATAATACAAATGCGAGGAGTATCGTCAGAATCCCACCAGTTATCTTAAGTGACGTGCCTATAATGGTCCCTATCGTGACTATGAAGAATATCCAAGCAAACTCATCGTAGCCCGTCTTCGCGGAAGTCCATATGTGGTATAAGTAATGGTGGGGCTTCATCTTGTGATGCTTCATTTCCTATCCTCCTCTTTTGATATTATGACTGATGCTGGCCTGAGCATTATTCCGTTGAAAGTGTATCCCTTCTTGACGACCTCGAGTATCGTGCCTGGCTTCTTCTTGCTGTCCGCCCTCGATACGACTATCTCGTGCTTGTACGGATCGTATATCCCGTCCGTGTCTAGCTCGATTAGCCCCTCGCGCTCCAGCGCATCCAGGAGGTTCGCGTATACCATCTCTATGCCCCTTGCGACGCTCTTATCCTGCATCGTGCCGAGCGAGATTAGCGCGAGCTCGAATTCGTCCAGGACAGGGAGTACACTCAACAGCATCTCCGCCTTACCTGCGTCCTTGGCCTTCTCCATCTCTGCCTTCGATCTCTTCTTATAGTTGTCGAACTCGGCCGCGAGCCTGAGCATCCGCTCCTTCATCTCCGCCTGCTCGTCCTTAGGCTTCTCTCCGGCCTCTGGAAGTGCTTCCTCCTTGCCTGTTTCATTCTTCTCCTCTGCCATAATATCAACTCTTCCTTTTTCTGCTCCCCTGCTCCTCTACTATCCTGTCAAACTCCCTTGCTGTATCGAGCATCCTCTGCATTTCCCTCTCTATGTCATACTCTATCTCCTCTATCACTTTGCTCATATCCGCGGCCCTCAGGTAGTACCTCCTGCCCTTCTTCACTATCAGGCCGACCTCTATGAACCTGTTCAGGTGGTATATGACTGTGCTTCTTGCCACCGTCCTGTCGAACTTCAGCTCGGAGCTCGAGAGTCCTTCGCCCTTCTGGGCCGAGAAGGCGAAATCCCTGAATATCTGCTCCTCTATACTGTCCTCATTGTTGCCGGAGAGCCCGAAAGCGGCGCAGAACCACCTGATTATCTTAACCGGGTCTTTCTCGTCGGGCTTCTCTATCGCTCGTATCTCTATCTTCTCCACGAATACCCCAACCTTATATTATGGGGCTAAAGATATAAATATCTTACTATTTGCGTGTATATTAGCTGATATATCAAGAAAAAGCTGACAAACGCACAGGCACGCGTTGCATATGGTCTATTGCGGGTCGCTCTACCTCGGCGCCAGAACCCTCGGGCTGCGCCTGTGCAATTCTGATTGGAGGTTGCTGATCTTCCTGTTATTTACACTAATAAAGCTGCTGAGTGTGTCTTTCATCGCGTCAAGCAGGATGTTGTCTTCATGTGGCGGACTTTCCTCTTCCATCATCCGAATTGATTGCGAATCGAAATCGGAGGACATCAGCCTGGTTTGTAATATTATGGTGCCCCTATAAAGACCCTCAAGCTCACTAGGCTCGGCGTCGTACATGCGCGTAAGAACGTTAGGCCTATTCCCCACCTCGCCTCCAGGGCCTAAAAAGTACCCCAAAATCTCATCGAAGACCCTCGCCTTCTCCGCCCTCTCCAATAATTTCTTCAGCAAGGGGGCTAGCGCCTTTCTGAATTCGAGCTCCTCCTTGCCCTTTTCCAGGCTGCCTCCCTTAAACAGTTCGCCAGATATCTGGTACGTCTTGCTCTCATGGTCGAATATGCTCTCTAGGCGGAAATCATCCGTGGCAGAAGCATGGACCCTGGTTGCTACAGCTCCCATAATTATCCCCAGATGCTTCTTTTTGATGATATTTAATAATTGCGTTCGCCTATCTTCCCACCGTCGTCCTTCCAAAGAAGCCCCCGAAGAACGAGAAGAAGCCACCCTGAGGCGGACGACTGCCAGTGTAATTCTGCGTCTCGTTTTGGTTTGTAGTCTGCCAAGTGCCATTCTGGTTTATCCATATGCCGTTGCTGTTCCGAATTATACTCGGGGGCGGCATCCCACCACCGGCCCTGACGAGCTTGCCTCCAGGACCGGATTCTATTGAGAGGTTCTGCGGCGGGGTGAAGTTGCTTACCATCTTGCCGGTATAGTTCATCCCAAACCCTGCGGATCCCTTTATGTTCCACGGTGGGCCATTCGGTATCAGTACGCCGTTCTGGTTAGACCTCAGGCCGCTCCCGTTCGAGTTTCTCAGCACTATCACAGGCAGCATCACTATACTGCCGTTCCTGGTTATGAAGAGCGAGTGCCCCAGGTCAAAATCGAGGTTAACCCAGTTCGTTGTGTTTGAAGATATGTTGATCTTGCCCACAAGAAGAAGCGTCTTGCTGGGCAGGAAGACGTTGGTGGCTGTGCCATTGAGGACCGCGCTCACGTTGGATATGCCGAGCTTTATCGCGGTATAGTTGCCGCTTCCCAAGTTGACCCCGGAGAGTATCGCAGAGACATTGTCGAGAGCCACGAGGTTGAACGTGCTCATCTGCAATGGTATGCTGTACCACTTGCCTGCAGAGCTACGAATGCTTGCATTGGCTATGGTGACGTAGAGTGCGCTTATATTATAAGCTGTTGGGGCATCAGATATCGCAAAGACGGTAACGCCAGAGGGCACCGCAGTGCCAGGTGCAAGCATTACCTGCTGTGCAAATGCGGCTGAAGAGCCTCCTGAAAGCGCATAAAGTATCGAAAACGCTGCGATAAGCCCTATTATTATGATTGAGATCGGCAGCATCACTCTCCTAAAGCCAGGTACGTTCCTTACAACTGCAACATTGTAGCCACCGTTGTTTATCTCATAGTACTTCCACTTTGTGGGTCTGTCGTTGAGCTGTCTTATAAGCCCCGCCTCCGACATCTCCTGCAGGTGCTGGCTGACCGTAGATGGAGCAAGGTCCAGCTGGTTGCTTATGTCGGTTAGGGTCTGCCTCTTCTGCTTAAGCAACTCAAGTATCCTATTCTTCGTATCCCCCATTTTTCCCATAGTATCAATCACGTTATTATCTTTCGGGAATCTATAAAAAGGAGTCGTAGGTCTTTCGGTTTTCATTTCGGTTTGCTGAAGCAGGCAAATTAGCAATAAACATTCCTCTTTGGAGGCGGGAGGATGTCATACCTGCCTCATGCAATATAAGTCAAAGCTTCAGGAGTTTTTTCGGGCTCCTTTTTTCGCAATATAATCTTTAAAATATTCGCTTCCTCCCCTACCCTAAGTTGCACCCTATATTGTTGATTTGCCCCCCCTCCTTATAAGCGCGGCATCCTTGGGTTTCAACTTCGCGACTAAGACTATTTCTTCGATATCTTTCTTTTTTTGTCTAGGCATTAAAACACTTTCAATATCATTATCTTTTCTCTCTGTTCTTCATCTCAGGCTCTTTTAAGCTTCATGCTCTCAAACCCTAAGTCTGTGACCTTGTATTCAATTTCCTCGGTATCGGGATTCTTCCTCTGCTCTATGAGGCCCATGCGAAGCAGCTCGGCTGTGGTGAAGCCCTTTGGTGTGGAGAACGCCTTGTCTAACTCTTTGAAGGCAAACTCCCTGCTCGAAATCCATCGTTGCGGTATTGTCATTATGCTAATCCCCTTGTGAGTGGGACTTTCATCTTATGGTGGGCCCGAGGAGAATCGAACTCCTGATCTCCACCTTGTGAAGGTGGCGTCTTACCATTCGACCACGAGCCCCTAGGATTTCTCCTCCAACAGCTTAAAATAGCTTCTTTCTTATAATATATAATCGTATGCGATTCTTTACAGGGAAAGGGGATTCTGGCGAAACCGATACGGTAGGCTTTGGGAGGGTCGGAAAGGAGAGCCCTCTGGCAAAGCTGCTTGGTGACATAGACGAGCTTAACAGCTTCATAGGCGTAGCGATAACCGAGATGACCGACAACCACGTAACGATGATATTGAAGAAACTTCAGAATAAGCTCTTCGCAGCCGGGGCGGATGCGGCTTCGAACACCAGCAACAAATCTGCAAGGAGGATAACGACCGGCGATGTGAGATGGGTTGAAGAGGAATTGGAGGGAATTAGCGTTTCTCTTCCCGAGCTTAAGAAATTCGTCCTGCCAGGAGGATCTGTATCCGCCGCATACCTCCATCTTGCAAGGTCGGTAGCGAGGAGGGCGGAACGCTCCGCAGTCTCCCTCTCAAAGAGCCAGCAGCTCAACCCACAGCTCCTTGCATTCCTGAACAGGTGCTCCTCGCTGCTCTTCGCCTGCGCTCTTTATATGAACAGAAAAGAGGGCATAGAGGAGTCAAATCCCAGCTACTAAGGGATCAATCAAACCGATAGCAAACAATATATATCTTGAAATATCTTGAATTGCAGGACAGAGCGGTAGCATGAGACACAGGAAGACCCCGGAGAGCAAAGTGCGCGAGATGGACGCTTATTGGGATGCTATAAGGCTAAGAGAATCAGACAGCACATATAGGTCCTGCAGGGCCCTAGTCAGACCTTTCCTGGAACAAATCAATGCCTGCATCGATGCCAGAGAGGCAATCAACCTAGCCCTTGAGAAAGTCGAAGCGGCGCACAAGAGGGCGGAGGACTTCCTCTCAGATAAAGCAAACTTGGAGATACTACGCCGAGCAGGCGCGAATGTTGCGAGAACCCCTTACGGCGGCATCGTCGTTGGTCTTGATGGACGAAAGGTGACTGTTGATGATTGGCTCAAACTCAAACCAAAGCCTCCTGTGCCGTTGCCTGGGATTCTCTCTGCTGCCGGAGTGGATGCGAAGCCCTTCGAAATACTCTCAACGCCTAGGATCATCGAATGGCTGCTCAGATCTGGAGACCCGAAAGCAACGCAGGTGCTCACGGACCTTAAAAGCAAAGGCATGGCCGGAAACATAAAGCGTGTAAGGGTGGAGAAAACGGGAAGCAACGCCGAGGATACAGATGCGCCTAGCCAGACAGATTGAAGTACTCCCTGAACTTCTGCGTTGTCTCCAGCCTCTTGCTCCTCCCCTCCTTGGTCGCCCTTACGAAATCGCCCCCGACAAGCTCCTTGACATGGTCATATACGGAGCTGCCGAACGCCCTGACCAGGCTGCTCTGCATGAGGGGTTCATTCTTGCTTATGTAGGCGAGGACGCGCAGCGACCCCTTTGTGAGCTCGGGCTTCCCCGCCACGCTGCTGACCCTGCCCGCGTAGCTGTCCTTTATGCTCATTATGTATTTGTCTCCTATCTTTAGTACGCATAGCGAGCCTCCCCTCTTGGAATATTCCTCCGTGAGCTGGTCGGCCAGCCTCTTTACATGCCCTATGGAAGCGATGCCTATCGCCTGGGAGAGCTCCTGCGCGCTCAGCGCCTTGCCCGAAACGAAGAGGGCGGCCTCTACGGTGTTCATCTGCTCCCTCACCTGGTCGCTCTGGACGTCAGCCAAGTCAGTCACCCGTAACCTTTATCAGTATGTCGCCGAAGAAGGTGTCCTGCAATACCGCGATCTTACCCATGTGCGCCAGGAAGAGCATCGGCACGAAGAGGTCTAGGAGCAGGTTCTGAAATTCTCCGAATGCCCCAGTCACCTGCGCGAAGGTCGTCATCCTCTCGCGGTCGAGGGCTTTCTTTATCCTCACGAAAAGCTTGTCCATCTTTTCCTCTATGTCCTCCTTCTCTATCACAATGCTTATCGGTGCGGTCATCCTCTCATGGTCGACCTGCCTCTTGACCTCGATCTTCATCGCCTGGTCCAGAGCCGACAGCAGCTCGCTCAAGGTCACCTTCCTACTCGGCTGCATTCTTCCTCTAGGCACCAGCTGCTCCACCTCTGGCCTCACTCTAGGCCCTGCGAGCAGCTGCTCCCCCATGGGAGCCTCTTCCTGAATAGCGAATATAGGCAGAGAGTCGCTCTTCATCCTGAGAAGTATCGATGCGGCGAGCACCATGTTCGCGGGCACCCTGAGGTCCAGAACCTTCATCTTCCTGATCGCGCCGAGGTATCCGTCCACCACTTTCTCTATGTCGATGTCCCAGGGGTCGAGCCTGTTCGATGAGACGAGCTCCACCAGAAGCTCCCTCCATGTAGCGTTCTGTACGAATTCCTGCAGGTCCAGCTCACGGTAAACTACCGCGGTGGTCGTCTCCGCTGTCGCCATTTCGCCTCAATTCATATCAGATGAAAAACTTTATAAAGCATATCGGGACGGTCAAATACGAGACAGTTTCGCGTCAACGCATATTTCTATCTCCTTCGGGCTGTAGTTCCTGACGGTTCTGCATCCCATGAGTCTCACAGAGTAGCCCTCCGCGCGCGCCTTCTCCCTCAGGATGCGCAACGCGTCTGCGCATGCCGTTTCTATTTTGCCGAACATGTAGAGGTGCATAGTGCTCCTCTTATTCGAGACGAGGAGCGCGCTGTCGATAAATTCAGCGCTGCTCTCCGGAAGCGGCATCACCACACGGTCTGCAAAGTTGCGATACCTGGGCGAGACATTCCTTACATCGCCCAGAACCGCGGTTACATTGGTCACCCTGTTTATCATTATGTTCTCGCACATGTAGATGTAGGCGTCCTTGTTCAGCTCTATCGCGACAACCTGTGCCTTCGGATTTTTCTTTGCGATTTCTATCGCGAATGGGCCTGCGCCTGCGAACATGACAACTACCCTCTCCTTCTTCCTTGACATTGCAGCTATCCTCGCCCTCTCGAAGGAGAGCCTGTTCGAGAAGAAGGTCTTCCTGACGTCGAAAACGAAGCGGCATCCATTTTCCCTGTAATCTGCAAGGTAGCGGCGCTTCCCTGCGATGTAGCGCAGCTTCCTCGTGCGGTACTTGCCATGGACTGCCCCTGCTTTCGCGAGCACAGTCTTGACGCTCGGATGCTCCACCATGATCGCGCCCGCGATTTTTTGCTCCTTTTCCGCCGATATGCCTGAGATATCCACTATCGCTATGTTGCCCATTATGTCGTATCCCCTTGCGACGAATTGCATCTCCCTTTTGGATAGCATGTCGGATAACCTCCCGATTTTCGCCAGCTTTTTGGCTGTTTTCCCCCTGGGCGCATGGACAACGCTTCCGCCCATCCCATTGATAAGCTTTTTAACCTTTGCAGTAGTATCATTTAATGAAAATAAGACATAGCTGTCGCTATGCAAAACGGTCCAATTCTTGTCGAGGAGACCCTTCTTGGCAAGCGCAGACCGCATCTGCTCCGCGCCCTTTGTCCCTATTCTCGCATAATAGTGCATGTTTTCAGTAAAGTTAGATGGATAAGAATATTAAGAGTGGTTTTATGTTCTTTGTCGTAAAGGTTACATCCGGGCAAGAGAAAATCGCAGCCAACATGCTGCAGAACAAGCTGACCAAGGAGAATCTGCCGATATACTCGATAGTAGTCATAGATGGGATGCGCGGCTACATAGTAGTAGAAGCAGAGGACGAGATAACCGTCAGGACCTTCATAACGAAGGAGCGCAACATACGCGGGATACTTCCCAAGCCGCTCACAGACCAGGAGATGGACAAGCTCCTCGAGGTGAAGAGCTACGCGCTGGAGATCCATCAGTCAGATATCGTTGAGTTCGCCTCAGGTCCGTTCAAGGGATACAAGGCGAAGGTGCTGCGCGTCGATGATGTAAAGAGCGAGATGACGGTCGAGCTCATGGACGTGGTCGTCCCAATACCGATAACCACGAAGATGAGCACCGCCCGGGTAATACAGAAAGCCCAAAAGAGTTGATAATATGGCAGAGGTTGCAATATCGGGACTGGTTGAGGGAGGAAAGGCTACCGGAGGCCCGCCGCTAGGGCCAGCGCTGGGTCCCTTGGGGGTGCCGGTCAATGACATAATAAAGGAGATAAACGAAAAGACAAAGGCATTCGAGGGGTTGAAGATCTCGGTAAAGGTGTTTGTCGACACCGTGACAAAGAAGTTCAGGGTCGAGGTAGGGTCGCCTTCCACGAGCGCTTTGATACTCAAGGAGATAGGCGCGCAGTCGGGCGCGAAGACAAAGGAGGAGACGGTAGGCAACCTGACCATCGAACAGGTTAAGAAGGTTGCGAAGGCGAAGGAGGCCTCCATGTACGGCGCGACCTTGGCCGACAGGGTGAAGCAAATACTCGGGACCTGCAAGAGCATGGGCGTCAAGTGCGAGAACGAGGACCCGAAGGCGATAATAAAGAAGATAGACAGTGGCGAAATAAAAGTCTGATTTTACAGCAAGCCGAATGCACCCGGCACTCTCCACAAAAGAGTGGTTATTCGGCACCTATGCTGTGCCCGGGATAGGTATAAATATCTGGGACGCCCCTTATTATAGAGGGTAAGTGGTAAATATGGCAAGCGCCCTTAAGGATGCAAATAGCTCAAATAAGCCCGCGGAAGCCGACAGGGTGACATTCGATACGGCGAAGGCCCAGGCCAGAATTTCGAATATTAGGCTTTCTCTTGATTCAATAAAGGCGAATATAGGACATGTCAGGGCGTCGAGGTTTGTAGCTGTTAAAGAAAAGGAGGGTGAAACCACAGTAAAAGAAATCCTGAGCCTAGAGAGTGCAGGGACACTGAAAGACACATTTAAAGATGACATAGATTCACTTTTACAGAAATTAAAATCCCCAAATAAAGCGGTTATTGAACCGAGGGTGGCGGATTACTGCCGAGTCAGCGCCGAAAAATTAATGAACATCCGAGGACCTGAAAGGGCCGTAAAGGAGACGGGAGAGTCTATTGATACCGCTAGCATTACTACCGAGACTGCTTCGGAGGCTACGTTGGACAAGATAGCAGGGCATCTCGAACGCCTTGGAGAGAAAAGCCGAACAGGCAGCGATATATTTTATGATAAGCTGGCAATGCGCATACTAAAGGAAATGGGGCAGTTCGTTGACGATAAAAGTGTTATTCCGGAGAAGCAGAGGATAGATGACCTTTTTGCCGAGCTAACCAAATCGAAGATAAGAGACTGGGTTGTTAAAGAAAAGAGGGGTGGAACCCCAGTAGAAGAAATTAAAGATGCTCTCATTGCATATGCAAACTCGCAGCAGGAGAACCGTGTGGGTCAGATCGTCAAATCAGTGTTTGATGCTGCTGCTTCAGTCCCAGTAGCTGCGACGCAGCTGAGGGGCGGGAAGGCAAAATCAACAAAGACCGATATGACATTTACAGTAAGCATGAACGAGTACGTAACGGAGAATGCATGGGCGCAGGAGCTGTTGAATGATAGTGAAAACAAAGCGTTAAAGGATGCACTCGGTCTTGCTGTCAAGAGCAGGAAAGGGATGGCCGAAGACGATGCCGCGGCACTTTATAAATTGCTCGCCAAAGAATGGCTCAGAATTAGCCCGGATGTGGTGAAGAGAAATGCGGGTATAATGAGCATCGACATAGATGGCACGGCCAATATGTCGAATGTAGAACTACTGGGAAAGAAATTGCTCTTTGCATACAGCAGCTTTTTCACACCAGAAGAACTCTCGAAAGCTGGGCTTAAGGGAAGGCACATCAAGAAACTGGATATAGAAATCGAGAGCGGCATAGACGACTCTTACTTTATGGGTGACGAAACTATATGGGGAGAAATTTACAGGGGGCTTAAACAAGCGCGCCATGTAATCGCCCCCGAAGCAAAGCAGAGTACAATCACGCCGCCACCGCCATCCAGATAATCACTTCCTTATCATTGCCTTTATCTGCTTGGTAAGCGCCTTCATCTTCTCTATGTCTTCCAATTCCTCCTTTGCGAGCCCTTGCTCGGTCCCTTTCTCCCGAATCCTCTTCTCGATAGTCTCGATGAAGTCGAGCCAGTCGTCCGCGTCCTCCCTGACCAGCTCCATTATGGCGCTGTTTGAGGCGAAGAGGTCCAGGACCTTAAGCAGTTTCTTGTTGTCATCTATCTCCTCGTTCCTCTGCAGCCTCTCGCTTATGTGCCCCCTCAATGCCCTGATCTCATCCGCGCCCACCTGCCTGTTCTCCTCTATCGTTTCGTCTAAGGTCTCTACGAAGTTCGCTATCGCGTTGTGGAGCTTTGAGAAGAGCTCCCCCATCGAAAGGCTCTTGAGGTCGCTAGGCATTCCAGCACATTCTGTTAATGATAAATATGTTTAAATACCTGCCATTTGTAAGCTAATGTTAGTGATACTATTGGCGGAGGAGCACAGGCTCATCAGGAACCTTGTCTTCAGGCTGGTAAGGCGGCACATCGCAGGATTCACGATGAACTCAGCGCTGAATGCGGTGAAGCTGCTGAACGGGAAGGGCATGGGTACGACCCTCACCTTCCTCAGCGAGCACGTCAATGACCAGCTCAAGGCAAGGTACAATTCGAATACCTACATGCAGCTCATAAAGCAGATATCGAGGCTGCACCTCGACTCGTCCGTATCGGTCAGGCTGAGCCAGATAGGCTTTGCCGCTGGCAATGGCTACGCAGATAGGCACCTGGACGAGCTGGTGGCCAGTGCCCAGCAGAACGGCACGATGGTCTGGCTGGAGGGCGGCGCCGGTGTCAGCACAGAGCAGCTCATAGCTGTCTACTCGGAGAGGATGGACGATTACAACAATATGGGGGTGGAGATACCTCTTTCGCATTACGGCAATCCTGAAAGAATAGCTGGGATGGTAAAGCCGAAAGGTGCAGTAAGGATAACCCCCAACCAGCACATGACGGATTTCGCAGAGGAGCCCAAGCCTGAAAAGGGCGCACTCGACAGGTACCTCGCGGCTGTGCAGTCTCTCATACGCAGGAGCTCGAAGGTCTGCATCCAGGAGTCGAACGACCACCTCATCTCGAGGATCGCAGCCTACGGCAAGGCGCAACGAAGGGATTTAATATTTGGCATACCATTTGGCTATAACAGCAAGAAGGTGAAGCGCCTCATGAAGATGAAGCTCAAGCTGGACGTCTACGTCCCATACGGAAAGGATTGGACGCCATACGCTATATACGGTCTGGCTGGGTCGAGGCTGCGCGGCGTTGCACTGAAGCTGCTGAACGGGCAGGGCTATGGCGGTGAAGATGACAGCATCTAAGGGCACGCAGAAGTGCGTGAGCCTTGTTACCGGCGCGACCTCAGGCTTAGGCAGGGCGGTCGTACGCAGGCTGGTGGCGAGGGGCGACGAGGTCAGGGTTATATTAAGATCCCCTCCGTCTGAGCGAACCTCCTGGAAGGGTCTGCCTCCCGGAGCGATACCGTATGTATGCGACCTCACATTCAAGAATAAGGATGACAAGAAAAACCTTGTGAGCGCGAGCCAAGGCGTAGACAAGGTCTTCCACCTCGCAGGGGGAATATACAACTACAAGTACAACTACGACCAGCTGATAGAGATAAACGTAATAGCGACAGAGAACCTGCTCGAGTGCCTGGCGGACGCTTGCGAGAGATCCGGCGAGAGCATACAGCTCATCTATGCGAGCAGCGTGACCGTCTACGGATACAAAAGAGGGGAGAGGATAGACGAAAGCTCCAGCGACAATCCCGGCAGCCACTACTCCGAGTCGAAGCACATGGCGGAGCACCTGATAGAGAGCTTCGCGGAGACACACCCTCATCTTTCCTACACTATAATGAGGTTTGGGACGCTCTACGGTCCCGGATACGAGGAGCCCTCCTTCTTCAAGGCATTCAAGCTGGTAAAGGAGGGCAGGATGCGGTACATAGGGAAGGGCGAAAACCACTTGACCCTGGTGCATTCCGCCGACGCCGCGGACGCGATGCTGCTGGCAGCGGAGAAGCCCAAGGTTGCGGCGAACCAGATATACAATATCACGGACGGGCAGCCGCACACTCCGAAGGAGCTCTTCGGCGCGGTCGCGAACTTCATGGGGGTGAAGCCGCCTAGCAAGTCGATAAACCCCACCGTGGCGAGGCTCATGGTCAAAGCGATAAACATAAACTACGACGAGTACGAGTTCCTGGCGAGCGACAGGATCATCGACATATCGAAAGCGAAGAAGGAACTAGGCTACGAGCCGGTGAGAAGACTGGACGTTGACGGGCTGGGCATGGTTGAGAGGTTCATGAAGAGGTACAAGGATGGAGGAGTAAAAAGATGACCGCATGAATAGATTAATCTGGAGCGTGATAGGGATGGCAGTCTCTCATCTAGACGCTCGGGATACTGGACATTATATACTTGTTTACAAGGAAAAGAATTGGAAAAAGATGATCATATGAAGAGCGGAAAGGTAGAGATTTATATAAACGAGCAGCTTGAGAGCAAGGGGGCGCTCCTCTTCTCGCTGATAGACCCTGTCGATTACAGGGACGAAAAGTCAGCGGTAAAGACCGCGAAGGACTCGGTCAGGGGCGGAGCCGACGTGGTGCTGATAGGGGGCAGCGTAGGCGTGCAGGGCAGCATGCTCGACAGCGTTGCGAAGAGCATAAAGGAGGAGATAGACGTGCCGCTTGTGCTCTTTCCGAACAACAACTCAACCATCACCACTTATGCCGACGCGATATACTTCATCTCGTTGCTCAATTCAAGGAACCCCTACTTCCACACCCAGGCGCAGCTGCTTGCCGCGCCGGTGCTCAGGGCAGCCAACATAGAGCCGCTGCCCATGGGATACATACTAATATCGCCTGGAGGCACGGCCGCATGGATCAGCGATGCGAACCTGGTGCCAAGGGAAAAACCGACAATTGCCGCGCTGCTCGCGCTCACGGGCGAGTACTTCGGCTTCAGGTTCATACTCACGGACACGGGATCGAGCCCACAGTCGCAAGGTGAAGGGCCGATACCGCCAGAGATGATACGCGCTGTCAAGTCCATGATCAGCGTCCCCTACATAGTCGCGGGAGGGATAAGGACCGTCAAGGACCTAAGGGCCGCATACTCGAGCGGCGCCGACATAGTCCAGGTGGGGACCGCCTTCCAGTCGGGAAGGGGCGACGCGACATACAGGGCCGCATCCAGCCTCTCGAAGGTTGCGAAGGAGGAGGGCCTTAAGAAAATCAAGAAGCTCTGATGCGATGAGGGAGATATCCACCCCTGAGCTCTCGGCCCTCGTGAACGAACTTGGGTGGCTTGCAGACTTCTATATAGACAAGTTCTACGAGATAAGCGGAGGAAGATTCAGGATTAGGATGAGCAGGAGGGGGGAGAAGGCAGACCTCATCTGCGCTCTGAAGTGCGGGGCGTGGAGGGCATCCGAGGTGGAGGCGGCGGAGAGGCCGAGCAACTTCGCGATGGCGGCGCGGAAGAGGATTTCCGGCTTCTCGATAGACTCGGTTGAGCAGCTTGCTGGTGACAGGATAATCCTGTTCAGGCTGTCGAAGAGGGACGACAAGGCATCGCTGATTCTCGAGATGCAGGGGAAGGGCAACCTGATAATCACCGACAAGGACATGAAAATAACGCTCGCATACCTGCAGGAGGATTTCAGGGAGAGGAGCGTGCGGGTCAGGGAGCTGTACCTGCCGCCGAAGAACGACTTCGTGAAATACGGTGCGATGGAGGAGCTTATCGGGAGGGCGGAGGGGGCGGAAAAGGAGACGACCATGATGTCATTCCTGGCAAGGAACCTTAACATCGGTTCCCTATACCTAGAGGATTCGCTCAGAAGGGTGGGCATCGACCCCAGGGCAAGGCTGCATTTGCTGGGGCCCAGTGGCATGGTAAAGGCGATAGGCGCGATAGAGGCCGAAATAAGGCTCGCTGGTGGGGGCGGCTGCATCCTCTACCTCGAGAATGGTGGGCCGAAGGATTACGCGCTCTGCGAGATAGAGAAGTATGCGGCCTTGCAGCAGGAGCGCTGCACGCTCCAGGAAGCGCTGGAGAGGTTCTACGTTGAAAAGGAGATGCCGCACGAGTCCGTGGAGGAGAGGGAGCTCTTCGCGAGCATAGAGAAGCAGAGGGCGCTCGTCGGGGGGATAGGTCCGCAGATAGAAAGCAATAAAGCAGTTGCAGAGATAGTATTTAGGAATATGAAGGAGATAAACAGGATGATAGCAGAAGCTAGGAAGAACCGGAGGATAACCAAGGAGGAGATGAACGAGGTGTTCAGGCGGGTGAAGACCCTCGAGGTCGACCTTAAGAAGAAGAGCTTCACCATAGAGATTGATTGAGATGCCGCTGCCGATAAAGATAACTTTTCTGGGAACCGCCGGATCCACGCCGACGAAGGAGAGGAACCTCCCCAGCGTTGCCCTAGAGTATGAAGGAGGGGTCTACCTTTTTGACTGCGGGGAGGGAACGCAGAGGCAGCTGATGAAGTACGGGATAAACCCCAACCGCATAAGGGGGATATTCCTGACGCACATGCACGGCGATCACATCATAGGCGTAGCAGGGCTCGTCAGGACGCTCGCGCTCAACAAGAGGATGGATTCATTGGGCATATACGTGCCTGCTGGGGAGGAAAAGAAGATAAACCAGCTGCTGACTTTCGACAGGGCGCTCATAGGCTACAAGATTGAGATAAAGTCGGTAAAGCCGGGCGCTATCATGAAGGGGAAGGGCTTCTCCGTAAGTGCCTTCAGGCTGAAGCATTCGGTTCCAACGTTCGGGTACGTCTTCCAGGAGGACGAGAGGTACCATTTCGACAAGGAGAAATGCAAGAAGCTTGGCATCCGGGGCGAGATGTACTCGAAGCTGTATGACGGGAGCACCATAAAGCTGAAGGGCAGGACCATAAGCCTGGGCAAGGTCGCGCAGAAGCAGGAAGGAAGGAAGATCGTCTATGCGACGGACACCAGGCCGGTGGAGGCGACCGAAAACGCGGCGAAGAACGCCGACCTTCTCATACACGAGACCACATACTCGGAAAAGCTGAAGGAACTTGCAAGGCAGAGGCTGCACTCTACCGCAGCTGAAGGAGCCACCATAGCGAAAAAGGCGAAGGTCAAGAGGCTCATAATGTTCCACATGAGCGCAAGGTATAGGAAGCCCGACGAGCTGATAAAGGAGGCGAGGGGCATATTCAAGAACAGCGATGCCGCCTACGACGGCATGCAGATAACGATCTAGGGGCTCGTAGTCGATTGGTAAGACGTCACGTTGACAACGTGAAGATACGGAGTTCGATTCTCCGCGGGCCCACATTCCTTTAATTCCCTCTTTTCCTTGGCTTTGAGGCGACCAAAATAAATGCATAAATATCTGAAACGCCACAACATATATGTGGTATTATGGTAACCGTGTCTCCAACTAAGACGCAAGCAGATGATGTTGAACAGAAACCCGATTTATTACTCAGAAATGCCCTTTCAGGAATCCATCTAAGAGGGGGGAGTATCCGCGGCTCGGAAAGAGGCGTGGTCAGCGCCACTACAGTTCTTGGCGGTATGATATTGGGGTTTGCGGAAGGCGGCCTACTGGCGTCGCTCGCTTACGCAGCGTACGAGGTCAGGGAACTGGGCCTTCATGTATCTGTCGTTGAAAATGCGGCTGCAGCCGCCTTCTTGTTTGGGGGTATTGCTGGAGCGGCACTGACCGGCATTACTTCATGGTTAAGAAACAAAGACTGACGCCCGAGAATATAATCATTATAGATGAGATTATGGTAGAGCTTATTAGAGCAATAGAGAAGGACCATCCCGAATTCTCAGAAAGCAACCCCGAAGTTCGTCGTGTAAGGGCAAATCCAAAAGAACAACCCGTTCCGGTGGCAGATATAGTGGGCACACGACTAGACAATGCCGACAAGTATTATGAAAACTGGAGTCCTACGCCAAAAGGCAGAGATCGAAGGTGGTGGAATGTTTTTGAGGTCGCAATGGACTTAAGGGTCATCGCACCCGACCCGGTCGCTCCAATATGTTTGCTCAGGATCAGAAAGGCAGATAGAAAGGCGCCCGAATGTTATGTTGACGTTGATGGTAATAGAAGGGTTTCAGTAGCACACATTGTTAAAGACGTAAGAGAGGTGCCCGCCGTAGTTACGGATTTGGTATTAGAGGAAAAAGGCGATCTTGCTAAAATAAGAAGGGTTTAGTTTTTCTTCAAGGAGGCAGAACGAACTTTCTGAGCAAAGCCAGGCTTCAGAGCTTTGCTAATAAACTACCTTCCTGCTAATAAAGTCTGATTGTTGCTAATAAACTCACTCTCTCGGCGGATAAAACACCGAGACTATCAAAAACCTATTCCATCTGCTTTCTGTTCCAAGCACGAAATAGACATCCCTTTGTTGCATCCATTCAAAGAACTTATCTCTAACCTTACTAAAACCCACTTCATTACCAAACCTATTTTTCATACTTCTAAATAGCTCCATCAATTCCCAATCTTCGCACATCATATTATGCCCTCCGCAGTTAGCACCATTACAGAGAAAATTATATCCCATCCAGTAAGGGATTTTCTTTAATGGAGTCCTATAATTTCCAAAAAGGGTTCTTTGTGTCCCTTCAATCAATTCTTTTTCCCAGTCTCTACATTCATCTATATTTTTCTTATAAAAATCTACGATTTCTCTCGGCTTTATCAAACCTAATGTCTTATGAGATGCGTCTCTTGAAGTTTCAAGTTCCTCTACTGAATCAATTAACTTAGGCAATAATATGTCCTTTCTTGATTCCCAATCTGGATTTGATTTGTGCTCTATGATTTTGATACTTTTATCCCTAACCCTATAATTTTCAACTCTCGTATATTTGTCGTTATATCGTTCCGTTTCCACTTCAATAATATCAAATTTCCTAAACTTCTGTGAAGGACGCAATTTTCTAAAGGCTATTGGAAACATCCTAATCCAGTCGCCAGTCTCCATATCTATCCCAGCAACGCATACAGTTTCCTCGTATTTCTCGCTAAGATTAGGATAAGTTTTCGCTACTATTATAACTCGCTTTTTTGTGGATGTCATAAATCAACGACCTTGAAGCCATCTTGAATTAGCCTTTTCTTGATTATACTTCGATGGCATTTTTCTACATCCTTTTCAAAACACATTATTGCGGTAGCTCTGATGTGTGCTAATCCTTCAAGGTTTTCTAAAGCGGTTTTTGAGTTGATAGAATCAATCCATTCTGAATATTTCTTGAAGAACTCGTCATAGTTTTTGTCGTTCCATAGCTGATGTCTCAAAACTCTCGGAGAACCAAGCTCGGATATATTCTGATACCCTATATGATTTTCATTTAGCTTATCTTTCAATACGGATTTTGAAAAACCATTTTTACGACTAAGTGCTAATTCCCTTACATCAACTAAGCGTTTTATTCCATATCTTTTGAGTATTTCTATAAGCTCCTCTACGCTTTTGCCTTCATAACCAATCGTATAAATCGGCGTTCCACCTTTTTCCAAATACCAATAGGTAGTGGCTCCTATCTTTCTTCGCCTTAATTGAATGTCTTTTTGAAGGTCATTTACCCATTTATTGTTTGGAATGGTTTGCTCTATGTTCAACCGTCTTTTTATTTCGTTCCAAGTAAAGCCAAAACCTTCATTTAGGAGAGCATATAAGCGGTTCTTGAAATCAACGTAATTGATAGATTCACTTTTCTTTATGAGTAATCCATCCGCCACTACAACAGAATTAACATCTTGACCTTCTTTCCAGCCAACTTTTTCTATGTCCTCTGGTGGTATTGTCAATATCCACTTGACGTATTCCTTGTCATTTACCTTACGAGAAAAGCGTTTTTGAAGCTTCATAATACTATTAGGTGCCTATTCCTTTATAAACCTTGCGGTAGCATACCGATAGATATATATACTTGTAGGTGCCTAATAGTATATAGTTAGGTGCCTAACAATATGGTGCTGATATGCAACAAGTAGAACTGGTAAAAAAGAGAAAAGAAAAGGGCTATGCAATAGCCCAGACAAAACAGATAGTCAATAGGAACGGTATATGGCAAGTGCCATCGCAGACTAATCCAAGACAATCTTATAGCGTAGAACTAAGGATTGATGGGTCAAGATGCACGTGCCGAGATTATGCGACCAGAGGGGTCAAATGTAAGCATATATTCGCAGTAGAAATCACAGTAGAAAAACAGGTCAATAAAGATGGTAGCACTACGATAACAGCGACCAAGAGGATAACCTATCCTCAAAACTGGTCTGCTTACACTAAGGCACAGAACGAAGAGGTAAAGCTCTTTGATGAGCTTCTAAGAGACTTGGTTCAAAACATAAATGAGCCAGTGCAAGTGATAGGAAGACCAAGAGTGCCTTTGAGAGAGGGCTTATTCTGTGCAATACAAAAGGTCTATTCCCAGCTATCAAGCAGACGTGCATATTCGCTTTATAGGAACGCTCAAGGCAAGGAGCAGATAAGCAAAGCACCTAATTATAACGTGATAAACATATTGCTCAACGACCCAGAGATAACGCCACTGCTAAAGGAACTGCTGGAGATTACAGCGTTGCCTTTAAAGAGTGTTGAGACCCAGTTCGCAATAGATAGCACTGGATTTAGAACCACGAAGTTCGGAGAGTATTGCCATAACAAATATGGAACGAACAAAGGGCATCACTGGTTAAAAGCTCACTTGTGCGTAGGAACTAAAACGAATGTGATAACATCAGTTGAGATAACATCAGAACACGAAAACGATACGCTATCTTTTCCTTCGTTGCTTCAAACAACTTCAAAGAATGGATTTAATGTGCAAGAGATTAGTGCGGACAAAGCGTATAGCTCAAGAGCTAACTACGTTCTTGCGGAAGAGATGGGCATAACGCCTTACATTCCCTTCAAATCAAACGCAGTAGGAAACCCAAGAGGTAAGTCTCGCTTGTGGCGTAATATGTTCCATTTGTTCCAATACAAACAAGAAGAATTTATGGAACATTATCACAAAAGGTCTAACATAGAGACAACGAATATGGCTATCAAGACCAAGCTCGGCGATGGTCTAAAGAACAAAAACTTTGTATCGCAGACCAACGAGCTAATGTGCAAACTGATAGCATATAACATAACAGTTTTGATAAGTGCGATATATGAGCTTGGGATAACTCCAGAGCTTTCTGATAAGGTTTTTAAAGCTTAGATGATATAATGTCAGCTATGGAAATTGATGCTATTTATGAGGGAGATAATCTGGAGATTATGAGCAAGTTCCCAGATAATAAAATTGACCTGATTTATCTTGACCCTCCCTTCTTTACTAACAAAAACTACGAGGTTATTTGGCATGATAAAGAAGAAATACGTAGTTTTAAAGATAGATGGGAAGGTGATATTGAATTTTATATAACGTGGATGGAGCCACGATTAAGAGAATGTTGGAGAGTGCTGAAAGAAACTGGCTCTATTTATTTGCACTGCGATTATCATGCAAATGCACACCTTAGAATTTTAATGGATAAGATATTTGGTGAAAAGAACTTTAAGAATGAAATCATATGGTCAAACGAAACTTCGTCTGGATTCAAAGCACAAGCAAATAAATGGATTAGAGGTCATGACACCATTCTTTTCTATTCTAAATCAAGCAAATATACTTTCAATAAAGAACATGGAGAATTAGATCAAAGGACAATAAAAAGATATGACAAAACTGATGACGAAGGTAGGAAATACAAAATCTATTTTGATAAAGACGGAAAGAAAAGAATAGTTTATTTGGATAAATCTAAAGGAAAAGCGATGTCTACAGTATGGACTGACATTCCTTCGTTTCAGACAATAAATAATACTGGAGAATACATGGGTTATCCTACACAAAAACCAGTAGCACTTTTGGATAGGATAATAAGTGCAAGCTCTAATAAAGACGAATTGGTCTTAGACCCTTTCTGTGGTTGCGGAACTGCTATATCTTCTGCACAAAAAAATGGTAGAAAGTGGATAGGAATTGACATAAGCCCAACTGCGTGTAAACTGATGGCTAAGCGATTGAAGAAAGAATATCACATAACCGCACAGATGGTAAAAGGCGACGTCGATATAAACTATGTCAAAAAGCTTGAACCATTCGAGTTTCAGAACTGGGTTGTTGTTGATAAGTTCTTAGGGACTATAAGCAGAACAAAATCTGGTGATATGGGAATTGATGGGCTTACCCCACAAGTTACTGGTGGCTATCCTATACAAGTCAAGCAAAGTCCTGATGTTGGAAGAAATGTGATAGATAACTTTGAGACGGCTATGCGTCGTATGAATAGAAAGAAAGGATATGTAGTTGCTTTTTCTTTTGGTAGTGGTGCTAAAGAAGAGGTAGCCAGAGTTAAGAATCAAGACGGCTTAGAGATAGTTTTGAGGACAGTTCAAGACCTCTTAGATGGTAAAATAGAATAGTCTGCTAATAAAGAATTAAATCTGCTAACAAAGTAAATTAATTAGCAAGGTTTATTAGCAAAGCTAGGCTTCAGGAAAAGCATAAATATCTGGGAAATCGCAGCTACTTATGATTATATGGCATTCAAAACACAACAAACTTGTCTAACAATCGCCTCCCTTACAACACAAGAAAGGGCCATAGCCGTACAGATTGGTAGCATTCAGTCCGCTCTTGAATTACCCGGTCTGGTAGCCAGAATACCTATTGAAGAAAAGGTAGCCACATTTGTTCTTAAATCTAACGGTTCAGAGCACCAGCTTAGGAGAAATCTTACTGGTGGAGGATGGTATGAAGTAACACCGGGCTCTGAATCTCTTGTTTGGTCTGATGTAAATCAAAATCGAGACTCAGTTATATTAGGGAGGTCGGAAGTTTATGGAGGCAGCCTTTCTAATGGAGTATTGGTTGTCAAGTCGAAGTTACATGGCCTCAGTGCGTATGGGCAGAAGGTGATTACTAATACAACTGTAGATGGTGCAATTGAGATGGACGGAAATGTCACTCGCTCTGATGGTTCAACATTTAACGGAGTCTTTAAAGCCGCAGGAGGTGTATACGAAGGCGGCATCTTTAGATCGGAGAAAGATACTATTAGATACCAAAAGGAAAGATGCAAGGATGAAAGAAGGAGACTCAAGCAACAGAGAAGACCGACAGGAATCCTGTCTACAGGAGCGCCCAGCCAAGAAGGACTGCAACATGTAGAGGCCCGTGATTAAAATAAGTGCAAGTCATATTTTAAGTGCAAAGCCCGTGCATAGCAAAGCCTTAAGTATCTTAAGGTGCTTACTATTGTTAACTAAAGATTCATTAAAGTTCAGTTTGAAAAAAATTAACAGATAGGGGTCTTTAGTAAAATTATACTTTTTCTTTGATTCTTTTGTGATGAAAGATAAGCATAAATATTACGTAAAACACAGCGATTTTGCGATAATATGATGCAAACAACGAGAATGCCTACGAGAATTATTGAAGAACGCGTGCTTGAATGCTTGCGCGGTAGTCCAGGCGAGACACCGGAGTACATAAGGCACGTTACAAACACAGCAGAGGATGAATTAGGCAAAACGCTTAAGTCGTTGGTTGGAAGAGGGTTCGTCAAGGAATCAGACCAGATATTTCCTGAACAGTATACCCGCCAAAATCCTCCAAGGACCTATCTAATCACCCGCGAGGGGGAGGAGTATCTTGCAAAATTGCAAGATTAGTTTCCGCAAATGCTCTTAGACAGGCATAAATATTTTGGTAAATAGAGTACGGCTGAGAGTATCATCATAAGCTAGGAAATGGTAACTGAAGCGGTAAGGGATGGCTTGAGTGGGCCGTAACTGCGACGGGTAGCGCACCCTCTCGATAAGCATAAATATCATCCCCAGCGCTAAATTAGTAGATGATTATGCCAATTGTGGTGGATATAACAAATACAACAGCCAGAAGCCCAGAGCCTGCTTTTGGTATTATGCCTAGAAGCGCAAAAGGGGAGATAGGCAACGCGCTCAAGGCCAAGGCTTCACAGGCCGTTACGTCGGATGCCGCAAAAGAACGCGCCTGCCTAGAAATAATGTCTCAGATCTTCAATAGGCAAGAGGTGCGCGAGGCTGACAGCGGCAATATGCCCATGATCGCGGTCATAGGAGGATGGGCGGTATTTGCAAAGTGCGGGTTGAGGAAGTCTCATGACATAGATGTTGCCGTTTCAGAGGGCGGCTGGACCCTACTTCAGGGAATGGCGAACGAGAACGGTTGGGGTATAAATTACAATCCAATCCTTAAAAAGCACGAGATAAAGGCCAAAGACACAAGTGGAACTGAGGTAGACATCGATGTATATGTAGAAAGGCGCGACAGGCTCTTGATGCCGCCAGATGATGTATTATCGGAGCATAGCGTAAGGGGAGTCATTCCATATTCGAAACAATGGATCCGTATGGTCGACACAGAATCCCTGCTTGCAATGAAGCTTGTGCTATCCTTGGACAGCACGAGGGTCAAGGATCCTATAGACGTGGCAGGGCTTGTGACACTTCTTGTCCCCACGCCGGACATGCACAAGGTGGGCACAATACTATCGAAGTATGCAAAAGACTTCACTACTCTAAAAAGCAGCTTGAATCACTTCTCGGGGCTCATGGAAGAGATGATTAAGGGCACGATCACCTTCGGCGGCGTCGAAGAGCAAGGTGAGATTAAGCAGATGATAGAAGGGCTGGAGTTGGAGCTGGTGGAAGGCGCGCTGAGAAGGAATGACGAACTTGGGAATAGGCTCCTGGGTGATATCTTTAGGAGACAATAAAACTAAAATATTAGTTTTCTTCAATTCTGCTAGTAAAAATATTAAAATGTGATAAAATGTCAACCATCTCTCAAAATTTAGAGGCAAGCCCTACGACACGGAAGCTCTTAAGGAGCGTACCCGGACTAGTAGAGTACAGTGCAGACAGTATCAAGCGGCAGGCCGACGAAATTTCTGAAAGGTTTGCGCAAAGCGCGCTGAATTTTAACAGCGATCACAGCGATATAAAACTACATGTATCAAAAGTATACACAATGCATTATGGTCATGAGGTCTCCAGCAATAGCCGGAAGGAATGGGTTACACACGGCGGCACTATGGCATTCACCATCAGCGGCGTAGATCTTACAGACAAAGGAGAGCTGAAAGGGGTAATGAAAGAGATCAGAAAATATTTTGAGGGCAAAAGGAAAATGCATACCTCGATATTCGCTTTTAAAGACAGCATTGCCATAGGAAACTATTCAGTTACAGGTGAAAACGAAATAACGGCAAGGTTTGTCGTCGCTAACACACGAAAAGTTAATGCACGATGGATCCCAGTTGCAGACAGTTAAAATATTAAAATACGATAAAATGGTGACGAAAACGGGAACCAGAAGTTTACCATCAGAGTCATCAACACTAACAAATGTACTTGATTATAAGAGAATGGCAGCGGATGTTGAGGAGAGGAAAGTTATTGCAAGATTGCAGCTACAGCAAGTTATGCCTTTTCTGGAAAAAGCATACTCAACGTGGGAAGCACGCAGTATGCCAGATAAAACGGAGGAGCTACAAACTTCTTTTGAAGCGATATTAAACAAATGTATAAGATTTGATGTTAATGGCATAAACCATTGTAAAACCAAAGCTTTTGAAATGGAGTGCGAAGTGCCAAGTTTCGCTTTGCCTCCGGTCTTCGAGTATATTCTACAATACACTTTGCATGATATCGGTCACAACGGTACTATTTGCAAAGGGAAGGTCCGAAGAACACTAGTCTAAAAGGTACAGAAGCATAATAAAACACCCCCACTTTGCTGTAATTCATAGGCTTTAAATATCTGGAAATACGCTATATTATGTGTGATATAATGGTAACAGCTTGCCGAACCGTAATAACTCCAGGAGTAGAGCTGCGCATTGACACGCACGCAGATCGCAACGCTGCTATTGTACGCATAACTCCAAAGACCGCAGAAATTCAGTCCGGTGCAGAAAGACCGTTCGATTTGACGATTGGCGTATTGTCTGATGGAAGAATAAGTATTATTGAGGATATAAGTCACACCGGAGAAATGCTCTCCGCAGAGCTCAAATCAACGCCGGCAACCGAGAGTGCAGTGCATGAATTTCTTTCCTCGCGTTTTACGTATCCAGCAGAAACCGAGACCGCGTGCACAAAATTACTCAGGGCCATAGGTTCCGAACTGGATAACCCGTAATTATTATTGAGTGAAAATATGCCCACGGCAGTTGCTTCTAGACCATACATAGGCTCAGATCTAGAAAATAAGAACCTGATACCAAACGCATTATCTGAAAGGTGGAAAAATTCCCATGAGATTGTGCGTGCGATGTGCTCCATAAATGTAGGGATGGACGATCAAGAAGCGAAACACGTGCTTGAAAAGCTTTTGCCAAGGCTTGCAGCGGACGGCTTTGTTCAAGAAAAAATACAAGACAGCATCTACAAGGACATCTACGGAACACAAATAAAAGTGTACAGGCTTTTGTCAAGAGAATAAATCCCTTTTTCTCTTGTCAGCTTTCCACTCCTCTTTAAGCAATCCGTAAACAACCTCGTCCCTTATTTTACCATTGGCTTTGCACACGGCAGATTTTCTTTTCAATCCCTCTTTTTTGAATCCGTATTTCTCCAATAATTTACCCGAGCTTGGATTACCAGCAAATATAGGCGCCGACACTCTCCTCAATTTTAGGCTGTTGAAAGTAAACTTTAACATAGCATCAAGAGCTTCGCTTCCGTATCCTCTCCGCCAATATTTTTCACCGAGCCAGTAACCAACCTCTGCGGTACCCTGACTTTTGTTGATCCCATCTATACCACATCCACCAATTACATGCCTGTTGCTTTTCAAGGCTATAAAAAATGCGTATCCCGTCTTCTTTCTAGCACCCCACTTCTTTGCACTGTGATTCAGGTACCATCGTGCATCTTTAATAGTATAGGGGTAAGGAACAGTAAGCAACCATTTTGACACCCGAATGTTGCTTATGTTTTTAACTAGATTGGGTAGGTCATTCTTCCTAGGCCGCCTTAATACCAATCTTTTTGTTCTAAGCTCCATGCAGATCAGAGGTAATGCAAGATAAAAGTATTTAAGCAACTTGTACAGGATAGGAGGCGATTAGTTTCTCTTCAATTCTTTCATTAAAGGGACACTTCTGCTTCCCACAAATGATAATATTAAATATTTGGGCAAACAGAATATTTTTGTGGCAATATGCAGGGAAGCGCAACAGTTCCTAAACCAGCACGGAGGCTCTCAGAGCAAGAATTATTGGGATTGCTCATAACAGACCTGATGATTTTGCGCGAGCTGAGCGATAAGACACAGATAATATTGGGTGCCGCGGCCTCTTTGGGCCTATCTAGCGGCCAAAGGTTTTTTAATAACCTCCATAAGCTCTCTGTCCGCTTCGACGAAATGTTAAATGAGAGATTGCTGGCAGTAGAACTTAAGGCGCCATTGACAGTTTCGGATCTCGGTGAGCCCTGCTGGTATGTGACAGAGGAGGGTATGCAGCGCAGAAAGGAGTGGAAAGAGCTTTTTGAAGATGAGTATGCGAATCGGTTGAGTAAAATGCAGCCAGGCGGTAGTGCTGCTTCCGAAGCCGGAAAGCTGGTAAGGTAAGCGTTCGGAAAGGGGGCAATAATACGAATAAAGGTTTAACTGCTGTAACTGGAGGCGCTATATACGTGAAAAGACCGAGCCTATGGGATGAAGCAGCAGCCAAGCTGCTTCCGGCAAACGCTGAGAAGACGGTCTATTTCGCGCACGCACAACCGGTATACGGCACAAAGGAAGAAAAAGCGCAAGTGCAGATCATAGCACAGCACTTTCCAGACTATGCAATAATCAATCCAGCAACAGTAAAAGACTATGGAATAAGGGATATGGGTTTTTATTTGGGCATTATCGAAAGGTGTAGTTTGTTGGTTTACACACGATTTCAAGGATTTGTCTTAGCAGGGATGGGCGCGGAAATCATACACGCATTGAAGCTGGGCAAGGAAGTATACGAATTGTCAGAAATAGGGTTAACAAAGATGGAGAGCGTGCCAGAGCATCTATCTTATGGTGAGACTATCGATTTGTTCAGACGTTTGAGATTAAGAGATTAGAATAGCAGAAAAATGCGTAAATATCTGAAGTCCCGCAGTATAATGTGAAGATATGGCTGATCTAACAATAGATCGAGGCCCGGCTGTAAGAACGGCTTTAGTTAGTGAAATTGGCGCAAAGCCCATTCCGATTCCTAAGAGGGATGAACCCGGTATCAAGGGATTAGTAAGGGTAGCTGCACCTAGAATAGTGATATTCCCCGACAGGCACGGCAATGAGGGTGCCGGAGGCCTTGTTGCCTTATACGCAGACATCTTATCGCTATCTAAAGAGTATGAGATTACAAGCGTATGCTTTGAAAGCTCAAGTAATAAACGTGCATTTTATGCAGCAATGCCAAAGATCACAGAAGAGGAGCTCCAGGCGCACGTAAATAATATGACAAGACCAGAACTTCGATGGTATTACAAAACATTAATGGAATTATTGATCAAGCTAAGCGCTGCCGGAATTGAAATTATTCCAATAGACGCCGACATTACTGACGAAAGGATAAGAAGCAGGTATATTGAGAAAAGAACCGCGATAAAAACGCTGCGGACTACTACTTCATTTAATGAAGCACTGCAAGGTTGCATGACAGAGGCAAGACTTCTCGGCGAAGCCGACCTTATAAGGGAGCCTGCGATGAGGGACAACATAGCAGCGGTTGCAAGCAAGACAGGACAAAGTCACTGCGTTGTTGTGATAGTAGGCGCTGGCCATGCGCAATATCTCGAAAATGAGCTCACCCGACTTGGTTTTAATGCAGAAGTACGTGGCTCGTTGACACCTCTGGACGTACTTAATAAGGATGCTATAAGACAGGCAGCGCGCGGAAGCTTAGATGATGTTGGGAAACTTTCCCTTTTGAGGTTCCACTTTCCAGCTGCAATAAAGGCGCAAACCCTTCAAGAAGCAAGGTCGATTTTTGAACAAACGTATGCAAATGAAAGAAGGACACGATCAAAGCTTTCTTAGTTTTTCTTCAATTCCTTTAGCAAAAAGGCCACCCCCGCATTTCCACAAACGCCCAGGATAGGTATAAATATCTGGAAATGTCCATCATGATTATGTTGAGCTATGCGCAGGAAAGAGAACGGAGGGTAGTAGGCCAAGCCGATGTAAAAAGAGTGGTATTTGATCTTGACGGAGTTTTAATCAAAGAGAAATCGTCTTGGTCATCCATGAAAAGAATACACAACATTCCTGAGGTATACCCTCTTTTCAGAAGAGGTAAAATAAGTCTTCAGGAGTCACTGGGCTTCCTTGAATCTGCGGCGAAAGATGTAGGGCTATGCCGTTCCGACTTTGTTAGCGCCGCAAACACGGCCCCGCTAGAGGACCATGCATCTGAGGTGGTCGAGAGGCTGAATGCCGAAGGCGTAGGTCTTGACATAGCCACGTTTTCTCCCACCATATACGCAAGAGTTGTTGCGAATAGAATTCACCCCCGGGCATTTTTAAGGCCGGTTATCTCCGTCGGCCCAGTTCCCATGAATGTTTATGGCAGAACTACGGTTTTTGATTCGCAAGGTCAATATGTTAGCACATACGCGTATCCGAATGGCGCTGGCCAGCCTTGGGAAAACCAAAGAGATCTCAACAAAAAGATAGTGCTAGATACTATAGCAGCAAGATGGAGGATAGAAAGCGGCAATATCCTATTCGTTAGCGATGGCGGGGACACTGAAGCTTCTTTATACTATCCGACAATTGGCTACAAGCATGCTGGTGACACCCTACGCACCATAGCCGAGATATCAGATCTCAGGGACCTGCTAAGATTCGTATAGTTTTCTTCAATTCTTTTAGATATGGGACACCTCCTGTATTTCCACTAATGATAGTATTAAATATCATATAGCGAAGAGTATATTTGGGGGTAATATGCCATCGACTGTTTTTAAACGCGGAAGATTAGGTGGTCAACTGAGGGCTACAACAGATCCTGCCCTGGCTGCGTCTATGGTTGCAACATCGGCCGCTGTCATAGCCTATCTGGTGTATCTGGCCAACGAGGAGGCCAAGAAATTTAAGCGGGACAATCCCGATCTCATGGCCAGCCTTAGAAAATAATTCTCATAGCCCGGAACACTAGAAATGACATACCGTGATAATATGAATAAAAGTTCAACTATCGCATCCGGAGACGCTATACACGCAGAAGATAATCCTGAAAGAGTTAGACCTCTTTTAAGAGATTTTGGATCAAGAGTCACGTCTCTTTTAAGAGACTATGGACTAGCAGCAACAATAGTAATTGTTACGACTACCAGTACCGTTGCCGGTGTGATTTATGAACCGGTCCAAGGTCTACCGCTCAACCCCGTAATCCAGGGAGCAGCAGTGGGATTTGTAGGACTTTTTCTTAGTGGTTTGGGGGCGGTCATTACAAATGCATTCCTAGAGGGCAAAAATTAAAACCTTCTTAGTTTTTCTTCAATTCTTTTGGCAAAGGGGACACCCCCATGTTTCCACAATTCATAAATACCTAATAATCATAATGTGAATGTGTTATTATGGCAGCAACACAAAGCAGATCGGCGCGGCCCCAAAAAATATCAAGATTAATTCGTGAGGGCGAATTACCATCAGGAAATTTAATGGATAAACAACAGGTTATCAAAGAAATAGGCGAAAAAAACTGGGACGCTTTTCTTAAGTTTATGGAGGGCCAAACATTTAAGGTTGATTCCGAAGGACGTGAGAGCTACCATAGCACCGATGTTCAAAGTTTTCTACATAGACCAAAACCCAGATTAGCCCTCTTTGATTAGATATACTTAGTTTTTCTTCAATTGTTTTAGTAAAGATGGTCTTCTCTTTCTTTTGAGGCGTCTTGATATGCTAGGTTACCACGTGTAAATAACCAATAGCAGAGCGATCGCCTCAAAAGAAAGAAAACAATTGAAGAAAAACTAAGTATATCTAATCAAAGAAGGCTAGATCTGGGTTTTGGTCTATGTAGAAAACTTTGAACATCGGTGCTATGGTAGCTCTCACGTCCTTCGGAATCAACCTTAAATGTTTGGCCCTCCATAAACTTAAGAAAAGCGTCCCAGTTTTTTTCACCTATTTCTTTGATAACCTGTTGTTTATCCATTAAATTTCCTGACGGTAATTCGCCCTCACGAATTAATCTTGATATTTTTTGGGGCCGCACCGATCTGCTTTGTGTTGCTGCCATAATAACACATTCACATTATGATTATTAGGTATTTATGAATTATGGAAACATTGGGGTGTCCCCTTTGCCAAAAGAATTGAAGAAAGACCAAGAAGGTTTTAATTTTTGCCCTCTAGGAATGCATTTGTAATGACCGCCCCCAAACCACTAAGAAAAAGTCCTACAAATCCCACTGCTGCTCCCTGGATTACGGGGTTGAGCGGTAGACCTTGGACCGGTTCATAAATCACACCGGCAACGGTACTGGTAGTCGTAACAATTACTATTGTTGCTGCTAGTCCATAGTCTCTTAAAAGAGACGTGACTCTTGATCCAAAATCTCTTAAAAGAGGTCTAACTCTTTCAGGATTATCTTCTGCGTGTATAGTGTCTCCGGATGCGATAGTTGAACTTTTATTCATATTATCACGGTATGTCATTTCTAGTGTTCCGGGCTATGAGAATTATTTTCTAAGGCTGGCCATGAGATCGGGATTGTCCCGCTTAAATTTCTTGGCCTCCTCGTTGGCCAGATACACCAGATAGGCTATGACAGCGGCCGATGTTGCAACCATAGACGCAGCCAGGGCAGGATCTGTTGTAGCCCTCAGTTGACCACCTAATCTTCCGCGTTTAAAAACAGTCGATGGCATATTACCCCCAAATATACTCTTCGCTATATGATATTTAATACTATCATTAGTGGAAATACAGGAGGTGTCCCATATCTAAAAGAATTGAAGAAACTTATACGAATCTTTTAGCAGGTCCCTGAGATCTGATATCTCGGCTATGGTGCGTAGGGTGTCACCAGCATGCTTGTAGCCATTTGTCGGATAGTATAAAGAAGCTTCAGTGTCCCCGCCATCGCTAACGAATAGGATATTGCCGCTTTCTATCCTCCATCTTGCTGCTATAGTATCTAGCACTATCTTTTTGTTGAGATCTCTTTGGTTTTCCCAAGGCTGGCCAGCGCCATTCGGATACGCGTATGTGCTAACATATTGACCTTGCGAATCAAAAACCGTAGTTCTGCCATAAACATTCATGGGAACTGGGCCGACGGAGATAACCGGCCTTAAAAATGCCCGGGGGTGAATTCTATTCGCAACAACTCTTGCGTATATGGTGGGAGAAAACGTGGCTATGTCAAGACCTACGCCTTCGGCATTCAGCTCTCGACCACCTCAGATGCATGGTCCTCTAACGGGGCCGTGTTTGCGGCGCTAACAAAGTCGGAACGGCATAGCCCTACATCTTTCGCCGCAGATTCAAGGAAGCTCAGTGACTCCTGAAGACTTATTTTACCTCTTCTGAAAAGAGGGTATACCTCAGGAATGTTGTGTATTCTTTTCATGGATGACCAAGACGATTTCTCTTTTATTAAAACTCCGTCAAAATCAAGATACCACTATTTTTTTACGTCGGCTTGGCCTACTACCCTCCGTTTTTCCTGCGCATAGCTCAACTATAATCATGATGGACATTTTCCCAGATATTTATACCTATCCTGACATCTGGAGATGGGGGGGT